>JNVT01000066.1 GCA_000737985.1 Gammaproteobacteria bacterium MFB021 | reverse complement strand
CGGCCGTGGCGAAGCGGCACGCATGAAAGCGCCCTGGCTGCATATGGCCTCGCCCGCCGGTATTACGCTGAGCACGCCGGAATCGACTCACCTGGCCCAGGGCCGCTCGCTGAGTGTTTCCAGCGGCGAGGACGTCAACGTGGCCACCGGCAAGAGTCTGGTCGCCTCGATCTCCGAGAAGCTCTCGCTGTTCGTCTACCGCGCCGGTATGAAGCTGTTCGCCGCCCGCGGCAAGGTCGAAGTGCAGGCGCAGAGCGACGAGATGGCGCTGACCGCCGAGAAGGACGTCAAGATCACCTCCACCGAAGGGCGGGTCGAGATCAACGCCGCTAACGGCATCCTGCTGAACAGTGGTGGCGGTTACATCCGTATCGAAGGCGGCAATATCGACGTCCACGGCCCCGGCAAGATCGATATCAAGGGTGCCCAGCACGTCTTCGGTGGGCCCGCGAACCTGGACGCGGCCATGCCCGAGTTGCCGGAGGGGTCAGACTGCGCGACGAAGCACCAGGGCGCCGCGAACCGTGGTTCATCGCTGGTGGATGGCTGAGGTGCTGTGATGACGGCTTGGTTGCTGCACGATCACTTGAACGGGCCACTGGCGCTCGGTGACGACTGCGAGCCTCTCGGTGCCTTGTTGCCACGGCGCAGGCCGGACCTGCATGGGCTGACGCCGCATCTTTATCGCATCGGCAAGGCCTCGTTGGAGACGCTCAGAGCGCAGGCGCAAAACGTCTCGCGGCGTGGCATGCCGCCGTCGGTCTGCGCGCTGCTTTGGGCCGACGTCGAAGCGGACGTGCTCAGAGACCAGTTGAGCCGGTACTGCCTTGCGGCTACGCCCGCATCGCGCTGGATGTATTGCCGCTACTTCGACCCACGCGTCATGACGCATCTCCGCTGGATTCTTGCTCAGGATCAGCTGCACTCCCTGTTGGGTAGAATCTCACGTTGGGCGTTTCTGGATGCGTCGTCGCAGTGGGTCGAGATCGACAATGAGCCGCAAGCGCCTCACTGGCTGCGGCTGACACTCGACGACACCCAGACGCGCCGCTTGAATGAGCTGCCCACCCTGCGCGCCTGCCTGCAGCAGTGGCGCGCTCACGACCCCCAGGCACCACGCGACGACCGCGAGGCCGGTAAACGGGTTGCCGCCTGTCTGGACCATGGGCAAGCGCTAGGGCTGCGTGATCTGCAAGATCGCGTCGCGCTGGCGCTGCATGAGTTGTTGATCCACCCCGACATCATCCGGCACCCCGATATCGCAAACGCCATTGCTTTGGCGAGTGGTGGTGCAGCCTATCGACACGTGACCGGCAATTGGCCTCAGGCCCGCTGGGAAACCATTCAGGAACAACTGACCAACCGGGAAACGACGTAGCATGAGTGCGATTCCAGACATCAACGAAGCGGTTGCGGCGGCGGTCGCCAATACGTCCGGTGGAAACACCGATACCTCTGCCGAGACCGGCGGTTGCAGCGACTGTCAGATGTGCCAGAAGTCCCCAGGTCTGGTGATTCTGCCGGTGCGTTATTCGGCGATCGCAGAGAGCCATGCCCATAGCATCAGCGGCCTGGCACCCATCACCAGTGGCGGCAATTTCGGTGAGGGCGTTCTGGATAAAGCCATGCAGCGTGCGACCTATATTCTACGCAGCATGCGCGCTGGCTATTTCTATATGCACTTCCCCAGTGGCGATGCCGATGGCGTGATATGGCGCAAATATCGCGTCACCAGCGATAGCAACTTCATGCCGATACCGCTCGACGGCCACCTGACGCCCAACATGGAAAAAAGCGAGGCGTGCCGACGTTCGAGCGACTGGCAGATGGCGCGCTGCGTGACCATCAGCCAGCCAGAGAAGATCACCCAGGCCTGGTTGGCATTTTCGGATACCGATTGGGACGAGAGCATCCGCGCCCGCATCGCCCAGGACCCCTCGGCACGCATGCAGTCGCTCAACCCGTCTCTGTGTATCTCCCCCGCCTCTGGCCAGCCACACACCGCGCCGCTGTCAGCGGTGAGTGACTGGGTGAGCGAATATCGGCACAACGCGTGGCAAAGCTTTCGCAGCATCGTGGCCGATGAGGATGATCCTCACAACACCGCTGAGTTCGAATCCGCCTATCCGTTCCACTGGCGCGCCATCGAAGCCGACGACCTGGTCGAGACAGCCGAGCGTAAATCGCAGGGCCGTGCCATTCTCTTCGCGACTCACGACCCGCGGGGTATCACCGTCGAGCTCAACGCCGAGCAGATTCAAGCGGTGTCAGCGTCGCTGCAGCGTTTCAGTTGGCGGCTATCATCCTGGGCGGGGATACAAACCATACGCGAGTCAGTGGGGAACCAAGCCGAAAAGCGTCAACGGCAATCCGTGCTGCTGCGTGATCCAGAAATGCTGGAATACAATGAGCTACAGTTGCAGCAAATCAACGCGCGGATCGAAATGGTAGGCCCGAGTGAGCATCAGCTGCGATTCAGAGATGAATTACAAAAAGAAAACGACATTATTGCAGACAGGATAGCGCACAAGGAGGCCACCTCTGAGCGACTGACCGATGAGAGTATCAAGGAGGTCCGGGAGGCTGCCTGGGAGGAAACCCGGGAAGGGCAGAAGTTCCTGGCGCGGACTGACAAGCAAATCGAAGACGACTATCAAAGTGTCAAGGAAACTCTCAAAGCTGATTCCGAGTCGATAGACATACCGCTCTCTCAAGATCACGCGACCTGGCTGGACTCTCCCGATCTGAAAAGGATCTTCTCGTCGGATTATCGGACGGACGAACTCGATTCCGGGGTGAATTACGTCAACCACTTCGTCGACTGCATCGACGATGCCGCTGATCGGGAGGAGTGTGCCGAAATACTGAGGACCTGGGCGAGTGCGGGTAACCCCACCGACCCTGAAAACCCGTTACTACGAAGCCTCGGGCACAACCAGGATGACCACCTGGCGGAGATCGATAGCGCGCCGCCCCTGACCGTACAAAGCGCTGTAACGATTCTCGACAAATTCAACGCCGCATGGCAGAAAAGCGCCAAAGCGATGCTGAACCCGGAAACGAGTGAAACCGCGGGGCGCAACGCCTTCACCAGGCTGATCTATCATTCCGGGGCGCCGGTTGCCAAGTTACTCTCCCAGGGTGTCGACGGCACTGCGAAGAACCTCTATCTGATGGCATCGATGTTCTCCACCGACCAATGGATTGTGGAGCGCCCCTTGAGGGGCACGCCTACGCAGTTCGTCAATCTTCTGGCCGAGGAAATGCGTCTGGCCATCCCGGCGAACAAACGGCCCAGCCGACTTCAGATGCAGCGTGCGCTGCGAGAGATGCTAAAAAGAACAGGCCAATACGACCAGATCGGCTCTCAGCACTTCGTGTTCGTGGATCGCGCACGCCTGGCGGCAATCGGTGACGGCCAGGGGGCCGGGCGCGCGACAGCGGAGAGAATCTTGCGCTCTCGTGAGCCTATCGTTCTGACCCCGCGTAACATTCGCGAAGGCATCATGCCGGGCTTCCAGCAAGCCATGAATGGCGAAGTCAGAATGAATGCGGTCTCCTTGTTCTTTTCGGGCATCTCCTGGTACTACGCGGGCAAGGCGCTGGATAATGCCAATTCATTCAGTCGCCGCGAGCTATCGGTAAAATTTTGGGCCTCACTGGCCGGTGTCGTCGGTGGCCTGTGCGAGACAGTAGAAACAGGTGTGAAAGGGCTGGTAGCGGCTGGTCAACAATTCTCAGATGGCACCAAAAGCCTTTTCAATACTGTGGGCAAGATTGGCCGTTTTCTAGGTGCGGGTGTGGCCTTTGTGTTTTGTGTGTATGACGTTGTGAACGCTTATGAATCAGCAGTTGAAGGTAATGTCGGTTTGGCTGTGCTTTATACCTTTTCGGCCTTCGGTAATTTTGCTCTTGGTGTTACTGCTTTGGTTGCAGGCATGTTCTCTTTGGTTGGCATGTTTGTGATTATAGCAATGCTGGTGATTGGCTTCTTGATAGGTTTGTTGCTGGACTCCGCAGCTCAACAGTGGTTGAGCCATTGCCTTTATGGCAGCGGTGAGAGGTACCCAACGATCAAAGAATCACAGAAAGAACTCGATAAGGTTTTTAACGGGTGAGTTATGAAAAAGCGAAGTCAAATTCTAAAAGCAATGGGCATGATACCTAGGTATCAATTCGAGCTCCCTGCTGACGGCAAGGAACGGCGTTTCTCTCTAGATGAACCGGCTGCTGACGATGCTCGGCCTTCTCGTCTCACACTATTACATAGTAACGAGGTGCTTGAAGTCGCCCATTCTGAGTTTGAGCGGAGAGGGATTTATCTTGGCTGGTGTGGGGGTGGAGGGGTGGTTGTTTTGTGCCTTTTCTTTTTCTTTGCTAGCTTTCCATTTTACACCCCCATGCCTTTGTGGGTGATACCTGTTTTTGCACTGATGGGATTGCCTCTAGCTTTTGGCTTTTTTTGGCTGGCTTGGAAAGAAGTTAAAGGCTATGCTATATCTCCTGTTGCATTTAACCGTCGCACGGGAAATGTCCACTTTTTTAGCATACATAACGGCCAACCTGTCACCTATTCTTGGCGTCGCTGTACCTATTGTATCGTGCCAAAACGGGCAGGTGGGCCCGAGGGGCGCGACTATGAGGTGCGCGGTTATGTGTTGAATGAGTACGATGGTGTGCTGGATAGCTTTTCTATTGGCGAAGAAATGATTAATTTAGGTCATGTTACTGGGAGCATGACGGAGCGTTGGTTGAGTTACCAGTTCGAGTATGTTCGTCAGTTTATGACCTTGCAGGATATTAGTAGCTTGGATGCACCTAAGGAAGATGGCTACGTTTCCCTTAAGCCTAGTTTCAGGCAGGCAATGGAAGTCGTTGATCCTAAGGTGAAGTCAAAATCGTTAGTCATTAAGCTGTTGTCTGTTTTGATGAGTGTGGTCACCTTTATTCCCAAGGTGGTTGGTGGTGCGGGGCATTACTTTTGTTGCAAGTGCTGCAAAGTGCCGCAGTGGTCCCAAGAAATTATCGATGAGTGTGGTCCTGAGATAGTTCTCTCTAATCGCTAGAGATCTCGTTTTGTAGGGCGAGCTAGCACGAGTAGTATAGGATGTCGGCCCGCCGCGCTTGTTTTTTAAAATCCTGGTGCTGCTGCATGTCCAATATGCATGGGTGGCCATGCTCTGCTTGTTTGGATGCCCGAGAAGTCAGTCGATGCTATGGTGAGGCATATGAAAAGGCGAGTTCAGGTTTTGAAAAGCCTGGGGATGATCCCTAAGTACCAATTCGAGCTTCCTCGTAGTAAGGAGGTTCGCTTTTCGTTAGACACTCCAGCTGCCGACGAGGCGCGGGCTGCCCAAGTGACGCTATTTTTCAGTAATGAACTATTAGTAGTTGCTGACTCCGAATTCCAGCGGCGCGGCATTTATCTTAGCTGGGCCAGCCTAGGGGCAGTGATGTTTCTGGCGGGGTTTCTTTTTTTTGGCAGTATGCCGTTTTTCTTTCCGCTTGCTCCTTACTGGGTGATACCTTTTATCGCATTGGTAACACTCCCGTCTGCAGCAGGGTTTTTATGGCTGGCTAGGCAAGAGGTGAAGCGTTACGCTATCTATCCCGTTGTCTTTAATCGCCGCACGGGGAATGTTCACTTTTTTGGTATTCATGATGGCCAACCTGTCACCTATTCTTGGCGTCGCTGTACCTTTTGTATCGTGCCAAAACGGGCAGGTGGGCCCGAGGGGCGAGACTATGAGGTGCGCGGTTATGTATTGAATGAGTACGATGGTGTGCTGGATAGTTTTTCTATTGGCAAAGAAATGATTAATTTGGGCCATGTTACTGGGAGCATGACGGAGCGTTGGTTGAGCTACCAATTCGAGTATGTTCGTCAGTTTATGACCTTGCAGGATGTTGGTAGCTTGGATGCGCCCAAAGAAGACGATTATGTTTCCCTCAAGCCTAGTTTCAGACAGGCAATGGAAGTTGTTGACCCTAAGGTAAAGTCAAAATCGCTAGTCATTAAGCTGATGTCTGTTTTGATGAGTGTGGTCACCTTTATTCCCAAGGTGGTTGGTGGTGCAGGTCATTACTTTTGCTGCAAGTATTGCAAAGTGCCGCAGTGGTCCCAAGAAATTATCGATGAGTGTGGTCCGGAGATAGTCCTCTCTAATCGATGATGGCGAAATTTGTTTGTATAAAATGTCGACTTTATTGCCTTTTAGGTGTAGTGGGCTTGCGGTGATTTGAAGCGCCGGTGCGACGCAGTTTGATTTTTATTTTGCAAGGCAGAATCTTTCCTGCTGTACGATATTGCAATCGGGAAAAGTGAGTGTGGTCATGTTCTCTCGATGTAGAGCTCATAAGATCAATAGACGCATATCTCAAGAAGAAATGCGCTCTCATTTTCTACTGGAGAAGGCTTCTTCTTATCTACCAGATCCTTATGGTGCGCTTATTCGTTTTAATTCTGAGTTTTGCGAGATGACAGACTGTAGTGAGCGCCAAAGAGGAATGGCGAAAACGGTCGTCTGTCTACTGGGAGTCTTCGTGCTTTTGGCTTGCGGAACCTCGGTCCTTTTTATGCTTTTGTCTGATTATCTGTCGCAATCAATCGATGTTGTATTTTTACTAATTTTTGCTTTTATCTTTGTCGTTATCGTAGGTGGAGGAATCTGGTTTCTCTGGCAAGCGTATCTTAGATATGACTTTTTTTCTTGTAGGTATTTTCCTGTCCGCTTCAACAGGATGACGGGTAAGGTTTTTGTGTTCAGGAGCGAAGAGTTTGGCGGGGTCTTGGATCTAGATTGGAGGGATGTGTATTGGCATATAGGGACGGACGAAACAGGCAAGGTATGCACCCTGAGAGGGTATGTGTTAAATGGCGCTACGATTGTAGACACTTTTTCGGTAGGGAATTTTTTTCATCGAGACGAGGTCTATCGCATATTGTCTCTTTGGTGTTTCTTAGAAAAGTATATGGAGCATGGCCCCCAAGATGCGGCCCCTACCTCTGGAGATGAGTTTATTTATTATTCGACACGAGTGAGTTTTAGAAATTGTTTGGTTAGAGTTGTTTCGAATCTTCCTCCTCTCTTGGTGTCTCTACGTCATAAGCTTTTCTTTTTTTACTATCCGCTTGTATTTTCCTTGGTCCTTACTCAGTGGTTGGCTTTGAAATCATGCCGTGAGCCCAAGTGGCCGGAATTTGTTGAGGCCTCATGTGCTTCTCATTCTGAAAGATCGTCTGTCTGGACAGAGCCTGAAAGAATCGGCCAGTTTTTGAGTGATGATGTTTTCTATAAGCGCCTGCTCGAAAAGGAAAGTTTCAACAAGAGTGTGTTTGAGAACTCGGGTTTTGTTGGGTTTTAGTTTTTAGGAGGTGTTTTTCTGGAAGTCAATAAAGTATTCCTGTTGTGTTGGTTTTTGGTTGTCTTGCCGGGCTGCGAAGGGATCAGTCTGAGACAGTGGAAGCCGTCATAATTGTTCTCGAGTGCGAAACTGGCAGCATCTTCTACAAGTCGGATGATGTAAAGGCTGTTCTCTGCGTTCCTTGTGTCTTAAATAAACTTTTGGTTGCGGGTCGGTGCAGGGCTGATAATATTTGCCGCTCGCCAGGGTGTGTCAGTCTTTTATTTGATGGAGAGCGCTATGAAAACGGTCTTTCTGGGGTTGGGCATTACCTTCCTTTGGTGGTTGGGTTTGATCAATGGCCTCTATATGGAGCCCGGTGAGTCCGTGCCGGATGTCTTGATCTACCTGACCGGAGCCTCTTGGCTAGTGGCTCTGTTGGGCGCGCTGATGCTGTGGAGCGGCAAGCACAAACCAGGTTTCGTCCTCGTGATCATTGGCTCTATCTGCTTCGTCCCGCTGGGGCTGATAACTGTCTACGGGGCGCGCCGTGCCAGCAGCCGGAGTGATGATGCCTCGCTCGACAAGCGCCGCGCACTGGCTGAAGAAAACTCACGCTGAAACGCATTCGGATATCGAGGGAAGTAACGTGTCGACGATTTCACAAGAGCAGGAATTTTACGCCAAAACACAAGCGCGTCTGATGCTGGGTGTCGGTGGTGTTGCCCTGGCGCTTGGCTTGTTTATGCTGCTGAGCGTTCCCTCCGCTCCCGTAGGGATCATCGGGATGGGCGGGCTCATGGTGGGCATGGGGTGCTGGTTTCATTTCTCTCCCGTTGCTCGTATCGGAGCCGACTATCTTGTGTTCCAGCCGGCCCCTTTGGCGCGGGCGCGCACGATTCTCGATAGCGAAGTGGAGCGTGTCGAACGTAAGAAGAAGGTGCTCCTGGTGCATTATCGGCGGCACGACGATAAGCCAGACAAGTCGCCACGAAAGTTGGCATTTGCCATGAATCTTTTGACGACCGATGATCGAGAGGCGTTATTGGGCGCGGTGGCGACCCGCTTTGAGATCGTCCCGGTCGCTAAGTGATATTCGTGGAAAGCGCTTGCATTGATATTCGGTTCCTTTAGCGCATCATCTTCTTGCTGGCTTCGGCTCTGATTTGGCGAATCGACATCATGTATCAAGTTCTGGGTGGTCTCAATGTGGAAGCTCTCATGAGGTCTTCGCTTGGTCGGAGCCGGATCCTAGGAGGCATGAGACCCGCATGGCGCAAAGTGGTGTGCCTACTGGCCGTGGCGCTCATGGGTGCCTGCACCTCCTTGAATGCGTATGCGGTAGAGAGAATCACCCGTTTCGCGAGCGATATCGTCGTTCAGCCTTCGGGGAACATGATTGTTACAGAGACGCTCGATGTGCTGTCTGATGGTTACCATATTCGTCATGGTCTCTATCGAGACTTTCCCGTGATCAATCGTATAAGCGGTGTCGTTCATCGCGTAGGGTTCGATGTCATCTCTGCGAGACTGGATGGTGAACCGGTGCAGACCAGACAGATTCGAAAAGGCGACTATGTACGTCTCTATATGGGGACTCCGAATGTCGATATTGCTCCGGGGCCCCATCGTTTCGTTCTGCGTTATCGCACCAATCGCCAAATCCGTTTCTTTAAAATGCACGATGAACTCTACTGGAACGTGACAGGCAATCGCTGGAAATTCCCCATTGAGCAGGCAGTTTCTACCGTTCATTTCCCCGATGGTGCCGGCGTGGAGGGAGTCAAGACCTATACCGGCTCCTATGGTCAGCGCGGGCATGCGGCTGACTCCGTGGTCAGTGATGATGGGACGCGTGTGGTCACCCACACGAACGCGCCATTGCAGCCCGGAGAGGGCGTGACGATTGCGGTAGCCTTCCGTAAAGGGGTGGTCAGCAAGCCGACCACGATCGATCAACTGATTTGGTATGTAACCGAGCGCCCGAGCAATACGGTGGCTTTCTTGGGCTTGCTGTTAGTATTGGCCAGTTACTGGGTGATGCTTCGTCGCGTAGGGTCGCATGAGGAGCCGGTGCTGCCATCAGCGCCGTATTCTGGATCGCTGGGTAATCTATCTCCCGCACTGGCGCATTTGATCGTTCACAATGGCGAGATACGTAATAAAGCACTCGTGAGTTCGATACTCAATCTCGGTGAAAAGGGCTATGTGACGGTGGTGCAGTCTAGCGCAGAGTGGGTGCTGAAGCGCACGGTCAAACCTGCCCAAAATCTGCCCGTAGAAGAAGCAGCGATCTTGGAGCACTTGGAAGCCAGGGACAATACCATCGAGGTGTCCAAGAAAAACCGCAAGGACTTGCAGAGGCTGCGGACAGCCTTCAAAAGAGCGATGCGCAACGAACATGGCGAAGCGTTTTATCAGTCTCATGGTGGGCTGATGCTGTTAGCTGTCATTGTTGCCTATCTCGCTGTGTTCGTGCCCAATGTCATGACCACTGACCCCATGGATCCCACATCGCTTTGGGTCGGTCTCATTCCGCTGGGTGGGCTGATATTTGTTAGCGTCGTGGCGGGTGATATCGAGGTTCCCTATAGCACGAACCGCTACATGGCCAAGAGCCTCGGCGTCGCACTGCCGATATCTTGCGGGTGGTGGTTGATCTGGGGCTATGCCATGCACACGCTCGATCTTTTCCCGTTCATGGCGATGCTTTTCCTGCCCGTGGCTTTTTGGGCGTTTGTGAGAAAGCTGGGAAGAACCACACGACTCGGTAGAGAGCGTAAAGCAGAGATAGAGGGGCTCAAAGCTTACATGCTTAGCCATGTGGGAGAGGAGGCACCCCGCTTGGAGGCGTCGGAACTAAAGGCGTTATGGCCCTATGCCGTTGCACTGGATATGGAAAGCGAATTCCAGGCTGCGCAGGTGAAGATACCCGAACTCTCCGATCATGACGCAGCCTCATCCAGTCAACTGATCTTTCCCTGGTGGATTTACCACTCCTCAGCAGCGGGCAGCACGGGCTCGGTCTTCGATGCCTGCAGTTCCATGAACTCTACGTTCACCGCCTGTAGTGCCGTCAATTCTTCTGGTTCCGGCTTCTCAGGTGGTGGTGGGTTCTCTGGAGGTGGCGGTGGTGGCGGTGGCGGCGGCGGCTGGTAAGTGCTCACCGGTGCCAATGCGCATGCCATCGCAGGGGGGACCTGCTACTGTCTGGAGACCCTGAATGACCTCGGTATCTGTTTATCCGCCAGGCCGTTGTGACGCGACGTGCATATGACATGGCTGATTCAGAGCCTGCCGCATGAGGAGTCTCATCGATGGATTACCACTCGACTCACTCGTCGTATCGGGAGCGTCTGATCGAGCATCTATTCATTGGCGAATTGCTCAAACACGCTTGGCTAGTGCGAGGGCGTCGGCTCGAAATTGCGAGACCGGAGGTGGATAACAGCGGTTACGATCTGATCGCCGAGGAGCGGACCCTCGTGCGCCATCTGCAACTCAAGTCGTCGAAGCTGGATGCGCGCACCGCCAGGCAGAGCGTGCATACCGCATTGGGTAGCAAGCCTTCGGGTGCAGTGGTCTGGATTTTGTTCGACGCCGATACGCTCGCGCTTGGGCCGTTTCTCTTCTTCGGAGGTCTACCGGGCGAGCCGCTACCCGATCTCTCGGCGTTCAGTATCGCGCGACATACCAAGGGCAATGCCGCGGGCGTCAAGGCAGAGCGTCCCGCCATCCGCAGTGTCCCTAAAGGTCAGTTCACTCGCTACGACAGCGCCATCGAGGTTTACGAGGCGCTGTTCGGGCCATCCTGAACGCCGATATCCCCCTCCTCGTTTTACACGCCAACCCGGCTCCCCGCGTTACGCCTTTGACTGCTCCGCCAGCAAGGCATCGATCTCGCTACTCGCCGGGGCGGTGGCCGGGCCATGCCGGCTGACGGCGATCGCCCCGGCCGCATTGGCGCGGCGTGCCGCCTGTTCGGGCGTCTGGCCGCGGCTCAGTGCCGCCAGCAGCACGCCGGTATGGGCGTCGCCGGCCCCGTTGGTATCGACGGCGCGGGTGTCGAAGCCGGCCACATGATGTTGCTGGCCATCCGCCAGCAGACGACAGCCGCGCGGCCCATCGCGGACCACGACCAGCGGTGCCTGGGTGCGTGCGGGCAGCGCGCTCAGTGCGGCCGCTAGCGAGTCGGTGGCGGTCAGCGCCAGGGCCTCCTCGGCGTTGCAGCTGAGCAGGGTGGTGCGCCGCAGGATCTCGCCCAGCCGCTGCGGGCAGAGGTCTGCGATCATCGGTCCGGGGTCGAACGCCACCGAGAGCGATGCCGGTTGCCGGCTCAGCCAGTCGATCAGCGTCGCGGCCGCAGTCTCATGCAGCAGCGTATAGCCACTCACCAGAACGTGATCCTGGGGCGTCGGGTCGAGCCGGTGCAGCACGTCGCGGCTGCCGATCTCCGCGCCGAGATGGGTGATGAAGGTGCGCTCCGCGGCCTGGTCCACCAGCGCCACGCAGAAGCCGGTATCGCGGGTCTCATCCACCGGGGCGAGCCAGGCGATGCGCTCACCACGCATCGCCTCACGCGCCATGTCACCGAAGCGCCCTTGGCCATGGCCGCCGGCGTAGACGACGGTCATGCCGTCCCGGCTCGCGGCGGCCATGACGTTGAAACCGCCGCCGACCTCGAAGGTGGCATCCATGGCCAGGGTGTCGCCGCCGGGGGGCGGTAGCCGCTCGATCGGCATCACCAGGTCGACGATCACCTGGCCGGTATGGATCAGGCGGGCGGCGCTCATCGTGCCACCGCCAGCGGCGTATGGCGGGCGCCGCCCATCAGCAGATAGCTGCCGGCGGCGACCACGAAGGTGGCGATCCAGCCCAGCCCGTTGTGCCCCAGCCAGCTGTCGGCGAGCACGCCGGTGAACCAGACATGCCCGCTGATGCCGATGCTGGTGAAGCAGAAGCCGATCACGATCGCCAGCGCCCAGCTGGTGAAGGCGCGCCACTCGACACCGCCGTGATACCAGTAGGCGCTGGTCGGGCTGACATCCAGCAGGTCCGGCCCCGAGAAGTGGTGGCGATGGATGAGATCGACCAGGAAGACGCCGACCCAGGCGGTGATGGGCACGGCCAGCAGGCTGATGAAGGAGATGAACGGGCCGTAGAAGTCGCCGGCGATCAGCATGAAGTAGATGGAGCCGGCGAAGATCGCCACGATATCCACCACCACGGCGTAGACCCGCTTCACGCGCAGCCCCAGGGTGAGGGTGGTGAGGCCGGCGGAGTAGACCGAGAGGTTGTTGGAGAGCAGCAGCCCGCCGAAGGCCGCCAGCAGATAGGGTACCGCCATCCAGTCGGGCAGCATGGCGCGAATCGCCGCGATGGGGTCGTTGGCCGAGGCCAGGTGACCGTCGCCGGCGGAGATCAGCCCGCCCAGGGTGATCAGCAGGACCAGCGGGATGCCCGCGCCGGCGGCCGCGGAGAGCACCAGCGACCAGCCCTTTACCCGGCCATGCTGATAGCGCGACATATCGGCGCCAGCGTTGGCCCAGCCGATGCCGGTGCCGGCGGCGATGGTGCCGATACCGATCAGCACGGCGCTGAGCGGGGCCGCCGGGGTCGCGGCCACGGCCTGCCAGTCGATGGTCGCCATCAGAAACAGTGCGACCACGATGTTCAGCGCGCCGAAGCCCCAGGTCGCCCACTTCTGGATGACCAGCAGCGTGGCGTGGCCCAGCCCAGACACCAGCAGGGTGCAGATCACGAACAGGGCGATGAATACCAGCGTCAGCAGGGGCACCGCGCCCGCGGTGGGCGCGGTGCCGAAGACGATCGCCGAGAGTGACAGCAGCGCATAGGCCGCGGTGGTGGTGTTGACCGTCTCCCAGCCCAGGCGCGACATCAGCGAGACCAGCGTGGGGCCGACATTGCCCCGGACTCCGAAGATCGCGCGGGAGAGCGTCAGGCTGGGTGCGCGGCCACGGCGGCCGGCGATCGAGATCAGCCCGACCACGGCAAACGACCCCCCGGCACCGATCACCGCGACGATGAACGCCTGCCAGATCGCCAGCTGTTGATAGACGACCAGAGTCGCGCCCAGCGGCAGGCCGAGAATGCTGATATTGGCGGCGAACCAGACCCAGAACAGTTGCAGCGGATGGCCGTGACACTCCGCTTCCGGCGCCGGTTCGATCCCGCGTGTTTCCAGTTGTCCCGCTTTTGCGGCCGACGCATCGAGAGAGGCCATGGCGTTTATCCTGTTGGTCCAGAGGGTATCGGTCCAGGGGATGAGTGCCCCTGGCTATCGATGCTCCTGGGTGTGGGTGGTCCTGGGGATCAGTGGTGCTGGGTATGGCGCCGGCGCAGCGCCAGCAGCTGATCGACGAGCGGTTCCGGGGCGAAGTGACTGACGCGCGCGACCTGCGCCACCAGCGCGCCGGGCAGGCCCTCGGGGCCGTGGCAGGCGCCGAGGATGGCGCCCAGCATGGCGGCGATGGTGTCGGTGTCGCCGCCGATGCCGGCGGCCAGGGTGAGCGCTGTCAGCGGCTCGTCGCCGGCGAGTTCGGCAAGGGCGAAGGTGGCGACCACCGACTCCTGAGAGGCGACCGAGGTGCCGATCAGGTCATGGATCAGCGCGACGCCTGCTTCGTGATCGCAGCCTCGGACCAGCTGGCGCGCCCAGGCGATGCGCGCCGAGATCAGACCGCCGGCGCTCCAGTGCCCCCGCTGTTCGCCCAGCGCGGCCAGCTCGTGACCGACACTCAGCGCCTGCGCCAGCGGCGCACCCTCCAGGCCGGCCGAGATGGCCCCGGCGACGGCCGCGGCGCTGGCCAGGCCCAGCGAGGTGTTGTGGGTCACCTGGCTGGCCTCGATCACTGCCTCGAGCAGCGTTTCGCGGGGGGCCGGCGGCGTGGCGATGGCCACCGGTGTGATACGCATGGCGGCGCCGTTGGTGGTGCCGAAGCGCCCGCTCTGATCCGGGCCGATGCCCTCGGCGATCATCGCCAGGGCGCGGTTGGTGGAAGGCCCCAGCAGATCCTGCGACCCCCGCGCCTTCATGTCGACCTCCCACGCGGAGAGCGCGCGGGCGAAGGCCAGCGGCTCGATATGGCCGTTGCCGTCAATCAGCAGTTCGGCCACCAGCAGGGCCTGTTCGGTATCGTCGGTGATCGAGCCGGCGGGCATGTGGGGGGCGATAGGTTGATCCGCCGGCCCGTCGTGCAGGGTGTCGAGCGTGCCGAAGCGCTGGCGAATCTCGGCGCGGCTGAAGGATTGGGTCGGCATGCCCAGCGCATCGCCCAGGGCCAGGCCGTAGAAAGCGCCCAGCGCGCGACGGCGCAGGTTGGGCGCGGCAGAAGAGTCGGTCATGAATCGAAAGCCAGATGAAAGTGGAAGTGAGCCGGATCGAGCAGGCTGGTCACGTGTTCGACGAAGCGGTCGTGGGTATCCAGGGTCAGCCGGGTCGACTGCATGAACAGAGTGCCGGCCGGCCGCTCCAGCCGCTCGGCCTGCTGCGCGTCGAGGGCAGCCAGGCTCAGCCACTGCTCGCCGCGCGCCGCCACCAGCTCGTGGGCGGCCAGGGTGTCGGTGATGGAGTCGTTGATCAGCCCGCGCTCGGGGAGCTGGGCCAACTGGCCGCGGGCCGGTATCAGCGAGCGCTCCAGCGAGACGATCTCGCCCTCGGCCAGACGCCGGCGGCGCACGATCTCGACGAAGCGGGTGCCGTCGATGCGCTCGGCCAGGGCCGCGTCCTCCACGCACTGGAGGCTCAACAGCTCGGTGACGATACGCACCCCGGAGCGCGCCAGGGCGCGCGCCCAGCCCTGCTGCTGGTCGAGGGCGATGCCGTCGAAGGTGACGAAGGAGCCCACGCCGCTCTGGGTGGCGATGTACTGCTGACGCTGAAGCTCCAGCAGGGCCTGGCGCAGCGTGCCGCGGCTGACGTTGAATTCAGTCGCCAACTGGTGCTCGCCGGGCAGCTGGTGGCCGGAGGACCATTCACCGCTGCGGATACGGCGGCCCAGCTCGTCGACGACGCGCTGCTTTTTATCGAATCGGACAGGTTTACTCATGTACAAACTTGTACAGTCTTGGCGGACACTTGGCACTTAGACCTTCGTCGATCACCCCGCCCGCCCCGAGCAGTGATTAGAGCTCGGCGTCGTGACGCATTACTGCACCTCGGCGGCGTAGCGTTTGGCGAAGCCGCGCTGCGCCGCCGCCATCTTGGCGTAGTCGACGGTATCGGCGCGGGCGTAGTCGCTGGCCGGGAGGAACCGGCGCACGGCTCGTGGCGAGATCGCATCCGCGCGGACCGGGCGCAGGTAGGCATCGGCCCAGATCGCCTGACCCTTGTCGGATAGTACATAGTCGAGCACTTTCCTGGCCGCCTTGGGGTTCGGGTCGTTGGCCACCAGGCTCATCACGTAGGGCACGCGGATGGTGCCCTCCTGCGGGATCACGAAACGCACGTTGGCGTGGTCCTGGTAGCGTGCGCGATAAGCGTTGAAGTCGTAGTCGAGCAGAATCGGAATCTCACCCGAGAGCACTCGGGCGTAGGCGGTCTGTCTGGGCACGCTGGGGCTGTTGGCCTGCAGTGTCTGGAACCAGGTGATGGCCGGGGTGAAGTCGCTGAGCGTGCCGCCTAGGGCGCGATTGACCGCGACCGCGGCGACATAGCCGACGAACGCCGAGCCAGGGTCGAGATAGCCGACCATGGTGCGGTACTCGGGCTTGAGCAGGTCGTGCCAGGACTGCGGCACTGGCACGCCGTGCAGCGCATCGACGTTGACCATGAAGCCCAGGGTGCCGGAGTGGACCGCGAACCACTTGCCCTCCGGGTTCTTCATATCGTCGGGAATCGCGTCCCAGTGGGCCGGCTTGTAGGGCTGCACCAGCCCCTGCTCGGCGGCCTGAATGCCGAAGGTAACGCCATAGTAGACCACGTCCGCCATCGGGTTGTGCCGCTCCGCGATGAGCGCGGCCAGCGACTGGCCGGAATTCTTGCTATCCGGCGGCACGTGAACGCCGGTATCGGCCGCGATGGCCTGCAACTGGGTCGCCCAGTCGGCCCACTCCGGCGGGCAGTTGTAGCAAATGGCGGTATCGGCGGCGGCGTGAGCCGGCGATGCGCCCAGCATCATCATGGCCAGGGCCAGCCAGGCAGCGCGCAGCGTCTTGATCAGCATCTCGGGGTCCTCGATTGCCGCACGGTCGGGTGATGCAACCGCGCGACCTGCTGCATGAGGGCGTCTATTCATCCAGCCACGCATTCACCTAGCCGCGCGTCCATCCAGCCACTTATTCATGTGGCCACCCACTCATTTGACTACCTATCCAGGGCAGGTGAACGCAGTCTGGCGCGCAGGCGTGACGCTAGCATGACGCCGAGATACCCCAGGGAAGGCGTTGGTGCGTGCGGTGCCAGGACGACGCGGTATTACGCTTCCAGATGGCTGCTCGGCAGACGCTCGGCGAGAAAGTCCATGAAGGCGCGGGCGCGTCGGGTCAGCGCGCTCTGCTGATAGTAAACCGCGCTGACCCGCTGGGTCTGGCGTTCGGTCGCCGTTGCCAGCACCTCCACCAGCTCGCCGCGCTGACGCGGTTGCAGGGTCATGTAGTCGGCCAGGCAGACGATGCCTTCGCCGGCCAGCGCCAGGCTGAGCAGGGTGCTGCCGCTGGAGGCGCTGAGCGTGGGAGTGATGAGCAGCGGCTCGCCGTGGGCATCGCGCAATGGCCAGCGGTTGAGGTGGTCGAGCTGGTTGAAGCCGAGCAGGTCGTGGTCCGCCAGGGATGCCACCTGCTGCGGGGTACCGCGGCATTCGAGATAGGCCGGGCTGGCGAGCAGCCGCAGCGGGCTGTGACCCAGGGTGCGCGCGTGCAGCGAGGAGTCTTCCAGGTCACCGATACGAATCGCCAGATCGACTCGCTGCTCGAGCAGATCGACGAAACGGTCGTGGGTATCCAGCGCCAGCGTGATACCCGGGTAGCGGCGGCGGAACTCGCCGATCAGCGGCACGATCACCAGTTGCATGAAGCTCGGGGCGGCGTTGACCCGTAGCCGACCCTGGGGTTGGTCCTGGTGGCCGAGAACCGACTCCTCGGCGGCCTCTACGGCATTGAGGATACGTCGGCAGTGGTCGAGAAAGGTCTCGCCCTCCTGGGTCAGCTCCAGGCGCCGCGTGGTGCGCCGCATCAGCGTGGTATCGAGCTTGCGTTCGAGGCGGTTGAGCGTGCGGCTGACCCCCGAGACGGTGATGCCGAGCCGCTCGGCGGCGGCGGTGATCGAGCCGCAGTCGACCACGGCGATGAAGGCCTGCTGTTCTTCGAGAGTGCTTTTCATGATCCGTAAGCCGTCGGTAGCGGGAGGCGTGTCGGCGCGGGTTGTTGATTCTAAAGCAAGGATGACTTGCCGGGGCACGGGTTTTTCCCGCGTGCGGTTACCCCACAATAGGGCGCATCGAAGGGTGACGGCGAACGGCGCGCAGCGCCCGAGGCGCGGTCACCACCAGCTATCGGGAGAGACATCGACATGAAGATACTACTGATCAACGGCGGCAAGGCCTTCGCGCATTCCCGCGGTGAACTCAACAATACCCTGCATGCGGCTGCCGTGGAGACCCTCGGTCAGATCGGCCACGACATCCGCGAGACGGTGATCGAGCAGGGCTACGACAGCGCGGCGGAGGTCGACAAGATTGTGTGGGCCGACGCCATCGTCTATCAGATGCCCGGCTGGTGGATGGGCGCGCCCTGGAGCGTGAAGCGCTATCTCGACGAAGTGTTCACCGCTGGCCACGGCTCGCTCTATGCCAGCGATGGCCGCTCGCGCCAGGACCCCAGCCGCCAGTACGGCAGCGGTGGGCTGCTCCAGGGGCGGCGCTATCTGCTCTCGCTGACCTGGAACGCCCCCCGCGAAGCGTTCGATTCGCCCGACGACTTCTTCGAGGGGCGGGGCGTCGACGGGGTCTACTTCCCGTTCCACAAGTCGCAGCAGTTCGTGGGGCTGGCGGCGCTGCCCACCTTTATCGCCAACGACGTGATCAAGGCGCCCGACGTCGAGCGCGACGTCGCCGCCTACCGTGCCCATCTGCACCAGGTGTTCGGCACGGTGACGGGTCGGGCCGCGCCGGGGCGCGCTGCCGCGCAGACGCCGGCCTAGTCTATGCAGACGCCGGTCTAGTCCGCGTCGGCGCTGCGGGTTTCGCCCACCCCGAACCAATAGACCAGTGGCGCCAGCGCGCCGAAGGCGGCGAGAAACACGAAGCCGCCGACGTAGCCGCTGGCATCCACCACATAGCCGGCGACCAGGTTGGAGGCTGCCGCGCCGAGTGCGAACAGCGTGCCGAGTACCCCGACGATGGCGTTGTAACGCCCGCTGCCGCGGGTCAGGTCGGCGGCTACGATCAGCCACAGCACCCCGAAGATCCCCGCCCCGATGCCATCCAGCGCCTGCACCAGCAGCAGCCACAGCGGGTCGTTGCTGACCCCGTAGAGCAGCCCGCGCAGCGGGAGTGCGAGCAGGCCGAGCATGAACACTGGCCGCCGCCCCCAGCGCTGAGCCCGGCGCCCCGCCCACCAGGCCACCGGAATCATCATCAGCTGCGCGATCACGATGCACGCCGACATATAGAGCGAGGCGGCGTCCTGATCGCCGATCGTCAGGTACTGACCGACCAGCGGCAGCATCGCGGCGTTGGCGAAGTGAAACAGCGTCAGCGCCGCGCCCAGCATCAGCAGCCGGCGGTCGCGCAGGAGCTGCAGCACGCCGCTGGTCTGGGGCGCTAAGCCCTTCGTTTCCTGTGCCTCCGCGCCGCGGGCGGCGACATGGTCGATATCCGTCTCGCGGATCATCAGCGCGCTGATCAGGCTGCCGCAGGCGAACAGCAGCAGCGAGTAGAACAGCCACTCGACGCTCAGAAAGTGCGCCAGCAGCCCCGCCAGCAGTGCCGAGACCACGTTGCCGGCGTGGTTGAACACCTCGTTGCGGCCCTGGCGCTCGGGAAAGCGTCGGCGCCCCACCATGCCCAGGGTGATCGCCGCCACCGCCGGCAGCAGCAGCGCCGCACTGACTCCCATCAGCGCCTGCAGCAGCAGAATCGCGGGCAGATTGACGAAGGCCGGCAGCGTCATCAACACGCTGCAGACCGCCACCACCAGGGTGGCCAGGGCGGTGAGCAGGCGCTTGCGGCGGGTGATGTCCAACAGCACCCCGGCGGGGCTCTGGGAGAGCATGGTGGCGAAGGTCATTGCCGACATCGCCAGCCCGATCTGCCCCGCGCTCCAGTCGAAGCGGGTCAGCAGGTAGATACCCAGGAAGGGCCCCACGCCATCGCGCACATCGGCGAGGAAGAAGTTCAGGCCGTCCAGGCCGCGTCGGCTGCGTCGTGAGGGCGTATGGGGTGGGGCAGACGCATGTGATTCGAGAGGCGGGTTCTCGGCGGTCTGTGGCGCTGGTGGCATGGGGGCTCTCGGGCATCCACCGCGGGCTGCGGCGAGAGCCAGTGTAGCCGGGTTGGTGCGACAAGGCCCCGCTTTGACGGCCCCGCTTTGATGGCCCTAGATGGATGAGACCGCCGAGGAGGATCGTTGGGGGCGGGGCCGTCATGGGGGGCGCTCAGCCGTGGTTGGCGGCGGTCGCCCGGTGGGCGCGCATCCGCTGCCCTCGAGCGGCCGATGATGCCATTGGCTGCCGGTATCGGCGAGTGCCGGCCACCTGAGACATCGGGCAGGGAACATTGCCAACCGAGCCCTGTGATTGCCCCCCACCGCCCACGGTTGGGTATGCTAGTGGCACAACCGATAGCCTGCTCACCGTCGGCACGGTACCGATGCACTCACGAGGTTTCGCCATGACCCCTGCTACCGTTTCCCCTTCGCTTGCTCTGCCACCGCGGCCCTCGGAGGTCGCGCTCAAGGCGCTGATCGGTGAACTCGCGCCGCGACTCGGCGAGCGGATCACTACCGCCCGCGGCGTGTGCGATCAGCACGGTCATGATGAGTCCTGGCATCACCCGGAGGCGCCGGATGCGGTCTGTTTTCCCCACACCACCGAAGAGGTGGCCGCGGTCGTCACCGCCTGCGCCCGCCACCGGGTACCGGTGATCCCCTACGGGGTCGGCACCTCGATCGAAGGCCAGGTGATCGCCGAGCACGGCGGGCTGTGCGTCGATCTCTCGGCGATGAATGCGATTCTCGCCGTGCGCCCCGAAGACATGGACGCCACCGTCCAGCCCGGCGTGACCCGAACCCAGCTCAACACGCACCTGCGCGCCAGTGGCCTGTTCTTCTCCGTCGACCCAGGGGCGGATGCGAGCATGGGCGGCATGGCTTCGACCCGGGCCAGCGGCACCAACACAGTACGCTACGGCACCATACGCGAGAACGTGCTGGCGATGACGGTGGTGATGCCGGACGGGCGTATCGTCAAGACCGGCAGCCGGGCGCGCAAGTCCGCCTCCGGCTACGACCTGACCCATTTGATGATCGGCGCCGAAGGCACGCTCGGTATCATCACCGAGCTGACCGTCAGGCTGCACGGCCTGCCCGAGGCGGTTTCCAGCGCCACGGTGGCGTTCGAGAATGTCGCTGGGGCGGTGGATACCGTGATCGCCTCGATTCAGTACGGCATTCCCATGGCACGTATCGAACTGATGGACGCGCTCGCCATGCGCGCGGTCAACCGTTTCTCGCACCTCGACTATGCCGAAAAGCCGACCCTGTTCCTCGAATTTCACGGTACCCACGCGGGCGTGAAGGAGCAGGCGGAGAGCATGGCCGCGCTGTGTCAGGAGTTCGGCGGCAGCGACTTCGCCTGGGCGACCCGAGAGGAGGAACGCAGCGTCCTATGGCAGGCACGCCACGACGCGGCCTACGCAGCCAAGGCGCTGCGTCCGGGGGCGGAGTTCCTGGCCACCGATATCTGCGTGCCGATTTCCGAGCTCGCCGCCTGTATCGACGCGACCCAGGCTGACGTGGCCGCCAGCGGCCTGATTGCGCCGCTGCTCGGCCATGTCGGCGACGGCAATTTCCATCTGGTCGTGGCGGTGGATCGGGAGAGTCCCGAAGAACTCGAAACGCTGGCGGCCTTCAACCGACGCCTGATCGAACGCGCGCTCGCCGCCGGCGGCACCTGTACCGGCGAACATGGCATCGGCAGCGGCAAGCGCGCCTATATGGAGGCCGAACATGGCGAGGGTTGGGCGGTGATGCGCAGTCTCAAGGCCGCACTCGATCCGCTGGGCATCATGAACCCCGGCAAGCTGGTGTAGGGCGCTGGCCGGGGCGCCGGGAGAGACGGCCCCGCGGGGTGCGGGGCCGTGATCTAGGGGCTCAGCCGCGACTGGTGGCGGGGGTATTGCCCAGGGTGCGGTGGGCGCGTTCGAGATCTTCCGGCGCCAGCTCCCACGCCTGCGGGTCCAGATCGAGTTCCGGGTGATCCTTGGCGTTGAAGATCGGGCGCTCGATGCCCTGGCGGCGCTGGGCGTCGAAGTCCTTGAGGATGCGCAGCCCCGACTTGAACAGCAGGATCAGCGCGACCAGGTTGGCAACCGCGAGCAATCCCATGGTGACGTCGGCGAAGCCGAAGACCGTGCCCAGATCGGTGGTCGCGCCCCAGCACACCAGCAGCACGATGGCCACGCGGAAGGCGTTGAACAGGGTCTGGTTGCCGCGGCTGAAGTAGTTGAGGCTGTTTTCGCCCAGATAGTAGTTGTAAAGAATGGTGCTGAAGGCGAACAGCAGCAGCGCCAGGCTGACGAAGGTGCGACCCCACTCGCCGACATGGTCGGCCATCGACGCCTGGGTCAGCGCAATGCCCGCCACGTCGCTGGTCGAGGCCGGGTCATAGACGCCGCTGAGCAGGATCATGAACGCGGTGGCCGAGCAGATGATGACGGTGTCGATGAACACCGAGAACGCCTGCACGATGCCCTGGTTGGCCGGATGCGGTACATAGGCCACGGCGGCCACGTTGGGGGCGCTGCCGAGACCAGCCTCGTTGGAGAACAGGCCGCGCTTGACGCCCATCATGATCGCCGCACCGATACCGCCGCCGATCGCCGGTTCGAGGCCGAAAGCGCTCTTCACTATCAGCACGATCACGTCGGGGATCTTCTCGATGTTGAGGCCCAGCACCAGCAGCGCGATCAGCAGATAGCCGCCGGCCATGAAGGGCACCAGCACCTCGGAGATACGTGCGATGCGCTTGATGCCGCCGAAGATGATCAGGCCCACGACCAGCGCCAGGCCCAGGCCGCTATAGAGCACTGGCACGCCGAAAGCATCGCCGAACGACGTCGCCACGGCGTAGGACTGCAGCGCGGTGAAGGCGAAGCCGAAGGTCACCAGCAGCAGCACCGAATAGACCAGCGCCAGCCAGCGCCAGCGCCGCCCTAGCCCGCGTGAGATGTAGTAGGCCGGGCCGCCGCGGTAGGTGCCGTCAGCCTCGGCTTCCTTGTAGGTCTGGGCCAGGGTGCACTCCAGAAAGCTGGTGGCCATGCCCATCAGGCCGACCACCCACATCCAGAATATCGCCCCCGGCCCGCCGAGGGTGATCGCTACCGCCACGCCGGCGATGTTGCCACCGCCGACCCGCCCGGCCACCGACAGCACCAGCGCCTGGAAAGAGCTGAGATGGCCGTGCTTGTCGCGGCGGAAGGCCTGGCTGGCGCCGAGGATACGAAACATCTGTCCGAAGTAGCGAAACTGCACGAAGCGCGAGGCCAGAGTGAAGCCGACGCCCACGGCGATCAGCAGCACCAGCAGGACCTTGCCCCACAGCAGGTCGTTGAGGAAATCCAGCATGCGTTGTCTCCGCTCTTGTGTTGTTGTGAACGAGTGTCGTGAACGAGTCGTTGGGGAACGTGTGATCGCGGACGAGCCGTCGTGAAGCGTGTCGTTGTGGACGGCATCGAGGCGTCGCCACGCATTTAATCACTCGCTGAGCGGCGGGGAATTTGACGTCCTGTTGCAGCCTGACGCACTCTTTTGCGCACCCAGTGCACCAGAGTGCGCCATGTCGAATCACAGCATGGTTGAGGGCACGAGCCCCTATCGAGGCATCTAGGGCCGGGATGGCGGCCGCACCTCCCAGCCCAAAAAAGGGTGAGTCCCGGCCGCGACTGACAAGCTTCCATGCATCTTCGTTATACTGGGCGGCATTTGCCCGGCGTCAGTGCCGGGCGCATTTATTCAGAAGGCAGTGATCGGCATGGCAAAAGTGCAGGCAAAAAAGGGAGCTGTCAAAGGCTTCGAGGAGTCCCTATGGGACAGCGCCAACAAGCTTCGCGGTAGCGTGGAGTCGGCGGAATACAAGCACGTGGTGCTGAGCCTGATCTTTTTGAAGTTCATCAGCGATAAGTTCGAGCAGCAGCAGAAGAAAATCGTTCAGGAGTTTGGCGCGGAATACGTCGACATGGTGGATTTCTACGCCAAGGACAACGTCTTCTACCTGCCGGAAGAGGCGCGCTGGAGCCACATCCAAAAACACGCCAAGCAGGACAATCTGGCGCTGGTGATCGACACCGCCATGAGCACGGTGGAGAAGAACAACGCCTCGCTGGCTGGCGCCTTACCGGATAACTACTTCTCGCGGCTGGATCTCAGTGCTGGCAAGCTCGGCTCGTTGATCGACACCATCAACGACATCGACACGGTGACCGAAGAGCAGGGCCAGAGCGAGGAAGATATCGTTGGCCGTGTCTACGAGTACTTCCTGGGCAAGTTTGCAGCCAATGAGGGCCAGCGCGGCGGCGAATTCTATACCCCCAAAAGCGTGGTGACGCTGCTCGTCGAAATGCTCGAACCTTACCAGGGCAAGATTTATGACCCCTGCTGTGGCTCGGGCGGCATGTTCGTGCAGTCGCTCAAGTTTATCGAGGCCCACGAAGGTAGCCGCCGGGAAGTCTCGATCTACGGGCAGGAGTACGCCAACACCACCCGCAAGCTGGCCAAGATGAACCTGGCGATTCGTGGCATCTCCGGCAACCTGGGCGAGGCAGCGGCAGATACCTTCTTCCGCGACCAGCACCCGGATTTGAAGGCCGACTTCATCATGGCCAACCCGCCTTTCAACCAGAGCCAGTGGCGGGCGGCGGCCGAGCTGACCGATGACCCGCGCTGGGCCGACTACGACGTGCCGCCCACCGGCAACGCCAACTACGCCTGGATTTTGCACATGCTCTCGAAGCTGAGCCACCAGGGTGCGGCGGGCTTCGTAATGGCCAACGGCTCAATGAGCTCGAGTACCAGCGGCGAGGGCAAGATTCGCCAGCAGCTCATCGAGGATGACCTGGTGGAGTGCATGATTGCGCTGCCGGGCCAGCTCTTCTTTACCACCCAGATTCCGGTCTGCCTGTGGTTTCTGACCAACAGCAAGAAAGCCAACGCTGCGAAAGGCTACCGCGACCGCGAAGATGAAACGCTGTTCATCGATGCCCGCCAGATGGGCAGCATGATCAGCCGTAAGCAGAAAGACCTGACCGACGACGATATCGCCATCATCGCCCGCACCTTCCACGCTTGGCGCGGCCAGCCGGAAGCTGTGGCTTATGAAGATATCGCCGGTTTCTGCAAAAGCGCGAGTTTTGATGAAATCAAAAGCCACGATTTTGTGCTGACACCTGGGCGCTACGTGGGTGCTACCGAGATCGAAGACGACGGCATTCCATTCGAGACCAAGATGAGCGAACTGACGACCAAGCTAAGCGAGCAGTTGGCTGAATCGGCGGTGCTGGAAAAGCAGATCAGAAAGAATCTGGCGGGGTTGGGTTATGAACTTTGAGTGGTCAGACATCCAACTAGGCGACTTTTTGGAGTTGAAAAGGGGTTACGATCTTCCACATAAAGATCGCAAAGAAGGCGATTATAAAGTTATATCATCATCTGGCCCAAGTGGCTTTCATTCTGAGGGGAAGGTAAAAGGGCCAGGTGTGGTTACGGGCCGATATGGAACTATTGGAAAGGTTTTCTATTCAGAGCGCGATTTTTGGCCTTTGAACACAACGTTGTATGTGAAGGACTTTAAGGGGAATCACCCTGAGTTCGTTTATTATTTTTTAAAGACGCTCGATTTTTTGCAGTATAGTGATAAGGCGGCAGTGCCCGGAGTAAATAGAAATCATCTTCATACCGCTTGGGTGAAAGTTCCTGAAAGTACTAAAGTTCAAGAGGGGATTGCTAAATTTTTATCTGATTTGGATAAAAAAAGAACCCTCAACACCCAAATCAACCAAACCCTCGAACAGATGGCCCAGGCCCTGTTCAAAAGCTGGTTCGTCGATTTCGATCCGGTGATCGATAACGCGCTGGAAGCGGGCAACCCTATTCCCGAACCGCTGGCCGAGCGCGCCGCACATCGGCAGGCGATGTGGGCGGCGGGCAGTGAAAAGGCTCCCGCACGCCTTCCCGCCGAGACACGACGACTCTTTCCGGATAGCTTCGAGGAGAATGAAGTGCTGGGGTGGGTGCCGGTGGGGTGGAAGGCTGGAAAACTGAGTCAGTTGGCAGCTCTTGATACGACTTCAATTAATCCTGGAAAAGAGCCAGGAAAGGAGTTTGAGCATTACAGTATTCCAGCCTTTGATTCATCTCAAAGGCCCTCCTTTGATGCAGGCGAGTCAATAAAGAGCGGGAAGTATAAGGTCGATGCGAAAGCTATTCTGGTCTCGAAGCTAAATCCGGGTACACAGCGTGTTTGGTGGGTTTCTCCCTGCGATAAGGAAGCGGCTATTTGCTCTACAGAGTTTATGCCGTTTGTGCCCAAGGATGGCGAGAGTAGAGCGTTTATATATTTTCTTCTAAAATCTGACTTAGTGCAAAATGAAATCCTAAATAGTGTTACGGGAACTACAGGTTCAAGGCAGCGTGCCCAACCTAAAAAAGTGGCAGTAGCAGATGTATTGCTGCCTAACTCTGAGGCAATGCGTGCATTTTCAGAGTACGTAGAGCCAATGAAAGATAAACAAGTCAAAAACATCGAGCAATCCGTCAACTTGGCTCAACTCCGCGACACTCTCCTCCCCAAACTCCTCTCCGGCGAACTCCAACTGCCGGAGGCCGAAGCTGGCGTCGAAGCCGCCCTGGAGGTCGAACCCGCATGAGCCAGCCCACCCGCGCTCAGATGATCATCGAGACACTCAAGGCCTGCCCCGATCAGAAATTTACGGCACGAGAGCTGGCGTTGAAATTTCTCGAGCGCTATCCAGAGGCGATGGCGCAGAAGCAGCAGAACCCGAATTATGCCACCGAGGAAAAGCTGATTGCTCAGGTCGCGGCTGAAATTGGCGGCGATCGCACGGTAAAAGCCAAGCAATTGTGTGCCAATGTGGCGACCCGCGACAAACCGCGCCCGCGCCTTTACTACTGGGAGCCACAACCGGAGGCAGTCGAAGCGCTGGCGGAGGCGCCGGTGCCTGAGCCTGCCCCGGTGGCCGCGCCTTCGCCAAGCCTTGAAGAGACGCTGAGCGAGCAAGCGCTCTATCCGCTGCTGATCGATTTCCTCCATCAGGAACTGGGCTTGCAGTGCCAGCGCATCGACGAGAAGACCTCCAAGAACAGCAAAGGCAAAAACGGTAATCAGTGGCTGCACCCGGATATCGTCGCGCTACAGCCGATCGATAAAGGGTGGCATCAGGCCGTGCGTGACTGTGTGCGCCACGGCAGCGACAGCGCGATACGGCTGTGGTCGTTCGAGGTAAAGAAAGCGCTCCTGCCCGGCAACGTGCGCCAATGTTTCTTTCAGGCCGTCTCCAACTCTAGCTGGGCGCACTTTGGTTACCTAGTGGCAACGGAACTGGGAGATGTCGAAGAGGAACTTCAGATGCTCTGTGCGCTGCACGGTATCGGCGTGCTGCTGCTCAATACGGAGTCCCTATTCGATAGCCAAATTCTCATTCCTGCGCGTGAAAAGCTCGCCGTGGATTGGCAATCGGTCAATCGCATCGTCGAGGAGAACCGCGATTTTTATCACTTTATCGAACAGGTGGGCATCTATCAGCAGACCGGTAAGTTGACCAAAAGTGTTTGGAACAAATAGAGGCAAGCCCGGTTTGAGAACAAGCGTCAAGACAGGCGTCTATCAGCCGATCATGATATGTTGAGTGAAAAAACGACGGCGCCACTGTATGAAGTTTACCGAAGCGAAGCTGGAAGCGGCGATTATTGCCCTGCTGGGTGAGCAGGGATACCCCCATCGGCTAGGGGCGAGCATCGAACGTGCGCCCGACGATGTGCTGATCGAGGACGATCTGCGCGCTTTTCTGCACGTCCGCTACCGCGATGCTGGGATAACGGCCAACGAGATCGAGTCGATCGTCGCGCGCCTGAAAGGCCTATCCGCAGGTGATCTGTACGAGAGCAACAAGACCTTTTGCCGATGGCTTTCCGATGGGTTTCTGCTCAAGCGCGAAGACCCGGCGCAAAAGGATCTGTACATTCAGCTTTTCGACGACACCGGGCTAGAGGCGCTAGGTGCGCGGCCTGAGGTCGAGCCGTTGTTGCAGGTCGCCGAATCGCCCAGTGCATATCGTACAGATACCAACCGCTACGCGCTGGTTAGTCAGCTCAAAATAGCGGGCAAAGAGAGCACGCGCATCCCTGACGCGATTCTCTATATCAACGGCTTGCCGTTGGTCGTCTTCGAGTTCAAAAGCGCGATTGGCGAGCACCAGACCTCGATTTATGCAGCCTGGAAGCAGCTGGCTCAGCGCTACCGGCGTGATATCCCGCAGCTTTTCGTCTTCAACGCGCTCTGTGTGATCAGCGACGGCGTGAACTCGCGGATGGGCAGTCTCTTTGCGGCCTACGAGTTCTTCTATAGTTGGCGCAAGATGACTGGCTTCGAGCCTGCCGGCAAGGACGGCATCGATTCGCTGCACGCAATGATTCAGGGATTGTTCGATCAAGACCGGCTGCGGCTGGTGCTACGCGACTTTATCTTCTTCCCGGATAAGTCCCCGCTGCAAGAGAAGATCGTCTGCCGCTATCCGCAGTTCTACGCGGTCAATAAGCTCTATCACAGCATCATGGCTGCGCAGCGCCCCAAAGGGGACGGCAAGGGCGGCACCTACTTTGGCGCCACGGGCTGTGGCAAGAGCTATACCATGCAGTTTCTTGCCCGGCGTTTGATGAAGAGCCTGGCGTTTGAAAGCCCCACCATCGTACTGATTACCGACCGCACCGACCTGGATGACCAGCTCTCAAGGCAGTTCACCAATGCACGCGGCTATATAGGCGACAACACCATTGTCGAGGTGGAAAGCCGTGCCCACCTGCGTGAGCTGCTGGCCGGTCGGCGCAGTGGCGGTGTCTTTCTCACCACGATTCACAAGTTCACCGAAGACACGAAGCTACTCACCGAGCGCAGCAACGTGGTGTGTATCTCGGATGAAGCGCACCGTAGCCAGATCAATCTGGATCAGAAGGTACATATCACCGAGAAGGGCGTGCGCAAAGCCTACGGGTTTGCCTTTTACCTGCACCGTTCGTTGCCCAACGCCACTTACGTGGGCTTTACCGGCACGCCGATCGACGCCACGCTCGATGTGTTTGGTGAGGTGGTCGACAGCTACACCATGAGCGAGTCGGTCAACGACGAGATCACCGTGCGTATCGTCTACGAGGGCCGTGCTGCCAAGGTCACGCTGGACGATGCCCGGCTGCGTGAGATCGAGAACTACTACGATGAGTGTGCCAAGGCGGGCAGTAACGAACACCAGATCGAGGAGAGCAAGAAGGTCATGGCCTCGATGAACTCGATTCTGGGCGACCCTGATCGCATTCGAGTACTCGCTGAGGATTTCGTGGCCCACTACGAGCGCCGTCTGGAAGAGGGCTCGACCGTGTGTGGCAAGGCGATGTTCGTCTCCTGCAGCCGAGAGATCGCATGGCAGCTCTATCAGGCCATCGAGATGATTCGGCCCGAATGGTTCGAGATCAAGGCCCATGAGGAGGGCAGCGAGCCCACTTCGGCCGAGCGCGATAAGCTCAAGCCGATGGCTCGGGTTAACCTAGTGATGACGCGCGGCATGGATGACGAAAAGGCGCTGTACGATTTGCTGGGCAACAAGGAGTACCGTAAGACGCTGGATCAGCAGTTCAAGAAGGAAAAATCCAACTTCAAGATCGCGATCGTGGTGGATATGTGGCTTACCGGCTTTGATGTGCCGAGCCTGGATACGCTCTATATCGACAAGCCCGTGCAGCGCCACAACCTGATCCAGACCATTTCACGGGTCAATCGCAACTACGCGAATAAGCATAAGGGGCTGGTGGTTGATTACATTGGTATCAAACGCCAGATGAATCAGGCGCTCGCCCAGTTCTCGAAAGCCGACGAAACCAGCTTCGAGGATATCCAAACTTCTCTGATCGCCGTCAAGAATGATCTAGACCTGCTGGCCAAGTTGATGCACGGCTTCGATGACCACGCCTATTTCAAGGGCGAGCCCTTGGCGCAGCTCGACTGCCTCAACCGCGCTGCCGAGTTCGTGTTGAGCGTGGGCAAGCGCGAAAAGCGTTTCATGGCGCTGGTGAAGCGCTTGAAGGCGGCCTATGACGTCTGCTGTGGCAGCGAGCAGCTTAGCCAAAGCGAGCGGGACCGAATCCACTTCTATCTAGCGGTACGCTCGATCATCTATAAGTTGACCAAAGGTGAGGCGCCGGATACGGCACAAATGAACGCCAGAGTGCGCGAGATGATCAGCGAAGCGCTGCGTGCCGATGGCGTCGAAGCGGTGTTTGCGATGGGCGAGGAGAGCGACGATACCATCGATATTTTCGATGAGGATTACCTGGCGCGTCTTGAAAAAATTAAACTTCCTAACACCAAGATCGAACTGCTGAAACAGTTGCTGGCCAAAGCGCTCAATGAACTGAAAAAAACCAATCAGCACAAGGCGATCGAGTTTTCGAAGAAGTTTCGCTCTCTTGTTGAACTCTATAACGAGCGCAAGGAAGAGGACGCTTTCACCAGCGAGGTTCACCAGGAGGCGGTCGATAGCTTCCTGGAACTGATGACACAGCTCAAGCAGGAAATGGGATCGTTTGAAGAGCTGGGTATTACTGTCGAAGAGAAAGCGTTTTACGACATTCTCAAAGCGGTAGCAGTGAAGTACCAGTTCGCCTACGAGGAAAAACGCCTGCGGACCCTGGCTGCCGGCGTCAAGGCGGTCGTAGACGACAAGGCGAAGTACCCTGACTGGAACAACCGTCAAGATATCAAGGCAGCGCTACGAGTCGAGCTCATCATGCTGCTCTCGAAAAATGGCTACCCTCCGGTCACTCATGCCGAGGTCTATCAGGGCGTGTTCGAGCAGGCAGAGAGTTTTAAACAGCATCGTCTCTAGCTGAAAGGCAGGTAGCGATGGGTTAACTAAGGCTCAGCGTAAAAAGGCCTTCTCATGCAGGACGATTTCGCCGCCAATCTGCGGCTGCTGTGCAGCTACTACCGCTCGATCGCCGAGGTCTGCCGGCGGCTCGAGATCAACCGGGCGCAGTTCAACCGCTACCTCAGCGGGCGCTACCGGCCCGCCGGCCACACCATGCGCCGGGTCTGCGATTTCTTCGGGGTCGAGCTCCACGAGATCGTGCTGCCCCACGCCGAGCTCCAGACGCTGGTGCGCCTGCGCCCCGGCAGGCCGGGGGAGACCGACACCGCGCGTAGCGCCCCCGCGCTGCCGACGGCGCTGCTGGAGACGGGCCGCCAGGGCATGTCGCGCTATCTGGGCTACTACCACGAGTACTACCTGGCGATGTCGCGGCCGGGGTACGTGCTGTGCACCCTGGTGTGCCTCGAGCGCCGCGGCGACGACGTGGTCTACCAGCGCACCGAGCGCATGCCGGCCGTCGGCGGTGGGCGGCTTTTTCACAACCGCTATCGCGGCGTGGCGATGCTGCTGAGCGACCGTCTGTTCCTGGTCGACCACGAGTCGCTCAACGGCCACGAGATCACCCAGACGATCCTGTTTCCCAGCTTCAAGAGCCAGGTCTACCGGCTCTCCGGTCTCAAGCTCGGGGTGGCGGATAGCAGCGAGCGCATGCCCTGCAGCGTGCGGGTGGTCTACGAACGTCTCCCGGGGGCAATGAACGTGCGCCAGGCGCTGGCGGGTTGCGGCCTGTATGCGCTGGATGACCCGCGCCTCGACCCGGCGCTGGTGGCGGCGATCCGTAACGAGGTGGGGCCGGGGGAGTGGCAGTTTCGGGCGCGCTACGTTTAAGAGGGTGTTTCCAAATCCATCTGACGGTGGGCGCCGGCGGGCGAGCGGCCACGCCGGCGCTGTGTGCCAGGTGCTGTCTGAAAAGTCGGTGAGCTCAGGCGCGATTTTCGGGCGTCAGCACCTGCGTATGCAGGGCGGTGCCGTCGCTATCCTTCAGCGTTACCGTGAGCGTTTCGCTCGCGCCGTCGAGGTCGACCTGGCCGAAGAACTGATAGCCCGCCGAGGGCGGCAGGTTCTTCTGACCCGCCGGCGGCGCCTTCTGGAATACCACCTTGGGGCCGAAAGTGGCGTCCAAGTCATTGGGGCCGAAGGTGCCGGCGTGGAGCGGGCCGCTGACGAACTCCCAGAACGGCTTGAACTGCTTGAAGGCGGCGCGCTCCGGCGCGTAGTGGTGGGCGGCGGTGTAGTGCACGTCGGCGGTGAACCACACCACGTTGGCGATATCGTCGTCGCGGATCGCCTTGAGCAGGCGGGCGAGCTCCAGCTCGCGCCCCAGCGGCTGGCCGGGGTCGGCGTTGGCGATCGCCTCGAAGTCGTCGCCATCCGGCACCACCAGGCCGATCGGCATGTCGGCGGCGATGATTTTCCAGGTCGCGGTGGAGCGCTTGAGCGCCTGGTGTAGCCAGCGGAACTGATCCTCACCGATGAAGGCGGTGGCCGGCGAGTCCTCGGCCTGAAGATTGGCGCTGTTGGGGCCGCGGTAGCTGCGCATGTCGAGCATGAACACTTCCATACCCGGGCCGTAGGCGAAGCGGCGGTAGATGCGCTGCGGCGCCGCTGACGACAGCCGCAGCGGCATGTAGTCGAGAAACGCCTGACGCGAGCGGGCCGCGAGCAGGGCCACGCGCTTCTCGGTATAGCGGTCGTCGTCGAGAATCTCCTGCGGGTACCAGTTGTTGATCGTCTCGTGGTCGTCCCACTGGGCCAGCATCGGCACCTCGGTGGCAAAGCGGCGGAAGTTGGCGTCGAGATGGTTGTAGGCGTGCTGGCCGCGATACTCCTCGAGGGTCTCGGCCACCTTCTGCTTGGCCGGTGTGACGACGTTGCGCCAGGTGCTGCCATCGGGCAGCGCGACCTGCGAGTCGAGCGGGCCGTCGGCGTAGACGCTGTCGCCGGAGTGGATGAAGAAGTCCGGGCGCACCTGGCGCATCGCCTCCCAGGTGCGCATGCCGCCGCGGGACTCATCGATCCCCCAGCCCTGACCGACCACGTCGCCGGACCACACGAAGCGCAGATCCCGCGGCGCGCTCGGCGGCAGGCGCAGGCGGCCGACCACCGGCTCGCTGACCGCTCGGGCGTCACCCAGAGCCGCGAAACGCACTCGATAGTGGACCTCCGGCATGCCGCCGAGCCCGGTGGCATCGAGCTTGCCGATCAGCCCGCTCTCGGGGAGTACATCGACCCAGGGAAGCTGGCGGGCGGCGCGAAAGTTGGGGTTGTCGGCGACCTCGATCAGCATCCGCGCCGGGCGGTCGGCGCGGGCCCACAGCATGGCGCGGTCGGCCAGCACATCGCCGCTCATGACGCCACCCTCCACCGCGGGGCGGCGCCCTTCGGCGAGCACGATGGCCGGCGCGCCGAGCAGGCCGGCAGCGGCAAGGCCGAGCTGGCCGCCGCGAACCAGCAGTTCGCGACGGGTGATGGGGGGCTTGGGGGCTTTCACGGGGCGTCTCCTCGGGCGGTCACGGGCGTTACGCGAGAAGCCTAGAGCGGGGAGATGACGGCGACGTGAAGCGTCGCCGCACGCGGTCTGTGAGCGCAGGGTTTTTTGCGCAAAAACGCATGTAAGGACTACGCCAGGCCGCCCGGCTGCCGATAATCAGCAGAATGGTCGATCGATCTATTTATTGATCGATGGTTGGTCAATTCCCCCTGGGGTCACTCGAGGAGAGTCGGTATGAGTCAGGCATTACCCCAACGCGTGGCGGATATCATGATCCGCGACGTGCTTACCTTGCGTCTCGATCAGTCGCTGCACGATGGCAACGAAGCGATGCGCGAGCACAAGATTCGGCATCTGCCGGTGCTCGACGCCCAGGATCGGCTGGTGGGAATGCTCAATCAGAAGGTGGTGCTGCGTGAGGCGCTGCAGATCACCAATGTCTATGGCTCGAACCGCCTGAGCCATCACCTGGCCCTGATCCCGGTCGAAGAGGTGCTTTCCGGTGAGGTGCTGACGCTGACGCCGGAGTCACCCCTGGCCGAGGCCGGGCGCACCCTGCTCGACAACCGCCACGGCGCGATGCCGGTGGTCGACGGCGACGGGCGCCTGGTGGGAATCGTCTCGTCGGTGGACTTCGTGCACCTGGCGGTACGCCTGCTCGAGGCCGGCCCCGCCTGAGCGTCGGCGCTTGCGCTGCGGCATCCACACTGGCTAGGGTCGAGCGGAGACGACCAATACGACACCAGCAGTGAGGGCCAACGGATGCGCCAGATCGGCTATGCGGAGACGCGCGGTGCGCTGGACTGGGCGGGCGCGGTCGAGGCCCTGCGTCAGGGCCATCTGGGCGCGCCGCCCCAGATCGACGACAGCTTTCTCGGCCCGGCCGAGGGCACGCTGCTCAACCGCTCCTGTTTCATTCCCGGGCTCGGTTACGGCGCCAAGGCGGTGACCGTGTTCGAGGCCAACGCCGCGCGCGGGCTGCCCACGGTGCAGGGGGCGATGCTCTACTTTGACCCCGAGGATGGCCGGCTGCAGGCGGTGCTCGACAGCCGCCTGGTCACCGAGATCAAGACCGCCAGCGACTCGGTGCTGGGGGCGCTGTGCCTGGCGCGGCCGCACAGTCGTGAGCTGCTGATCTGTGGCGCCGGGGCGGTGGCGGCGAGCCTGATCGAAGCCTATAGCGCGCTGTTCCCGTCCCTCGAGCGCATCCGCCTGTGGAACCGGACGCCGGCCCGCGCGACGGCGCTGGCCGAGCGCTATGCCGGCCACCGCGTACCCGTGGTGGCGGTGAGCGGCCTGGCCGAGGCCGCCGGGCAGGCGGATATCATCGCCACTGCCACCCTGGCGCGTGAGCCGTTTCTGCGCGGCGAGTGGGTGCGCTCCGGGACCCATGTCGACCTGATCGGCGCCTTCAAGGCCGATATGCGCGAGGCCGACGACACCCTGCTGACCCGCGCGCGGCTGTTCGTCGACAGCCGCGACAGCACCCTGGGCCATATCGGCGAGCTGGCCATCCCGCTGGCCGCCGGCACCATCGCGGCGAGCGATGTGCTGGCCGACCTGCGTGAGCTGCTCGGCGGCGCGCCCGGGCGCCGTGACGACAGCGACATCACGCTCTACAAGAACGGCGGTGGCGCGCATCTCGATCTGATGATCGCGCGCTACATCGTCGAGGCCAGCGGCGGTTAGCGCCGCTGCCGATCAGCGTGTCTCGTTAGCGCTCCCGGTCAACGCGCGTTGGCCGCGCGCCAGGCGTGCAGCTTGTGATAGCTCTCGAGCAGGCGCTGGTGGCGCTCGATGCCTTCGAGCGCGAGGCTGGTCGGCGTCAGTCCGGGGAAGCGCACCGAGCCCTCCACTGCGCCGATGGCGTCTGCCATCTTCGCCTCGCCGAACATCCGGGTCAGGTTGTGGCGGTAGTCGTCGAGCTCGAGATCGTCGTCCAGGGCGATTTCGAGCACTGCGGTGAGTGCCTGATAGAAGAGCCCGCGGTCGACGGTGTTGTCGTTGAACTGCAAGAACATCTGCGCGCCGTCCAGGGCGTCTTCCAGGCGCCCCAGCGCCAGCTGGATCAGCAGCTTCAGTTCGGCGATGGTCAGCTCCGACCATACGGTGTTGTCGTCGAACTCGATCCCGATCAGGGTGACGATCTTCATCTGCTCGTCGAGCTCGCTCTCCTCCAGACGTTCGAGCAGGTCGGTCAGCTGCGCCTCATCGAGGCGGTGCAGGTCGAGGATATCCTCGCGGAAGGCCAGCGCCATGTTGGTGTTGTCCCACACCAGATCCTCGACCGGATAGACCTCGGAGTAGCCGGGCACCAGGATGCGGCACACCGGGGCGCCGAGATCCTCGAAAGTGGCGACATAGGCTTCCAGCCCCTCGTCGTCGAGAATCGCGAACAGGCGCTCGGCCTCCTCGTCGTTGGTGCCGGAGAAGTCCCACTCGACGAAGTCGACGTCCGCCGTGGCGCTGAAGAAGCGCCACGACACCACGCCGGAAGAGTCGATGAAGTGCTCGACGAAGTTGTTGGGTTCACTCACCGCCTGGGCGTTGAAGGTGGGCGGCGGCAGATCGTTCATGCCCTCGAAGCTGCGCCCCTGCAGCAGCTCGGTGAGGCTGCGTTCGATGGCGACCGACAGGCTGGGGTGCGCGCCGAAGGAGGCGAACACGCCGCCGGTGCGCGGGTTCATCAAGGTGACGCAGGCGACCGGGAAGCGCCCGCCGAGGGAGGCATCCTTGACCAGCACCGGGAAGCCCTGGGCCTCCAGCGCCTGCACGCCTTCGACAATCGTCGGGTACTGCGCCAGTACCGCCTCGGGGACGTCCGGTAGCGCGATCTCCTGCTCGATGATCTGACGCTTCACCGCCCGCTCGAAGATCTCGGAGAGACACTGCACCTGCGCTTCGGCGAGGGTGTTGCCCGCGCTCATGCCGTTGCTGAGATAGAGGTTCTCGATCAGGTTGGAGGGGAACCATACCGTCTCGCCGTCCGAGTGGCGCTTGAACGGCAGCGAGACGATGCCGCGGTCGGTGCGCCCGGAGTTGGTGTCATACAGATGCGAGCCTCGGAGCTCGCCGTCCGGGTCGAAGATCGCGCGGCAGTGGTCGTCGAGAATCTCGCTGGGCAGCGCGTCGTCCGGCCCCGGCTGGAACCAGCGCTCGTTCGGATAGTGGACGAACTCGCTGGCGGCGATCTCGTTGCCGAAGAACTGATCGTTGTAGAAGAAGTTGCACGACAGGCGTTCGATGAACTCACCCAGCGCCGAGCACAGCGCGGCTTCCTTGGTCGCGCCCTTGCCGTTGGTGAAGCACATCGGTGAGGCGGCGTCGCGAATGTGCAGCGACCAGACGTGGGGCACGATATTGCGCCAGGAGGCGATCTCGATCTTCATGCCGAGGCGCTCGAGGATGCCCGTCATATTGGCGATGGTTCTTTCCAGCGGCAGGTCCTTGCCTTCGATCCAGGTCTCCTGGTTCTCGCCGTCCTTGTCGAGCGAGCCGCCCATCAGCAGCGCCTGGGCGTTCTCGTCGATGTTCTCCACCGCCTCGATCTGGAACTCGGGGTTGTTCTGGATCACCCGCTTGACCGAGCAGCGCTCGATCGAGCGCAGAATGCCGGTGCGGTCCTTGTCGGAGATGTCCGCCGGCAGTTCGATCTGGATACGGAAGATCTGGTTGTAGCGGTTCTCCGGGTCGACGATGTTGTTCTGCGACAGCCGGATGTTCTCGGTGGGGATCTCGCGGGCGTTGCAGTAGACCCGCACGAAATAGGCCGCGCAGAGCACCGTGGAGGCGAGGAAGTAGTCGAACGGTCCCGGCGCCGAGCCGTCGCCCTTGTAGCGGATCGGCTGGTCGGTGATCACCGTGAAGTCGTCGAACTTGGCTTCCTGGCGCAGGTTGTCGAGATAGTTGACCTTGATTTCCATGGAGAGAGACCGCGTTGGTAAGTGGCTGACCTCCGTGGCTGACGGGAGGTGGATGGCGGCCATTATCCGGATTCGAGGGCGCTTCGTCTTGGGGGACTGGAAAGCGGGGACTGGGAAGCGGGGGCTAGGGAGGTCTGCGACCGAGACGACAAGGCCCGAGTCCTCGGATCGGGGAACTCGGGCCTTGTCTTTGGCGAAACGACCTGGCTAAGCCGTCTCGCTGGGCGCGCGAGCGCCTAAGAGGCGACCTGGAACGCCATGGTCGCCTGCACCGCCCGCTTCCAGCCGTCGTAGAGCGCATCGCGGCGATCCTGGCGCATGCCCGGTTCGAAGCGGCGTTCGATCGCCCACTGCTCGGAGATCTGCTCGCGGGACTCCCAGAAGCCGAGGGCCAGCCCGGCGAGATAGGCCGCGCCGAGTGCGGTGGTCTCGCTGATCTCGCTGCGAAGCACGTCGACACCCAGGATATCGGCCTGGAACTGGGCCAGGAAGTTGTTGGCGATGGCGCCACCGTCAGCGCGCAGCTCGGTCAGATCGATACCCGCGTCGGCCTGCATCGCCGTGAGCACGTCGGCGGTCTGGTAGGCCATCGATTCGAGCGCGGCGCGGATGAACTGCTCCTTGCTGGTACCGCGCGACAGCCCGAACATGGCGCCACGCACATTGGAGTTCCAGTAGGGCGCGCCGAGACCGGTGAAGGCGGGCACCAGGTAGACGCCCTCGCTGTCGCCGGCGCGTTCGGCGTAGGCTTCGGAGTCGGAGGCCTTGCCCAGCATGCGCAGCCCGTCGCGCAGCCACTGCACCACCGAACCGGCGACGAAGATGGCACCTTCCAGCGCGTACTCGACCTCGCCGTCGATCTCCCAGGCAATGGTGGTGAGCAGGCCGTTGTCCGAGATCGTCGCTTCGCTACCGGTATTCATCAGCGTGAAGCAGCCGGTGCCGTAGGTGTTCTTGGCCATGCCGGGCTTGAAGCACGCCTGGCCGAACAGCGCCGCCTGCTGGTCGCCGGCGATGCCCGCGATCGGCAGTTTGGTGCCGAACAGGAACTTGGGCAGCATGTAGCCGTAGATCTCGCTGGAGGATTTGACCTCGGGCAGCATCGATTCCGGTACGCCGAGCATCTCCAGCAGTTCCGGGTCCCAGCGGCGCTCGCGGATATTGAACATCAGCGTGCGCGAGGCGTTGGTCACGTCGGTGACATGCTCGGCACCGCCGGTCAGGTTCCAGATCAGCCAGGAGTCCATGGTGCCGAACAGCAGGTCGCCTTTCTCGGCCTTCTCCCTGACGCCGTCGACGTTATCCAGGATCCACTTGATCTTGGTGCCCGAGAAGTAGGCATCGATCACCAGGCCGGTCTTGTCACGGACCTTGTCGGCATGCCCCGCTTCGCGCAGCTCGTCGCAGATCTCGGCCGAGTGGCGCGACTGCCAGACGATCGCGTTGTAGACCGGCTGGCCGGTGTGCTTGTCCCAGATCACCGTGGTTTCACGCTGGTTGGTGATGCCGATGCCGGCGATCTCCTCGACATTGACCTGGGAGTTGTTGATCACCTCGGTCAGGGTGGTCAGCACGCTGGTCATGATGTCGCGCGGGTTGTGCTCGACCCAGCCCGGCCGCGGGAAGATCTGCTCGAACTCGCGCTGGGCCATGCCGGCGATCTTGCCCTGATGATCGAACAGCATGGCGCGCGAACTGGTGGTGCCCTGGTCGATGGCGAGGATGTATTTCTTCTTGTCACTCATGGGAGAACGCTCCTTCCGAATGGTGTGTCTTTATAGCGCGAATGCAGCTCAATAGACCGTTGCGACGAGGGCAGCGAGACTGCTGCCGATGATCGGGCCGACGAAGGGCACCCACGCGTAGCCCCAGTCGTTGGCTCCCTTGTGCTGAATGGGCAGCATGGCGTGCGCCAGCCGCGGCCCCATATCGCGGGCAGGGTTGATCGCATAGCCCGTGGGCCCGCCCAGCGAGGCGCCGATCGCGACCACCAGCAGTGCCACGGCCAAGGGGCCGAGCCCGTTGGGCGTATGGCCGAACATGATGACGACGAACACCAGCACGAAGGTGCCGATGGCTTCGGTCACGCAGTTCCAGAAGCGCGAGCGAATCGTGGGGATGGTCGAAAAAGTGGCCAGAATGGTGGTGGCATCCTCGGTATCGTCGTACTGCTTCTTGTAGCAGAGGTAGCAAAGCACCGCACCCAGCCAGGCCCCCGCGAACTCGCCGATGAAATAGGCCAGCGTATTGTCCAGGGTGATGGGGATGCCCTTGGCGTACTCGGTGGCCGGGCCCAGCCATAGCGCGAGGGTGATGGCCGGGTTGAGATGAGCGCCGGTATCGAATGCGATCCACACACCGCAATAGACCGCGAGTCCCCAGCCGAAAAAGATCAAGAGTGGGCCACCGTTGTGACCACCGGTCTTCTTGAGCAGCACGTTGGCGACCACGCCGCAGCCGAGCAGCGTCATGCAGGCCGTACCGGCAATCTCGTGCAGCACTATCTTTCCTAAGACTCCCATATTGACTCCCGTGATATTCGTCTAGCGGTGGTGAGCTCCGAAAGAACCAGAACGGCGGTGACGGGTTGATCGTGAAACCGATGGCCGGAGCATGACTGGGTGAACGCTTACGCTTTTTGTTCCTCCGTCTTGGCAGCGGATGCTGCGAGATAATCGGCGAGTCGGCGCTGCTCGCGGTCATCGAGACGCAGGACCAGCTTGGTGCGGCGCCAGAGGATGTCTTCTGCGGTTCGCGCCCATTCGTGTGCGCGCAGGTAGTCGACCTCGGCGGCGTAGAGATCGGCGCCGAAGTGTTCGCCGAGATTGGCCAGTCCCTCGGCCTGGCCCAGGATCGTCAGCGCCCGAGTGCCGTAGTTGAACACCAGACGCGTGGCCATCGGCGATGGCACGAAGGGGTAGCGGCGCTGCAGCGATGCCACCTGCTGCTGCGGATCGGCGTCATCGCCGCCGGGCAGCGGATGGCCGCTGTGAGTCCAGGCTTTCTCGTGGTTGCCGAGTGCCGGCGCCAGCTGGTCGACGGCGTCTTCGGCCAGGCGCCGATAGGTCGTCAGCTTGCCGCCGAAGATATTGAGCAGCGGTGCGCCTCCGCGCGTATCGAGCTGGATGCGGTAGTCGCGGGTGATCTCGCTGGCGTTGTCTTCGTGATCGTCGAGCAGCGGGCGCACGCCGGAGTAGCTCCAGACCACGTCGTCAGGGCCGATCGGGCGCTCGAAATAGCGGTTGATGGCCTCGCAGAGGTAGGCGATTTCGTCGGCGTCGATCGCCACCTTGCCCGGCGCGCCCCGATGTTCGACATCGGTGGTGCCGATCAGGGTGAAGTCTCGCTCGTAGGGGATGGCGAAGACGATGCGGCCATCCGGCTGCTGGAAGATATAGGCGTAGTCGTGCGCGAACAGGCGCTCGACCACGATATGGCTGCCCTTGATCAGGCGCAGCGCATAGGAGTGGTTCTGTGAGGCGATATCGTCCAGAAAGCGCACCGCCCAGGGCCCCGCCGCGTTGACTAGCCCGCGTGCGCGAACCTCGCTGGTTTCGCCATCGCAGGTCTTGAGTGTCACCTGCCAGCCATCGGCGCTGCGTGTCGCCGTCTCGGCCCGGGTGCGGGTCATGATGCGCGCGCCGCGGTCGGCTGCATCCATGCAGTTGAGGACGACCAGGCGGGCATCCTGAACCCAGGCATCGGAGTAGACGAAGCCTTTGGTGAACTCCGCTTTCAACGGTGCGCCGGCCGGATGGCTGGAGAACTTGACCCCGTGGGAGTTCGCCAGGGTCTGTTTGCCGCCGAGGTGGTCATACAGGAACAGGCCGGTGCGGATCATCCACGCCGGGCGCAGATGCTTCTGGTGGGGGAGCACGAAGCGCATCGGCCAGATGATATGGGGCGCCATCTTGAGCAGCACTTCTCGCTCGGAGAGCGCCTTGGCCACGAGCTTGAACTCGTACTGCTCCAGATAGCGCAGGCCACCATGGATCAGCTTGGTGGAAGCCGAGGAGGTATGGCTGGCGAGATCGTCGGCCTCGACCAGCAGCACCGACAGCCCCCGACCCACGGCGTCGCGGGCAATGCCGGCGCCGTTGATGCCGCCGCCGATGACAATCAGATCGTAAGTATCGCCGCTCATGTTCGAGTTCGCTCTCTGGTGTTTCGCTTTGAGTCATTATTGCGCGAAAACGAACATCATGGATGTGCGACAAAGGTCGTAGGTTTATACGCTCGGATAGCTATGAATTATGTATATTAATGAAATGAGAGGGTAAATAGGGTTTCTGCAAAGTGCGCTGGCGATTTCGATTGTGAAAACATCTTGCTGCAGGGATATGGGGTCTTTCGTATCACAACATCCGTTTGCCCGTGTCTCGGTCACGGGGCTGGCGCAGCGGACACGGGTGGTATCGTGCCGTCAGCGTCCGCCGCTACCGAGCGCGCTCAGCGCCGCCAGCGGTGTCACCCTGGGCGGTTCGTCCGCGGGCCACTCGACGTGGGCGTGGATGGCGTAGACCTCGCGCAGCCGGGCTTCGGTGAGCACCTCCCGCGGTGAGCCGGTGGCGCATACCCGGCCGCCGGCCCCCAGCATCCATAGCTGGTCGGCGAAGCGCGCGGCGAGGCTGAGGTCATGGATGGCGATGATCACCCCGATACCCTGCTCGCGGGCGGTGGCCTGCAGCCACGCCAGCACCTGCAGCTGGTGGTGCAGGTCGAGAGCGCTGGTCGGCTCGTCGAGCATCAGCACCTGCGGCTCGCGCACAATGGCCTGGGCGATCGCCACGCGCTGGCGCTGGCCGCCGGAGAGCTGGCCCAGATCGCGCTCGGCCAGCGGCGTCAGCGCCAGCGTATGCAACAGGCGCTCGACCCGCGCCAGGTCGTCGCGGCCGCGCGCCGGGTGGGTGGTGCGCCGCGCCAGCAGTACCGCCTCGAACACGCTCAGCGCGGCCCGGGTGGTGCTCTCCTGGGGCAGATAGTAGACCCGCCGCGCGCGCTCGGCGTGGGCGAGCCCGGCCAGATCCTGCGCCGCAAGATGCACCTGGCCGTGGTAGCGCACCAGCCCGGCGACCGCCTTGAGCAGGGTCGACTTGCCGGCGCCGTTGGGGCCGATCAGTGCGGTCACCTCGCCCGGGGCGGCGCGCAGCCCGGTGACCGCCTGCAGCACCGGCGTGCGCCCCAGCGTCACCGACAGCGCCTCCACCGTCAGCGTCATCCCCACACCTCGCGCCGGCTCTTGATGATCAGCGAGACGAAGAACGGCAGCCCGATCAGCGCGGTGAGAATGCCGATCGGCAGCAGCACCCCGGGGATCAGGGTCTTTGAGGCGATCGAGGTCAGCGACATCAGAAGCGCCCCCACCAGCGCCGAAAGCGGCAGGAAGACGCGCTGATCCTCACCCACCAGCAGCCGCGCGATATGCGGCCCGACCAGCCCGATGAAGCCGATGGTGCCGACGAAGGCGACCGCGGTGGCGGCGAGCAGCGAACAGCACAGCAGCATCAGCAGCCGCAGCCGGGCGACATCGATGCCCATGGCGCGCGCCTGCAGCTCGCCCATGCGCAGCGCGGTCAGGCGCCAGCCGGCGATGAAGAAGACCGGCAGCGTGAGCGCCAGCGCGGCGGCAATGATGCCCACCTTGGGCCAACTGGTGCGCGACAGCGAGCCCAGCGACCAGAACACCAGCTGCTGCAGCGACTGCGCCGAGGCAACGTACTGCAGGATGCCGAGCAGGGCGTTGAAGAAGAACATCAGCGCAATGCCCATCAGCACCATGGTCTGCACGCTGACCCCGCGCAGCCGGCTGACAAGCCAGATCAGCAGTGACGCGAGCATCGCCATGACGAAGGCGTTGAGCGTGGTCAGCAGCGCCTCGCCGCCGGGCAGCACGCCGACGCCGAGCACGATCGCCAGCGCCGCGCCGAAGCTGGCGGCGGCGGATATCCCGAGGGTGAAAGGGTCGGCCAGGGGGTTGTCGAGGATGGTCTGCATCTCGGCCCCGGCGCTGGCCAGGGCCAGGCCTACCACCACGGCCATCAGCGCCACCGGCAGGCGGATCTCCCACACCACGATCGCCAGTGTAGTGGGGGCGCTGTCGGGGGAGACGATCGCCGCCACCACCGCTGGCAGCGGATAGTGTCCGGGGCCGATGGCGACATCGGCGAGCAGCGACAGACAGGTGAGCACGGCGGTCACCGCGATCAGCGCATAGTGGCGCCGGCGCCGGGCAAGGTAGCGATCGGCGCTGCTGGACGATACGACAGCGGCGGTGGTCATGACGGGTAGCGGTAGGGCATGAAGAGGAAATCCGCGGGCGAACAACAATGATTCTCGAGCATAACACCGCCCGTCACCCTTTACAGGCATCCCCGGCGGATGCCGCCAGCCCGCATGATCGGCGTGGCGCGCGGGATGAGTATGATGCGTTGCGTTATATGCTGTCTGGCGTTATTTTCCCACAAAAGGCGCTTTCCGTGATCAAGAGCGTTCCATGATCAAGAGCTTCCGTGACAGGCGGGCGGCATCGATTGCCGATGGCAAGGTGGCGAAACAGTTGCCCCATGACATTCAGCGCACGGCGTCGAGAAAACTCCGCCAGCTGGTGGCCGCGGCGCAACTGGAGGATTTGCGCATACCGCCCGGCAATCGCCTGGAAGCGCTGCGCGGTGATCGGGAAGGCCAATACAGTATTCGTATCAACGAGCAGTGGCGGATCTGCTTCCGCTTCGAGGGTGGCAATGCTTATGACGTGGAAATCGTCGACTACCACTGATGCCCGATGAGCGCTCGTCATCGACGACCACGCACCGCTGATCACTACCCATCATCGGCGATTACGGGGAGGGACAAAGTATGACCGAGGAGCGACTGCCCAATGTTCATCCCGGCGAGATTCTGCTCGAGGATTTCATCGTGCCGATGGGATTGACCAAGAATGCCTTGGCGACGGCCATCAACGTGCCGGCGACCCGGATCGGCGACATCGTGCGTGGCACGCGGTCGGTGACGGCCGATACCGACCTGCGTCTATCGATCTATTTCGGTACCAGTCCCGGCTACTGGCTGCGATTGCAGAATGCGTTCGATCTCGAAGAGGCCAGACGTCGCGGTAACTTCGAGGGTATTCGCCCGCGGGTGGCTTGAGTTTGCCCGTCATCCTGTAAAGACGCGTCCGGCGGATGCCGCTCCTTCCTCACACCACGGCGGCACCGCGCAGACGGCCTTGCTCAGTCCACCTGGGGTAAACCCAGCGAGCGCTGGAAGCGCGCCTCCAGGCTATCCGGTGCGCTGGGGCCGAACAGGGCCTGGGGCATGTCGCGATACCAGGCCCACATCTGGTCGCCGTAGCTGTAGTGCCACCACTCGCTGGGCAGATTGACGAAGCCGGCGTCGACCATGGCGTGGTAGAGAATACGCCGGCGCGCGCGATAGGTGAGCGCGGCCTCGCTGTCGGCGGCGTGCTCGAAGTGAACGGTATGCGATGCCGCGCACGCTTCGTCGAAGGCCGAGCCCATCTCCAGCAGCACGCCGTCGGCATCGCACAGCGCCACATCCACGGCGCCGCCGGTCAGGTGCGGGCTCGGATGCTCGGCGTTCACACTGGGTGGCGAGACGAAGGCGCGTGCCAGGCGCCGGCGCTCGGCCTCGGCGTGTTCGGCATAGCGGATCTCGATCAGCCCCAGCAGGGTGTCGTAGAGGTAGCGCTGCACGGCATACGGCCGCCAGGCATCCAGCACTACCAGCCCCAGGCCATCGGGCAGAGCGCGGGCCACCGCGAGCAGGCGGCGGTAGACCGCCTCGCGGGTCCAGCACTCGGGCACGGCGCCGGGCACGCCCAGGGCGTGATAGATCGGCAGCGTGCGCAGGGCCGGGGCGGCCAGGCCGAGCGGCATCAGCGCACCGCCGGCGTCGGCGATCGGCAGCGCGCCGATGGCCGTCCAGTCCGGGTCGGTCGGCGCCGGGATGGGGCGTAGGGTGGAGTCGGTCACGGTCGAGCGAAGGGTGTCCAAGATGCAATCAGCCCAGAGTGTCGGGTAGCCAGGTAATCAAGCCGGGAAAGACGATCAGCAGCAGCAGCACGCTCACCGCAGTGAGAATGAACGGCCAGATAGTGCGGAACAGGACGGTGATATCGAGCCGGCTGACCGCCGCGGCGATGAACAGGCAGGCGCCCATCGGCGGCGTGATCAGGGCGATGGTGATATTGAGCGTGATGATCACGCCCAGCGCCACCGGATCGATGCCAGCGGCCAGCGCTACCGGCGTGAACACCGGTGAGAGCAGCATCAGCGCCGAGACCTCCTCCATGAACATCCCGGTGACGAAAGTGATGGCACTGAGCATCAGCAGCACCAGGATCGGCGACTCGATGAAGGGATCGAGCAGCCCGGCGAAGCGCGCCGGAGCCTGGGCATAGGCCAGCTCCCAACTGATCACCGAAGAGATGCCGATGATCATGAAGATCGCCGCGCTAAGACGGGTGGTCTCGACCACCGCGCGCCAGAAGGCAGCCGGCGACAGCGCCTTCAGCGCCAGGCCACACAGGGCGACGTAGAGCACCGTCAGGGCGCCGGATTCGGTCGGCGTGACCAGCCCCAGCACGATCCCGGCGACGATGATGAAGGGCGCGATCAGCGCCGGCAGCGCCCCGCGCAGCGCCGTGCCAATCTCGGCCCGAGCGGGCAGCGAGGCGCGCTTTTCGAGCCCAGCACGGCGCGCATGGACGGCGTTCATGGCCATGAACGCCAGCGCCAGCAACAGCCCCGGCACTACGCCACCGAGGAATAGCTGGCCCACCGAGGTATTGGTCTGGGCGCTGTAGAGAATCATGAAGATGCTCGGCGGGATGATCGGGCCGATCAGCGAGCTGCCGGCGGTCAGCCCGGCGGCGAAGGCGGTGGAGTAACCCTCGCGGGTCATCGCCGGTACCAGCAGCGAGCCCAGCGCCGAGGCGTCGGCCGCGGCCGAGCCGTTGACGCCGGACATGAACACGCTGCCGACCACGTTGACATGCCCGATCCCGCCGCGCAGATGGCCGACGAAAAGCCGCGCCACGCGCATCAGGCGCTCGGTCATGCCGACCGCGTTCATCAGGTTGCCGGCGAGGATGAACAGCGGAATCGCCATCAGCGAGAAGCTGTTGAGCCCGCCGAAGAACTGCTGCGGCAGCATGCGCGCGACCAGGCCGGGATCGATGAAGACGAAGCCCACCAGCGCGGTGGCGATCAGGGTCAGAAACAGCGGCACGCCGAGCAGGGTATTGGCGAGCAGTGCGGCAAACATGGTCGCGACCATCATGAGCGGGCCCCCGGCGAGTTTGCCGATGCATCGGGACGCTCATCGCTACCAGGCTGCGGCAGCGCCCGCGGGCCGTGGAGCAGCACCTGCAGCGCCAGCAGACCGAAGCCCAACGGCATGGCCAGCATGGGCACGGTGCGGCTGATCCCCAGCCCCTGGGAGGTGAAGTAGCCCACCGAGAGCGCGTAGTGCCAGCTCCACCAGGTCAGCGCCACGGCCAGCGCCAGGGTCAACAGCCACTGGTAGCCCAGCAGCAGGCGACGGGCGCTGCGGCCCAGATGGCGCTCGAGCAGGGCTACGCGCATGTGCTCGCCGCGCACCCAGACGCTGCCGGCGACCAGCAGGGTCGAGGCGATCAGGCAGTAGCGGGCGAGCTCGTCGCTCCAGATCGGCGCCTGGCCGACCAGATAGCGGGTGACGACGCCGTAGAGGATGTCGATCAGGGTGACGACGAGCGCGATGCCGCCCAGCGCGGTGGTCAGTCGCCCCAGCAGGCTCAGCAGGGTGTCTCGGAACATGGTGGCTTCGCGCGCCGACAGCGGTTTGCCGCGGCGCGCGCCTCTTGGCAGTGGGAGAGAGCGACAGCAAGCGTATGCGTTCAGCGCGCCGTCATTGGGCGAGCAGCCCTTGCTGGCCGGCGTCCTTGAGCGCGGTCTCGATCCACTGGCGATCGATGCCCTGGTCCTCCTGCAGCCAGTGAATGTACGCCGGCTGGCCCTTGTCGCGGAAGGCGGCGAGATCCTCGGCCGAGGGCTCGATCACCTCCATGCCCTGATCGGCCAGGAACTGGATGCGCTCGTCGACGCGTTTCTCGACATCCTCGCGGTTGAGCGCGTTGGCCTCCTTCACCGCGGCGTCGAGCGCCTGGCGATCGGTGTCGGAGAGGCCTTCGTACCAGCTGCCATTGGCGACCAGGAACTGATCCGAGTACTGCACGTTGGCCAGCGTCAGGTACTTCTGCACTTCATAGAGACTGCCCATGATGATGTACATCGGCGGGTTCATCTGGCCGTCGGCGACATGGGTCTTCAGCCCCATGTAGGTGTCGCTCCAGGGGATCGGGGTGCCGGAGGCGCCGAACGCCTCGTAGAGCGCCACCTGGCTCGGGTCCATGGCGCGGAAGCGCAGTCCCTTGAAGTCGTCCGGGTTATGGATCGGACGCTTGGAGTTGGTGAAGTCGAGAAAGCCACCTTCCTCGATCACACCCAGTAGTTCGGCCCCGGTGCGCTGCTTGAGCGCGCCCTCGACCTGTTTCCAGTACTCGCCCTCGTCAAAGAAGCGGTGGGCGGCCTGATAATCCTCGAACAGGAAGGGGATCGCGCTGACGTAGATCTCGGGCACGATCGGCGACAGCCCGGCAAAGGAGGCGATATTGAGGCTGGGCGTATTGATCACCTGCTCCATGCGCTCCTGCTCTTCGCCGAGCATGGAGTTGGGATAGAGCTTCAATTGGAGGTCGCCATCGGTTTTCTCTGCGACCAGACGCTTGAGATTGGTGGCGAACAGATGCACGGCGTTCTTGTCGGCGTCGGGCGGGCCGTTGTAGCTCAGGTTGAGTGTGGTGGCGGCGTTGACCGGGTTGGTCACGGCCAGCAGTCCGGTGGCGAGGGCGGCCAGCAGGGCCTTTGGCAGACCGCCGGTGCGGCGCTGGGACAGGGGCATGGGGCTTCTCCTTGTTATTGTCGGAGGACTCGTCGTCTGAAAAATCGTCGCGAGAGTCATTGCCGGACGAACCGGGGCCGCGCGGCGCAGGTCGCGCGACTCGACCTACCCTAGCCGTTGCCTCGTTGACCTTTCAATATCCTGCCTGTTGCCTTTGAGGCAACGCGCGGGGCATCGCCGCTGAAAAAGCGCATGCTGGCACACAGGTGCTTGATGAAGGCCTGGGCTGCCAGCGTCAGCGGGCGCTCGGCCTGACTGACGATGCGCGTGCGAGCCTCGTTGAGCAGCCGCGGTTCGACCTCGCGCACGACGATGCTGCCCTCGCCGATCTCCTCGACCACGCTGAGCTCGGGCATGAAGGCCACGCCCAGCCCCGAGCGCACGAAGTTCTTGAGCACCGACACCGAGTTGGTCTTCATGCGTGGGCGGAACGCCAGGTGCGCTTCATAGAGCGCCATGCCGACCAGTTGGCCCATGCCGGTGTGGCCATCGATCAGCGCCAACGGATGCTCGGCGATCTTCGCCAGCGGCAGCGGTGTGGTCGCCGCCGCCAGCGGGTGGTCGGCGGGCAGAATCAGATCGAGTGGCTGGCGGCGGTCGATGTGCGAGATCAGCTGCGGATCTTCCGGTGGGGCATAGAGCAGCGCCAGATCCACCGCGTCCTCCTTGACCAGCAGCATCGCCTCGGAGAGCCCGGCCATGTGTACCTCGATCTCCAGCCCGGGGTAGGTGGTGAGAAAGTGCTGCAGTGGGGTCGAGATCAAATCGGCGATGAAGCCTTCACCCACGGCGATGCGTACCTCGCCGCGTTCGAGATTCTGCAGCGCATTGAGACGTGACAGGGTGGCACGCTCGGCGGCGCGCTGGTCGCGGTAGTGACGCAGCAGCAGCTCGCCGGCCGGGGTCAGCGTGGCGCGTGCCGCCCGTGCCAGCAGGGCAGTCCCCAGCTCCTCCTCGAGCCCGCGTAGCTGGCGGCTCAGCGCCGAGGGGTTGACCCCCAGGTGCGCGGCGGCACGTCGCAGTGAGCCGTGATGGACGACGGCATCCAGATACTCCAGGGCGCGGGTCTTGAACGGGCTCATGAGTCACTCGGCCAGATGGGGGATGGCGCCGCCCGCTCACGGGCGGCGCGGCCATTATCCTCCTCCGGTGCGCCAACGCCCATGTCGAGATGGGAAATCGGTCTCAGAACCAGGTTTCGGCCTGCACGCCGAAGCTCCATTGGCCACCGCTGTAACCCCTTACGGACAGGTTGATAAGCATTACCACCAGCGCCACCAGCAATCCCTCCCTTCGCCCATGATCTCGGCTTTCGCTGCGCGTCCTGCTAAGTTGAATTGACATGCCAACAGGGAACGCAGATGAAAAACACGCTGATCGGGATGCTGGCCGCGGCCGCGCTGACCACGACCTTCTCCGCCGCGCAGGCCGCGGACAAGACGCTGACCATCGGGACCAACAACTGGGCCGAGAACATTGCCGTCTCCAACCTGTGGAAGCTGGTGCTTGAACAGCACGGCTATGACGTCAGGCTCGCCAACGTGGGCAAGAGTGCGCTCTACGCGGGTATGAACAGCGGGGACATCGACGTCGGGCTGGAGATCTGGCTGCCGCATACGGACAAGAGCTTCCTGGCGCCGTACAAGGACACACTCGAGGTTCACGATGCCTGGTACGACGAGACCGGGCTGGGGCTGGTGGTGCCGAGCTATGTCGATATCGACAGCATTCCCGAGCTGGCGGCACATGCCGACGAGTTCGCGTATCAGGGCCGCCCGAGCATCCTGGGGATCGATCCGGGCTCGGCGATCGCCGGCCTGACCGATGAAGCGATCAGCGCCTATGACCTGCCGCTGAAGCAGATCAACAGCTCCGAGCCGGCGATGATGTCCGCGCTGGATCGCGCCTATCGCACACAGCAGCCGATCGTGGTGACGCTGTGGAACCCGCACTGGGCGTTCGCCGACTACGACCTGAAGTATCTCGACGACCCGAAGGGCATCTACGGCGAGGGCGACACCATCTACTGGTTCTCGCGGCAGGGTTTCGGCGAGGACGATCCCTGGCTGACCGCGGTGCTCGACGCCTGGCACATGAGTGACGAGAGCCTGAGCGACCTGATGTCGCAGATCGAGGAGCGTGGCGACCCGGTCGCGGGGGCCAGGAACTGGATCGCACAAAACCAGGATCAGATCGATGCGTGGCTGGCCGCGGGGCAGGCGGCGCGCTGAAATGGGTGAGGAAACACCCTCTTGGAATGCCTTTCACAACCGCTGGACGACGTGGGCTTATCCGGCGCCCATCGTCAGAGGGGGTGGCAGTAGGCTCTTAGCGCGTGGGGCTATAACCATATTGCGCCGTTAGCGCAAGCGCCGCGTCTCACGCTATCGGACAATTGATTAAACGCTAATCGACGAACTAACCTCAGGCGACTGCCCGCTGGGCCGAGCCGTCAGCGGGCAAGGCGACAACGATAAACGGCCACAAGCCGACAAAGACAATGACAGCGACCGCTGTGCAGGAGAATCTCCAATGAAAAAGACGCTGCTGGCCGCCGGTGTGGCGGCCATGATGATGGGCGCGACCCCGGTCATGGCCAAGACGCTGGTCTACTGCTCCGAAGGCTCGCCGGAGGGCTTCGACCCCGCGATCTACACCACCGGCACCACCTTCGATGCGACCAGCGAGACGGTGTTCAACATGCTGGTGCAGTTCAAGCCGGGCACCACCGAGCTGGAGCCGGCCATCGCCAAGAGCTGGGAAGTCTCCGACGATGGCCTGAGCGTGACCTTCCACCTGCGCGACGACATCAAGTTCCAGACCACCGATTTCTTCACCCCCAGCCGGCCGCTCAACGCCGACGACGTCATCTGGAGCTTCGAGCGCCAGATGGACAAGGAAAACCCCTACTACAAGCTCGCCAACGGCAACTTCGAGTACTTCAACGCGATGTCGATGGGCGAGCTGATCAAGTCGATCGAGAAGGTCGACGCGCACACCGTCAAGTTCGTGCTGACCGAGCCCAATGCGCCGTTCCTGGCCAACCTGGCGATGCCCTTCGCGGCGATCCACTCCCAGGAGTACGAGCAGCAGCTGATCGACGAGGGCAAGCCGCAGCAGGCCAATCAGAAGCCGATCGGCACCGGGCCGTTCCAGTTCGTCGCCTATCGTGAAGACGCGGCGATCCGCTACCAGGCCAACCCGGACTACTTCCGTGGCAAGCAGCCGATCGACAATCTGGTCTTCGCCATCACTCCGGATGCCCAGGTGCGCTACCAGAAGCTGATGGCCGGCGAGTGCCAGGTGATGCCGTTCCCCAACCCGGCTGACGTCAAGGCGATGAAGCAGAACGACGAGATCCAGGTGCTGCAGGAGCCGGGACTCAACGTGGCGTATCTGGCCTACAACACCCAGCAGAAGCCGTTCGACCAGCCGGAAGTGCGCCGCGCGCTCAACATGGCGATCAACAAGCAGGCGATCATCGATGCGGTGTTCCAGGGCGCGGGGGAAGTGGCCAAGAACCCGATTCCGCCGACCATGTGGAGCTACAACGACGCCGTCAAGGATGACCCCTACGACCCCGAGAAGGCCAAGCAGATGCTCGCCGACGCCGGGGTCAAGAACCTGAAGATGGACATCTGGGCGATGCCGGTCCAGCGCCCCTACATGCCCAACGCGCGGCGTGCCGCCGAGCTGATGCAGGCGGATCTGGCCAAGGTCGGGGTCGACGTCAACATCGTCACCTACGAGTGGGGCGAGTATCTCAAGCGCGCCTCCGCGGTCGACCGCAAGGGCGCGGTGATCCTGGGCTGGACCGGTGACAACGGCGACCCGGACAACTTCATGGGGACCCTGTTGAGCTGTGCCGGCGTCGGCGGTGCCAACCGTTCGCAGTGGTGCTACAAGCCGTTCGACGACCTGATCCAGCAGGCGCGTACGCTGAGCGACCAGGCCGAGCGCGCCAAGCTCTACGAGAAGGCGCAGGTGATCTTCAAGCAGCAGGCGCCGTGGGACACCCTGGCCCACTCGACGGTGTTCATGCCGATCCGCAAGGAGGTCACCGGCTACGTGATCAATCCGCTGGGTCTGCATAGCTTCGAAGGCGTCGATATCCAAGAGTAACTCCCTCCCTTCGTGGTGCACGGGGCAGCCTGGCGGCTGCTCCGTGCCCGCGCATGACTAGTCAGACCCTCACTATGTTCAAGTTCATTCTGGTCAAGCTGGCGCAGCTGGTGCCGACCTTCATCGGCGTCACCATCGTGGCGTTCGCCTTCATTCGTCTGCTGCCGGGCGATCCGATCCTGCTGATGGCGGGCGAGCGCGGCATTTCCGCCGAGCGCTACGCCCAGCTACAGGCGCAGTTCGGCTTCGACCGGCCGCTGCCGGTGCAGTACTGGGAGTTCCTCAAGGGGCTCTTGCACGGTGACCTGGGCAACTCTCTGGTCACCCACTCGCCGGTGGTCGGCGAGTTCTTCAGCCGCTTCCCGGCGACCATGGAGCTGTCGCTGTTCGCGCTCGCCTTTGCCGTGATCATCGGCCTGCCGGCCGGGGTGCTGGCAGCGATCCGCCGCGGCAAGACGCTCGACCACACCGTGGTCGGCATCAGCCTGACCGGCTACTCGATGCCGATCTTCTGGTGGGGCCTTTTGCTGATCATGTTCTTCTCCGGCACCCTCGGCTGGACCCCGGTCTCCGGGCGCATCTCCTTTATGTACTTCATCGAGCCGGTCACCGGTTTCATGACCATCGACACTCTGCTCGCCGGCGACTGGGGCGCCTTTCTCTCGGCGCTGCACCATCTGATCCTGCCCGCCATCGTGCTCGGCACCATTCCGCTGGCGGTGATCGCGCGCCAGACCCGCTCCTCGATGCTCGAGGTGCTGGGCGAGGACTACGTGCGCACGGCGCGGGCCAAGGGGCTCTCCAGCTATCGCGTGATCATGGTGCACACCCTGCGCAATGCGCTGATCTCGGTGGTCACGGTGATCGGGCTGCAGGTGGGGCTGCTGCTGGCCGGGGCGATCCTGACCGAGACGATCTTCTCGTGGCCGGGCATCGGCAAGTGGATGATCGATGCGATCTCGCGGCGCGACTACCCCTCGGTGCAGGGCGGTCTGGTGCTGATCGCGTTCATCGTGATGATCGTCAATCTGCTGGTCGATCTCGCCTATGGGGTCATTAATCCGCGCATCCGTCATTGAGGACCCAAAAATGGCTGCAATTTCTACCCCTGCCGCGCCCGGGACGTTTCGCCATCAGTTGGGCGGCTTCTGGAAGGATTTCAGCGCCAGCCGCGGCGCCCTGGTCGGGCTGATCTTCATCGCGCTGATCTTTCTGGTGGCGCTGCTGGCGCCGTGGGTGGCGCCCCACGACCCGGCACTGCAGGACCGCTCCGCGCTGCTGGTGCCGCCGGTATGGCACGCCGAGGGCAGTTGGCGCTACATCCTGGGCACCGATGCGGTAGGCCGCGACATTCTCTCGCGGCTGATCTACGGCGCCCGCTACTCGCTCTCGATCAGCGCCATGGTGGTGCTGATCTCGATGTGCGGCGGCATCTTCCTGGGGCTGCTGGCGGGCTACTTCCGCGGCTGGGTCGAGACCGTGATCACCCGCGTGATGGATGTGGTGCTGGCCTTCCCCAGCCTGCTGCTGGCACTGGGCCTGGTGGCGATTCTGAGCCCGGGGCTGACCAGCGCGATGATCGCCATCGCCCTGGTACAGCTGCCCTACTTCGTGCGCCTGACGCGCGCGGCGGTGATCGGCGAGAAGAGCCGCGAGTACGTCACCGCCAGCCGCCTGGCCGGGGCTGGGCACATGCGCCTGATGTTCAACACCCTGCTGCCCAACTGCATGGCGCCGCTGATCGTGCAGGCGACGCTGTCGTTCTCCACCGCGATCCTGGATATCGCCGCGCTGGGCTTCCTGGGCATGGGCGTGCAGCCGCCGACCCCGGAATGGGGCGCGATGCTGGCCAATGCGCGCGAGTTCATGGGGAGCGCCTACTGGGCGGTCACCTTCCCGGGGCTGGTCATTCTGCTGACCGTGCTGATGATCAACCTGATGGGCGACGGGCTGCGCGATGCGCTGGACCCGAAGATGAAACGATCGTGAGCGCGAGGTTCGCCTCCGGCGCTGGAAGCCGGGGTGGGCGTGGCGACGCGATGAGGAGTTCACATGGCATTACTTGATATCGCAGGCCTGAGCGTGCGATTCCAGACCAACAGCGGCCTGTTCACGGCGGTCGAGAACGTCGATATCCAGGTCGATCACGGCGACGTGCTGTCGATCGTCGGCGAGTCCGGCTCGGGCAAGTCGGTCTCGATGCTGGCGACCATGGGGCTGCTGCCGTGGACCGCCCAGGTCAGCGCCGAGCGCATGGCCTTCGACGGCCAGGATCTGCAGCGTCTGAGTTCGCGTCAGCGCCGGCGCATCGTCGGCGGCGAGATGTCGATGATCTTTCAGGAGCCGATGAGCAGCCTGAATCCGTGCTTCACCGTGGGCACCCAGATCGACGAGATGATCAAGCAGCACAAGGGCGGCTCGCGCCGCGAGCGCCACGAGCGGGCGCTGGAGCTGCTCGCCCAGGTGGGTATTCCCGACCCGGCGCGGCGGATCAAGGCGTATCCGCATCAGCTCTCCGGCGGCATGAGCCAGCGGGTGATGATCGCCATGGCGATCTCCTGCGACCCGCGGCTGCTGATCGCCGACGAACCGACCACGGCGCTGGATGTCACCATCCAGGCCCAGATCCTCGAACTGCTGCTCAAGCTGCAGGAGGAGAAGGGCATGGCGCTGATCCTGATCACCCACGACATGGGCGTAGTCGCCGAGACCGCCAAGCAGGTAATCGTGCAGTACGCCGGGCGCCAGGTGGAGCAGCAGGAGGTGAAGTCGCTGTTCGCCCACCCGCGCCACCCGTATACCGAGGCGCTGCTCTCGGCGCTGCCCGAGCGCGCCGCGGGGCAGTCGCGGCTGCCGACCATCCCCGGCGTGGTGCCGGGCCAGCACGACCGCCCTACGGGCTGTCTGTTCAATCCGCGCTGTCGTTACGCCACCGACCACTGCCGCGAGGTGGAGCCGGTGGCCGCCCCCGACGACCCGGCCCGCACGCTGTGCCACTACCCGCTCGGGCGGCCGGATGGCGAGGCGTCACCCGAGCCATCAGCCGACCCTTCCCCCGGCGTCTCGCCCGAGCCATCTTCCCCGTCGCGACCGGAGGTGCGTCCATGAGCCGTGAAGCGGTACTGCGCGCGCGTCACCTGACGCGCTACTACGAGATCAAGGGCGGGCCGTTTTCCAGGCCGGCCACGGTCAAGGCGCTCAACGAGGCCTCGTTCGAGCTGTTCGCCGGGCAGACGCTAGCGGTGGTCGGCGAGTCGGGCTGCGGCAAGTCGACGCTCGCCCGGGTGCTGACGATGATCGAGCCGCCCACCAGCGGCGAGCTGACCATCAACGGCCAGGCGGTGGCGCTCAAGCCGGGCCAGCGCCCGCCGGCGGCGCTGCGCCGCGAGGTGCAGATCATCTTCCAGAACCCCTATGGCTCGCTCAATCCGCGCAAGACCGTGGCGACCATGCTGGAGGAGCCGCTCAAGCTCAACCGCCGCGAGATGAGCGCCAGCCAGCGCCGCGCCGCCGCGCTGGAGATGATCGAGAAGGTGGGCCTGCGCCCCGAGCACGCCGACCGCTACCCGCACATGTTCTCCGGCGGCCAGCGTCAGCGTATCGCGATCGCCCGGGCGCTGATGCTCAACCCCAAGATCCTGGTGCTCGACGAGCCGGTCTCGGCGCTGGATCTGTCGATCCAGGCCCAGGTGCTCAATCTGCTGGCGGATCTACAGGAGGAGTTCGGGCTGGCCTACGTGTTCATCTCCCACGATCTCTCGGTGGTGCGGCGCATCGCCGACGACGTCATCGTGATGTACTTCGGCCAGCCGGTGGAGACGGGGCCGGCGGAGACGGTGTTCAGCCAGCCGCGCCACCCCTATACCCAGGCGCTGTTCTCGGCCACGCCGGTGGCCGACCCCAACCGGCGCCGCGAGCGGGTGCGGCTCAAGGGCGAGCCGCCGTCACCGCTGGCGCCGCCGCCGGGCTGCCCGTTCGCCCCGCGCTGTCATCGCGCCACCGAGGCCTGCACCCGCACCGACCCGCCGCTGGAGCCGGTGGACGATACGGTCAGCGTGGCCTGTATCCACGTCGAGACCCGAGCCAGCCAGGCCGCGTCCTGATCTCGGTGGAGCGATGCGGTCTCAGGCGATGCGCGATGTCGCTGCTGATATAAGACGCGCCCGCCGTGCCAGCCGCCGCTCTTCGGCGTCGAACAGGTGCAGCGGGCCGTCGACGCCGAGGCGGATCTCGCTGCCTTCACGCAGTGCCGCGGCCTCCAGCGTGGCCAGCGGCAGCCGTGCGGTGAGCGGGGTGTCGAGTCCCGGCAGGCGGCAGTAGGCCAGCGCATCCACCCCCAGGCGTTCGATCATCTCCAGGGTGACCGCGAACTCGCCCTGCGGGTCGAGGCGCAGATGCTCCGGGCGTACGCCCAGGGTGGCGGCACGCGCGGGCGCCTTGGCCTCCGCGTTCGCCGCCGTATCGGCCCTGGTTTCGGCCTCGAGGGCGTCTGTTTCGAGGATCAGGCCGCCGGGCAGCCGTGCGCAGCCTTCACTGTGGCTTACCGGCAACAGGTTCATCGCCGGTGAGCCGATGAAGCGTGCCACGAAGCAGCTGGCGGGCGTCTCGAACAGGCTCATCGGGGTGCCGATCTGCTCGATGCGGCCGTCGCGCATGACGACCAGACGGTCGGCCAGGGTCATCGCCTCGACTTGGTCGTGGGTGACATAGAGCATGCTCGCGCCCAGGCGCTGCTGCAGGCGCCGAATCTCCAGGCGCATCTGCACGCGCAGCGCGGCGTCGAGGTTGGAGAGCGGCTCGTCGAACAGGAACACGCGTGGCTCGCGCACGATCGCCCGGCCCATCGCCACACGCTGGCGCTGGCCGCCGGAGAGCTGGCGCGGGCGGCGTTCGAGCAGCGCCTCGATCCCCAGCAGGGTCGCGGCCTCGCGTACCCGGCGCGTGATCTCCTCGCGCGGGCGCTTCTGCAGCTTGAGCGCATAGGCCATGTTGTCGAACACGCTCATGTGCGGGTAGAGGGCGTAGTTCTGGAATACCATCGCCACCCCGCGCTGGGCCGGCTCCAGGCGGTTGGCCAGCGTCCCGCCGATCTCCAGCTCGCCATCGCTGATCGTCTCGAGCCCCGCCACCAGCCGCAGGAAGGTCGACTTCCCGCAGCCCGAGGGGCCCACCACGACCATCAGCTCCCCGCTTTCCAGGGTCAGATCGATACCGTCGACGGCGCGTTGGCCGCCCTTGTAGGTCTTGCCGAGCTGGCGGCAGGTCAGCGTGGCCATGGGATGAGTCTCTTGGCGTTTGGGGTCACTTTTCGGCATCGGTCAGCCCACGCACGAAGAAGCGCTGCATGGCGACGATCACCACCACCGGCGGCAGCACCGTGAGCAGCGTCATCGCGGTGGCCAGTTGCCAGGGCGGTAAGGTGTCGGTGGACTGCACCAGATTCTTCAGACTGATCACGGCGGTGGCGTGATCCGGCGAGTTGGCCGCCAGCAGCGGCCACAGGTACTGGTTCCAGCCGTAGATGAACATGATCACGAACAGCGCCGCGAGGTTGGTCCGCGACAGCGGCAGCACGAAATCCTTGAGAAAGCGCAGCGGCCCGGCGCCATCCAGCCGCGCCGCCTCGAACAGCTCCGAGGGCAGGCTCAGAAAGCACTGGCGCAGCAGGAAGGTGGCGGTGGCCGAGGCGATCAGCGGCAGGATCATCCCGGCGTAGGTATCGATCAGCCCGAAGCGCGCCACCACGCCGTAGGTCGGCACGATGCGCACCTCCACCGGTAGCATCAGGGTGACGAAGATCAGCCAGAAGCAGAGCGTGCGGCAGGGAAAACGGAAGAACACGATGGCGTAGGCGGCCAGCAGCGAGATCGCGATCTTGCCCAGGGCGATACCCAGCGCCATCACCAGCGAGTTGCCGAGCAGGCGCAGGGCGCTGACGCCGAGCCCGGGCATCGGCTGCGACAGTAGCTGCCAGTAGTTGGCCAGCCCCTGGTCGCCGAACCACAGCGGGGCGATGCCGTTCTGCAGGTCGGCGGCACTGTGGGTGGAGGCGGTGAGCGCGAGCCACAGCGGTAGCCCGAAGATCACCACGCCAATGATCAGCAGCAGGTGAGTGAGGCCGTCGAGGCCGGGGCGACGATAGCGCATCAGTAGGCGACCTTGCGTTCGAGATAGCGGAACTGGATGAAGGTGAGCACCCCGACCAGCACCATCAGCAGCACCGACTGGGCGCTGGAACCGCCCAGATCGCGGCCCACGAAGCCATCCTCGTAGAGCTTGTAGACCAGGGTGCGGGTGGCGCCGCCGGGGCCGCCCAGGGTGGTGTTGTCGATGGTGGCGAAGGTCTCGAACAGCACGTAGACGCTGTTCATCACCAGCAGGAAGAAGGCGGTCGGCGACAGCAGTGGCAGGGTGATGCCGAAGAAGCGCCGGAACGGCCCGGCGCCGTCGATGGCGGCGGCCTCGAGCAGCGAGGCGGGGATCATCTGCAGCCCGGCGAGAAAGAACACGAAGTTGTAGCTCATCTGCTGCCAGATCGAGGCGATCACCACCAGCGCCAGCGCCTGGCCGGGGTCGAGCTGGGCATCCCAGTGCACGCCGAAGACGGCCAGGGCGTGGGTCAGCACGCCGAGCACCGGGTCGAACATGAACAGCCACAAAAGCCCCGCCACCGCCGGCGCCACCGCATAGGGCCAGGTGAGCAGCACGCGGTAGAGCTTGGCGCCGTGGAGCACACGGTCGGCGAGGACCGCCAGCAGCAGGGCCAGACCCATGGCCCCCGCCGCCACCAGCAGGCTGAACAGCGCGGTGACGCCGAAGGCGTGCCAGTAGCCCGGAGAGGTGAGCACATGCTGAAAGTTGGCGAGCCCGACGAAGCGCTCACCGAGGCCGAAGGCATCCTGCACGTAGAACGCCTGACGCACCGACTCGGCGGCGGGCCAGAAGAAGAAGATGGCGACGACGGCGAGCTGTGGCGCCAGCAGCAGCCAGGGAGTGATGGAGTGACGTTCGAAAGTGGTCATCTTGATCGGCACAGCGGGCGGCTTGCGCCGCCCGCTTTCGGGGACTCGGCAGGAGAGAAGGACATCTTAGGGAACCACTGCATAAATGCCTGCGCGAGCGAATCGCTGCGTTGCGTGGTACTCGAACACTCGCCTAACCCCATGTTATGTCTCGTGTTCTGTGTTCCATGCGCCTTGCGCTTCATCTCGCTCGTCGATTTATTCAGTGCTTCCTTAGGCGCTTAGGGTTTGGACACAAAATCAGCGCGCGCAGGTCGTTTTCGTACGCAGCCCTTAGAGGGTGTTTACAAATTCGACGAGCGAAGGCGAGACAAGGCGAAATCGACCGAAAAGACGGAGTTTACGGGGTGTAAATGAGTACTTTGAGGTCGATTTCAACGCCGTATCGTCGAGCGCAGACATTTTGTAAACACCCTCTTAGTTCGAGACGCTGCGCTCGAATTGCTCGAGCTCCGCATTGCCACGCTTGGCGGCCTCGGTCAGTGCCTGGGCGGCGGGCTCGCTGCCGTTGAACGCCTTCTCCAGCTGCTCGGCGATGATATTGCGGATCTGCGGCATGTTGCCCAGGCGCAGGCCGCGGCCGTTGTCATCCGGCGTGCCCCGGGTCAGCTGGTCGATCGCCACGCTGGCGCCCGGCGTCTTGGCGTAGAAGCCCTCATCTTTCAACTGCTCGTAGGCGGCGGTGGTGATCGGCACATAGCCGGTGAAGCTGGCCCAGTCGGCCTGTACCGCCGGCGAGGAGAGGAAGTTGAGGAACTCGGCCACGCCTTTGTAGACCTTGTCCGACTGGCCCTGCATGACCCACAGCGAGGCGCCGCCGATGATCGAGTTGCGGGGCTGGCTCACTGCCTCGGCGTCATAGGGCAGCGGGGCGATGCCGAAGGTGAACTTGCCCTTGGCGGCTTCCTGGATACCCGCACGCGAGGCGGAGGAGGTGGTCAGCATGGCGCAGCGCCCCGACTGGAAGCGCTTGGTGCCGTTGTCGGCGCGGCCGCCATACTCGAAGGCGTGGCTCTTCTGCCACTCGGCCAGATCCTGGATATGCCCCACGGTGGCCGGCTGCTTGTCGAACACCAGGCGGGCATCGGTGCCATTGAAACCGTTGGCCTGGGTGGCGAAGGGCACATCGTTGATCGCGCTGAAGTTCTCCAGCTGGGTCCAGCTCGGCCAGGCGGTGGTCAGGCCGCATTCGGCGGCGCCGCTCTCGACCAGCTTGTGGGCGTCCTTGCCGACCTCGGCCCAGGTCTTGGGCGGCGTCTCGATGCCGGCCTTGGCGAAGGCGTCCTTGTTGTAATAGAGCACCGGGGTGGAGGAGTTGAACGGCATCGACAGCATGTGGCCGTCGCGCGAGGTGTAGTAGCTCTTCACCGCCGGCAGGAAGGCGTCGGGGTCGAACGCCGTGCCGGTGTCCTGCATCAACTGGTAGACCGGATAGATCGCGCCCTTGGCGTTCATCATCGTCGCCGTGCCGACCTCGAATACCTGGGTGATCGCCGGTGCCTGACCGGCGCGGAAGGCGGCGATGGTCGCGGTCAGGTTATCGCTGTAGCTGCCCTTGTAGACGGGCTTGACCACATAGTCGCTCTGGGAGGCGTTGAACTCATCGGCGATGGCGTTGACCTTCTCGCCGAGCACGCCCTCCATGGCGTGCCACCAGGTGATGGTGGTGGCCGCCTGGGCCGAGGTGGAGAGAGAGAGTGCGGTGACAGCGACGAATGGCAGTAGAGAGGTGAGGCGCACGATGACATCTCCTGACAGGGCGTTACAGGGTGTGGTGCGTACCCTAGGACGACACGATGTCAGGAGCGTGGCATTCGGATGTCACTTGAATGACAGTGCTTTGACCGAGCGATGACGGCAGGGCGCTGCGCACGCCCTGGCGTCATTACTTAGGTTGGGGACTCGATAGCCTCCGGCGTGCGTTCGATCACCCGCTCGAAGGTGCGCAGGCGTTTGACGATCGACAGCAGCTCGATGATGGTCGACCAGGCGTTGACCAGATACTGGAAGGAGTCGCGCACCTGGCCGAAGACATTGAGGATCTGCTGTAGCAGGCCCAGGGTCAGCTTGCCGGCGACGATCGAGGGCGCCAGCACGATGAAGGCGAAGACCACGTCGGCCTGCAGGTAGAAGATGCGCGCGATATTGAAGTAGGCGTAGTGCCAGTAGAGCCGGAAGTAGTTGCGCCGCACCGCCTGAAAAAGCTCCGCCACCGTGGCCGGGCGGGCGCGTTCGGCGGCGTCCTCGCCGTAGACCAGCTCCTTGCGGTAGGCCGCCTCCACGCGCTGGTTGCGAAACTCCAGCCCCGGCAGCTTGATCCCCGCCAGCGCCAGGAACAGGGTGCCGAACAGCGACCAGGCGACCGCCGACCACACCAGCGCGTTGGAGACATGCCCGACCAGCGGTAGCTCGGTGATGTGCTGGGACATCGTCACCAGCAGCGGCAGGAAGGCGATTAGCGTCAGCACCGACTTGAGCAGACTCACCCCCAGCCCCTCCAGCGTGGTGGAGAAACGCATGGTGTCTTCCTGTACGCGCTGGGCGGCCCCCTCCACATGGCGCAGGCGCGGCCAGTGGTGCATGTAGTAGTCGTTCATCGCCCAGCGCCAGCGGAAGATGTAGTGGCTGACGAAGAACAGGTTGAACACCCCCACCGTGACCGCAACGAAGGCGATACCGGCGAAGGCGAGCATTTCACGGTAGAGATCCGCCGCGCTCACCGCGCCGTCGCCGCCCAGCGCCCGCTGCACCATGTCCCAGAACGGCCCGTACCAGGCATTGACCGCGACGCTGGTCTGGACCGAGAAGTAGGTCAGAAAGACGATCAGCGCGCTGCCGAGAATCGACCAGCGCTGCCAGCGGTGCGGGCTCAAGCGGAACCAGGCGGCGGCGAAGAGCGCCGTGCACAGGGCGTAGTAGAGGTAGAACCAGAGAAATGAAGGCGCCCAGAAGCGCGAGACGTCGATCGGCAGCTCGGCGCCGGGGGCGAGCGGGGGCAGGCCGATGACGGCACCCCAGGCGTTGGCGGTGGTCTCCCACAGCCCCAGGCACAGCAGCGACCAGACGAGTGCGCTGAGCGAGAGCAGCGCGGGTCGAGGAAAGAAGGATCGAAACACGGTGACATCCTGAGCGGCGAAGATCGGGCCCGGGATCGAGGCCCCTTTCCATCGACCCTGCGCTACGCGTTACGTTCCCTTACACCGGTACGCTTCTGGTGCGAGGCACCGTACGAAACGTCGGCACACGGCGGTCGTTTGCGTACAGCGCCTCGGCGTTTGCGGCGACACGCGCCAGCGAAAACGCGTCTCAGGTGATGTCGACCTGATAGCGGAAGGTTTCGGCATTGCCCAGGGTGCGGCGAAACTCCAGCGGGGTGCCGTCGTAACCCAGCGCCAGGCGTTCGATGTTCACCACCGGTGCGCCCTGGGCGATCTCCAGCGCCTTGGCGGTAGTGGCATCGGCCGTCTCCACGGTGAGCGTCTCACGCGCCGAGGCCACCAACTGGCCGCACTGGCTCTCATAGAAGGGGTAGAGCAGGTTCTCGAATGCTTCCGGGTCCACCGACATCAGCCCGGCGAAGCGCGCCGCCGGCAGCCAGATCTCCTCCCGCGAGACGTTGCTGCCGCCGATCTGGCGCAGCCGTTCGAGCTTGATCACCTCGCTGCCTGGGGGGAGCTCCAGCGCGAGGGCCACGCTTTCCGAGGCCTGGGTACGCGTTCGGCTCAGAATCCGGCTGGTGGGCACCTGACGCTCGCCGAGCGCATCCACCTGGCGGAAGAAACGGAACAGGGAGCCCTGGAAGTTGGGGCGCCGAATGAAGGTGCCGCGCCCCTGGCTGCGCTCCATCAGCCCGTCCTGTACCAGGGTGTCCACGGCCTTGCGCAGGGTGCCCACCGCGACGCCGTACTGCTTGGTCAGCTCCGCTTCGGTGGGGATGGCGATGCCGGGGGCCCACTCCCCGGTGGCGATGCGCGAGAGCATATCGTCGCGCAGGCGTTGATAGAGCGGCAGACGCTCGTCGGTCTGCAGGCTCGACGTTCTCATCACGATAGGTTCCCTGCCTGTTATTGATTTCAATGTATCACCTTTAGTCGTAGGTAAAGAAAACTGCGACTAAAAGCGTGTATGCTGCCAATTGCTCTATTCATGTAGATGAATAGATGAGTCGAAGCGGTCAGGCTATGGCCGATTGCACAGGCTTATATCATGTGATTCAAGGATTCTATGATGCATTCTACTGCTAAAGTCGTAACGGGCGTGGATACCCACGCTCACATCTTCCAGCGCGATCTGCCGCTGGTGGAGGGCCGGCGCTACAGCCCGGACTACGACGCCAGGGTGGAAACGTATCTGGCACATCTGGACCGCTGTGGCCTCTCCCACGGGGTGCTGGTGCAGCCGAGCTTCCTCGGTACCGACAACGACTATCTGGTGGCGGCGCTGCGCCGCTATCCCGAGCGGCTGCGCGGCACCGCCGTGGTCGAACCGACGATCTCTGCGGCGGCACTGGATGCGCTCGACGCCGCTGGGGTGGCCAGCGTGCGTCTCAACCTGATCGGCAAGACGCTCGATGACTACGCCGCGGCGCCGTGGCAGCGTTTCTTCACCGAGCTGGCGCAACGCCGCTGGTCGGTGGAGATCCAGCGCGGAATGGAAGATCTCGACGCCGTGGTAGCGCCGATCTTGGGCGCCGGCTGCGACGTGGTGATCGACCACTTCGGCCTGCCGGGCGGCGAAATCGATCCGGTGAATCCGGCGCATCGTGCACTGCTGACGCGGATGGCGCACCAGCCGCTGTGGATCAAGCTCTCGGCCACCTACCGCAGCCGGTCGAGCCTGGATCAGGCGAGCCGCTCGATCGAGCGGCTGCGCGACGCCTACGGCCACAGCGAGCACCTGCTGTGGGGCAGCGACTGGCCGCACACCCGCTTCGAGGAGGACACCGACTACGACGCCCAGTTCGCGCTGCTGGAGAAGCTGCTGCCTGACTCGCAAGAGCGCCGCCAGGTGCTGGTCGACAACCCGGCGCGGCTGTTTCGGATCGCGCTGGCGGACGAGTGAGCGCCCGCCTGCGCAGACACGCCAACAACATCACTCCGGGAGCCGGACGCGCCGGTACCGGGATCACGCACGAGGGGAACTGACATGATGAGTCTGCTGGTGGTGGGGGCGATCATCGTCTCCATCGTTCTCGGCTACCGCTTCAAGCTCAACATCGGGCTGTTCGCGATCGCCTTCGCCTACCTGATCGGCTGCTTCGGCATGGGCATGAGCCCCAAGGAGGTGATCGCCACCTGGCCGCTGAAGATCTTCTTCATCATCTTCTCGGTCTGCCTGTTCTACAGCTTCGCTATCGTCAACGGCACGCTGGAGAAGCTCGCCGAGCATCTGATGTACCGCTGCCGCAACGTGCCCAGCCTGATGCCGTTCGCGATCTTCCTCGCCGCCACGGTCATCTCCGGGCTCGGTGCCGGTTACTACACCGTGCTGGCGTTCATGGCGCCGATCACCCTGCTGCTGTGCAACCGCACCGGGCTCAGCCTGATCGTCGGCGGCATGGCGGTGAACTACGGCGCGCTGGCCGGGGCCAACTTCGTCTCCAGCCAGAGCGGGATCATCTTCCGTACCCTGATGACCAGCTCCGGTGTCTCCGACAATCAGGCCTTCATCAATGCCCTGGGCATCTTCGCCAGCACCCTGATCGTGCCGGTGGTGGTGCTCGCCGGGTTGATCGTGGTCGGGCGTCGACGCGGCAGCGCGGTGGCTTCGCTGGAGCACATCGAGCGCCCCGGACCGCTCAACCGCGAGCAGAAGACCACCCTGACGCTGACCCTGATCATGATGGCCACGGTGCTGCTGCCGCCGATCGCCAGCCTGCTGCTGCCGGACAACGCCGCGGTCGCGTTCGTCAATGCCAAGGTCGATATCGGCCTGATCGCCAGCGTGTTCTCGGTCATCGCGCTGCTGCTCAAGCTGGGCGACGAGCGTCAGGCGATCGCCTCGCTGCCGTGGGGCACCATTATCATGATCTGCGGGGTCGGCATGCTGATCTCGGTGGCGATCAAGGCCGGCACCATCGATCTGCTGGGGTCGTGGATCGGCACCAACATCCCGCCGGCACTGATTCCGGTCGCCTTCGGCGTAGCGGCGGCGCTGATGTCGCTGTTCGCCAGCACCCTGGGCGTGGTCACCCCGGCGCTGTTCCCGCTGGTGCTGCCGATCGCCAATACCCTGGCCATCGACCCGATGATCATCTTCATCGCCATCGTGGTCGGCGCTCAGGCCACCTCGATCTCGCCGTTCTCTTCCGGCGGCAGTCTGATCCTCGGCTCCTGTCCCGATGACCGCGCCCGTGCCGGCCTGCTGCCCAAGCTGCTGTTCCGTGCCGCACCGCTGGGCTTCGTCGCGGCGATGGTGTTTAACCTTCTGCTGACCTTCGTGTTCTAGGCACCGTCTGCGGGATCGAAACGTGCGCTACACCAAGGGCGGCATCCTCGATGCCGCCCTTGTCGTTTCTGTGTCTCTTTGTCTCTGTGTTTCCGGAGCGCCGTATCCATGCTCGCGGCGAGCGCATCGATGTCGGGTGCCAGGATAGACGCCGAGCAGCGCCCGATGCGCGCTACACTGCGCTATCGTATCGCGGTGGCCGGCGGGCGTGCACGGCCGGCCCTCAGGCTGTCATCGACCATCAGGAGCCCGCCTTGAGCCCGTCAGCTGTCTCTGCCACAGACCCCGCTTTTACCGACGCTGCTTCCATCGGCGCCTCTGCCACTGAGCTGTTTTCCCGGGCCTATGCCGCCACGCTGGCGACACTCGCCGCCGAGTTCGCCGGTGAGCGCCTGGAGACCTGGACCTTCGACGACCGGGCGACACGGCGTCAGGCCGAGGCGGCGCTGGCCGAGCGCGGTATCGCGGCGCGCTGCCGCTCGGCCTACAAGCCGCTGCTGTGCGCCTTTCGCGAAGAGATCGAGACCCGCGACCTGGTCGCTTGCGAGGTCATCTATCCGCGCCATCCCCAGGCCAGCGAGCAGCGCTTTCGCTTGGAGAGCTATCCCCTGGCCGCCTGCTATCCGCAGGTGGCGTTTCGTTTCGTCGCCGGTGCGTGCCGGGCGGCGCTACCGGTCTACCGGCTGCATCTGCGCTATGCCGATGGGCGTGAGCGCGAGTGCGAGGTGCTGGCCCCCAACCGCGTGCATGCCGACTTCACCGGCGAACTGGCGCTCTCGCCCTGCGGCTGGTACCGCGAGGGCGGGGCAGTGGGGAAGGCGATAGAGGCAACGACAGCCGAGCGGCTGAGCGAGGGCCGGGCGCTGTGGACCGCTTTCGAGGCGCTCTATCACGATAGCGTGAGCGCGATCCGCGACGCCGATTGGGGCGAGGAGCCCTATTTCGAGCGGCTCGAGATCGCGGTGATGCTGCCGGTGGACGATGAGCCGCTGGCTTACGACGACGAGGTGCTGTCGCTGCGCGAGGCGCTCCACGAGGAGCTCTACTTCTCGCTGCTGGAGGTCTTCCAGCGCCGCAGCGGCCGCCCGCCGGGGGACCGCCACCTGCGGCCGGGCCAGATCGTGCCCCAAGTGCGTCGCGGTGCAACGCTGAGCGTGCAGGTATGGGTCGTGAAGCACGCGGCATCGGCGCAGCCATCTCCTCAGGATGACCTGCCTGCGGGCCATTGGCGGGCCCAGCTCGGGCTGGATGAGGGGCCGCTGGCGCCGGCGGGGGCTGCCGCGGCGCTGGTGGCGCTCGCCCTCAGCCGTTTCCCGGCCCGGTCGGTCGCCGGGCGCACGCTGAGCGGGTGCCATATCGCCGGCCGCGACCGTGCGGTGATGATCTCCGCCGGCCAGCACGCCAACGAGACCTCGTCGCCGGCCGGCTCGCTGCAGGCGGCGTTCACGCTGGCGCGTCGGCCCGGGGCGCACTTCACGCTGTGCCCGTTGGAGAACCCGGACGGCTATGCGCTGCACCAGCAGTTGATCGCCGACAACCCCCGGCACATGCACCACGCCGCTCGCTACACTGCGCTGGGCGACGATCTGGAATACCGCGCATCGGCGCTGTTCGAGAGCGCCATCCGTACCCAGGCCGAGCGGCTCAGCGGTGCCCAGTTGCACCTCAATCTGCACGGCTACCCGGCGCACGAGTGGACCCGGCCGCTCTCCGGCTATGTACCGCGGGGCTTCGAGATGTGGACGATCCCCAAGGGCTTCTTTCTGATCCTGCGCTATCGCCCGGGCTGGGAGGCGGCCGCGCGCTGGCTGCTCGACGCGGTCACCCGGGCGCTGGCGGAAGAGGTGGCGCTGGAAGCGCTCAATCGGCGCCAGCTGGCGCAGTTCAACGCCCACGCCGGCGACGATGGCTTCGAGCGGATCAACGGCTTTCCGTGCTGGCTCGCGGTCGACGAGCGCCACCGGGTGCCGCTGACATTGATCACCGAGTACCCCGACGAGACCGTCTACGCCGACGCCTTCCAGGCCGCCGCCGCGGCCCAGCGGGCCACGGTGCTGGCGGCCTACGAGGCCTTTCAGCGTCTGCCGGCGGGGCTCCTCGCACCGGACCCGACGTGAGTGGCCGGGATACCTCCGGAGCCGGTCTGGGGCCGATCGGCCGATGAAGTGCCTCAACCGCTCAGCGCGGCGGGCATGGGGGCCAGCTCGCCGCTGATGCGCTCATAGATACGTGCCAGTTGCAGCAGGCCCCAGTCGCCGCGCGGGGCGCCGATCAGTTGCAGCCCCATCGGCAGGCCCCGGGCATCGACGCCGGCGGGCACGCTGATCGCGGGCAGCCCCGCCAGCGAGGCGGGCACCACTACCTCCATCCAGCGGTGGTAGGTGTCCATGCTGCGGCCGTCGATGGTCTCGGGCCAGGGCGTGTCGAGGGCGAACGGGAATACCTGAGCGCTGGGCATGGCGACGTAGTCGACCCGTTCGAAGAGCGCGCACCAGGCGCGATAGAGCTCGCTGCGGCGCACATTGGCCGCTTGGATGTCCTGGGCCGAGAGCGCGAGCCCGCGGGCGACTTCCCACTGCGCCTCGGGCTTGAGCTGGCGGCGGCTGTCGGGGTCGGCGTAATACCCGCCGAGGCTGCCGCACACTGCCCAGTGGCGCAGGGTGGTCCAGCTCTGCCACTGGGCCTCGGCCGAGTACGGCAGGGGCGCCTGTTCGATCCGGCAGCCGCCCGCTTCCAGCCGCTGCAGCGCGCTCTCGCACAGCGCGAGCACCCCCGGTTCCAGCGCTAGATGCCCCGACCAGTCCCCCAGCCAGGCGATGCGCAGGCCATCGCCGTCGCGCTCGAGCGCCGCGGCCAGCTCCTGCCCGGCGGGCAGCAGCGCTTCGCCCAGCGATAGCGGCGCGCGGCGGTCGTAGCCCGCCTGCACGGCGAGCAGCCGGGCCACGTCCTCGACGCTGCGGCCCATGGGGCCATTGGTGGCGAGCTGCTGGCCGAATGCCTCCGGCGCCAGGCCGGGGACGCGCCCGAACGAGGGGCGCAGGCCGATCACCTGGTTGAAGGCGGCGGGGTTGCGCAGCGAGCCCATCATGTCGCTGCCCGTGGCCACCGGCAGCAGGCGGAGA
>JNVT01000065.1 GCA_000737985.1 Gammaproteobacteria bacterium MFB021 | reverse complement strand
TCGGCGGTGAGACAGTCGGCGTCCCTGCTCGCCGGTGTCGAAGTCGGTATCGATATCGGTGTCTGCGCCTGTGCCGGGTTGACCACCGATAGCCTCGGCGCGCCCGCCCGCGGTAGTGCCGAGTCGGGCGTCCACACCGCCATCGATTCCGCGGCCAGCAGCCCGCGCGCCACCCGGCGCAGATAGCGCGCCTTCAGTGTTTCCGCCGCGTGGGGCCACTGGGTCAGGCGGCGGTAGTCGGCGTCCCCCCGCCACGGCCCCGCCTCGGGGGTGAGCCAGTGTGCCGGGGTCAGCAGCACCAGCCAGCCGCCGGCGAGGACGGTGCCGCTGAGCGCGCCGAAGGCGTCGGGATCGAAACCGCCCTGGGGCGAAACGGCATCGATGACCACCAGGTCGTGCTCCTGACCCAGCCGCGAGCGCGCCTTGGCCGCCGCAAGCCGGGGGATGTCGGGTGCGTTCTCGTTGACCGGGCCCAGCCACAGCGGCGCGCGCCAGTCGCCGGCGGCGATCCACTCGCTGGCTCGCGCCAGCGCCGTATCAGGGTCGGCGGCGATCCACAGCACCCCGCGCACCCGGCGGGCACGCAGCGCCTCACGCTGCTCACGCAGCCACTCGGCCAGCGGGCTCACGTCTTTCTCCAAAGAGACCGCCTATCCAAAGAGATCGCCGAGATCGGGTTTGAGCGTGGGGCAGAAGCGCGCCAGCACCAGCGCCAGGGCCACGCCGCCCAGGGTCAGCAGTATCGGCAGCCAGCTGAAGGCCACGCCGGAGGAGACATAGAGGTAGAGAAAGAACAGCGACATCACGCCGCCGCCGAGCAGCCGCCCGGCACGGACGCCGGCCAGGTAGACGCTGACCAGCACGCCGAGACAGGGGATCAGCACGCTGCACAGGTTGATCACGAACTCGCGCCCGGACGCGGCGAAGCCGGGCAGCAACAGGCGCGCGGCCAGCTCCCACACCACCAGATAGATCAATACCGGGGCGGCGAAGGCGCCGATCAGGCGTGACACGGTACGAACGGGCTCGTCGGCGCCCGGCTTGGGCGGTTGCGGAGTCTGCATCATCGGCTTCCAGAACGGGTTGGCAAAGGCGGCGCGGCCGTCGCGGTCACGCCACCGACAGAACTGGCGCTATTGAAGCATCCACGCCGCGCGCCTGCATCTCCCCCGCCCTGCTTCAGTGCTCGATGCGCTTGAGCAGCAGCACCAGCGGTACGCTGAGCAGGTAGAGACAGCCCATCCACAGGAAGATGTCGTTGTAGGCGAGCACCTGGGTCTGCACGCCGATCCGCTGGCCGAGCATCGCCACGGCGCTGTGGTAGGGGTCGGCGACATGGCCCATCAGCATCGCCTGATAGTTGGCGATCTGCTGCTGGACCACGACCCGCCCCTGGTCGAGCGCCGGGATCAACTGGTTCCAGTGGTAGTCCTCACGCCAGTCGCGCACGGTATCCAGCATGGCGAGCCCGACCGCACCGCCCAGGTTGCGCATCACGCTAAAAAGCCCCGCGGCGTTGCCCAGCTCCGCCGGCCCCAGGGTGCCCAGGGCGATACGCGAGGCGGGGATGATGCACATGATCATGCCGGTGCCGCGCACGATCTGCGGCCAGAAGAACTGCCAGAACCCCGACTCGCTGGTGAGATTCGAGTTCATCGCGGTGCCGATGCCCACCAGCAGCAGGCCGAAGAAGAGCAGCACGCGCAGATCGACCGAGTTGGTCAGCCGCCCCACCACCGGGGCGGTGAAGAACATCGCCACACCCGTGACGAACATCACCTCGCCGATCTGCAGGCTCGAGTAGCCGCGCACACCGCCCAGAAACAGAGGCATCAGATAGACCAACCCGTACATGGCGATGCCGACGACGAACACCAGCCCGGTGCCGACCGAGAAGTTGAGGTTCTTGAACGCGCGCAGATCGACGATCGGATGCTCACAGGTGAGCACGCGCCAGAAGAAGCCGATGCAGGAGGCCACGCAGAGCAGCGTCATCCACACGATCAGCTCACTCGAGAGCCAGTCGTCGCCAGGGCCCTCCTCGAGCACGAACTCGAGGCTGCCGAGGAACAACGCGATCAGGATCAAGCCGGTGAAGTCGAGCCGCTTGGCGACGCTGGCGTCGCCTTCGTCGACGTCGAGGAAACGCCACACCGCCAGCGTCACGAAGATGCCGGGGATCACATTGACCAGAAACAGCCAGTGCCAGCTGAAGATCTCGGTGAGATAGCCGCCCACGGTGGGGCCGATCGACGGCGCCAGCGTCACCACCATGCCGATGATGCCCTGCACCGTGCCCATCGCCCGGCGCGGGAACAGCGAAAAGCTGACCGCCTGGGTCAGCGGGATCATCGCCCCGCCCATGAAGCCCTGGATCGCACGCAGCACGATCAGCTGGTCGATGCTGGTGGCCAGCGCGCAGCCGAGACTGGCCAGGGTGAAACCGGCGCACGAGATGACGAAGGCGACCCGGGTCGAGAGCCAGCGCATCAGCACCCCGGAGAGCGGGATCATGATGATCTCGGCGATCAGATAGGAGGTCTGGATCCACGAGATCTCGTCGCTGGAGGCGGAGACGCCGGCCTGGATCTCGTTGAGCGAGCTGGCCACGATCTGGATGTCGAGGATCGCCATGAACATCCCGAACACCGCCGCGACGAAACCGAAGCGGTGGTGCCAGGAGGGCATCTCCTGCGGGCCGCCGTTGGCGGGCGGCGCGACCTCACTCATGCCGCGTCACTCCTCACGGGGTGCTGTCGTCGAGCGCGGGGCCCGGATCGAAGTAGATCGCCTGGCCGTCGACCTGACGCGTATCCACCGAGGGCACCACCGAGAGCCCCGCCTGCAGCCGCCACAGCTGATCCTTGGGGCCAGTGATACGGATCTTGACCGGCACCCGCTGCACGATCTTGTTGAAGTTGCCGGTGGCGTTGTCCTGCGGCAGCAGACTGAACTGGGTGCCGGTGGCCGGCGCCACGCTGTCGACCTTGCCGGTGTAGGCGATATCCGGGTAGGCATCGACCTCCAGAGAGACCGGCTGGCCCACGCGCATGCGCTCGATATCGGTCTCCTTGAAATTGGCCACCACGTAAGCGCTGGAGACCGGCACCAGCTGCATCAGGGTCAGCGACGGCTGGGCCAGGTCGCCGGCCTCCACCGTGCGGTTGCCGACCACACCGGTGCGCGGGGCGACGATGCGGGTCTTGGCGAGCTGGTTCTGGTAGTAGTCGATATCGGCCTGGGCGGCATCGCGCTGGGCCTGGGCGCTCTCCACCGCGGCCTGGTCGGCGCTCAGCCGGCGCTTGGCCGACTCGACGCTGGCCCGGCGCGCGGCCAACGTGGCCTGGGCCACGCGCAGCGAGGCGCGGTCGTCGTCGAGCTGCTGACGCGAGGCGTAGTTCTTCGACGCCAGCGACTGCGAGCGTTCGAGATGCTGGCGCGCCTGGGCGACGTCGGATTCCGCCGCGCTCACCTGCGCCTGGGCTTCGTCGATGCTGGCGCGGTCGAGTTCGATCTGGCGCTGGGCCTGAGTCACACCGGCGGCGTTGACCGCGAGCTGGGCCTGGGCCTGGGCCAGCTGGCTGCGGGTGTCGCGATCATCGAGCTGGACCAGTAGCTGGCCCGCCTCGACGCGCTGGTTGTCGGTCACTGCCACCCGCGCCACCTTGGCCGTGAGTTCGGCGCGCACCGCCACGCTGTCGGTGTGTACGTAGGCGTTGTCGGTGCCGACGAAGAAGCGCCCGGTGTGCCACCAGTGCCACGCGAACACCAGCGCGGCCACCACCGCCACCAGGACCGCCGCCGCCGTATAGAGCTTTTTCTTGATCTTCATGCGTTGATCTTCATGCCTTTGACTGGGTGCAGGAGACACGGATGGTTGCCGGAGACACGGGCGCGATCGAGCCTTGTGAAGACGCCGAGCCTGTGAAGCCCCCACCTCGACCGCCGACTGTTCGTGCAAAGCCCAAAGTGTAGTGTATGCTACACTATCTTTCGTAAAACGCCACCGTGATCGCGTTACGGCTGGCAACCCACTTGTTGCACCCTCCGTCAATCCCACCGAGGCCACCGCCAGCGCCATGCCGTCATCCGATGCCCCACGCCCGCTGACACCCACCACCGAGCGCGGTCTCAAGCGCCGCGACGCACTGATGGACGCGGCCCACAAGCTGTTTCTCGAGCGCGGCTACGGTCAGGTCAGCGTCAACGATATCGTCGCCGAGGCGGGCGGCTCGCTCTCGACCCTCTATCGCCACTTCGGCAGCAAGGAGGGGCTGTTCCAGGCGATGATCGAGCGCCGCTCCCATCACCTCTATGAAGCGCTCTCCGCCGAGGGTGTCGACGGGCTCGCGGTCGAGGAGGCGCTGCAGCGTCTGGGCGTCACCCTGCTGATCAAGGTCATCGATGGCGAGACGCTGGGCATCTACCGCGAAGTGGTGGCGGAGAGCCCGCGTCAACCCGAACTCGGCGAGCTATTCTACGCCGCCGGGCCGGGCCGCGTGCGTCAGGCGCTGGCCGCCTATCTCACACGTCAGATGCACGCCGGACGCCTGCCCCAGGGCGATGCGGCCGAGCTCGCCGGCATCTTCCTCGGCTCGGTGCTCGGCGAGCTGCATCTGAATCAGCTGCTGCAACTGGAAGCGCCGCCTTCGCAGGCGGCGATCGAGCAGCGCGTGGCGCGCTGCGTCTCCCTTTTCGTCGGCGGGTTGCGCTACCCCGAGGCGTGATCGGCGAGCAGCGCCTCGATGGTCACCGGCAGGTCGCGGTAACGCTTGCCGGTGGCGTGATAGAGCGCATTGGAGATCGCCGGCGCAATGCCGGTGAGACCGATCTCGCCCACCCCGCGGGCGCCGAACTCGTTGAACTTGAAGTCCGGGTAGTCGAGCAGTTCGACGTCGATCTCGGGGATGTCGGCGTGTACCGGCACGATGTAGTCGGCCACGTTGGCGTTGATCAGCCGGGCGTCGCGCGGGTCGTAGTCGAGCTTCTCGAACAGCCCCATGCCGATCCCCATGACGATGCCCCCTTCGACCTGGTTGCGCGCCGTGGGTGGATTGATCGCACGGCCGATATCCATGCTCGACACCACCCGTGCCACCCGCACCCGCGAGATGCTCGGGTCGACGCGCACCTCGACAAAGTGGGCACCGAAGGAGCGGAAGCTGTACTGCTTCTTCTCCTCCCCCGGGGCGCTGCTGCCCTGGCCGTTGACGCTGGACAGGCGCATGGCCTCGAGCACCTCGGCGAAGCTGTGGCTGCGTTCGCCGTCACTCAGCGCGCCCTCGGCCACCGTCAGGCTGTCGGCATCGACCCCGGCGAACACCCCACCGTGGCCGGTCGCCACCTCCTTGAGCGCGCTCAAGGCATCGCGCACCGCCGCCGCCACCGCCGGCAACGTGGTCGCGGTGGCCATCGAGCCCCCGGAAAGCGGCCCTGTCGGCAGGCTGGTCTCGCCCAGCTTGACCTCGATGTCAGCCACGGCGACGCCGGTCAGCTCGGCCACCGTCTGGGCCACGATGGTGTAGGTGCCGGTGCCGATGTCCTGGGTGCCGCAGGCCGCGAATAGGGTGCCATCGGCGCGCAGCTCGACCCGCGCCTGACACGGCTGGCGCCCGGCGAACCAGGTGCACGCGGCCATGCCGTAGCCGATGATCTCGTCACCGTCGCGCATCGCCCCGATGCCCGGGTCGCGCTGGGCCCAGCCGAAGCGTTCGGCGGCGCTGTGCAGGCACTTGTCGAGCTGCTTGCTCGACCACGGCAGGCCGCTCTCCGGGTCCTCGTGGGCGTAGTTGCGCAGACGCAGCTCGACCGGGTCCATCGCGAGCGCCACCGCCAGCTCGTCCATCGCGGTCTCCAAAGCGAAGATGCCGGAGACCTCGCCTGGCGCGCGCATCGGGCAGGGCGTGCCGTGGTTGAGCGCCAGGATACGCTGGCTGACCGCCAGGTTGTCGCAGGCGTAGAAGCTCGGCGTGGCGCTGCCGCAGGCGTCGACGTAACGATCCACCAGTGAGGTTTCGGTGGTGGAGTCATGAATCACCGCGTTCAGGCGGCCGTCGCGATCCGCGCCCAACCGCAGGCGCTGGCGCGAGGCGGGGCGATTGCCGCCACCGGTCATGTCCTGGGCCCGCGGCAGCACCAGCTTGAGCGGTCGCCCGAGCTCGCGTGCGGCCCCGGCAGCGGCCACCGCGTGGGGCCACATGAACAGCTTGTTGCCGAAGCCGGAGCCGATGTAGTGGGAGATGACCTCGATGTTCTCCTGCGCCAGATCGAAGATCCGGGCCATGGCGTTGCGCTGGTAGAACACCCCCTGACTCGACTCGTGCACCACCAGCCGGCTGCCGTCATCGCGCCACTCGGCCAGGGTGGCGTGCATTTCCATCTGCAGATGGCTCTCGGCGGCGATGTGATAGACCGCATCGATCTGCACCGCGGCGCCGGCGAACGCGGCTTCCGGATCGCCGCGGGTGGTTCCTGAGTCTTCCAGCAGCTCGCCTTCGGTGTGGCTGTCGTGGGCACCATCGAGCAGGCTGGAGATCGCGCCGGTCTCCTGGCGGTAGCGGGCCACCACGCGCTGAGCGGCGGCACGGGCCTGGGCGAAGCTCTCCGCCACCACCAGCGCGACGTACTGGCCGTGGTAGTAGATGCGCTCGTCCTCGAACGGCAAGCGCACCTCGCTCACCTGATCGCCGTGCCCCATGCTGTTGGGCGAGCGGTGCAGGCGCGGAAAGTTGGCGTGGTGGAAGATATCGACCACCCCGGGCATCGCCAGCGCCTCGTCGAGTTCGAGGCGCTCCAGGGTGCCGTGGGCGATGCTCGCCGCGACCGGATAGCCGTAGAGCATGCCTTCGACGCTGAGTTCGCCGGTATAGCCGGCGCGACCGGTGAGCTTGAACTCGCCGTCGATACGCGGCGTGCGCTGGCCGACGACCTTGGGCTGGGCGAGTGTCGACTGGGTCAGATCGTTCATGCCTGGCTCTCCTGGGTGTCGGTGCCGCCCTGGCGGGCGGCGCGGGTGGCATCGCGCAGGGCGCGCACGATCGCCTGCTTGGCCAGGTCGACCTTGAAGGCGTTGTGGGCGAGTGGCCGGGCATCGCGCAGGGCGATCTCGGCGGCGCGTTCGAAGCTCGCCAGCTCGGCCGGCCGGCCGACCAGGGCCGCCTCGGCCTCGCTGGCTCGCCACGGTTTGGTGGCGACGCCGCCAAGGGCGAGCCGCGCCTCGGTGATGCGCTCGCCATCCAGGTTGAGCTGCACCGCAGCAGAGGCCAGCGCGAACTCGTAGGAGGCGCGGTCACGCAGCTTGAGATAGTGCGACCCGGCCCTCGCCAGCGGCGCATCGAGGGTCAGCGGCGCGTCGAGGGTCAGCGCGGTGATCAGCTCGTCTGCGGCGAGATCGTGCTCGATATGCGGCGTGTCGCCGGGCAGCGGATGGAAATCGGCGAACGCCACTTCGCGCTCGCCCGCCGGCCCTTCGAGGGTCAGGGTGGCGCCGATGGCGGCCAGCGCCACGCACATGTCCGAGGGGTGCACGGCGATACAGTCGGCACTGCCGCCGAGCAGCGCGTGCATGCGGTTGATGCCGTCGCGGGCATCGCAGCCGCTGCCCGGCTGGCGCTTGTTGCAGGCGCTGCCGACATCGCGGAAGTAGGGGCAGCGGGTACGCTGCATGAGGTTGCCGGCGGTGGTCGCCATATTGCGCAGCTGGGTCGAGGCGCCCGCCAGCAGCGCCTGGGAGAGCAGCGGGTAGTCGCGCTTCACCTCAGGGTGATGGGCGAGATCGGTGTTGGTCACCAGCGCCCCGATCCTGAGCCGACCATCCGCCAGCCGCTCGACCGTCTTCAGCGGCAGCGCATTGATATCGACCACTGCCGCCGGGCGCATGACGTCGAGCTTGACCAGGTCGAGCAGGGTGGTGCCGCCAGCGACGAAGGCGGTCTCGGCGTTGCCGTGCTGCGCCGCGCTGCCGACGCTCTCGGCGCGGGAGAAGTCGAAGGCTCTCATGGGGTCCCCTCCCCTGCCCGGCGCGTGGCGTCGTCGGCCAGGGTCGCCCGCGCCTGCTGGATCGCCGTCAGGATATTCTTGTAGGCGCCGCAGCGGCAGATATTGCCGCTCATCGCCTCTTTCACCGCGGCATCGTCGCTGCCGATGCGCGCGTCATTGAGCAGCGCCGTCGCCGACATCATCTGCCCCGGCGTGCAGTAGCCGCACTGGAAGGCGTCGCAGGCGAGGAAGCTCTGCTGCACCGGGTGCAGCTCGCCTTCCCGCGCCAACCCCTCCACCGTGGTGACGTGCTGGCCTTCGCACATGACCGCCAGCCGCAGGCAGGCGTTCATCGCCTGGCCGTCGACGTGCACGGTGCAGGCACCGCACTGGCCGTGGTCGCAGCCCTTCTTGGTACCGCCGAGGCCAAGCTGCTCGCGCAGTACGTCGAGCAGCACCGCGTTGGGGGCGACCTCTAGCGAGATCGGCTGCTGGTTGAGGGTGAAGTTGACGTTCAGGGTCGGCGCGGGGGTTCCGCGCCGGGTCGGGGAATGCACGGAATCGTCCATCATGCCGGCTCCTCATCGGTGATCGAGGCGCGGCCCCTGGGCGCGTCACTGCGCGCGGCCACGCCCCGCGGTCTGGGGCGACTCGCGTGAACACCATGGCCTGGGGCAGGCGGCACCGCCGCCACGCTGGCGGGCACCGGGCGCTGCGATCGGGAACCAATGGGTATCACGGGAATCCATGCAGGGCGGGGCGCTGTCAGGACGCCATCGCCGTGTCGACTGATCAGCATAGACACCCGGGCGCCACCCCGCCCGGAGATGAGCGTAAATGTCTCCGCCGGCCTTCCGCGCACGTCGACTTCGGTTAAGCTTGGCCGCTCGCGCCACCCGACCCACCCGGCAAGGAAGATCCACGACCACCATGAATACGCTGATCCTGGTCCTGATTCTGCTGCTGGTGGCTTCGGCCACCGGTGTCATCGCACGCTTCGTGCCGGCGCTGCCGACGCCGCTGGTGCAGATCATCCTGGGCGCCCTGCTGGCCTGGCCGGCGGCCGGTCTGCACGTCGAGCTGGAGCCGGAAATCTTTCTGCTGCTGTTCATCGCCCCCTTGCTGTTCGCCGATGCCAGACGCTTCCCCCAGCGTGAGTTCATGAGCCTGCGCGGGCCCATCCTGGCGCTGGCGCTGGGGCTGGTGCTGTTCACCGTGGTCGGCGTGGGCTACTTCATCCATCTGCTGTTCCCGGCGCTGCCGCTGGCGGTGAGCTTCGCCCTTGCGGCGATCCTCTCGCCCACCGACGCAGTGGCGGTGTCATCGATCTCCGGCCGGCTACCGGTGCCGCCACGGCTGATGCGCGTGCTCGAGGGCGAATCGCTGATGAACGATGCCTCCGGTCTGGTGGCGTTCAAGTTCGCCGTCGCCGCCGCGCTCACCGGCACCTTCTCGCTGGTCGATGCCACCTTCAGCTTCTTCATCATCGCGGTGGGCGGGCTGGTGGTGGGGGCACTGCTGGCCATGGGCTTCAACCTGCTGCGCACCCGCCTGATCGAGCGCCACTTGGGCGAGGCGACCACGGTCCAGGTGATCCTGCTGGTGTTGCTGCTGCCGTTCGCCGCCTATCTGCTCGCCGAGCACCTGGGGCTCTCCGGCATTCTCTCCGCGGTGGCCGCCGGCATGGTGATGAACCGCGCCGACCTCAAGCGGGTCGGCCAGCTGAATGCGCGCATGCAGACCCAGAGCGTGTGGGAGATGCTGGAGTTCGTGCTCAACGCCCTGGTGTTCCTGCTGCTCGGCTTCCAGCTGCCGGCGATCATCAATGGCGCCCTCGACCACTCGCTGCACGACATCGGCGACTACGAGTTCCTGCGTCTGCTCGGCTACGTGGCGATCATCTCGCTGGCGCTGCTGCTGTCGCGCTTCCTGTGGATCTGGCTGGCCAGCGAGGTCGGGCTGGCGCTGACCCGGCTGCGCGGCCTGATCCATGGCCGCCCGCGGCTGCCGACGCCGGACGGCAATGGCCGCCTGTCCCTGCGCCTGATGCTGGCGGCGACTCTGGCGGGTATCCGCGGCACCATCACGCTGGCCGCAGCGCTGTCGCTGCCGCACCTGATGGAGAACGGCACCCCCTTCCCCAACCGTGAGCTGCTGATCTTCCTCGCCACTGGGGTGATCCTGTTCACCCTGATCACCGGCAGCATCGGCCTGCCACTGGTGCTGCGCAATCTGAAGCTGCCCCGCGATACCCGCGAGTTCGACGAGGAGCGCCGCGCGCGCATTGCCGGCGCCGAGGCGGCGATCTACCGTATCGAACGCTTCCACCACGACCGTACCGGAGAATTCGCGCGAGCCCAGACCAACGACGAAACGATCATCGCCTTCAACGACATCAGCTCACAGCTGATGGCGTACTATCGCGAGCGCATGGCGCTGCACTCCACCGAGACCGCCACCCCGCAGCTCGCCACCAGCCGTGAGCTGGAGCGCGAGACGCGGCTGGAAGCGCTGCGTGCCGAGCGCCGTGAGTACTACAAGCTTCGCCAGCGCCACCGAATCAACGACAATGTGCTCAGAAAGCTGGTGCGCGAGGTCGACCTCGCCGAGGCCGCGCTGACCAGCGACCAGGGCCAGCCGGCTCACTGAGCCGCGACATGGGACCGCACCCGCCTTGCACGCCTGGGCGGCCGGCCCCAGATCGACTACCACCATGGCCAACTGTCGTTCACGCGCGTGAAGGCAGAGTGTTCGATACCGACAGGAGAGAGGGATGAGACGACCGATGTCACGCTGGATCACCGCCGCGAGCCTGGCGCTCGCGAGCCTTGCCACCGTCACCGCCGCCAGCGCCCAGGAGACGCAGGCAGCCGCGACGGTGCCGGGCTTGGTCGCCACCCCGGTCGAGGGCAGCGTGCACCAGGTGGCCGGCCGCTTCGCCGACAACGTGCGCACCAGCGGCATGACCATCTTCGCGCGCATCGACCATCGCCAGGGCGCAATGTCCCGCGACATGGCCATGCTGCCCAACGAAGTGATCGTGTTCGGCAACCCCAAGACCTCGACGCCTCTGATGCAGTGCGCCGCCACCGCCGGCATCGACCTGCCGATGAAGGCGCTGATCTGGCAGGACAGCGACGGCCAGACCTGGCTCGGCTACGACGACCCGCAGTGGATCGCCACGCGTCACGGGGTCGGCGACTGCCCCGCGGTCGCCCCGCTCAGCCGCGAAATGCAGGCGCTGGTCGAGGCGACCGCCGAACGCTGATAGCGCCATCACCCTGGGCGCCAGACACACGGGCGTATCGACACCGACGACGACAGATATCAAGACCAAGACAAAGACGCCGGCCCTGGGGCCGGCGTCGATGCGTTGTGGGCCAGACGCTGTGGACTGGCGTGAATGACTCAGGCCGTGCGCGCCTCGGGCACGTCATCCATCAGCTTATCGAGGGTGATCGGCAGCTCGCGGATCCGCTTGCCGGTGGCGTGATGCACCGCGTTGGCCACGGCAGCGGCGAGCCCGGTGATGCCGATCTCGCCGATGCCGCGGGCGCCGTACTCGTTGAAGCGGGTGTCGGGGTAGTCGAGCAGGATGACATCGACCTCGGGCTGGTCGGCGTGGACCGGCACCACGTACTCGGCATAGTCGTTGTTGACCGGACGGCCATTGCGGGCGTCGTACTCGGTCGCCTCGAACAGCCCCATGCCGATACCCATGACGATCGCGCCTTCGACCTGATTGCGCGCAGTGGTTTCGTTGATCACCCGGCCGACATCGATGGCGCTGACCACGCGGGCCACGCGCAGATGCGAGATGCCCGGGTCCCAGCGCACCTCGACGAAGTGCGCGCCGAAGGAGCGGTAGGAGTACTGTGCATCGGCGCCTTCGGTGTGGGCTTCACCGTCGGCGCTGCCGTAGCGCGCAGCGCCAAGGATGTCGGCAAAGCTCACCTGCTTGCCAGCGGCGTTGCGCAGGCCGCCCTCGGCGACCTCGAGCTCGTCGCTGGCGACCCCGGCGAAGGCACCATTGGCGCCGGTGGCGTAGCGCTTCATTTCGTCCAGGGCGACCCGCGTGGCCTTGGCGATCGCCGGCAGCGTGGTCGCGGTGGCCCAGGAGCCACCGGAGACCGGGCCATCCGGGTAGGAGGAGTCCCCCAGTTCGACCGTGATCCGCTCCAGCGGCAGGCCGGTGAGATCGCTCACCGCCTGGGCGACGATGGTGTAGGTGCCGGTGCCGATGTCCTGGGTGGCGCAGGAGGCAAACGCCGTCCCGTCGGCACGCAGCGAGACCCGCGCGTCGCACGGGCGCTTGAGCGCCTCCCAGTTGCACGCCGCCATGCCGTAGCCGACGATCTCGCGCCCCTGGCGCATGCTGCCGATATCGGGGTTGCGCGCGGCCCAGCCGAAGCGTTCGGCGGCGCGCTGGGTCGCCTCGACGATATGGTTGCTGGAGAAGTCGAGGTCTTTGCTCTCGTCGCGCTCGGCGTAGTTGTCGAGGCGAAAATCGAGCGGGTCGACGCCGGCCGCGGCGGCCATTTCGTCTACCGCTGACTCCAGCGCGAACAGCCCCGGCGCGGCACCTGGGGCGCGCATCGAGGTGGGCGTGCCGCGATTCACCTGGGTCGTTGCGTGGCTGACCATGAGATTGGGGCAGCTGTAGAGACTCTTGGTCACGCTGCCGCAGGTCTCGACGTACTGGTCGGTGAACGAGGTGGTGTTGATCGATTCATGACGCAGTGAAACCAGCTTGCCGCTGCCATCGGTGGCCAGGCGCAGGCGCTGACGCGTCTCCGGGCGGTGGCCGGTGGTGGTGAACATCTGCGCCCGCGGCACCATCAGCTGTACCGGCCGCCCTAGCTCACGTGCGGCGGCGGCGGCGGCCACGGCGTGAGGCCAGGTCCACAGCTTGCTGCCGAAACCGGAGCCGATATAGGGCGCGTGCACGGTGACCCGCTCCGGCGGGATGGCGAAGATCTTGGAGAGCGCGTTACGCGCCATCACCACGCCCTGGGAGGCGTCGAAAATGGTGAGATGGTCGCGCTCCCACCACGCCGTGGAGGCGTGCATCTCCATCGGGTTGTGGGTCTCCACCGGGGTGCGGTAGGTCACGTCGATGTGCCGCGCCGCGCTGTCGAAGGCCGCCGCGGCATCGCCGCGCGAATGATTGCCGCTGCCGCTTTGGGTGCCGTGGGCGGCGACGCCCTGTTCGAGATTGGCGAGTGCCGCGTCTTCGGCATAGCTGACTTCGACCTCACGCGCCGCCGCGCGGGCGTTCTCGAAGGTATCCGCCACCACCAGCGCCACGAACTGGCCGGCGTAGTAGATGCGTTCGTCTTCGAACGGCAGACGCGTCTCCTCGACCTTGTTGCCCTGGGCAAAGCTCGACGGCGAGCGGTAGAGCTTGGGGAAGTGCCCGTGGTGGAAGATCTCGATCACGCCGGGCATCCGACGCGCGCGCTCCACGCTCAGTTGGGTCACCTTGCCGCTGGCGATGGTGCTGAACACCCCGTAGCCGTAGGTGAGACCGGCGGGCAGTTGATCGGCGGCGTAGTGGGCGCGCCCCGAGAGCTTGTCGGGGCCGTCGATACGCGGCACGCCGGCACCGATGATCTTACTGAAGTGCGGGTCGCTGGGCTTGTCGTCACTCATCTGGATCTCTCCTCGCCGCGGCTCAGGCAGTGGTCAGGTCGGTCAGGTTGCGCACGATCGCCTGCTGGCCGAGGGGAATCTTGTAGGCGTTGTGGGCGTAGGCGGTGGCATGCGCGAACGCGCGCTTGGCGGCATCGGCAAAGCGCTGCTCGCTCACCGGCTGGCCCACAAGCGCGGCCTCGACCTCCGGCGCCCGCCACGGTTTGGTGCCGACGCCCCCCAGCGCCACCCGTGCTTCACGAATGGTGTCGCCGTCGAGCGTCACGATCACCGCGCTGGAGGCGAGCGCGAACTGATACGACTGGCGGTCGCGCAGCTTGAGATAGGCCGAGCGGCTGCCGGCGAGCGGCGCGTCGAGCACCACGTGGGTGATCAGCTCGCCGGGCGCCAGCGCATGTTCGCGCTGCGGCGTGTCACCGGGCAGCAGATGGAAGTCGGCGAAGTCGATCTCGCGCCGGCCCTCTGGGCCCTCGACCTGCACCTTGGCACCGATCGCCGCCATCGCCACGCACATGTCCGACGGATGCGCGGCGATGCAGCTGTCGCTGGTGCCGAGCACGGCATGTACCGAGCGGTTGACGCCACCGATGGCGGCGCAGCCGCTGCCCGGCTCGCGCTTGTTGCAGGCCGAGACGCCGTCGCGGAAATAGGGGCAGCGCACCCGCTGCATCAGGTTGCCACCGGTGGTGGCCTTGTTGCGCAGCTGGGTCGAGGCGCCCGCCAGCAGCGCCTGAGACAGCACGGCATAGTCCGCGACGACGCGCTGGTCGCGGGCCAGCGCGGTGTTGGTCACCATGGCGCCGATGCGCAGACGGCCGTCGTCCAGGCGCTCGATGCGGTCCAGCGCCACGCCGTTGATATCGACCAGCTTGCGCGGCTGCATCACGTCCAGCTTGACCAGATCGAGCAGCGTGGTGCCGCCGGCCAGAAAGGCCGCCTGGCCATCGCTGCCGTGTGCCGCGATCGCGGCCGCCGGGCTCTCCGCCCGGGCATAATCGAAGGCTCTCATGCCGGATCTCCTGCGAGCTTGCCACGCGCCGACTGGATCGCCGCGACGATGTTCTTGTAGGCGCCACAGCGGCAGATGTTGCCGCTCATCGCCTCGCGCACCTCGGCATCGCTGGTGCCGATCGCCGGGTCGTTGAGAATCGCCACCGCGCTCATCATCTGACCCGCGGTGCAGTAGCCACACTGGTAGGCATCGTGCTCGAGAAAGGACTGCTGGATCGGGTGGCGCTGGCCGTTCTTCTCCAGCCCTTCGACCGTGGTGATCTCGTCGCCGTCGTGGCTGACCGCCAGGCTCAGACAGGCGTTGATCGCGGTGCCGTTGACCAGCAGCGTGCAGGCACCGCACTGGCCATGGTCGCAGCCCTTCTTGGTGCCGGTGAGCCCCAGCCCGTGGCGCAGCGCGTCGAGCAGGATGACGTTGGGCGTCACGTCGAGCCGATGCGTCTGGCCGTTGACGCTCAGCGTGATGCGCTGCTGGCCCTCTGCAGGCGGGGCATCGGTCTGGGTCTGCGGCTGGTCCGGCGACCCGGCATAGCTGACCTGGGACAGCGCCGGTGCCGCCGCAATAGCGAGACCGGAGGCCCCCGCAGACTGCAGGAACCGCCGCCGCGCGGGAGAGCGAGGCTGGGTGTCGCCGCGGGGGTCGAAATGATCGACGCCCGGCGCGGTGCGCTCGTTGTCATCCATGTCTGAGATCCTCATCAAGGCTGTGCCGCTACCGGCATCTTTGTCTTTTCAGCGTGGCGTTCTGGATGGTCGTACCAACGTTTCTTGCCGCCACCGCCAGCCTGGCTTGACGCTGTCGGAAGCGACGGGGCTGCACCGGGCATGTCAGGCACCGCAGCACAGCTGGTGTTGGTCGCATCGTCGGGAGAGCGGCAGGTAAAGGAGGCGTAGTGCTTCACTGAAGTTAGGAAAAGTGCGGCACCAATGCCAAATCATTGGCGTAATTCGCGCGATTCGCGCAGAAATGGGCATCCTCCGCAGGCCCGCGACGCATCTGGCCTTTTGCTCGGGCCTGCCGTATGTTTTCGCCCAACTGCATCGTCACAGGGATCAGAGAGATGAGTGCTTCACGTCATGATGTCCGTCTGCTGGCGCTCGCCGCCGGCCTTTCCACCGCCGCCGCGGCCAGCGCGGCCCAGCCGACCTGGGAAGGCAGCGTCGGCGCCGGGGCGATCTATGCCCCGGACTATCTGGGTAGCGACGACTACGAGTGGAACGCCTGGCCGTCGCTGGATGCGACCTACGGCGATACCTTCTTCGTCAGCGTGACCGACGGCATCGGCTGGAATCTGGTACGCGAGGGCAAGTGGCGGGTCGCGCCCTTCATCGGCTACACCTTCGGCCGCGACGACACCGGCGACATCCGCGCCCTGGATCAGGTCGACGGCGGCGCCACCGCCGGCCTGCGCGCCAGCTATCTCGACGACACCTGGCGCTACAGCGCCGCCGCCGAAACGCCCTTCACCGGTGATATCGACGGCTATCGGGTCAAGTTCGCGGCGACCCACGTCGCCCGCCTCGGCGAGCGCGCCGCCTTCACTGTCGGCCCGCGCTTCAGCTACACCAGCGCGGCCTGGACCGACGATCTGTTCGGGGTCTCGACGGGCGAAAGCGCGCGCTCGGGGATTCGTGCCTACGACCCGAACGATGGCTACTTCACCCTCGGCGCCGATGCCACCCTGAGCTACTACCTCACCCGCCAGTGGTCGGTCACCGGCCTGGTCGGCGTGGCGCGCCTCACCGGCGACGCCGAGGACAGCCCGATCGTCGACGATCTCGGCGACGCCACCCAGTGGCGCGCGGGGGCCTTCATCAACTATCACTTCTAACGCCGAGCACTGGTGACAGAAAGCACCGGTGACATCGCCCGGGGCGAGCCACGCCGCCCCATCGGCAAAAACGCCCGCCCCGGGGTAACCGGGGCGGGCGTTTTCGTCTTTCCAATGACAGCGCTGGGGTTGGTGCCAAAAGTCGGCGAGCGAAGTGCGTTCTCTTACCCAGCCTAACGGCGCTTCAACTCGGCACCGAACTCGAGCATCCGATTCAGCGGGATCAGCGCCTGGCGTGCGATCTCGGGGTCGACATGGATCTCCTGACCGCAGCCGTTGGCGTCTGCCAGCACCGCCAGGGTGTTCTCGAGACCGTTCATCGCCATCCACGGACAGTTGGCACAGCTTCTGCAGGTAGCGCCGTTGCCCGCGGTGGGGGCGGCCATGAAGGTCTTGTCCGGCATCAGCTGCTGCATCTTGTAGAAGATGCCGCGATCGGTGGCGACGATGAAGCTGGGGTTGTCGAGCTTCTGAGCCGAGCTGATCAGCTGCGAGGTGGAACCGACCACATCGGCGATCTCCACCACCGAGGCGGGTGATTCCGGGTGCACGAGCACCGCGGCCTGCGGGTGCAGCGCCTTGAGATCGAGGATCCCCTTGGCCTTGAACTCATCATGGACGATGCACTCGCCCTCCCAGCAGAGCACGTCGGCCCCGGTTCGCTCGCGCACATAGTGGCCCAGATGACGATCCGGCGCCCACAGGATCTTTTCGCCCTGGCGGTCGAGGTGATCGATCAGCTCCACCGCGATCGACGAGGTCACTACCCAGTCGGCACGCGCCTTCACCGCCGCCGAGGTGTTGGCGTAGACCACCACGGTGCGTTCCGGATGCTGATCGCAGAAGGCGGAGAAGGTATCCGCCGGACAACCGATGTCCAGCGAGCAGGTCGCCTCCAGGGTGGGCATGAACACCCGCTTCTCGGGGCTCAGGATCTTGGCGGTCTCGCCCATGAAGCGCACCCCGGCGACGATCAGCGTGTTCGCCGGGTGATCCTTGCCGAAGCGCGCCATCTCCAGCGAGTCGGCGACGCAGCCACCGGTCGCTTCCGCCAGCGCCTGGATCTCGGGATCGGTGTAGTAGTGCGCCACCAGCACTGCGTTACGCGCCTTCAACTGCGACGCGATACGCGCCCGATAGTGCGCCTTGGCGCCCTCGTCGAGCGCCGGCTGCGCCTGACCCGCCAGATGCTCGCGAACGCGTTCCCGCTCCCGCTCCGCCATCGCTTCGTCTCCGTCAGTCCTGCAACCACTCGGTATGGAAGGTCCCTTCGCGATCGACACGCTTGTAGGTGTGAGCGCCGAAGAAGTCGCGCTGGGCCTGGATCAGATTGGCCGGCAGTTTCTCACTGCGATAGCTGTCGTAGTAGGCGATCGCCGAGGAGAAGGTCGGCACCGGGATGCCATTCTGCACGGCATGAGCGATCACGTCCCGAAGCGCCGACTGATAGTTGCCGGCGATTTCACCGAAGTACGGCGCCATCAGCAGGTTCTTGAGCTCGGGGTTCTCCTGGTAGGCGTCGGTGATCTTCTGCAGGAAACGCGCGCGGATGATGCAGCCGGCGCGGAACAGCTTGGCCACTTCGCCGTAGTTCAGGTCCCAGCCATGATCTTCGGAGGCGGCGCGCATCTGAGCGAAGCCCTGGGCGTAGGAGGCGATCTTGCTGAAGAAGAGCGCCTGGCGCACCTTCTCGATGAACTCGGCCTTGTCACCCTCGAAGGTCTTATGCGCCGGGCCCTTGAGCACCTTGGATGCTGCGACACGCTCGTCCTTCAGCGCCGAGATGAAGCGCGCGAAGACCGACTCGGTGATCAGCGGCAGCGGCACGCCGAGATCCAGCGCGCTCTTGCTGGTCCACTTGCCGGTGCCCTTCTGCCCTGCCGAGTCGAGGATGATATCGACCACGTCGTGATCGCTCTGGTCATCCTGCTTGGTGAAGATCTTGGCGGTGATATCGATCAGGTAGCTGTCGAGCTCGCCTTCGTTCCACTCGCTGAACACGTCGGCCAGCTCGGCGTTGGAGAGCCCCAGCGAGCCCTTGAGAATCGCGTAGGCCTCGGCGATCAGCTGCATGTCGCCGTACTCGATGCCGTTATGGACCATCTTGACGTAGTGGCCGGCACCGTCCGGGCCGACATAGGCCACGCAGGGCTCGCCGTCGTCGGCACGCGCGGCGATCTTCTCGAGGATCGGCGCCACCATGTCGTAGGCTTCCTTCTGCCCCCCCGGCATGATCGACGGCCCTTTCAGCGCGCCCTCCTCGCCACCGGAAACGCCGGTGCCGATGAAGTTGAAGCCCGCATTGGAGAGCTCCTTGTTGCGGCGGATGGTGTCCTCGAACGGCGTGTTGCCGCCGTCGATCAGGATGTCACCCTGGTCGAGGTGCGGTTTGAGCGACTCGATCGTCTTGTCGGTGGCATCGCCGGCCTTGACCATCAGCAGAATGCGTCGCGGCGTCTCCAGCGACGCCACGAACTCCTCGACGCTGTAGAACGGTTTGAGCTTGCTGTCGCCGTTCTCGGCCATCACCTCGTCGGTCTTCTCCGCCGAACGGTTGTAGATCGACACCGTATAGCCGCGACTCTCGATGTTGAGCGCCAGATTGCGCCCCATGACGGCCATGCCGACCACGCCGATTTGCTGTTTGGCCATGGAATTGATGCTCCTTGCAAAAATGAAGCCGCCACGCGGCGATGAACGTCACCCGCTGACGGATGCTCCCTATTGTAAGGCAGAGCGGGCGTTCCGCCGAATCGCCCGCTGCCCCGCCCGGCACCGCCGGCTGGAGACTAACCCGCCGGGGCTCAGTGCGCCTCGTCCCAATTGGCGCCGCTATTGGCATCGACGATCAGCGGCACCTTGAGTTCGGCGGCGCGCTGCATACGCTGGCGCACCGCAGCGATGAAGTCGTCGCTCTGCGCCTCGGCGACCTCGAAGACCAGTTCGTCGTGCACCTGCATCACCATCCAGGCGTCGAATTCGGCCTGGCCCTTGGCCGGGTTGAGCCAGTGGTGCACGTCGATCATGGCGAGCTTGATGATGTCCGCCGCGGTGCCCTGCATCGGCGCGTTGATCGCGGTGCGTTCGGCGGCCTGGCGCCGGGCGTGATTCTGCGCCTTGATCTCCGGCAGGTAGAGCCGGCGCCCGAATACCGTCTCCACGAATCCATCATCCGCCGCCTGGGCGCGAATCCTGTCCATGAAGGTGGCGACGTTGGGGTAGCGATCGAAGTAGCGGTCGATATAGGTCTGCGCCTGACCGCGCTCGATGTGCAGCTGCTTGCCCAGGCCCCAGGCACTCATGCCATAGATCAGCCCGAAGTTGATCGCCTTGGCGCTGCGTCGCTGATCCGCGGTGACCTTTTCCAGCGCCACGCCGAAGACCTCGGCGGCGGTGGCGGCGTGGATGTCCTGATCGTTGGCGAAGGCGTCGAGCAGGCCTTTGTCGTCGGAGAGGTGCGCCATGATGCGCAGCTCGATCTGCGAGTAGTCGGCGGCGACGATGCGGTAGCCGTCGCGGGCGACGAACGCCTGGCGGATCTTGCGCCCCTCTTCGGTTCGGATGGGGATGTTCTGCAGATTGGGGTCGGAGGAGGAGAGCCGCCCGGTGGCGGTGACCGCCTGGTGATAGCTGGTGTGCAGCCGCCCGGTGGCCGGGTTGACCAGCCGCGGCAGCTTGTCGGTGTAGGTCGACTTGAGCTTGGTCATGCCGCGGTGGGCCATGATCAGCTTGGGCAGCGGGTAGTCCAGCGCCAGTTCCTCGAGCACCGCTTCGGCGGTACTCGGTGCGCCCTTGGGCGTCTTCTTGATCACCGGGATCTTCTGTTCGTCGAACAGGATCTCGGCGAGCTGCTTGGGCGAGCCGAGGTTGAACTCCCGGCCCGCGAGCTCGAAGGCTTCGCTCTCGAGCTCGCGAATGCGGGTTTCCAGCGCCTGGCTCTGGGCGTGCAGGCGCGCCGGGTCGAGGGCCACGCCGCCGCGCTCCATATGCGACAGCACCGGAATCAGCGGCCGTTCGATGCGGTCGAGCACCTCGGCCAGACGCCCTTCCGCTTCGAGCTTGGGCCGCAGTTCGCGATGCAGGCGCAGGGTGATATCGACATCTTCGCAGGCGTAGGGCACCGCCTCCTCGAGCCCGATCTGATCGAAGGTGAGCTGCTTGGCACCCTTGCCGGCGATCTCCTCGAAGCTGATCGTCTTCTCTCCGAGGTACTTGAGCGCCAGCGAATCCATGTCGTGTCGCGTCGCGGTGGAGTTCAAGACGTAGGACTCGAGCATGGTGTCGATCAGCTCGCCGGCGACCCGGATGTCGTAGCGCGCCAGTACCGAGATGTCGTACTTGAGATTCTGCCCGATCTTGGCGATGTCGGGGTTTTCGAGCAGCGGCTTGAGCGCCGCCAGCACTGCGTCGCGGTCGAGCTGATCGGGGGCATCCAGGTAGGCGTGGGCCACCGGAATGTAGGCGGCCTCGTGCGGCTCGAGCGACAGCCCGATGCCGACGATGTCGGCTTCCATGTAGTTGAGGCTGGTGGTCTCGAGATCGAAGCAGAACGCCTCGCTCGCCGCCAGGCGCTCGACCCAGGCGTCGAACTCCGCCTGGGTGAGCAGGGTGTGGTCTTCGCGCGTGGCGCTGGCCAGCGCCGGTTCCTCGTCGACATCATCGCCCGCCACCGCACTGCCCGAGGCGACGTCGTCCACGCCCTCGTCCTTGCCGTCGAGCAGCTCATTGAGCCAGTTCTTGAATTCGAGCCGGGTATACAGCGCCTTCAGGGCCTCGCGGTCGGGTTCGGCCAGGTGCAGCTCGTCGAGCCCCACCGGCAGCTCGCAATCGGTCTTGATCGTGGCCAGACGATAGGAGAGAAAAGCCTGCTCGCGGTTGGCTTCGAGCTTCTTGGGCAGCGTCTTGGCACCGCGGAAGTCGAGCGTGGTGACGCGCTCGAGATCGGCGTAGATGGTGTCGAGACCGCCGCCCATGCCCTGGAGCAGGCCGAGCGCGGTCTTCTCGCCGACCCCGGGGACGCCGGGGATGTTGTCGACCTTGTCACCCATCAGCGCCAGATAGTCGATGATCAGCTCGGGCGGTATACCGAACTTCGCCTCCACCCCGGCCACGTCGAGGGTTTCGTCCTTCATCGTGTTGACCAGGGTGATATGGGCATTGACCAGTTGGGCCATGTCCTTGTCGCCGGTGGAGATCACCGCATCGCGCCCGGACTCGGTGGCGAGCCTTGCCAGCGTGCCGATGACGTCGTCCGCCTCGACTCCCTCGATGCACAAAAGCGGCAGGCCGAGCGCTCTGACACAGTCGTGCAGCGGCTCGACCTGGGGCCGCAGATCGTCCGGCATCGGCGGCCGGTGGGCCTTGTACTCGGCGTAGATCTCGTCGCGGAAGGTCTTGCCCTTGGCGTCGAACACCACCGCCATCGGGCTCTGCGGATACTGCTTGATCAGGCTCTTGAGCATCGCCAGCACCCCGCGCACGGCACCGGTCGGCTGACCGTCGGAGGTCGACAGCGGCGGCAGGGCGTGAAAGGCGCGATAGAGATAGGAGGAACCGTCGACGAGGACGATGGGAGCATCTGCCATGAGCTGGGGCATCCGTGACTGGCTTTCGATGGCCTCATGATACGCAAGGCGCCGCCCGGCGTCAGGGCGCACCGCCGGCAATCGGGAATCCCCCACCCGTGCCGGTGGTCGAAGCAGATGCGAAGAGCCGCGATCCAGCGCTAGACTGGGCCGCGCAGGCACCCGCTGCCGCCGGGAAGCACTTTCACCGCCCGTGGCAGCCGCGCTATCGCTGGCCATGGCGCCAGGACTCAAGCCCAGCCCCGCGCCCGTCACACAGATGACGGTCAGTAAGCATCCAGGCGTTCTCATGGCATTCTCGCTTCGAGCTGGAATCGCGACGAACACCCGATTGTAGAGAGAGCCTCGCCAGGCGGTTGATCAACACCGCTATCAACAGCATCAGTAGGCAGCCGGTCGCGATCGGGAGCAGGCTTGCGACCGACCCGTCTTATGGCGTTCGGCGTGGCCGATCATCGCTATGAGAGCGGTGGTGCCATCCGGCGGATGTAGGGCGCGAACGCGAAGCACGGCTTGACGCCCCCCACACGGGATGAACATCAAGCCGCTTACTTCAGCGTGTCGCTCAGACGCGAATCAGCTCGGCAATGGCGCTGGCATCCGGCAAGTCGGTGACCGACCAGGCGGTACGGATCAAATTATCCTGCGCTTCCGGGGAGAGTACGCCATTGCAACAGGAGCGGACTTTGCCCTCCAGTTCCGCATCGGTCAGAGGATTTTCTGGCCCACCCCGATAGCGCTCATCGGCCCAGCCCGAGATTTCGTGGCCGTCTTTCAGCTGGATCGTGATGCGCGAGCGCATCTTGTCGAAGCCCTGGCCCTCGATTTCTGCGTCAAACTCGGTACGAATGCGTCGTTGCATATCCTGCATGGCCTGGGAAGCCACGAACGCATCCGAGAACTCACGCTTACCGGCCTGACGGTTCAAGGCGATCATGGCCAGAGCGGCCGGCAACGAGAACTTGGCCTGCAGGTGGTTGGCCGCGACCGGATAACGGATCGGGTTGAGAATGTTGCTTCCCGCATTGACGGTGACCTGTTCGATATTGTCCGGGGCGACATCGCCTTCGGTGACAAGCCGCAACATCAGGTCGATGGTCGGGTGAGTCAGCACGCCGCAAGGATAAGGCTTGATCGAGACGCCCGGTTCGATGATGGTCCAGACCTTGCCGAAACCCTGTTGCAGTTTTTCGGCGCTCACCCCCCCACCCTGTACGGCCATGAATCCCCAAGGGCCATCGAGCGCATCAGGATCGGCCGTGAAGCCCCGCTCGGCCATCAGCGCCGCGGTCACTCCGTTTTCCGACGCGCGCCCGACGTGCAGCGGTTTGGTCATGGTGCCGAAGTTGCAACGGATACCGGCGGCCAGGCTGGCGGCGATGCCGAAGCCATGGCGTAGCTTGTCGCCACTCAGTCCTATCAACTTGGCAGCACTGGCGAAAGCGCCGAAGGTTCCGACGGTACCGCTGGAGTGCATGCCGCGCATATAGTGCTGCGGCAACATCCATTCGGAAATCTTGCACTCGACCTCGAAACCGGTGAGGAACGCTTCCATGAAGCGAGTTCCTGTCACGCCACCCAGCTTCTGGCTCATTACCAAGGTCGCGGTCAGCGATGGAATGGTCGGGTGAGTGAGCAGACCGTAGATATGGTCCGGATCCTTGCTAACCTGGCTGTCGTCCCAGTCATGGGCATGTCCGGCCGTGCCGATTACTCGCGCTGCCATTGCCGCTGGCACCTTGACCTCGCCCTTGCTGAGCAGGTAGGCATCGGCACGCCCCCGGGTATCTTCCGCTTCGTCAGCGAGCAGGCGCACCGTCTGCTCTTCGGAACCCGCCACGAAGAGGCCCAGCCCGTCGAGCAGACAACGCGTTCCGATGCGCACCGCCTCCTCGGGTATATCACTGAATCGGACACCTTCGATGAAGGCCACGGCTTCTGCCGTGATGTGTGTTTCTTCAGGCATTTTAGCGAATACGTTATTGGCAACTGACATGGATGACTCCTTTCTTCGAATAGTGAAAGACGCGAAGGCCCCCGTAGGGAGGGACCGAGCGAATCGGTGCATGAGAGGGCTAGCCGAAGTAACGACCGCCGTTGAGGTGGAAGGTCTGCCCGGTGATGTAGCGCGCCTGCGGCCCGGCCAGAAAGCCGACGGTCGAGGCAACTTCGTCAGGTCGCCCCAGGCGAGCGGCGGATACACTCTCTCCCTGGAGGTGCGGTGGCGGCGAGCCGGCTGCTCGCTGCGTCTCGATCTGGCCCGGCACGACACAGTTCGCGGTGATACCGCGCCCCGCCAGTTCCACCGCCAGCGCCCGCGTCAGCCCGATGACGCCCATCTTCGAGGCAATGACGTTGGCCCGCTCCGCCGCGCCGACATGCGCACTCAGTCCACCGAAGGTGATGATCGAAGCCTCGCGGTATTCGCCCAGCAGCGATAAAGCCGCATGAACGGTATAGAAAGCGCCGTCGAGATTGACGCCCATCACCTCGCGCCAGTCTTGCGGCGTAATTTGTTCGAGGGGCTTGTGCGGGCGAACTGCCGCGCAGCAGACCAAGCAATCCAGCCTGCCGAAGCGGTGATCGAGTTGCGCCACAGCGGCCATGATCGAGCCGGGATTTGCGACATCGGCAACGACACCCAACGCTTGCTGGCCCGCCGCCTCGATGGCGGCCAAGGTCGACTGCATGGACTCGCCGTCTGCCCTGGCTACGATCGCGACATCGGCACCCTGGCGGGCCAGTTCGATCGCCACCGATCGGCCGATGTTACGGCTACCTCCCGTCACCAAGGCGACCTTGCCCGCCAATGCTCTGTCCGCAGACATCACTTGGCACCCTTGCTGGCAGCAGAACGAGGGCGACGAAAGCGTCGCAGCCAACCGAAAACAGGCTGATAGAAGAGACTGAAGGCGGCCAGCAGGAAGAAGCCGATAGCGATCGGACGATCCAGGAAACGCCAGGCGTCGTGATCGAAGATGATCATGGACTGAGCCAGCGAGTTCTCGACCAGCGAACCGAGCACGACCCCCATGATGATTGGCGCGGCACCGAAGCCGTAGCGCTTGAGCCAGAAGCCAGCGAAGCCTGCGATCAGCATGATCATGACGTCGACCATGCTTTGGTTGACGCCATACGCTCCAACCACGCACAGCGCGAACACCGTCGGCCACAGGAAAGTCCGTGGGATCAGGGAAATACGCGAGAACAGCCTGGCGCCCACCAATCCGAATCCCAGAAACACGACGTTGGCTAAGAACATGGCGGCAAAGATCGAGTACAGCAGATCCGGCTGATTCTCGAACAGATAGGCCCCCGGGCGGATGCCATGAATCTGGAGCCCGCCGAGGATAACGGCCGCCGTGGCCGAGCCGGGAATGCCAAGCGCCAGTGTCGGTACCATCGAACCACCCGTGGCGGCGTTGTTGGCAGCTTCCGGGCCCGCGATCCCTTCTATCTCTCCGGTGCCGAACTTGTCGCCGTTCTTGGACCACCGGCGTGCCTCGTTATAGCCGATCATCGCGGCCATGGTGCTGCCTTCGGCGGGCAGGATACCGATGAAGGTACCGATACCCGATGAGCGAAGAATCGTCGGCCAGACCCGCTTGAAATCGGTAACGGATGGCAACTTGATGGCATTGAGCGAGATACGCTCCAGTACCTTGTCGCGGACATTGGCCTGGGCTAGCAGTTCGGCAATCGCGAATAGGCCGATCAGGATCGGAATGAAGCTGATGCCTTCGTAGAGTTCGGGGACGCCGAAGGTGAAGCGCTCCACCCCGGTGGTCAGATCGACCCCCACGGTCGCGATCAGCAGCCCGAACGCACCGCCGATCAGGTTCTTGACCGGAGACTTGCCGCTGATGGATGCCAACATCGAGAGGCCGAACACCGCTAGCGCGAAATATTCCGGCGGCCCGAAAGAGTGGGATATCCGGGCCAGCGCCGGCGCCGCCAGCACCATCACGATCAACGACAACATGCCACCGATGACGCTGGCGACGGCGGCCATGCCGAGCGCCCGGCCCGCCTCTCCTCGCTGGGCCATGGGATAGCCGTCGAACGCCGTCGCCGCCGCCGGTGGCGCGCCCGGCGCGTTGATGAGAATGGCCGTGATCGAGCCGCCGAAGGTCCCTGCGCAATACAACGCAGCGAGCATCGAGATGGCGGGAACCGGATCGAGATAGATCGTGAATGGCAGCAGCAGCGCCACCGCCATGGAGGAGCTGAGGCCCGGCAAAGCACCCACCAGTACCCCGACGATAGTCCCCAACAGAATGACCGCCAGCGACATCGGATCGATAAGAATGCTAAATCCCGTCAGTATGTGTTCCATAAACGTTTCCGTTACTCAGGACAGCCAGGGGGAGAGGATTCCCTGCGGCAGCCGAAGCTGCAGCGCATAAGTGAAAAGCAGATAGATCATTACCGGTGTGCAGACGGCGTAGATCACGATCCGTCCCAGACGGCGCTCACCCCATAGCAGTGGGATCAGCAGGCAGGTCAGCGCCATGGTCAATGTCAGGCCGAGAATCTCGAACAGCAGAAATGCAGCCAGCAGCAGCCCGGCCGTTACCCACATGCGCCAGGAAATGACCGGCTTGTCCTCCTCGACGTGGCCATATCCCTGATAGAGCATCACCAGGGTCAGCACCGCCATCACCCCCAGAATCAGACGTGGCATGGCGGTGGCCTGCATGCCCTGGGCAAAGAGGGCCGGCACCGTCGAGAAGGTCGTGGTTATCCAGTAAAGCGCGACGACCATGACCAGGAGTACGACTCCCGGCAGGAGATCTCTCCAGCGGCTCAACATGGTGGAAACTCCGAGTTGGAACAGAGGAATTGGCGAGGCAGGTGGATCACTGAGCCAGGCCCAAGTCCTGCATCGTCTCCTGGCCAGCCTTGTACATCCGACGGATCTGGCTGTCCCAGTCAGCGGCCCCCTCGATACTGGTTTCGTCGAGCCCGATGCCTTTCAGGTAGTTTTGGTAGCGGTCGCTCTCCATCCCCTTGAGCATCGCCTTTTCCAGAATTTCCTGGCGAGCCTTGGGCGTACTCTTCAGCACCACGTAGCCACGGACGGTGGAGAACGAGATATCCAGACCTTTTTCGCTAAGCGTTGGTACGTCCGGTAACGCCTTCATACGATCGTCGGCCATGACGGCAAGAGGACGGAAATCGCCGGCTGCGATCTGATCCCGAGTTTCGGAAATATTGAGCCCCGCTGCGTCGATGTCGCCCCGGGATAGAGCGGCGGCGAATTCGGCGCCACTATCGAAGGGCACGAAAGAGACCTTCATCCCTGCCGCCTTGGCGAAGCTCATGGCGGCAATGTGATCGACTCCTCCGATCTGGGTACCACCCCACTTGATCACGCCGGCCCTCCCCGCCTCGATGAGATCGTGAATGGACTTGTACCGGCTGTCTCCGCGAACCATGACGATGATCGGATCATCGGTAGCGCGCGCCAGGCCCTGGATATCGTCGATATCGAGTGGCGAATTCCCGCGCAGCATGGTGAAGAGGTGCGTGGGCGTGATCGCCATGACCGTATAGCCATCGGCGGGCTTGCTCTTGACGTAACTCATGGCAACCGAGCCGCCGCCGCCTTTCTTGTTCTGGACGTAGACGTTGGTACCCAGTTGCGCTTGGGTCGCCAATGCCACGATTCTCGCCGTGGTGTCGGTTCCGCCCCCCGGTGAGGTGTGAACGACGATCTCGATCGGCTCGGAAGGGAAGTCGTCGGCTCCCGACGTAGCGCTAAACGCGAGAGCGGCTGTGGCCAGACTTGTCATTAACAAGCCTGACTTCATCCAATGGCGCATCGTTATTCTCCCGTTATGTACTTGTTAGGCATCGCTCATCGAGCAACTGTAAACTGTTAACAGTTTACGATAGACAGCCTATTCGACCGTTCGGCCCTTCTGTACTAGACAATGGTCTAGCCAGGGGGATGAGCGTCGTAGTCGAGAGTACGGGGCTGACTGGGAGCATTCGCCGCATCAGCGACAGCGCCAAGCACGCCGAAACTCGAGACGTAAGGCAGGAGCGCAGATGCGGGCCTACGGCAACGCGGGGGCGACATCGATGATCGCCACCAGAGAACATTCGGATTGAACGACGGATAAGCTAGCCAAGTGGCCTGCAGGAAAAGCGGTTAGCGCGAGGAGCCAATGGAAGACGCGGCGGCGACAGGAACCAAGGGGATAGCAGCTTATGACTCCTCGAGGGTGCCAACCATTCGCTGCCAGCCGCAAATGACATGCTGGCGCAAGGCTTCGGCCGCCTCGGAGGCATTGCGCCGACGTAAAGCTTCGACGATTTTCACATGTTCTTCGTTCGAGGCCCGTAGGTTGCCATGCTGCAAGAGCCCGCGACGCCGGAAGAGATGCAACTGCTTGACGATATCACCGTAATAACGTTCCAGCGCCGGATTATCGGCGTTGGCCACCATCATGTTATGAAATTCCAGATTGAGGTTGTAGTACGTGCTCAGGTCGTCTTCCTCGACGGCCCGCGCCATACTTTCGACCAGGCGCTGCAACTCGTCGAGCATCTCATCGCTCGCCCGTTCGACAAGCAGCTCACCTACTAATGCCGTCAATGCTCGCCTCACCTCGTAGAGAGCACGAGCCTCTTCAAGACTCATCTCACGAACATAGGCCCCCTGATTGGCCACGTTACGAATCAGACCGGCGTTTTCGAGCCCCCGACAGGCCTCTCGAATCGGGCCCCGACTAATATTGAAGCGTGCCGCGAGTGCACTCTCGTTGATGCGGTCACCCGAAGATAGCTCGCCGGAGATGATCATGTTCTCGATCGCCTCACGGACGATCGATGTCAGCGTGCTCGATCGGCGCTGACCAATCTGATCCATGGTGGTATCCAAGGCTATTCCCTCATCTGTGGCGTGGCACGCCAAAGTGTAAACTGTCGACGATATCCAGTCCATCGACGTCGGATCTCATTGACAGTGCCAGCATTCGAGCTCTCTGGCCCTTCCCTCGGCATCGTTGGAGCCACTCCACCGTGGATATCCGCCGTTCCGCAAGATCGATCAATGTCGCCCATACACTGCTCGGACGGAAAACATCCCGTCCAGTTGCAACTGGGTTCATGATCATAGTTCGCAGGGAGCAGCGTCTTCAGGCCCGTAAGCAAGTCATCATCAGAATGACGCTTATCGGGCCGCTTTTTTTGGGTCCAACCTTGTCGCATGGCACGGGCGTGACCGAGGTCGCGTTCGCCTACCTAGTGCCTACGTGCCCTCCGAGGGATGGCCTCCGCCTGGATGGCGATTGCGACCGGTTGTTTCAGCAAGTACGCGTGCAACTACACACAATGCGTCACTTCGACCGCCCATTGCTGCACCATCGATCGCCCTGAATTGCATGGCGGTCCGGTATCCACTTGTACATGAAAGATTTTTAAACTGGATCGAAAAGACATGTATCGTTACTTTGTTGACGCCAACGAAAAAAGCCACACTAAGGTGATTTTTGGCGATACCTAAACCAATGAAACCAATAGTTTTTTTGGTGCCGATAAGTGGATTCGAACTACCGACCTACGCATTACGAATGCAAGCGAAGCTCCCCACACCATGCGACCTACGGCCATAAAGCCCAGCAACGGCGGGCATATAGCGCCAACCTGACAAGTCGATGATGGTCACTTTTTGGCGCACCGACTGTACCAATAATGCACCACGTAGAGAACGATGGGAGCATCTGCCATGAGCTGGGGCATCCGTGACTGGCTTTCGATGGCCTCATGATACGCAAGGCGCCGCTCGGCGTCAGGGCGCACCGCCGGCAATCGGGAATCCCCACCCGCGCCGGTGGTCGAAGCAGATGCGAAGAGCCGCGATCCAGCGCTAGACTGGGCCGCTCAGGCACCCGCTGCCTCTCGTGAGACTTTCGCCACCCGGGGCATCCGCGCTATCGGAGGTCATTGCCATGCCCAAGACGACATTGCACACGCTGCTTCAGGCGCTGCGGCAGCCGCTGCCGGGCGCGCTGCTGGTCGCGACCGCGCTGGCCACGACCGCGCTGACATCCACGGCGCTGGCGCAGAACACGCCGACGCCCCAGGTCACCACCCACAGTGATGCCCAGCAGACGGTCTCGGAGTATCGGCTCAACGGCAAGCTCTACGCCATTCGTGTGGTGCCCAAGTCGGGGCAGGCCTATTTCCTCTACGACGCCGACGGCGACGGCAACTACCAGCGCCGCGATGCCGATAGCGTGCCGGTGCCCGAGTGGGTGCAGCGCGAGTGAGGCTCGCAAGGCGTAGCCGCGTCACGGCGACGCGCGCGTGGGCCGCAACGTAAATGACGGCTGCGCCGTAAACCAAGGCAGCGACGCACACGAGGTAGGAGCGCGCCGCCGCAACCGCTACAATGCGCGGTTTCCGCTCCCAGATCCGATATTGCCATGGCCGTATTCACTCCCCTCGACGACGCCCAGGTCGCTGACTTCCTCACGCGCTACACCGTCGGCGACTTTGTCGCGCTGAAAGGCGTCCCCCAGGGCACCGAGAACAGCACTTTCTTCGTGACCACCTATCAGGGCGAGTGGGTGCTGACACTGTTCGAACAGGGCGAATTCGAGGATCTACCGTTCTTCGTCGATCTGCTCGACTATCTGGATGCTCAGGGCCTGCCGGTGCCGGGGCCGATCCACGACCGCCAAGGGGTCGCCCTGCAGCGCCTCGCCGGCCGCCCGGCGCTGCTGTTCCCGCGCATGCCCGGCAGCCACCCCAGCGCCCCCAATCTGGCCCAGTGCGCCGCGCTCGGCGATGCGTTGGGGCGCATGCATCAGGTGTCACAGCGCTTCACCGGCCAGCGCGACAATCCGCGCAACCTGGCCTGGCTGGAGCGCCGCCACCGCGAAGTGCTGCCCTATCTCGATAGCCGCGACCAGGCGCTGATGCGCGAAGAGATCACCGCCTACGCCGCGGCCTTCACCGATGCCGAGCTGCCGCGCGGCGCCATCCATGGCGACCTGTTCCGCGACAACACCCTCTACGACGGTGACCGCCTCGGCGGCATCATCGACTTCTACAACGGCTGCACCGGCGAGCTGCTGTTCGATCTGGCGATCGTGATCAACGACTGGACCAGCGACGCCGCGGGCGAGATCGACCGCGCGCGCTACGACGCCATCCTCGGCGCCTATCTGGCTCACCGCCCGCTGAGCGCTGCCGAACGTGCGCTGTGGCCGCTGATGCTGCGCATGACCGCGCTGCGCTACTGGCTGTCGCGCCTGCTGGTGATCCATGTCGACCCGCCAGCGCATGACATCACCCCCCACGACCCGGCCCGCTTCCGTACCCTGCTGATGCAGCGGCTCGAGGGCGAGGTGCCGCCGCTGCCGGCGTGAGCGCCGGGCGCGTTTTCGACTAGGCTAGTGTGACGCCGTACCCGCGGCTCCGGCTGTGACGCGGCGCCGAACGCGCGCGGCCGCGCCGTGGCTTTTTTCCTGAAATTCATGGTTCCCGACACACTGCGACGGCATAATGCGCGCCATCGTCGCCCGGCGCGCTAGCTGTCTTGTCGCCGGGATTTCACCGCCGGTCCACCGGAGAGCGTCATGCCGAATCCTTCTCCCGCCGCACAGGCCCGCCGCACCTACAATATCGATCAGTGGGGCAGCGGCTACTTCGACGTCGACGATCAGGGCCGTACGCTGGTCAGGCCGCTGGGCAGCGAAGTGCCCGGCCCCAGCATGGTGCTCGATACCCTGGTCGACAAGCTGCGCGACGCCGGTCTGCGCCTGCCAGTGCTGGTGCGCTTCATCGACATCTTGCACGACCGGGTCGAACAGCTGTGCATGGCCTTCGATCAGGCGATGCAGGAAGAGCGCTACCAGGGCGGCTATACCGCGGTCTATCCGATCAAGGTCAACCAGCAGCGCCGCGTGGTCGAGGAGATCCTGGCCACCCAGGAGCGCGGTCACGGCCGGGTCGGCCTGGAAGCCGGCAGTAAGCCGGAGCTGATGGCGGTGCTGGCGCTCTCCGGTGACGGCCCGTCGGTGATCATCTGCAACGGCTACAAGGATCGCGAGTACATCCGCCTGGCGCTGATGGGCGAGAAGCTCGGCCACAAGGTCTACCTGGTGGTGGAGAAGTACTCCGAGCTGAGTCTGATCCTGGAGGAGGCGGAGAAGCTCCAGGTGCGGCCGCGTATCGGCGTGCGTGCGCGCCTCTCCTCAGTGGGCAAGGGCAAGTGGCAGGACACCGGCGGCGAGAAGTCGAAGTTCGGTCTCACCGCGACCCAGATCCTGACCATCACCGAGCGCCTGCGCGACGCCGGTGCCCTCGCTAGCCTGCAACTGGTGCACTTCCACCTGGGCTCGCAGATCGCCAATATCCGCGACATCCAGCGCGGCCTGCGCGAGTGCGCGCGCTTCTACCACAGCCTGCGTGAACTCGGCGCGCCGATCGATACCGTCGACGTCGGCGGCGGGCTGGGCGTGGATTACGAAGGCACGCGGTCGCGCAGTTTCTGCTCGATCAACTACTCCATGCGCGAGTACGCCAGCAACGTGGTGTGGGCCTTCAGCCAGATCTGCAACACCCACGAGCTGCCGCATCCGCAGATCATCTCCGAGTCCGGACGCGCCCTGACCGCCCACCATGCGGTGCTGGTGACCAATGTCATCGGCGAGGAGCGCATGGGCCACATCGAACCGGAGCGCCGGGTCGGAGAGGACCCGCACGTCGACGAGCTGTGGCGGGTCTATGATCGGCTCGAGGGCATGCGCGAGCCGCGCGACCTGGTCGAGGCCTACCACGACGTGGTGCAGGCAGTGGGCGAGCTGCAGGATCGCTTCGTCATGGGGCTGGCCGATATCCAGGCCCGCGCCGAGGGCGAGTCGGTCTACTTCGCGGCCTGCCAGCGCCTGCGCGACCGGCTCGACGGCCGCAACCGCGCCCATCGCGACATCGCCGACGAGCTGGCCGAGAAGCTCGCCGACAAGCTGTTCGTCAACTTCTCGCTGTTCCAGTCGCTGCCGGACGTCTGGGGTATCGACCAGGTCTTCCCGGTGCTGCCGCTGACCGGGCTCGACCATACCCCGACCCGGCGCGGTGTGATCCAGGACATCACCTGCGACTCCGACGGGCGGATCGATCTCTACGTCGACGGCCAGGGGCTCGAGAGCACCCTGCCGCTGCCCGAGTGGGACGATGACGACGACAAGCTGCTGGGGCTGTTCCTGGTCGGCGCCTATCAGGAGATCCTGGGCGATCTGCACAACCTGTTCGGCGATACCGACTCGGTCGACGTGGCGCTGGATGACAATGGCGAGTGGCGCCTCTCCCACGTGCAGCAGGGCGATACCGTGGCCGCGGTGCTGGGCTACGTCAACTTCGACGCCGAGGCGCTCAAGCAGCAGCTCACCGAGCAGTTGATCGCCAGCCCGCTGAGTGTCGAAGAGCGCGAGCAGTTCGTCGAAGAACTCTCCGCCGGCCTGAGCGGCTACACCTATCTGGAGTGAGACCCCGACCCAGCCTCATGCCAGATGCAAAAAACCGCGACGAGATCGCGGTTTTTTGTGCCCGGCAGTTTGTCGTGTCCGGCGGCTCTTGCGTCTGGCGTCAGTGCCCCGACACCGGCAGACACCTCAGCGGGTGCGCGTACCGATATCCAGCCCCAGCGACAGCGACAGGCCGAGCACCGCTTCCCGCGGCAGCTTGCCGACGCCGGCCGGGGTGCCAGTCAGCACCACATCGCCGGGTTCGAGGGTGAAGGTGCGGGTCATCTCTTCGAGCAGCGCGGGAACCGTGAACAGCATGTCGCTGAGCTTGCCACTCTGCTGGCGCTGGCCGTTGATATCCAGATGGAAAGAGACACTGGCCCAGTCGGTATCGGCATCCACCGGCACGAAGCGCGACAGCGGGCAGGCGCCGTCGAACGCCTTGGCGCGTTCCCACGGGTGGCCTTTCTCCTTGAGCGCCGACTGCACGTCGCGCAGGGTGAGGTCCAGCGCCAGGCCGGCCCCGGCAATGCCGGCGAGCGCTTCCGCCGCACTCGCCGCGCTCAGACGCTCGCCGATCAGCAGCGCCAGTTCGGTCTCGAAGTGCACCTCACCATGGGTGAACTGCTGGGCGATCGGCGACTCGATTTCCACCGCGCTGGTCGCCGGCTTCATGAACAGCAGCGGTGAACTGGGAACTGGATTATTGAGCTCGGCGGCGTGCTCGGCGTAATTGCGCCCCACGCACAGAATCTTGCCCAGTGGATACCCGGTTTCGCTGCCGTCGACGAAGCGCGTGGTGAAAGCCATGCTCTACTCCCCTGCCAGTGGTGGAACCGCTAGAAGTGCGCCGAAGGCCCCACGAAAAACCGCCGTCGACGCAGACTCGACGAGTCTAGCGTCAACGGCGGCCAATGGCATCACGCCTGCCGGCGAGCCTGACTCTCTATGCTATCTATCGAGGAGCAGAGCCAGGCCGCGCGCACTATCGAAGAGCAGAATCAGCGCGCGGCGCGTCGTCAGTGGGTCGCGCCTTGGGGCGTCCACACCTCATCCGGCGCATGGGCCAGAAACGCCGGACGCGGCTGCTTGGCCCCAAACGGGCGCACGCAGGCATTGTCGCGACGGTTGAAGACGAAGAAGGCGTTGCTGCGCGGGTCCGGCGACATATTGGCGTTGGAGCCATGCAGGGTGTTGCAGTCGAACAGCAGGAGCCCGCCGGCAGCACCGGTCGGCGCCTGAATGCCGTTGGCTTCGATCAGCTCGCGCAGGGCGTCCTGGCTCGGCACGCCGAACTCCTGCTGCTTGAGCGAGCGCTTGTGGTTATCATCCGGCGTCTCACCCAGGCAGTGCACGAACACCTTGTGCGAGCCCGGCACCAGCATCAGCGGGCCGTTGAAGTGATGATTGTCGGTGAGCACGATCGAGGCGCTGACGGCGTGCATCTCAGGCATACCGTCCTCGGCGTGCCAGGTCTCGAAGTCCGAGTGCCAGTTGAAGCCCTTGCCCTGGAAGCCCGGCTTGTAGTTGACCCGAGACTGATGCACGTAGACATCGCCGCCCACGATCTGACGTGCTCGCCCGGTCAGGCGCGGGTCCGCCGCCAGCTGCGCGAAGCGCTGCGACAGGAAATGCACGGCGAACAGTGAGCGGATCTCCTGGCTATCCGGCTCGGTAATGGCGAAGTCGCGGTCGCGAAAATCATCCCGCGCCAGCAGCGCGGCAAGCTCGTCGCATAGCGCAGCGACTTCGTCGTGGCCCAGGAAGTTGGACTCGAACAGGAAGCCATCGCGCTCGAAGGCGTCCAACTGGGTGGCGTCGAGTGGCCCGTCCAGATGGCGGCCCTTGACGACTGCCTCCTGACGCTCACGCCAGAGCGCTTCCTGCGACCGGCGCAAACGTGTCGGATAGCGATCCTGCTTCGTCCACGTGTCCTGCTTACGGGGGGATGCGGTCTGTACTGACATCCAATCACCTCCAAGTTTGTGATCAGGTTTCAGATCCAGTCCTCGGCAGTCGTGCCGATAGGTGGGTCGAGTGGAGTTTCCTCATCTGACATCAAAAGGGTCTCTAGCCTAGAAAAGTCGGCCAGAATTGCAACCGCCTGCCCGGGTCAGCCCCGGCGGCCATAGGCGCTGCGCTTCTGCGACCGTTCCGGCCAGGGCCACCGTGGCAGTCCCGATCGGGGACAGCGATAACGTAAAGCAAGAAAATGTCAGCTGGGTGCCCCGCGACCTGATGCAGGAACCGATAGATGGGGGCGGGGTCGTGCTCGACGTCATCAAGCTTTCATCCGTGACAGCCACACTCCGCCCTGCCGTTTTCCGGGGGAGCTAGGCCATGATCTGCGTCACACTCGATATGCAGTGCTCGCTGTGCGGCAGCGACCGTTTCCACCTGCCGACGCAGCCTGGGGAAAGCCCCCATGTGCGCTGCGCCAACTGCACCGCCGTGAAGTGCCAGACGCTGGCGCTGGAGTCGACCTTGATGGCGTCTCGCCGCGAACAGACGCCGCCGCGTCATCGCGCAGCATGACAGACCTTTCAGCGCACCAAGTGCCCTGCTATCACCTCACAACCACGGCAAGACTCACGACCTGGCTGCCCACGGCGCCAGCGAGCTGTTACGGCATCGAGTCGGTCGACGACGGCGCCGCTTCGCGCCCGGGTGACTCCACCCTCTCCCCGACGGGGCTGCCGTGCCCGGAAGCGCTATCCCTCGACATCTCTTCAGCCCCGAGATCGCGATAGGGGCGCATCGGCCGCGGCGTAGGCTGGCCATAGAAGACGTGGAAGGGCTCTGTGATCAGCGGTACCGGCGGACGCGGCACGTCCCCATAGCGGCAGCGGAACTCGGAACAGTCACCGGCCAGCGCGGCTGCACTCTGCCCCACACAGCCGAGCACCAAGAGAACGGCAAGCGTCTTCATCCCACCTCCTGATTCGCGTTCATCGCCCACCTAGACGCGAGCGAGTATAGGCGCGTCGGCTCCCTCACGAAGGACGATAAACCTGCGACTCGGCGGCCGATCTCCCTCCCATACCGCCCCCCCACGAGCGGATTTCTCGCCTAAAAGCAGCGGGACCTACTGATTACAAGACAACTTCACTATCGATAGAAAACAAAGGCTTACCGTCTTCCGGACTACGCATATCCTGTAGTGGTCAACTAATCCCGGACAGTGAATTGAGTGTTGCTTCCGCTCGTGCGGGCGACATGCCTCCGTTGTGCTGATGGGGCCGCTGCCAGT
>JNVT01000064.1 GCA_000737985.1 Gammaproteobacteria bacterium MFB021 | reverse complement strand
TCCGGTGGTCCAGGTGGTACCGCCGTCGGTGGAGTACTCCCAGGTGGCGTTGGCTTCGAGACCGTCGATATTGACTGTGGCGTCATTGGTGATGCCATCGGCTATATCCGCGCCGGTGTCGTTGGCCAGTGAGATGCCGGTGTCGTTGGCCAGTGAGATAGTCGGTGCGACAGGTGCGCTCAAGTCGACGGTGATTGGTCCCAAGGCATCGACCGGGCTGACGTTTCCCGCGACATCAGTCTGGCGAACTTGCACATCCCCATCGGCGTAGGTTCCCTCGCCCAGCTCGAAGCTGGTGCCGGCTCCGGTAGTCCAAGTGGTACCACCGTCGGTGGAGTACTCCCAGGCGGCGTTGGCTTCGAGACCGTCGATATTGACCGTGGCGTCATTGGTAATGCCGTCGGCGATATCCGCGCCGGTGTCGTTGGCCAGTGAGATCGTCGGTGCGACAGGTGCGCTCAAGTCGACGGTGATTGGTCCCAAGGCATCGACCGGGCTGACGTTGCCCGCGACATCAGTCTGGCGCACCTGCACGTCACCATCGGCATAGGTGCCTTCAGCCAGTTCGAAGCTGGTGCCTGTGCCAGTCGTCCAGCTGGTACCACCGTCGGTGGAGTACTCCCAGGTGGCGTTGGCTTCGAGGCCTCCGACGTTGACCGTAGCGTCATTGGTGATGCCATCATCGGTTTCTGCGCCGGTATCGGAGGCTAGCGATAGTACCGGGGTGTTCGGTGCCGTGATGTCGCCGCCATTCCCACCATCGCCGCCATCGTTACCGTCGTCTGGGGCGTCGCCGCCACCTCCGCCGCCACCGCCACTACCTGCTGCCACCGCACCTGCTACACCCACCCCAGCGGCGATGGCCGCGATGCCGGCGGCGGAAAGGCCGCCACCACCGGCGGTGTCGCCGGCGAGCGCGAGAAGGCCCGAACTGTCATCGAGAGGGATATAGTCGGCAACGAGTAAACCGTTGCTTTGGGCAACGCCCAGATCTGCCAGATAGAGCTGGTTATCTTCACCCAGCAGATAAAGTTGGCTGGTTGCCGTTTCGCCGTAGCCGTAAAAATCCGTGATACGCAAAACCTGACCATCTGACAGTGTCACGATCAGATCGTCGCCTTGGCGTACCACTTGCTCTACCTGGTCAGGAGAGAGCTTTAGCAGCACATTGCTAGGCTGCTCGAGCGAAAGTGTGCCGTTATCGACGTCGATCAACGGGGCCTGGTTCAGATCTTCCGAGCGAGCGCTCACCTTGGCGGAGACGGTCATGGTAGGTACCCCAGCGTTAGATAATGATTTATATGTTTGAATTATAAGTGTGCGTGGTCGTGCTTATTAGCTGCTACTAATTACACTTAGTTTGTCTGCGCAGCCCCTTCAATGGTGTGATTGGTAAATAAGTGTTACCAGCTGTAAAGGGGCGGGATTTCCTTTAAAAAACAGTCTTGTGATCTTCTTATTAGAGGTTTCTTAATGAAATTGGCTGAGCGCTTGTGTAAACATGTAGATGAGATAGAGGTTTCTATTAACTGGGCGAAAACGCTTTCTCTAGGTCTATAAAAGGGGAAAGCGCCGGCGTCGATGAGGCATCTGACCGTATTGGCCCCGTCGAGCGCGCCTTCTTCCCGGCTGACGCGCAAGCATTACCCCGAGTGGCTTGGCCACGCCGATAGCGGTGGTTGGAAACCCGGTTATCTGCCTCAATAGAGGGAGGCTACCGATGACAGGAGCACAGGCATGGCGCAGCATCCCCAAGAGCCGGGTCGGTTCGACGCCGATGACGTGGAGCGGTTGGAAACCGAGCTGATCTATGACGGGTTCTTTGCGCTGGAGAAGCGCCGTCTGCGTCACCGCCTCTTCAACGGCGGCTGGAGCGAGGCCATGGACCGCGAGGTCCATGTTCGCCGCGATGCGGTGGGGGTACTACTCTACGATCCGGCGCTCGACCGCGTCGTGCTGGTAGAGCAGATCCGGGCGGGGGCGCTCGACGACGTGCGCTCGCCCTGGAAGCTGGAGCCCGTGGCGGGGCTGGTCGAGGCCGGCGAGTCGCCGGCCGAGGTGGCACGCCGTGAGGCGCAGGAAGAAGCCGGGTGCGAGATTGATGAGTTGATCGAGCTACACCGGTACTATCCCAGTCCAGGTGCCTGCACCGAGCAAGTGACGATGTTCTGTGGTTTGATCGACAGCTCGGGCGTAGGCGGCGTGCACGGGCTCGAGACCGAGCACGAAGACATTCTGGTTCACGTCATGCCGTTCCCGGAAGCCTGGGACCGGCTGATGGCGGGTGATTTGGACAATGCCATGGCGTTGATCGGTTTTCACTGGCTGGCGCGGGAACGCGCAGGGCTGAGAGCACGGTCATAGCGGCTTCATCGCGGTCGGCGCCAGGCCCTCGCAGGAGAAAAATATGGTCAAGACCGCCTATGTCACCGATCTCAAGGCACTGCAGGCGGAGTGCAGCAGCAACTACGTGAGGCTGTGCCGGCTGGTGGCCGACATGGCCGCGGGAGAGGTGCGCGAAGTGCCTCTCGCAGGGGAGCGTGCGCGTTTCGGCACCCTGTGGCTCGAAGTGCTGGAACAGGCGCCCTACACCACGATCGCCCGGGTTTCGCAGACCGGCGTGCTGGATGGCTTCATCGATTCGCCGCGCATGACCGTGCACCTCTATCACGATGCCAATATGGCCGAGGTCACCGACTTTCAGCGTCAGCGCCACTTCCAGGGCCGCTATCGCTATCCCAATCCGCGCATGCACCAGCCCGACGAGAAGCTCCAGCTCAACCGCTTTCTGGGTGAGTGGCTGCAGCATGGTCTCGCCCATGGTCACGCGGCCGGTGTCCCGGAAGCCCCCTGATGCGCGTGATTCAGCTTACCGATTGCCATCTGCTGGCCGACCCCCAAGGCACCTCGCGCAAGGGGTTCCCGCTGCGGCAGCTCCAGGCCGTATTGCGCCGGGCGGCGCAGCTGCGTCCCGATGTGCTGCTGGTCACGGGTGATGTCTCCCAGGACGAGACCTCCGCGACCTACCGTCTGGCCAGCGAGGCCTTCGCGCGGTTGGGCTGCCCGTGGTTCTGGATTCCCGGCAATCACGATCAGCCCGAGCTGATGGCGGAGTGGCAGCCGGCGCTTGATGAGATCGACCTCGAGCACTGGCGCATCCTGCTGCTGGACACGCGGATCAGCGGGCAGCCGGGTGGGGCGGTCGGGCAGACCCAGCTACAGCATCTGGCCGCGCAGCTCGAAGATGACGACAGGCCCACGTTGATTGCGATGCATCATCCGCCACTCGCCATCGGTTCGGTGTGGATGGATGCGATCGGGCTCGAGGATCGGGACGCCTTCTGGCAGACCCTGGCGCCCTATCCGCAGGTGAGGGCGGTCCTGTGCGGCCACATTCACCAAGCCTTTGCCGCCTGGCAGGGGCTGGTGGCGGTCTACGGCTGTCCCGCTACTTCCGATCAGTTCCTGCCCGGCAGCCACGAATTCAGTGTCGACGAAGCCGCCCGCCCCGGGCTGCGCGTAGTCGACCTCGAAGGCGATCGGCTGTCGACCTGGATCGAGCGTGTCGAGCTGTAGCGTCGCCCGACGGCCGCGCCCTTTGCGATGTGAAGCGCAGCATCTGGCCGCGCTTCTTTATAACTAAATCGGATTTTTAGATTAGCTTTCATTCTTTGACGTTATTACCGCTCTCTCGCTAGGGTGACGACTCTACGATTCCGAGCCGTGCCTTCACGAAGCACGTGACAGCGAGATTCCCCCATGGCAGATCGATTGGTTAGCGCACAACGTCAAACCCACCTCAAGCAGCTCGAGGCGGAGTCGATTCACATCATCCGCGAGGTCGCGGCCGAGTTCCGCAACCCGGTGATGCTCTACTCGATCGGCAAGGACTCCTCGGTGATGCTGCATCTGGCGCGCAAGGCGTTCTATCCGGGGACGCCGCCGTTTCCGCTGATGCACGTCAACACCACCTGGAAGTTCAAGGAGATGATCGAGTTCCGCGACCGCATGGCGGCGAGCGTGGGCATGGAGCTGATCGAACACATCAACGAGGAGGGGCGCGCCGCCGGCATCAACCCCTTCGATCACGGTAGCGCCAAGTACACCGACATCATGAAGACCCAGTCGCTGAAGATGGCGCTGGACAAGTACGGCTTCGATGCCGCCTTCGGCGGCGCGCGACGCGATGAAGAAGCGTCCCGGGCCAAGGAGCGGGTCTACTCCTTCCGTGACAAGCACCACCGCTGGGACCCCAAGAACCAGCGCCCGGAGCTGTGGCGGCTCTACAACGGCAAGATCAACCAGGGCGAATCGATCCGCGTCTTCCCGCTCTCCAACTGGACCGAGCTGGATATCTGGCAGTACATCTACCTCGAATCGATCCCCATCGTGCCGCTCTACTTTGCCGCGCCGCGCCCGGTGGTCGAGCGTGACGGCATGCAGGTGATGGTCGACGACGAGCGCCTGCCGCTGGCACCGGGCGAAGTGCCGGAAGAGAAGTGGGTGCGTTTTCGCACCCTCGGCTGCTACCCGCTCACCGGGGCGGTGGAGTCGCGAGCGGCGACGCTGCCCGAGATCATCCAGGAGATGCTGCTGACCCGCACCAGCGAGCGCTCGGGCCGGGCCATCGACCGCGATCAGGCGGGGTCGATGGAGAAGAAGAAACGCGAGGG
>JNVT01000063.1 GCA_000737985.1 Gammaproteobacteria bacterium MFB021 | reverse complement strand
CATTTATGCAGTGATTCCCTAATAAAGCGCCCCCGCCGGTAAAGCCCGGCGGGGGCGCTGTGTTTCGCGCACTGCGATCGGCGATCGGCGAGCGATCGGCGATCGGCGACCGCCTGAGCCTGGCCGCCCGTGTGATCAGTTCGTCTCGAGCGGTGCCGCCCACGCTTCCAGGGTCGCGTCGCTCCAGCTGCCATAGCTGGCATTGGGGAACATGATCCAGTCGTCGCCGAAGTGCGCCGCCTGCTCGGCCACCAGGCGCTTCTGGGTGGCCAGGTCGGCGTGGTGGAAGTCGCCGGAGAAGTCGGCCAGCGAGTCGCCGAG
>JNVT01000062.1 GCA_000737985.1 Gammaproteobacteria bacterium MFB021 | reverse complement strand
TGATGCGGCAGTTCGCCGCTGGCGCTGAGACCCAGCGCTTCCCGTGCCGGCGTCAGATCGGCGACCCGCGCCTTGAGCCAGGGCGCCAGCACCCAGCTCACGCAGCGCTCCCAGCCCGGCTCCACCTCGAGGCACTCGGCAAGCCGGGGGGCAGTGTCCAGCGCGTGCGCCGCCAGCTGCTCGGTAAGGGCGCTGTCGTCATCCGCCAGCGCGGCTTCGATCAGCGCCTCCAGCGAGGCGATCTCGCCCTGGGCGCGATGGTGGCGCTCGCGCAGGGCATCGCGCTCGCGCTGGGCCGCGGCGAGCGCCTCACGCGCCTGCTCGCGCTCCTCCTGACGCGCCTCACGGCGGATCGTCAGGGTCTCTTGGCGCTCGTCGAGGATCGCCAGCGCCGCCTGCAGCTCGTCGCGCTCGGCCTCGAGCTCACTGACATCGGGCAGCGCCGCACGCTGCTGCTGGCGGCGCTCGATCTCGCCCACCAGCTCCCCGATCTGGCGCTCCAGGCGCTGGATCGCCTCCTGCTCGCGCTCGGCGCGGTGGCGACTGTCGCCGGCCTGCTGCTCGATGCGCTCCCACTCGGCCTGGTGCGCCTCGGCCTCGGCTTCGGCCTCTTCCAGACTCTGCGCCAGCGTCAGCAGCGTCTCGTCGGCCAGTTCCGCTTCCGGTGCCAGCGCTTCGAGCCGCTCGGCGAGGGCCTCGCCGCGGGCGTCGTCCTCACCCGCCAGCGCCGCCAGCGACTCGCGCTCGCGGCGGGCGGCGTCGAGATCGGCGGCGAGCTGCTGGTCGCGCTGACGCACGTGTTCTAGCGACTGCTCCAGCCGCGCGATGTCGGCCCCGGTCTGGTAGAAGGCAGCCTGATGCTGCTCCAGTTCGGCGGCGATCTCGTCATGCCGCTCGCGCCCCTCGACCAGACGGGTCTCGCACTGGCGCAGGCCGAGCACCTCGCGCTCCACCTGGGTCTCGTACTCGGCGACCCGCGCCGCCTCCTCGCGCTGCTGGCTGCGCAGCGCGCGCTCGCGCAGCAGCGCCAGCTCGCCGCGCAGGCGATGCTCTTCTTCTTTCAGGGTGCGGTAGCGGCGCGCGGCATCGGCCTGGCGCTTGAGCCGTTCGAGCTGCTTGTCGAGCTCCTCGCGGATGTCGTCGAGACGCTCGATGTTCTCCTGGGTCCGCCGCAGGCGGTTCTCGGTTTCGCGTCGGCGCTCCTTGTACTTGGAGATACCGGCCGCTTCTTCGAGAGTGGTGCGCAGCTCTTCCGGACGCGCCTCGACCAGACGCGAGATCATGCCCTGGCCGATGATGGCGTAGGAGCGCGGGCCCAGGCCGGTGCCGAGGAAGATATCGGCGATATCGCGGCGGCGGCACTTCTGGCCGTTGAGAAAGTAGCTCGACTGGGCGTCGCGGGTGACCTGGCGCTTGACCGCGATCTCGGCGTAGTCGGCGTAGGCGCCGCCGAGGCTGCCGTCGCGGTTGTCGAACAGCAGCTCGATGGAGGCCTGGCCCACCGGCGCACGGCCGCTGGAGCCGTTGAAGATGACGTCGGTCATCGACTCGCCGCGCAGGGTCTTGGCCGAGGACTCCCCCATGACCCAGCGCACCGCATCGATGACATTGGACTTGCCGCAGCCGTTGGGGCCGACGATCGCGGTCATGTTGCCGTCGAACGGTACCGTGACCGGATCGACGAACGATTTGAAACCCGCCAGTTTGATCGACTTGAGGCGCATGCCGACTGCACGACTCCTTGAATAAGCGCACCGCGAAACGAATCGGCAGAGCCTAAGCCACCGCGGGGGCGATATCCAGCCCGGGCGCGCCTTGCCGCCCACCGCCGGCTTGCTATGATGAAGCCGTTTCCTCGGGAGAAGACGATGACAAATTCCGCACCGAGCTTTCTGCAGCGCCAGCCCCACCTGCCCCTGATCGACGGCCACTGGGAGTCGGTGGACGCCACCGACTTGGTCGAGATTCCGCTGCTCGGCCAGGTCGCCGCCGGCCTGCCGATGGAGGCGTGCCTGGACGACGCCACCGTCCATGTGCCCGCCCAGCTGGTGCGGCGCAACACCTATGCCCTGCGCGTGCGCGGCGACTCGATGATCGACTGCAATATCTTCGATGGCGACATCATCATCATCGAGCGCTACGAATCCGCCGAGAATGGCGAGACCGCGGTGGTCCTGATCAACAACCAGGAAGTGACCTTGAAGAAGCTGTTCATCGAGAAATCCGGCGTGCGCCTGCAGCCGGCCAACGACACCATGGCGCCGATCTTTCTCAAGAACGAGGACGTGCAGGTGCTCGGGCTGGTGATGGGTGTCATGCGTAATCCGCCCCAGGCGGCCTGATGCGCTATGCGATTCCCGCGCTGGCGCCAGGGGCGATCCACAGCCACAACCTCGAGATCGACAAGAGTCGCTTCATCACCTGGGTCGCCCACGCCCCGGACGCCGCCGCCTTCGACCGCCTGCTGAACGAGGCGCGCGCCACCTACCCCGATGCCAGCCACCACTGCTCCGCCTTCATCGCCGGTGCCCCCGGCGAGCAGGTGGCGATCGGCTTCTCCGACGACGGCGAGCCCGGTGGTACCGCCGGCCGGCCGATGTTCCAGGCCCTGGAGGGCAGCGGCCTGGGCCAGATCGCTGTGGTCGTCACGCGCTATTTCGGCGGCATCAAGCTGGGTACCGGTGGCCTGGTGCGCGCCTATACCCAGGCGGTGACCCAGGCGCTCGAGAGCCTGCCACGGCGTGAGTTCACCGAGCGCCACGCGCGGCGGGTGCGTGTCGGTTTCGCCCTCGAAGCCCAGGCGCGCCACTGGTTGCAGGCCCACGAGGTCCCGGTGGAGGCCGCCGACTACGACGGCCAGGGCGTCACCCTGACGCTGGCCTGGCCCGCCGACGACAGTCTCGATCTGGGGCTGCTGGCGCAGCGTCTGCGGGGCGAGCTGGAGTGCCTCGACGAGTAGGCGGCGTTCATCGACTAGCTGCGGGCGCACACACTCGCTGCAGGCGCCCGTATTTGCCACAGACGTTCATTCACTCGCTGCGGGCGCCCATATTTGCCACGGGCGCCCGTTCATTCGCTGCAGGCGCTTTTGGCCACGTCGTAGGAGAGCTGGATGTGCGCGTGGATCAGCTCGCGTGCCGCAGCGACCCCCCGTGCCAGCGCCAGCTCCACCAGCTCGGCGTGCTGCACGTCGAGCTGGGCGCGAAGATCCTGATGCGCCGGCGCCATGCGCCGGTAGCGATCGAACTGGTCATGCAGCTGCTCGATGAAGCGCAAGAGCCACACCGAGCCGCAGGGTTCGAGCAGGCGCCGATGGAACTGCAGATGCATCTGCTCCCAGTGTTCGAGCGCATCGGGCTGCTCGTCGGCGCGCTTGAGCCGGTGAAAGGCCGCCAGCAGCTCCGCCTCCCACTGGGCGTCGCCATGGCGCAACGCCGCCTCCAGCGCCTGGACCTCGAACTGCTGGCGCAGCCCGGCGATATCGTCGAGCTCGCGGCGCTTCAGCGCCGGCACGCGGAAGCCGCGCTGGTTCTCCTGCGCCAGCAGCCCGTAGGCGGCGAGGCGGTTGAGCGCTTCACGCAGCGGGCTCAAACCCACCGCATAGGTCTGCCGGAGATGGCTGATCGCGAGCTTCTCGCCGGCGACGAAGCGCCCGCGGATCAGATCGCGCTTGAGCGCGGCGTAGACCTGACTCGCCGCGGTGGTGGCATCCAGCGCCCTGGTCGGCGCCTGTCTCATGCTCATGCGATGTCCTGCTGTCGATCCATGGCGTACTCCTCGACTCGGTAGCGCTTGACCCTCGTACAAAATCGACGTCATAGTAAAAATCGATTTTTTCAGCATAACCGATCGTACCCCGTGCCGACCACGTGCTCGCACCACCGCAGCACCCCGCGGTACCAATGCCAGGGTTACGAACCTCAACGACAAGAACCTTCGGGATCACCGCCATGAGCCTCGCGTTCGACCACAACAACCCCTACCCCTCGCGCCGCAGCGCGACCTACTCCCAGCGCGGCATGGTCGCCGCTTCGCAGCCCCAGGCCAGCCAGGCGGGGCGCGACATGCTGGCCCAGGGCGGCAACGCCGTGGATGCTGCGATCGCCACCGCCGCGGTGCTGAGCGTGGTCGAGCCCAGCGGCAACGGCATCGGCGGTGACGCCTTCGCCCTGGTGTGGATGGCAAGCGAAGGCGGCCGCGGTCAGCTCCACGGCCTCAACGCCAGCGGCCATGCGCCCGCCGCCCTGACCCCGGAGGCGATGCGCGCGGCGGGCCACAGCGAAATGCCGCTGCACGGCTGGACGCCGGTCACGGTGCCGGGCACGCCAGCGGCCTGGGCGACGCTGTCGCAGCGCTTCGGCAAGCTCGACTTCGCCACCCTGCTGGCGCCGGCGATCCGCATCGCCCGCGAGGGCTTCCCGGTATCACCGGTGATCAGTGCCCTGTGGCAGCGTGCCGAAGGCGAGTTCCGCGCCCGCGCCGATGACCCCGCGGTGGCGCCGTGGCTCGACGCCTTCGCGCCCCTGGGCCGTGCCCCGCACCCCGGCGAGCTGCATCGCAACGAGGCCCAGGCGCGCACCCTGGAAGCGCTGTCCGAGAGCCACTGCGAGAGCTTCTACCGCGGTGCCCTGGCGCAGACCATCGACGCCTTCTCGCGCCGGACCGGCGGTTATCTGCGCGCAGAGGATCTGGCCGGCTACACCCCGGAGTGGGTCGAGCCGATCGCCGCCGACTATCGCGGCTACCAGGTGTGGGAGATTCCGCCCAACGGCCAGGGCATGGTGGCGCTGATGGCACTGCGCCTAATGGAGGGCTTCGACCCCAGCGTGCGCGACGACCCCGAGCTGCTGCACCGCCAGATCGAGGCGATGAAGCTCGCCTATACCGACGGCCACCACCACATCACCGATGGCGGCCACATGCGCACCAGCGTGGCGGCACTGCTCAGCGACGCCTACGCCGACACCCGCCGGCGCCTGATCGGCGCCACCGCCATCGACCCCGAGCCGGGCCAGCCCCAGGCCGGCGGCACGGTCTATCTGGCCACCGCGGACGCCGACGGCAACATGGTCTCCTACATCCAGAGCAACTATCACGGCTTCGGCTCCGGCGTGGTGGTGCCGGACACCGGCATCTCGCTGCAGAACCGCGGCCACGGCTTCAGCCTCGATGCCGACCACGTCAACGTGCTCGCCCCCGGCAAGCGCACCTTCCACACCATCATCCCCGGCTTTCTCAGCCGTGACGGTATCGGCTTGGGGCCGTTCGGGGTGATGGGCGGCTTCATGCAGCCACAGGGACATATGCAGGTGGTGATGAATCTGATCGATTACGGGCTCAACCCGCAAGCAGCGCTGGACGCCCCGCGCTGGCAGTGGATGGGCGAGCGCCAGGTGGGCATCGAGCCCGGCTATCCGCTGCATCTGGTGCGTGACATGGCCGCGCGCGGCCATCAGGTCTCGCTGGCGATCGACAGCACCAGCTACGGCCGCGGCCAGATCATCCTGCGCCACCCCGACACCGGGGTCTACTGCGGCGGCACCGAGCCACGCACCGACTCCAGCATCGCGGTGCTATGACCATGCGGACTCACGGCATACGCACCCAGTGGCAACTGTTTCTCGCCTTTCTACGCGTCGGCCTGCTCGGCTTCGGCGGTGGCCCCTCGATGATCCCGCTGGTGCGGGCGGAAGTGGTCACCCGCTACGCGTGGATGGATGACGCCGAATTCGGCGACGTGCTGGCCATCGGCAACACCCTGCCGGGGCCGATCGCGACCAAGATGGCCGGCTATATCGGCTATCGGGTCGGCGGCCTCGGCGGCTGCGTGATCGCCGTGCTGGCCCAGATCCTGCCCTGCATCGTGGCCATGGTGGCGCTGCTGGGGCTGTTCACCCGCTACCGCGACCAGCGCTGGATCGAGGGCATGAGCCAGGGCGTGGTGCCGGTGGTGATGGTGATGATGGCGCAATTGACCTGGGATTTCTGGCAGAAGTCCCGGGCCGCGCTGGGCTGGATCGCCAGCCTGGTCATGGGCGTGGTGGCCGGCGGGCTGATCTACGGGCTCGACATCCATCCGGGCCTGGTGATCGGCGCCATCCTGGTCGCGGCGCTGCTGCGCCCGGAGCGTAACCGGCGGCGCAAGGAGGCCAGCTCATGATCTATTGGGAGCTGTTTCTGGCGTTCTTCATCCCCAACATCGTCGGCTACGGTGGCGGCCCGGCGATCATTCCACTGATCGAGAACGAGGTGGTCGGCCGCTACGGCTGGATGACCTCGCAGCAGTTCGCCGAGACCCTGGCACTGGGCAACACCCTGCCCAGCCCGATCGCCACCAAGATGGCCGGCTATATCGGCTATGACGTCGCCGGTATCGGCGGCAGCGCAATCGCCACTTTCGCCACCGTGGCGCCGTCGCTGCTTTTGATGCTGGTGGCGCTGGGCACCCTCTACCGCTACCGCGATTCGATCAAGGTGAAGTCGATGAGCCAGTGGGTGCGCCCGGTGATCATGGTGCTGATGGCCTATCTGACCTGGTCGTTCGCCGCCGAGGGCGTGGACAACGCCGGCTGGCTGCACGTGGCGATCATCGGCGCCGCGGCCACGCTGCTGCTGTGGCGCTTCAAGCTTCACCCGATCTGGGCGGTGCTGCTCGGACTCATCTATGGAGGACTACTGCTCGGCTGACCCGGCCGCCCCGGTGAACGCGGCACGCGCACCGGTCTACAACGACAATCTGCGCTAGACGACATTCGACGCCATTCCAATGCCAATAAAGGACGATTCGATGTTCACTCGACCGATCAAGACCTCCGCCGGTGCGCGCCGCCGCTTCCGCGCCAGCGCCGCCATCGCCTCTCTCGTCACCGGATTGGGCCTGGGCTCACTGGGACTGGGCTCACTGGGACTGGGTTCACTGGGACTGGGCATGCTCGGCGCCAGCTCCGCCGCCCAGGCCGACGACTACCCCGATCACGCCATCGAATTCATCGTGCCGTGGTCACCCGGCGGCGGCAGCGATGCCTTGATGCGCGTGATCTCCAACGCCGCCGAGCAGTACCTCGGCCAGCCGCTGCCGGTGATCAACATGCCCGGGGTCAGCGGCACCCTGGGGCTGAAGGCACTGGCCCAGAAGGCGCCCGATGGCTATACCCTGGGCCAGATCCACGAGGGGCTGATGGCGGCCCACGCCACCGGGCTCACCCCGCTCGACTGGGACGATTTCCAGCCGATCGCCTCGCTGGCCTCGTCGCCCCAGTATCTGGTGGTCAACGCCGACAGCGGCTGGAAGACCTTTGCCGACTTCGCCGCCTACGCCAAGGCCAACCCCGGCAAGGTGCGCTTCGGTGCCACCCTCGGCGGCATTCCCCACGTCCACGGCGCGATGATCGAGGACGCCATCGGCACCTCCTTCCGCTACGTCGGCTATGAAGGCACCGGGGCACGCATCCGCGGCCTGGTGGGCGGTCATATCGACGCCGCGATCGGCGATATCTCCTCCTCGCTGGGCTTCGTCGACAATGGCGACCTGCGCTTTCTCGCCGTGGGCACCCCCCAGCGGCCGCCACAGACCCCGGACGTGCCCACCTTCAAGGAGCTCGGCTACCCCGGTCTCAAGCTGAGCATCAACCGTGGCATCGTCGCCCCCAAGGGGATCGACCCGGCCAAGGTGGAGACGCTGGCGGCGGACTTCGAGGCGATGTCGAAAGACCCCGCTTTCATCGACAAGATGCGCGCGCTCGGCGCCGGGGTCGACTTCATGGGCCCTAGCGCCTACGCCGACTACCTGGCCGAGGTCGACGACACCGTCCAGCGTCTCTCCGGCAAGCTGGCCCGATGAGCGCCAACAATCCATCGGCCGCCGCCCCCACTGGACCGGCGGCCGACAGCACCCGTGGCGCGGTGCTGGCCAACCTGCTGTTCAATCTTGCCCTGGCCGCGCTGTTCACGGCGCTGTTCATCGATGCCGGCGAGCTGCCGTCATCGATGTGGGAGCCGCTGGGCGCGGGCGCCTTTCCGCGCCTGGTGCTGGGTGCATTGATCCTGTTCAACCTGGCTTTAGCGCTGCAGGCAGCCATGGCGCTGGGCCACGCCACAAGCGGCGGCGGCACTCTCGCCTGGCTCTACCAGCGGCGGTTGGCCTGCGCCACCCTGGCGGCGTTCGCGCTCTATGCGCTGGCGATGCCGTGGCTCGGCTTTCCGCTCGCCTCGCTGAGCTTCCTGCTCGCGGTGCAGTGGCTGCTCGGCGCCCGGCGCGGACGACGCCTGCTGGTGGCGGCGATCGTCGCCGTGGCGTTCGGCCTGGGCCTTCATCTGCTGTTCGGCCAGGTATTCCAGATCCCGCTACCCGCCGGGCGGCTTTGGTAGCCCGACAACGAGAGACACGCGCATGCCAATGACCGATGCTCTGCTGTCGAGCGTGGAACAGCTGTTTTCGCTGGCGACCCTGATCAGCATGCTGATCGGCGTCGTCGCCGGGGTGATCGCCGCCGCCATCCCCGGCTTCACCGTGACCATGGCGATCGTGCTGACGCTGCCGGTGACCTTCAGCATGCCGCCACTGCAGGGCGTGGCGACGATGCTGGCGGTGTATGTCGGCGGCTGCTCCGGCGGGCTGATCAGTGCCGCCCTGCTGGGTATCCCCGGCACCCCCTCGTCGGTGGCGACCACCTTCGACGCCTACCCCATGGCACGCGGCGGCGAACCCGGACGCGCCCTGGGCCTGGGCATCTGGGCCTCGTTCTTCGGCGCGCTGATCAGCGCCCTGGTGCTGATCGTGGCAGCCCCGCCGCTGGCGCTGATCGCGGTCAAGCTGGGGCCCTGGGAGTACTTCTCGCTGATCCTGTTCGCCATCACCGTGGTCGCCAGCCTGGTCGGCCGTTCGATTCTCAAGGGGCTGATGATGAGCCTGCTGGGGCTGTTCGTGGCGACCGTGGGGCCCGATCCGATGATGGGCGTGCCGCGCTTCACCTTCGATCTCGATCTGCTCGCCGCGGGCCTGCCGTTCCTGGTGGTGCTGATCGGGATCTTCGCGGTCAGCCAGCTCGCCGGCGAGGTGGAAAACCCGGAGGAGCTGCGCCAGGGCCAGGCGCTGATCCAGGGGCGTCTCACGGTCAGGCCGCTGGTGGTGATGCGCGAGGTGCTGTCGCGCCCGCTCAACCTGCTGCGCTCGTCGCTGGTGGGGGTGGTGATCGGCGCGGTCCCCGGCGCCGGGGGCAGCATCGCCAATCTGATCGCCTACGACCAGGCCAAGCGCGCCTCCAAGACCCCGGAGCGCTTCGGCACCGGGATCGCCGACGGCGTGGTCGCCTCGGAGTCGGGCAACTCCGCCACCGCCGGCGGCGGGCTGATCCCGATGATCGCACTGGGGATCCCCGGCAGCGCGGTGGATGCGGTGCTGATGGCGGCGCTGATGGTGCAGGGGATCAGCGTCGGGCCGCGGCTGATCATGGACAACCCCGACCTGGTCTACGGCATGTTCCTGGCGATGTTCCTCGCCGCCGGCATGGTGCTGGTGTTCTGCCTGCTCAGCCTGCGCTGGTTCTTGCGTATCACCGAGATTCCCAAGTCGATCATCGTGCCGGTGGTGCTGGTGTGCTGCGCGGTTGGCGCACTGGCGCTCAACAACCGGGTGACCGATCTCTATCTGCTGATCGGCGTGGGGCTGTTCGGCTATCTGCTGGCCAAGCTCGACTATCCGCTGGCGCCGCTGGTGCTGGGGGTGATCCTGGGGCCGATCGCCGAGACCAACCTGCGCCGTGCGCTGATGGCCGACGAGAGCTGGACGCTGTTCTTCACCCGCCCGATCTCGCTGGCGCTGCTGGTGCTGGCAGCACTCTCGGTGGCGTTCAGCGTACGCCGGGTGCTGCGCGACAGACGCCGCACTGCCACCCGCTGAGCGCCGCGCCCCCGGCTCGACCCGCCCGTCGGGGGCCTCGCATCGGGGCATGGCATACCGCCACGGTTGTGCTAGTTTAGCGCCCGCCAGATCCTTGGAGGCCGCATGGCACGACACCCCTTTTCCGCCCCCACTCACGCCGTCCCGCGCGGGCGTCTCGGTCTCGCGCCCATGGAGGGCGTGATCGACGCCGATACCCGGGCGCTGCTCAGCGCCGATGGCGCGCTGGACTGGTGCGTCACCGAGTTCGTGCGCGTGGTCGATGCGCGCCTGCCAGCGCGAGTCTTCCTGCGTCACTGCCCGGAGCTGGCCGAGGCCGATGCGGCGGGGCCGCAAACCCCGACCGCGACCCCGGTGACGCTACAGCTGCTCGGCTCCGACCCGGCCGCCCTGGCCGCCAACGCCGAGCAGGCGATCGCCCTGGGCGCCACCCGGCTCGACCTCAACTTCGGCTGCCCGGCCAAGACGGTCAATCGCCACGAT
>JNVT01000061.1 GCA_000737985.1 Gammaproteobacteria bacterium MFB021 | reverse complement strand
CCCTCGGTGAAGGCAGCGGCGCCTGGCATGCCCGCGGCGTCTGGCGCGGCCTCGACACCCATTGGACGCTCAGCGGCGGCGATCTCGACGCGCTCGATCTCTCGCGTCTGCCGCTGGCGCTGGCGGCGCGCTGGGAGGGGCAGATCGAGGTCACCCTGCGCGGCACCCGCTGTCTCGCCAGCCACGGCGCGCTGACGGCCTCCAGCGTGACCTTGCTCGCCCCGACCCGGGTCGAACTGGGTCACGCCAAGCTGCAGCTCACATGCCGTGGCGGCCCCCCCGAGCTGCGGCTGAATCTGGAACAGGGTCAGGCTCTGGCGCTCGCCATGACGCTCGAGCCCGGCAGCCGCCAGGGCGAGCTGCGCGGGCGCATCGCCGATAGCCATCCGCTGGCCGAGTGGCGCCGGCGTCTCGACCCCGACGCCCGCGGCGAGCGCATCGAGCAGCGCTTCCGCTGGTAGCGGGTCAGCCGCGCAGGCGCTCGGCGGCACGGATAAGCTGCTGCGCGGTCGTCTCCCAGCCCAGGCAAGCATCGGTGATCGAGACGCCATAGCGCAGTGCGGCCGGGTTGAGCGGCTGCTTGCCCTCGAAGAGGTGGCTTTCGAGCATCACCCCCATCAGCGCGCGCTCACCGGCCAGGCGCTGGTCGACCACGCTGTGCAGCACCTCGGTCTGGCGGCGGTGATCCTTGCGCGAATTGGCGTGGCTGCAGTCGACCATCAGCCGCGGCGTCAGCCCGGCGGTCTCCAGCGCGCGGCGGCTGGCGGCGATGCTGGCAGCATCGTGGTTGGGTCCGTCCTGCCCCCCGCGCAGCACCAGATGGGTGAAGGGGTTGCCCGGGGTCTCGATCATCGCCGGCGTGCCCTCGGCGGTGACCCCGAAATGGCGATGCGGATGCGCCGCCGACTGCATCGCCGCCACCGCCACGTCGACATTGCCCTGGGTGCCGTTCTTGAAGCCGACGCACGCGTCGAGCCCGCTGGCCAGCTCACGGTGGATCTGCGACTCGGTGGTGCGCGCGCCGATCGCCACCCAGCTCAGAAGATCGTCGAAATAGGCCGCGGCCATCGGCTGCAACAGCTCGGTGGCCACCGGCAGACCCAGCGCGGCGACGTCGCGCATCAGCCGCCGAGCGCTGGCCAGCCCCGCCGCCATGTCATCGCTGCCGTCCAGGTGCGGGTCGTAGGCCAGCCCCTTCCAGCCCACCGTGGTGCGCGGCTTCTCGACGTAGACCCGCATCACCAGCAGCAGGCGATCAGCCACGCTGGCCTGTAGCGCAGCCAGACGCTCGGCGTACTCCAGCGCGGCGTCGGGGTCGTGGATCGAGCACGGGCCGACCACCACCAGCAGGCGCTCGTCGCGCCCGGCGAGGACATCACGAATGGCGTCGCGCTGGCGCTCGACACGCGCGGCGAGCACGCGCTCCAGGGGGATCGCCGCGCGCAGTTCGGCGGCGCTCGGCAGGGTCAGTTCACGCCGGCGCGGGGCGCTCTCGGCGGCGGGCTTCAGGGCAGATGTCACGGCGTTCATCATCATCTCATTCCAGGGTTGGGGCCTGAAACGCGAGAACCCCCGGCGGGCTGCTCCGGGGGTTCTCGATACGCGGAAGGCAGCCCTGGTGGGGCGTGCCTCGCGGGTTCAGGTCATGTCGACCGACCGACGGGCACGCCAGTCCTAAACCAGTAGCCATAACCGAAACCAAAGCCCGCATACGCGACGGCACCGCCGAAGAGATCGGCAGTAGCGGCAGCGTGAATGGCGGGGTTGGCGGTCATGGGCTCTCTCGCGTAGATCGTGCCTCTATCCTAACGCCTCGTCGGCATTTGACAAGCACCGCGTGGGAACACGTTGCACCTGGCGCCGCGAAGAGTCCCTGGCGGCGCGCGAGACACCGCGCGTGAATCTGTGGTAAACCCCGGGCAGGGATCGCACGAGCCAGAAAAATCAAAGGATAACGATGACCTACCCGCCCCCCGACACCCTGGCCAGCCAGCTCGCGGCGTGCGCCCGCGGCGACGACCGCGCCTTCGCCAAGCTCTATCGCGCCACCAGCCCGCATCTCTATGCGCAATTGCTGCGTATCGTGCGTCAGGAGGCCGCCGCGCAGGATTGCCTGCAGCAGGTCTATCTGCGCGTGTGGCAGGCCGCCGGGCGTTATGATGCCAGCCGCGCCCAGCCGATGACCTGGCTGTCGACGCTGGCACGCAACGCCGGCATCGACTGGCTGCGACGCCAGCGCCCGAGCGCGCCGGACAGCGAGGCCCTGATCGAGGCGCTGCCCAGCGAGGATGACATCGAGCACGCCAGCGACATGGCGGGCCAGGCAGACTCCTTGAACGCCTGCCTCGACGAGCTCACGCCGCAGCAGCGCCAGGCGCTGGAGCTGGCCTATTTCGAAGGTATGACACATCACGAGCTCGCCCAGCAGCTGACGGCACCGCTGGGCACGGTCAAGAGCTGGGTCCGCCGCGGGCTGGAGAGGTTGAAGGCATGCATGACACGCTTCGCTTGAGCGATCCCGAAGCCCGCGAGCTGGCCGCCGGCGAGTACGTACTGGGGACCCTGACCCGACGCCAGCAGGCCGAGTTCGAGGCGCTGCTCGCGGTCAGCCCCGAGCTGCAGCAGAGTGTCGAGGCCTGGCGCGAGCGGCTGCAGTCGTTCAACGCCCGGCTGACACCGGTCGAGCCACCCGCCGCGCTGTGGCCGCAGATCGCCGCCCGGGCCGGGCTGGAACGCCGCTGGTGGCGGCGGCTGGGGCTGTGGCAGGGGATCAGCGCCCTCTCCACCCTGGCCGCACTGGCATTGGCGGCACTGCTGATCGCCGCCCCCGCGCCGCCGATGATGGATGGCGACTACGTGTTCGTCGCCAACGCCGAGGGTGGCCGCCCGGGATGGCTGGTCAGCGCCTCCGACAGCGGCGAGATGCGCATCCAGACCCTGGCCCCGGGCCCGATGCCGGCGGGCATGGCCTGCGAGCTGTGGATGATGGACAACGGCAAGCCGGTCTCGCTGGGCATGCTGCCGAGCAGCGGGCAGAAAAGCATGCGCCTGCCCGAGCCGATGCGCGCCCAGTTGCGCAGCGCCGACCTCGCGGTCAGCCTGGAGCCGCGCAGCGGCGCCCCGGCGGGCAAGCCCAGCGGGACCATGCTCGATCACGGGAAGCTGGTGCCAATGCGCAGCGAGCCGTTCTCGCTCTAGGCTTTGTACGTTCCGTAAAAACCCTGGACGCTGCCGGAGTCAGCCCGCGCCCAGTGACTCCCCGCCATCCACGGCGATCACGGTGCCGGTGACATAGTCGTTGTCGAGCAGATAGCGCAGGGTCTGGTAGACCACCCCGGGGCCCGGCACCCGCCGGTTGGTGTGGGTGGCCTCGCCGAGCATCACCAGCCCCGGAGCGATGGCGTTGACCTGGATATGCGGGGCGAAGCGCGCGGCGAAGGAGAGCGTCAGACTCTCCAGCCCGGCCTTGCTGGCGGCGTAGGCGGCCTGCTCGGCGGCGCCACGACGCACCACGCTGTCGGTGATATGGACGATGTCGCGCTGCGGCTCCTGACACGCCTCGAGCAGCTCGCGCGCCGCCAGATTGATCAGGTACGGCGCCTGCATGTGGACCTGGAACAGTCGTTCGAAGGTCTCCCCCGCAGCCTCGGGGTCGGGGTCCGCCAGCCACTCGCTGGCGTTGTGCACCACCGCGCGCAGGCTGCGCGTCTGGGCCTTGAGCCGGACGATGAACGCCTCGATACCGCCACGGGTGGCGAAATCCGCCTGCAGGGTGAGCGCCCCGCGGGCACGCAGCGCGGCCACCGCCTCGCGTTCGCGACGGTAGGTGACGATCACCGGATGGCCGTCGTCCAGCAGGCGCTCGGCGCAGTGCAGGCCCAGACGCTGGGCGCCGCCGGTGATCAGGATCGGCGACTGGCTCACGAGCGCTCGTTCTCCTCGCCGGGGCTGAGCGGCGCCGTCTCGGGGTCGGCTTCCGGCAGCGGCAGGAAAGGCACGCGGGGGGCGTAGCTGAAGACATCGGAGTGGACCTGCTCGGCCACCAGCCCCAGCGGCGCCAGGGTGTCGACGCAGGCGTACACCATGCCGGGGGAGCCGGCCAGATAGATCTCGACGCCGTCGAGCGTCTGGATCTCGGCGGCCAGCACCGCATCGATGCGCCCGGCGTGCCAGATCACTCCCGGAAGCGCCTCGATCTGATCATCGAGGTTCTCCACCACGGCGTGGAAACTGACGTTGGGATGCTCGCTGGCCCAGCGACGGGCGAGGCTCTCGGCGTAGAGGTCACGACGCTCGCGCACCGCCCACCATAGCGCCAGTTCGCGCGCGGGATTCTCCGCCAGCGCGGCCTCGGCGATCGCCTTCAACTGGGCGAAGCCGGTGCCGGCGCCGATCAGCAGCAGCGGCGCGCTGCCCTCTGCCGGCAGCGTGCACTCGCCGTGGGGCAGGCGCACCGAGAGCCGTGCACGGTGGGTCAGCATCTCGCGCAGGCGCGAGGAGTGAGTGCGCTCGGGCCAGTGCTGGATATGCAGTTCCAGGCGCCCTTCGCCGTTCTCGGCACAGGCGATCGAGAACGGTACCCAGGTGTCCTCGTCCACCGCCAGCTCCAGATACTGGCCGGGGGCGTGGGCGATCGCCTCGGCCCGCCCCTCGAGCATCACCCGGAACACGTCGGGAGTCAGATCCTCGACCGATTCCACCTGGCAGGTCAGGGTTCTGACCGTCATGTTCACCTCTCTGTTCGCATGCCCACTATTTTGTATGCCGCTTGTTCGACTAACTATCGTTCGACTACCGACCGCTCGACTGCCGACTGCTCGATGGCCCACTGTCTGCCTGGGCGCCGAACCGTCACCTCAGTCGGACACTCTGCCCGAGCGCGCTGCGGGTGGCGCGATATCGATGCCGTACTCGTCCCAGCGCGCATCGACCTGCGCCTTGACCGCCGGATCCATGACGATCGGCTCGCCCCACTCGCGAGTGGTCTCGCCGGGCCACTTGTTGGTGGCATCGAGCCCCATCTTGGATCCCAGCCCCGCAGTGGGCGAGGCGAAATCGAGATAGTCGATCGGGGTGTTCTCCACCATCACCGTGTCGCGTGCCGGGTCCATACGCGTGGTGATGGCCCAGATCACGTCCTCCCAGTTGCGCGCGTCGACGTCGTCGTCGAGCACGATCACGAACTTGGTGTACATGAACTGACGCAGGAAACTCCAGACCCCCATCATCACCCGCTTGGCGTGACCCGGATACTGCTTCTTCATGGTCACCACCGCCATGCGGTAGGAGCACCCCTCCGGCGGCAGATAGAAGTCGACGATCTCCGGGAACTGCTTGCGCAGGATCGGCACGAACACCTCGTTGAGCGCCAGCCCCAGGATCGCCGGCTCGTCCGGTGGACGTCCGGTGTAGGTCGAATGATAGATCGGATCGCGGCGATGGGTCAGGCGTTCGACGGTGAACACCGGGAACTGCTCGACCTCGTTGTAGTAGCCGGTATGGTCGCCGTAGGGGCCCTCCGGCGCCATGTCGTCGGGATAGATATAGCCCTCGAGTACGATCTCGCTGGAGGCCGGCACTTCCAGATCGGCATGGCCGCACTTGACCAGCTCGGTACGCGAGCCTCTGAGTAGACCGGCGAAGGCGTACTCGGAGAGCGTATCGGGCACCGGGGTCACCGCACCGAGGATGGTCGCCGGGTCGGCGCCCAGCGCCACCGCCACCGGGAACGGCTCGCCAGGATGGGCGGCCTGCCACTCCTTGAAGTCCAGCGCCCCGCCACGGTGCGACAGCCAGCGCATGATCAGCCGATTGCGTCCCAGCTTCTGCTGGCGGTAGATCCCCAGATTCTGGCGCGACTTGTGCGGGCCCTTGGTCACCACCAGCGCCCAGGTCACCAGCGGCGCCACGTCCCCCGGCCAGCAGTGCTGGATCGGCAGCTGGTCGAGATCCACCGCATCGCCCTCGAGCACCACCTCCTGGCACGGCGCCGAGCGTCGCGTCTTCGGCCCCATGCTCATGACCTGCTTGAAGATCGGCAGCTTGTCCCAGGCGTCGCGCAGGCCCTTGGGCGGGTCCGGCTCCTTGAGGAAGGCGAGCAGCTTGCCCACCTCGCGCAGCGCCTCGACGCTCTCCTCGCCCATGCCGAAAGCGACCCTGCGCGGGGTGCCAAACAGATTGCCCAGCACCGGCATGCGGCTGCCCTTGACGTTCTCGAACAACAGCGCCGGTCCGCCCGCGCGCAGGGTGCGGTCGCAGATCTCGGTGATCTCGAGGTAGGGGTCCACCTCGACGCTGACGCGCTTGAGCTCGCCGCGCGCTTCCAGCGCCGCGATGAAGTCGCGCAAATCGTGATATTTCATGCCGTTGCCCGCATCCTGGCGATCAAGAACGCAAAAAGGGCAGCATAACATGCTGCCCTTTCATTGCATCTGCGCTCGCTGTCCCAATACCGACCGTTTGCGGCCTGGCATCGGAGCGAGCGCTGGCAGGACGAGGCGAATCGGCGTTCAACGCCTTACTGCCGAGCGCGGATCGATGTTATCTACGCTTCATGGCCTCGAAGAATTCCAGATTGGTCTTGGTATCCTTCAAGCGGTCGATCAGGAACTCGGTGGCCGCCACGTCGTCCATCGGGTTGAGCAGCTTGCGCAGGATCCACATGCGCTGCATCTCGTCCTCGGAGGCGATCAGGTCCTCGCGCCGGGTGCCGGAGCGGCGAATGTTGAGGGCCGGGTAGACGCGGCGCTCGGCCAGCTTGCGGTCGAGGTGCGCCTCCATGTTGCCGGTACCCTTGAACTCCTCGAAGATCACCTCGTCCATCTTCGAGCCGGTGTCGACCAGCGCGGTGGCGATGATGGTCAGGCTGCCGCCCTCTTCGATGTTACGCGCGGCCCCGAAGAAGCGCTTGGGCTTCTCCAGCGCGTGGGCGTCGACACCACCGGTGAGCACCTTGCCGGAGGAGGGCACCACGGTGTTGTAGGCGCGCGCCAGACGGGTGATGGAGTCGAGCAGGATGACCACGTCTTTCTTGTGCTCGACCAGGCGCTTGGCCTTCTCGATCACCATCTCGGCGACCTGCACGTGGCGTGCCGGCGGCTCGTCGAAGGTCGACGCCACCACCTCGCCGCGCACCGTGCGCGACATCTCGGTCACTTCCTCCGGGCGCTCGTCGATCAGCAGCACGATCATGTGGCACTCGGGGTTGTTGCGCGTGATCGAGGTGGCGATGTTCTGCAGCATCAGCGTCTTACCCGCCTTGGGCGGCGACACGATCAGGCCACGCTGGCCCTTGCCGATCGGCGCGGTGAGGTCGATCACGCGGGCGGTGATGTCCTCGGTGGAGCCGTTGCCGATCTCCATCACCAGACGCTCCTGCGGGAACAGCGGCGTCAGGTTCTCGAACAGGATCTTGTGCTTGGCGTTTTCCGGCTTGTCGAAATTGATCTCGTTGACCTTGAGCAGCGCGAAATAGCGCTCGCCCTCTTTCGGCGGCCGGATCTTGCCGGAGATGGAGTCGCCCTTGCGCAGGTTGAAGCGCCGGATCTGCGACGGCGAGACGTAGATATCGTCCGGGCCGGCGAGATACGAAGAGTCGGCGCTGCGCAGGAAACCGAAACCGTCCTGGAGAATCTCCAGAACCCCATCCCCGTAGATGTCTTCACCGCTCTTGGCGTGCTTCTTCAGGATCGCGAAGATAATGTCCTGCTTGCGCGAACGGGCAAGATTATCGATGCCCATTTCCCGGGCGATATCCAGCAGCTCAGGAACGGATTTTTGCTTGAGTTCGGTTAGATTCATGAGTTCGGTCAGAAATGGCTCGTGTCGCAGGCAATGGCGGTTGCCGAATGAAGAAAGAAAGGACAAGAGGCGGTCAGTGCATACGCCGCGCGGCGCGTTCAGTCGTCCCAGAAGCCGGGCTGTTCGTCTGGATGGCCGGTCACCGTGACTTGGAGGGACCGGTTGGCCAAAGATGCCGGGAGAGCGGTTCGATTCGCCTGTGATCTCTCGGACGGTCGTCCGACAGACGCAATGTCGATCCGGTGATCGGAACTGGGGTGACTGACGACTTGGGGGACCGCGAGGCGGTCGAGAAGCATTCGGAACAGGCGAACGTCCCGATGGTAGACAAGCCGCCCGGCGAACGCAAGTCATTCGATGGTGGCAAGGAATGACCGCTGCATGGTGGCAAGTATGGTGGCAAGTCATGGCGGCGGGCGCCGCTCGGCATTCAGCTCCGCGTGGCCTCGTCGCACAGCTGCGAGAGCTGGCTCGGCGAGAGCGCGCCCACCCGCGAGGTACGCGCCTCGCCGTTGACGAACAGCGTCAGAGTAGGCGTGCCGCGAACGCCGTAGCGCTCGGCCAAAGCAGGCTCGCGGTCGACGTCGACCACCCCCACCGGCTGGTCGAGCGCCAATTCGTCGCCGCTCGTCGCGAGCGTTGCCAACAGGCTCTCGCAGGGCTGGCACCAGGTGGCCACGAACACCGCCAGCCGCGCCCCGCCGGGACGCTCGCGCCAGGCGTCGAAGGTGTCACCGTCGAGCTTGAGTCTCTGCACCATGGCTGCCTGCCTGAAAGGATCTCTGGGGGCAGCATGCAGAGCGGCGGGCCGATTGACAAGCCCGGGAGGGCAACGCAACCTTGCACTCACCTTTTACCGCCGCGGGACGCCGGCGGCCGGCTCCCGAGGGCGCCGGCGGCTACGTCCCGCGCCTTGTTCAGATCGCCGTCGAGGACGCCACGCCATGAGCGGGAAGCCGACCGCCACCGAGACCACCCGTCGCCTGGCAGCCATCGATCTCGGCTCCAACAGTTTCCATCTGCTGGTCGCCAACTATCAGGATGGGCGCCTGCAGGTGGTCGCCAAGATGGGCGAGAAGGTTCAGCTCGCCGCCGGCCTGGATGCCGACGAGAACTTCACCCCGGCGGTGATGGAGCGCGCCCTGGGCTGTCTCGAGCGCTTTGCGCCCTTTCTTGCCGAAGTCGCGCCGGGCGACCTGCGCATCGTGGGGACCAATGCCCTGCGCGCCGCCCACAATGCCCACGCCCTGATCACCCGCGCCGAGGCGCTGATCGGCCACCCGATCGAGATCATCGGCGGCCGCGAAGAGGCGCGTCTGATCTATCTGGGCGCCGCCCACGCGCTGGCCGAAGTGCACGGCCGGCGGCTGATCGTCGATATCGGCGGCGGCTCCACCGAGTTCATCATCGGCGAGGATTTCGAGCCCCAGGCACTGGAGAGCCTGCACATGGGCTGCGTCGCCTATACCGGCGCCTTCTTCACCAACGGCGACATCAGCGAGAAACGCTTCCGCCGTGCCGAGATGGCGGCACTCTCCGAACTCGCCAATATCCAGAATAGCTATCGCCGCCTGGGCTGGCAGGACCCGATCGGCTCCAGCGGCACGATCAAGGCCGCAGCCGCGGTCATCGCCGCCCACGGCGAGGGCGATGCCGGAGTCATCGAGCGTGACGCGCTGCTGGCGCTGCGCAAGCGGCTGATCAACTGCGGCCACCTGGACAAGGTCGCCATGGAGGGGCTCAAGGAGGATCGGGCGCGGGTGTTCCCGGCCGGGGTCGCGATTCTCTGCGCGGTGTTCGAGGCCTTCGAGCTCGAGCGCATGCGCTACTCCGACGGCGCCCTGCGCGAGGGGGTGCTCTACGATCTCATCGGGCGCAACACCCCGGAGGATTCGCGCCGCCACAGCGTCGAGCAGATGATGCGCCGCTACAGCGTCGACCTGGCCCACGCCGACAACGTCGAGCGCAGCGCGCTGCACGCCTTCGATCAGGTGCGCAAGGCCTGGGGGCTCACCCCCGAGCAGCGCCTGTTCCTGGCCTGGGCGGCGCGCCTGTGCGAGATCGGCCTGGCCATTTCACACAGCCAGTTCCATCGCCACGGGGCCTATCTGCTGGAGTATTCCGACATGCCCGGCTTCTCGCGTCCGGAGCAGCAGGCGCTGGCGTTCCTGGTGCGCGCCCACCGGCGCAAGTTTCCGCACAAGGAGCTGGAGGCGCTGCCCGAAGCGGCGCGCCCGGCCTACGCTCGGCTGGCGCGGCTGCTGCGCCTGGCGGTGCTGCTCAACCATTCGCGTCCGGAGCAGGCGATCGACGACTTCCAGCTCGACGCCGAGAGCGAGACTCTGAATCTGACGCTGCCGGCGGCACGTCTGCATCCGCTGGTGCTCAACGATCTCGAAGAGGAATCTGACTACCAGCGCAGCGTCGGGCTGGCACTCAACTACAACGAATAGCGCCGCGGGCTGGCGACACCCCGCACGCCGTCACTCCGCCGCGGGCAGCGGCATCTGCCGCCAGCCCGCGGCGGTTGCCACCCCCAGCACCGCTACCAGCGTGTCGTCGTGCCACACCAGCGGCACGCGCTCACGCTCCCACGGCGGCAGGCCGGCCTCCTGCAGCAGCCGCTTGACGTCGCGGCTGCCGCGGCCGGCCAGACGCAGGCGCTCGCCGCCGCGGCGCAGAGTCACCCTTAGCGCAGGCGCATCGCTAACGCTCTCTTCGCTAACACCCTCTTCGAGAGCCCCCTTATGGGGGGTATCGCCCTCCTCGACCGCGTTCTCGCCATGGTCGGGTTCGCGGATCACGCGATAGCGGTAGGTTCCCCAGGGGGTGACCAGCCCCCCGCGGCCATCCCAATCGACACACCACTGCGGGTCCAACGGCGCCGGCGTCGGCAATAGATAGAGTGAGCCGCGCCATACCCGCGCCTGCGCCCCGGGCCACACGACCCTGACCATCCGGTCGTGGTTCGCCTGCCACTGGCGGCGCAGCTCGGCCAGACGCGCCGCCGGCGGTATCGGCAGGCCCAGGCGAGCCAGGGCGTGGCGCACCAGCAGGCGTTGGCGTGCGGCGCGCAGGGGTAGCAGCAGCGCGAGCGGCAGTAGCTCGGGGTCCCCGCCGGCGCGGGCGAGATCGCTCTCGGCCAGCTCGGCGAGCAGTTCATCCGCTTCCGCCAGCCAGGCCGCACTGCGCCCCACCGCCGCGGCCGCCCCGGGCCAGCGTTCGCTCAGCGGCGGCACGACCCGGTGGCGCAGGAAGTTGCGGTCGTGCTCGAGCGCGTGATTGGTGGGGTCTTCGCACCAGGCGAGATCACACTGCTCGGCGGCGGCGCGCAGCGTCGACCGCGACACCCCGAGCCAGGGCCGCACGATCTCCAGCCCCCGCCAGTGCCGCCGCAACGGCATCCCGGCGAGCCCGGTCACGCCGCTGCCGCGCAGCGCGGCGAGCAGGAAGGTTTCGAGCTGGTCGTCGGCGTGCTGCGCCAGCCACAGCAGGTCGCCTGGCGCCAGAGTGGCGGCGAAGGCGGCGTAGCGCGCCTCTCGGGCAGCCGCCTCTAGCCCCTGCCCGGTCGGCGTCACCGTGACCGGCACCACGCTCAGCGGCACCGCGAGCGCGGCGCACAGCACCCGGCAGTGGTCGACGAAGGACGCCGCCGCGGGCTGCAGGCCGTGGTCGATATGCACCGCGCTCAGCGTCATCCCCTGCGCGCGCGCAGCAGGCGCCGCGCGGCTCAGCAGCAGCGACGAATCGAGACCGCCGGAGAGCGCCACCCATAGCCGTCGCCCCGGGGCCAGTGGCACCAGGGCTTCAGTGATGAGGGCATCGAGTACATCGAGAGGAGGACGAGAGTCGGCCACCGGGGGAGCTCCTGAGCGCGCCTCGGTCATGGAGAGCGTGACGCGGCCAGGCGTGACCTTACTGCGGGGCGCCGTAGGACATCAGGCGTTCGTAGCGGCGCGCCAGCAGCGCGTCGGTGTCCATCCCCTGCAGCCGGTCGAGGCTTTCGAGCAGCGCCGCGCGCACGCTCTCCGCGGTCTTGTGGGGATGACGGTGGGCGCCGCCCAGCGGCTCGTCGATCAAGGTGTCGACGAAGCCCAGCTCCTTCAGCCGCTCGGCGGTGATCCCCATCGCCTGGGCCGCTTCAGAGGCCTTCTCGGCGCTCTTCCACAGGATCGAGGCGCAGCCTTCGGGCGAGATCACCGAGTAGGTGGAGTACTGCAGCATCTGCAGCTCGTCGCAAACGCCGATGGCCAGCGCCCCGCCGGAGCCGCCCTCGCCGATCACGGTGGCGACGATCGGCGTCTTGAGGCGTGACATCACCGCCAGGTTGTAGGCGATCGCTTCCGACTGACCGCGCTCCTCGGCGTCGATGCCCGGATAGGCACCCGGGGTGTCGATGAAGGTGAGCACCGGCATCTTGAAGCGCTCGGCCATCTCCATCAGACGGCACGCCTTGCGGTAGCCCTCCGGGCGCGGCATGCCGAAGTTGCGGCGCACCTTCTCCTTGACGTCGCGACCCTTCTGATGGCCGATCACCATCACCGGCTTGCCGTCGAGTCGCGCCACGCCACCGACCAGGGCGGCGTCGTCGGCGAAGTTGCGATCACCGTGCAGCTCGTCGAACTCGGTGAAGATGCTGTCGAGATAATCCAGCGTATAGGGACGCTGCGGATGCCGCGACAGCTGCGTCACCTGCCAGGCGGTCAGGTCACGGAAGATCTGCTCGGTGAGCTTGCGGCTCTTCTCTTCGAGCTTGCCGATCTCGTCGCTCAGGCTGATGCGGCTGTCGTTCCCGACCAGGCGCAGTTCTTCGATCTTGGCCTGAAGCTCGGCGATCGGCTGTTCAAAGTCCAGATAGTTGGGATTCATAGGGCGTCTACTGTGATGTCCTGGCAACCTGAAGCGTGCGGCGTACGCTGCGGCGAAAACGCGTCATTATCGCACCCTCACGAGTGTTGGCAACCGCCGTCAACCGCCACGGTAGCGCAGGGCGACCGATTCGTGGCCTTCGACGTCGCGCAACGCGGTGATCAGCTCGTCGCTGGGCGACACTCGCCACGCCTCGGCGAGCTCGAAGCAGCCGCTGGCACTGGCGTTGCGATAGCGCACCCGCACCGGCAGCCCACGCTCGCTCAGCCACGGCGTCAGGCTATCGTGGAGCGAGCGCGAGAAGCGCCCGTTGAGACGGGCACCGTCGACCGAGAGTTCGATCGCCTCGCCGAAGCGGGCTCGCGCGTCCGCCATCAGCGTGACCTCCTTGCTGCGCAGGCGCAGACCGCCGGAGTAGTCGTCGCTTGAGACCTCGCCTTCGATGATCAGCACCTGGTCGGCATTGAGCTGGCCGCGCACCTGGTCGAACAGCTCGCCGAACAGCGACGCCTCGATGCGCCCGGTGCGGTCGTCGAGGGTGACGAAGGCCATGGTGTCGCCGCGCTTGGACTTCATGGTACGCATCGCCACCACCAGCCCGGCCACGCGCTGCGGCTCCCGCGACGGCTTGAGATCGACGATCCGGGTGGCCACGAAACGCTTGAGCTCGTGCTCGTACTCGTCGATCGGGTGACCGGTGAGATAGAGCCCGAGGGTATCCTTCTCGCCGGCCAGGCGCTCCTTGTCGCTCCAGTCGCGGGCGTGACGATAGTCGGCGTAGACGTCGCCATCGGCGGTATCGACGAAGGCCTCGCCGAACATGTCGATCATGCCCAGGTTCTGGTTGGTCTGGTTCTGCGAGGCGGCCTTGAGCGCGGCGTCCAGCGAGGCCGCCATCACCGCCCGCGACGGCCCCAGGTTGTCGAGTGCGCCGGAGCGGATCAGCGCCTCGAGGGTGCGCTTGTTCATGCGCTTACCGTCGATGCGGCGGCAGAAGTCGAACAGATCGGTGAACGGCCCGTCGGCCTGGCGCGCCTCGACGATCGCCGCGATCGGGCCCTCGCCCACGCCGCGGATCGCCCCCAGGCCGTAGACCACCCGGGCATTGTCATCGACGGTGAACTTGTAGGCGCCGACGTTGACGTCCGGCGGGGTCACCGTCAGCCCGATATGGCGGCACTCCTCGATCAGCGGTACCACCTTGTCGAGGTTATCCATCTCGGTGGAGAGCACCGCGGCCATGAACGGCCCCGGATAGTGCGCCTTGAGCCAGGCGGTCTGATAGGAGACCAGCCCGTAGGCCGCCGAGTGCGACTTGTTGAAGCCGTAGCCGGCGAACTTCTCCACCAGATCGAACAGGTTGCCGGCCAGGTCCTTGTCGATGCCGTTGTTGGCACACCCCTCCATGAAGCCGGCGCGCTGCTTGGCCATCTCCTCCGGCTTCTTCTTGCCCATGGCGCGGCGCAGCATGTCCGCCTGGCCCAGGGTGTAGCCGGCCAGGACCTGGGCGATCTGCATCACCTGCTCCTGGTAGAGGATGATGCCGTAGGTGGGCTCGAGCACTGGCTTGAGCAACTCGTGCTGGTAGTCCGGGTGGGGATAGGCCAGCTCGGCGCGGCCGTGCTTACGGTTGATGAAGTCATCCACCATGCCCGACTGCAACGGCCCCGGGCGGAACAGCGCGACGAGGGCGATCATGTCCTCCAGCGAGTCGGGCTGCAGGCGCTTGATCAGCTCCTTCATGCCGCGGGATTCGAGCTGGAACACCGCCGTGGTCTCGGCCTTCTTGAGCATGTCGAAGGTCGGCTTGTCATCGAGCGGGATGGTGCTGATATCCAGCGGCTCCTGCCCTTCACGCCCGCGCACCACATCGACCATCTCCAGCGCCCAGTCGATGATGGTGAGCGTGCGCAGGCCGAGGAAGTCGAACTTGACCAGCCCGGCGTCCTCGACGTCGTTCTTGTCGAACTGCACCACCAGCCCGGAGCCGTCCGGCTCGCACAGCAGCGGCGAGAAGTCGGTGAGCTTGGTCGGTGCGATCACCACCCCGCCGGCGTGCTTGCCGGTACCGCGGGTGATGCCCTCGAGCTTGAGCGCCATCTCCCAGATCTCGGCGGCCTCCTCGTCGGCCTCGAGATACTCCTTGAGCTGCGGCTCCTGCTCGATCGCCTTGGCCAGGGTCATGCCGACCTCGAACGGGATCAGCTTGGAGAGCTTGTCGCCCATCGAGTAAGGCTTGCCCTGGGCGCGCGCCACGTCGCGCACCACCGCCTTGGCCGCCATGGTGCCGAAGGTGACGATCTGCGAGACCGCGTTGCGGCCGTAGCGGTCGGCCACGTAGTCGATCACCCGGTCGCGCTTCTCCATGCAGAAGTCGACGTCGAAGTCGGGCATCGAGACGCGCTCGGGGTTGAGGAAGCGCTCGAACAGCAGGTCGTACTCCAGCGGATCGAGATCGGTGATCTTGAGCGCATAGGCGACCAGCGAGCCGGCCCCGGAACCGCGCCCCGGCCCCACCGGGATATCGTTGTCCTTGGCCCACTGGATGAAGTCCATCACGATCAGGAAGTAGCCGGGGAAGCCCATCTTGAGAATGATGTCGAGTTCGAAGTCGAGGCGCTTGCGGTACTCGGGTTCGTAGTCGGCGAGCACGCGCCCGGGATAGATCGGGTTGTCGCCCTCAAACAGCTGGTTCAGACGCTCGCTGAGACCATCGTGGGAGATCTTGCGAAAGAAGGTGTCCTGGGTCATGCCCTCGGGGATCGGATACTCCGGCAGGAAGATCTCGCCCAGACGCACCGTGGCGTTGCAGCGCGCCGCGATCAGCACGCTGTTCTCCAGCGCCTCGGGGATATCGGCGAACAGCGCCGCCATCTCCTCGGGGGTCTTGAGATACTGCTCCTCGGTGTACTTGCGCTCGCGCCGCGGGTCCTCCAGCGCCTTGCCCTCACCGATCGAGACTCGGGTCTCATGGGCCCAGAAGTCCTCGCGGGCGAGGAAGCGCACATCGTTGGTGGCCACCACCGGGGTGCCGGTCTCGCTGGCCAGGCGCACGGAGTGGTAGACGCACTCCTCGTCGTATTGGCGCCCGGTGCGCTGCAGTTCGAGATAGAAGCGCCCGGGGAAGTAATGGTTCCACTCCGCCAGCAGGGTGCGCGCGGTATCGGCGTGCTCGGCGATCAGAAAGCGCCCGATCTCACCCTCGCGCGCGCCGGAGAGGGCGATCAGCCCTTCGCTCTGCTCGAACACCCACTGCTTGTCGAGGATCGCCTGGTTCTGGCGCTGGCCGTCGGTCCAGGCGCGCGAGATCAGCTCGGTCAGATTGCGGTAGCCGGTGTCGTTCATCGCCAGCAGCGTGAGCCGATAGGGATGACTCTCGTCATGGGCGTTGTGGAGCCAGAAGTCGGCGCCGATCACCGGCTTCAGACCGGCCCCCTGGGCCGCCTTGTAGACCTTCACCAGGCCGAACAGGTTGGTGTCGTCGGTGACCGCCAGGGCCGGCATGCCGGCCTCCACGCTGGCATTGATCAGCGGCTTGAGGCGCACCAGGCCGTCGACCAGGGAGTACTCGCTGTGAACACGGAGATGAACGAAAGGTGTAGTCATGACGAACTCGAGATCGGGCGGCGAATGAGTGACCGCGACAGGATACCAGCTTGGCCCCGGGCAAGCAGAGACTCCGGGAGTGGGACAGGGTGCCGCTCAGGAGAATAGCGCAAGCTGCTCGCGCACCGGGGCGAACGAGCGCCGGTGGGCCGCCAGCGGCCCCCAGCGGACGAGCGCATCGAGGTGCTCGCGGGTGGGGTAACCCTTGTGGCGGGCGAAGCCGTACTCGGGATGGCGCGCATCCAGCTCGGCCATCTGAGCGTCGCGCGCCACCTTGGCCAGAATCGACGCGGCGCTGATCGCCGGATGGCGCAGATCGCCCTTGACCACCGCCTGCCCCGGACAGGCGTGGCCCGGCAGGCGGTTGCCGTCGACCAGCAGATACTCCGCGGCCAGCGGCAGCGCATCGATGGCGCGGCGCATCGCCAGGTGCGTGGCGTGATAGATATTGAGCCGGTCGATCTCCTCCGGCGTGGCCTCGGCCACCGCAAAGGCCAGCGCCTGCTCGCGGATGCGCCGGTCCAGCGCCTCGCGGCGGGCCGCACTCAGCCGCTTGGAGTCGGTCAGCCCGTCGATGGGGCGCGCCGGATCGAGGATCACCGCCGCCGCCACCACCGCACCCACCAGCGGGCCGCGCCCGACTTCGTCGACACCGGCGAGGCGCTCGCCAGCATAGTCGATCACCAGTTCGGGATAGGTCTGAGGGGCGCGCTTGGCGGGCATGGCTGACCTCTCAAGAGGAGCTGACTTTAGAAGCACTGGCGTTAGAGGCGGTGACACTGAGCGCACCGTGCTCGACCAGTTCGAGCACGGCACTGGCGGCGCGCTCGCTGGCACCGCGCTGCAACCCGGCGTGCAGCTCGGCGAAGCGTGTCTCCAGCGCCTCGCGCCGGGTGCTGTCGGCGAACCAGGGGGTCAGCGTCTCGACCAGGCGCTCGGCATCCACGGCGTCCTGGATCAGCTCCGGCACCAGCTCTTCTTGGGCGATCAGGTTGGGCAGCGAGATCCAACGTGTCTTGACCAGCCGCTGGGCCAGCCAGTAGGTGGCCGGCGCCATGCGATAGGCGACCACCATGGCACGGTGGCAGAGCATGGTCTCCAGCGCAGCGGTGCCCGAAGTCAGCAGCACCGCGTCGGCGGCGGTCATCGCCTCGCGCGAGCGGCCATCGCAGAGCGTGACCCGCTCGGCCAACCGCGGAAAGCGTTCGAGCAGTGCCTCGAGCTCCTCCCGGCGCTGCGGCGAGGCCGCGGGGACCACCACCTGCAGCTCACCCAGCCGCTCGCGCAGCGCGGTGGCGGCGCGCAGGAATATCTCGCCCTGGAAGCGCACCTCGTTGCTGCGCGAGCCGGGTAGCAGTGCCAGGGTCGGCGTGGCCGGGTCGAGCCCCAGCGCCTCACGCGCGGCGCCGCGGTCATTGACCAGCGGCAGCTCGTCGGCCAGCGGATGGCCGACATAGGCCACCGGCACCCGGTGCTCGGCGTAGAACGCAGCCTCGAACGGTAGAAAGGTGAGCATGGCGTCGACCGCGCGGGCGATCTTCTTGACCCGGCCCTGGCGCCAGGCCCAGACCGACGGGCTGACGTAGTGGCAGGTGCGGATGCCGCGCTGGCGCAGCTTGAGTTCGAGGCCGAGATTGAAGTCCGGGGCGTCGATACCGATCATCACGTCGGGCCGCCAGGCGAGCGCATCGCGCTCGAGATGGCGACGCACCTTGATCAGCCCGGGCAGGTGCTTGAGCACCTCGAACAGCCCCATCACCGACAGCGTCTCCAGCGGGTAGAGCGATGCGAGCCCCTGGGCCTGCATGCGCGGCCCGCCGATACCGCGGAACTCGACATCGGGGCGACGCCGGCGCAGCGCCTGCATCAACCCGGCGCCGAGAATGTCGCCGGAAAGCTCGCCGGCCACCAGATAGACGCGCATGCTGACCTCGCTCGTCGATTTATTCAGCGCTTCCCTAGCGGATGATGCCGCGCTGGGAAACCTTGAGCGAATCGACGAAGCGCTGGGTCTCCTCGAGCGCGAAGCGGCGCTCGATCTCGGCGATCGCCTGCTCCAGGGTCAGACCCTTGCGGTAGACCAGACGGTACCCTTCGCCGAGGGCCTTGATCGCCTCGGCGGAGAAACCGCGGCGCTTGAGTCCGATCGAATTGAGCCCGTGGGGCCCGGCCGGGTTGCCGCTGACCATGATGAACGCCGGGATGTCCTTGGTGATCGCCGAACAGCCGCCGACCATGGCATGCTCACCCATGTGGCAGAACTGGTGGATCGCCGACAGCCCGCCGAGGATGGAGAAGTTGCCCAGGGTCACGTGGCCGGCCAGGGTGGCCTGGTTGGCCAGGATGCAGTCGTCGCCGATCAGGCAGTCGTGGCCGACGTGGGAGTAGGCCATGAACAGATTGCGGCTGCCGATGGTGGTGACGCCGCGATCCTGCATCGTGCCGCGGTGAATGGTCACGCTTTCGCGGATGACGTTGTCGTCGCCCACTTCCAGACGGGTGGGCTCGCCGGCGTACTTCTTGTCCTGGCACTCCTCACCCACGGAGGCGAACTGGAAGATACGATTGCGCTGGCCCAGGCGTGTCGGCCCCTTGATCACCACGTGCGGGCCGATCACGCAGCCTGCATCGATCTCGACATCGGGACCGATCACACTGTACGGGCCGACCTCGACGTCAGCGGCCAGACGCGCAGCGGGATCGACGATGGCGGTGGGATGAATCAAGCGATTTTCCTCTCGGCGCAGATGATTTCGCCCTCGCAGGCCAGCTCGCCGCCGACGCTGGCGCGGCAGGCGAATTTCCAGATGCCGCGCTTGCCCTTGATCACGTCGGCTTCGAGCTTGAGCTGGTCGCCCGGCATCACCGGACGCTTGAAGCGCACGTTGTCACTACCCACGAGATAATAGACATAGCCGTCGGCGGGCAGCTTGTTGACGGTCTTGAAGCCGAGGATACCGCAGGCCTGGGCCAGTGCTTCGATGATCAGCACGCCCGGCATGATCGGATGATGGGGGAAGTGGCCGTTGAAGAAGGGTTCGTTGATGCTGACGTTCTTGTACGCCACGATCGATTCGCCCAGCGTGATCTCCATCACGCGATCTACCAGCAGAAAAGGATAACGATGCGGTAGATACTCACGAATCTGGTTGATGTCCATTATCATCAATACGACCTCTGAAATAACGAAATGCCTGCCGAAAAGGCAGGCACACGGAGGTAAAGCGGCGTTCACCCATGTGGGCGGGCATTATACAGGCGCACTACAGGGCTGCCAGCCTTTCGCCCCCGCACCGATTGCCGTGCCCCTCCGTTCACGCATCGCGTCGGCCACGCTCGAGTCGCGTCAGACGCTTGGCGATCTCGTCCAACTGCTTGAAGCGTACCGCGTTCTTGCGCCACTGACTATTCGACATCGAGCCCGTGCCGGAGGAGTAGACGCCCGGCTCGAGAATCGAATTGGTGACCAGACTCATGCCAGTCACCTGGACCCCGTCGGCCAGGGTCAGATGGCCCGAGAGCCCTACCCCGCCGCCGAGCAGACAGTGACGGCCGACCTTGGTCGAGCCGGCAATGCCGACGCAGCCGGCCAGGGCGCTGTGATCACCGATCTGCACGTTGTGGGCGATCTGCACCTGGGAGTCGATCTTGACCCCGTTGCCGATCAGGGTGTCCCCCAGCGCGCCGCGGTCGATGCTCGAACAGCTACCCACCTCGACATCGTCACCCAGACGCACACCACCGAGCTGAGCGATCTTCTCCCAGGATGCGCCGTCGTGGGCGAAGCCGAAACCATCGCCGCCGATCACGCAGCCGCTGTGGAGAATCGCCCGCTGGCCCACGCTGACGCCGTGATAGAGCGTGACGTTGGCGTGCAGGCGCGAGCCCTGACCCAGGGTGGTATCGGCGCCGATGAAGCTACCGGCACCGATCACGCAGTCGTCGGCGATCTCGACCCCGGCCTCGATCACGCAGTGCGCGCCAATCTCGACCCGCGCCCCGATCACCGCATCGGGGGAGACCACTGCACTGGGATGGACACCCTGCGAGTCGCGGTTGTCCAGCGGATCGAACAGCCGCGACAGCCGCGCGTAGCCGAGATAGGGGTTGTCGAGCTCCAGCCGCGGGCACGGGCAAGACTCGCCGTGGGCCGGATGCACCAGCACCGCGCTGGCGCGGGTATCGGCCAGATACTTGAGATAGGCACGATTGGCGAGAAAAGCCAGATCACCCGGACCGGCATCGGTCAGGGTCGCCAGGCCGCTGACGCGGAGCTCGGGATCACCGACCAGGCGAGCATCGATGCGCTCGGCGAGTTCGCCGAGCGTGTAGGAAGCGGGGGCAGCACTCTTCATGAACGGGGGCCGTTCTCGATCGTCAGTTGAGTGAGTTGAAGATCTTGGTCACTTCGTTGGTGATGTCCAGGCTGTCGCCGGAGTAGACCACCGCGTCGCGATCCACGACCATATCGAGCCCACGCTGCTTGACCACACGCTGGATCGCCTGGTCGAGCTTGGGCTTGGCGCCCTTCAGATACTGCTGTTCGGCCTGCTGCTGGGCCTGGGCGATCTGGCCACGCAGCTGCTGGAACTGGCCGCCCTTCTGGCGCAGTTGCTGGGTCACCGCGTTGCGCTCGGACTCGGACATCACGTCACCGTTCTTCTGCAGTTTCTCCTGCAGCTGCTGCAGCTGCTGACCGAGCGCCTCGGCCTGCTTCTGCTGCGGCCCGATGCGGTTCTTCAGCTGGTTCATCGACGCCTGCGCCGACTGCGAGGACATCAGCGCCTGGCGCCAGTCGAGCACGCCGACATCGGTGGCCATCGCCGGCAGGGAAACCAGCGTCATGAGTCCTAGCCCGAGGGCACCTATTACCTTGCGCATCCGCGCCTCCTTGAGCATACGCTCTCGATGAATGGAGCTTGATGAGTAGAGCTTGGTGAATGGAGCTTGGTGAACCTCACCCCGGCAATCACCGCCGTGGCGCTTCGCGGGAGTCGCCCTGCCCCCGGTAGCGCCCACTGAGAGGCGCCACCGGGGGCGACGATCGGCGCAAGCCTCCCGTCAGAAGGTCTGACCCAGCGAGAACTGGAACACCTGCGGGTCGTCGCCATCCTTCTCGTTGAGCGGCTTGGCCACGCTGAAGGTCAGCGGCCCCACCGGCGTCAGCCAGGAGAGCCCCAGGCCGACGCTGTAGCGCAGATCGCCCAGATCGACACCGCTCTTGCAGCTCGAGGTCATGCCCTCGGGCACATCGTAGCAGTCGGTCAGGAAGGTGTTGCCGCCATCCAGGAAGATGCTGGTCTGCAGCGAACGGCGATCCTCGACCCACGGGAACGGATAGATCAGCTCCGCCGAGCCTTCGACCAGCACGTTGCCGCCCAGAGTGTCGTCGTCGCCGTTGTTACGCTTGGTGGTCTTCGGCCCCAGCGTATTGCCGGTGTAACCGCGTACCGAGCCCAGACCGCCGGCGTAGAAGTTCTCGTAGAACGGATAGGGGTCGTTGGAGCCCAGGGTGTCGGCGTAGCCCAGGTTGCTGCTGAACTTGAGCGACCAGTCCGGGTTGAGCTCGAACAGTTTCTGGCCGCGATAGCGCAGCTTGTAGTACTCGGCGTCGGAGCCGGGCACCGCGGTCTCCAGCGAGACGCGCTGATAGCTGCCCGCAGTGGGCATGATGCCGCGGTTGAGGTTGTTGCGGGTCCAGCTCGCGGTGAGCTTGTAGTTGAGGAAATCCTCACCCTGATCATCGACGTACTGCACGATCTCGGCGGGCGTGTCGTCGTAGGTGTCGATCGACAGGCTCTCGAGGCCGACGCCGAAGTTCAACCGCGACAGATCGTTGATCGGATAGCCGAAGTTGATGTTGCCGCCGTAGGAGTCGGTGGAATACGTCGAGATGTCGGAGTCTTCGTAGTTGGTCTCGCGGTAGAAGACGTTGTAACCGCGCGAGATACCGTCCAGCGTCCAGTACGGATCGGTGTAGCCGAAGTTGACGTTGGTGAAGGTGTCACTGCGCTGGGCACCGATATTGACGCGGTTGCCGGTACCCAGGAAGTTGTTCTGGGCCAGCGCCGCACCGTAGATCACCCCGGCGCTCTGGGAGAAGCCAACGCTGGCCGAGATCGAACCGGAGGGCTGCTCCTGCACGTTGTAGGTGACATCGAGCTGGTCCGGCTCACCGGCCACCGGGCGCGTGTCGACGTCGACCTGCTTGAAGAAGCCGAGCCGCTCGAGCCGCTGACGCGACTGCGAGATCTGGTCGGTGGAGGCCGGCGCGCCCTCCATCTGCACCATCTCGCGGCGCAGCACTTCGTCCTGGGTGGTGGTGTTGCCTTCGAAGTTGATCCGGCGCACGTAGGCCCGGCGACCCGGGTCGACGCGGAAGGTCACGTCGACGGTATCGCTACCCTCGTGCACCGTGGGCACCGCCTTGATGTCGGCGAAGGCGAAGCCCTCGGCGCCGAGCTTCTGGCGCAGCGCCTCGGAGGAGGCGGTGAGCTTGCTCTGGGAGAAATACTCGCCGGGCTTGGCGGTCACCAGCGAGCGCGCCACCGACTCGTCCATCTTGAGATCGCCGTCGAAACGGATCTGGTCGAGCTTGTAGCGCTTGCCCTCGTCGACGTTGATGGTGACGAAGATGCGCGACTTGTCGGGGCTGATCGAGACCTGGGTCGAGGTGATGCGGAAATTGACGTAGCCGCGGTCGAGATACCACGAGCGCAGCGTCTCCAGGTCACCCGAGAGCGCCTCGCGGGAGTACTTGTCGTCGGAGAACCAGCCGAAGAACCAGCCCGGCTTGTCCTCCAGCTTGAACAGATCGCGCAGGGTATCGTCGTCGTAGGCCTGATTGCCGACCACGTTGATCTGGCGAATCTTGGCGACCTCGCCCTCGTTGATGTCGATGTTGACGCGCACGCGGTTGCGTTCGAGCTGCTCGACCGAGGTCTCGATGTTGGAACTGTAGCGGCCCTGGGACTGATAGAGGCGCTCGAGCTCGCGCTGCATCTCCTCGAGGGTGGAGCGCTGCAGCACCTGCCCCTCGGCGATGCCGGCGTCACGCAGCCCCTTGCGCAGGTCGTCGTCGGAGATCTGCGAGTTGCCCTCGATGTTGATCTCGGCGATCGAGGGGCGCTCGACCACGTTGATGATCAGGACGTCGCCGTCGCGGGAGAGGCGAATGTCGTCGAAGAGCCCGGTCTGGAACAGTTTCTGCGCGGCGTCGCCCAGTTGCTGATCGTCGACCCGCTGGTCGGCGCTGACGGGAAAGGCGTTGAAGACCGAAGCCGCCGAAACGCGCTGCAGCCCCTCCACGCGAATATCCGAAATCTCGAAAGGTGCAGCCAGCGCCACAGGCGAGCTGGCCAGCAACAGTCCTGCCAATCCGATGGTCTTGAGTTTCATGCAATCAGTCGCTTCTCTGGGGTCCGCCCGCGTATCGAACAGGCACCTTATACATTTCCCTCAGTGACTGACAAGGCCAGGCCCGTCGATCACCGAGGTCTTCCTTTCGTCGTCCGTCGCCATCCCTCGGCGGGCGCAGTCCTTTTCGGCCAGTGCCGAGGATCCTCACTAAAAGTCGGCGAGCGACGGCAAGACAAGGCAAAAATCGGCGAAAGAGCGGAGTTTACGCGGTGTAAATGAGCATCTTAAGCCGATTTTTAACGCCGTATTGCCGAGCGCAGGCAGTTTTCGTACAGAGCCTAGAGCCGCATCAGATCGAAATAGAGCGCCATCACCATCAAACAGCCGACCAGCGCCACGCCGATCTTGAGCCCCATGGCCTGGGCATTCTCCGATACCGGCCGCCCGCGCACCAGCTCGATCAGGTAGTAGACCAGATGCCCGCCGTCGAGGACCGGAATCGGCAGCAGGTTGAGTACACCCAGGCTGATCGACAGGTAGGCGAGAAAGCCGATGAAGGTCTCGACCCCACTGCGCGCCGAGTCGCCGGCGATCCGCGCAATGGTGATCGGCCCGGAAAGGTTGGAGGGCGAAATCCAGCCCACCACCATCTTGCGGATCGAATCGGCGGTGAGCCAGGTCATCTCGCCGGTCTTCTCGAGCGCCTGACCAACCGCAGCCAGCGGCCCATAACGAATCTCGCGGCGGTACTGTGCCGGCCACTCGACCGGCTCGGACGCCGCACCGACATAGCCGATACGTGCACCATCCTCGGCCTCGCGGCTGTCCGGCGTCAGGGTCTGCGTGCGCGTCTCGCCGTCCCGCGACAGGGTCACCTCAAGCGGCTGGCCCGGATGCGCGCGCACCGCCTCGACGAAGCCCGCCCAGTCGTCGAGCTCACGCCCGTCGACGCGCAGCAGACGGTCACCGGGCTGCGCCCCGGCCTTGGCCGCCGGCAAGCCCTCGAGCACCTGCCCCAGCACCGCCGGCGCCGTCGGTCGGAACGGCACCACGCCGAGCGTGGCCAGCGGCTGCGGCGGGTCCTGGCGCGTGGTGCAGCCGCTGACCGGCACGCCCTCGAAAGTGGTCGGGCCTTCGGCACGCTCGCGGGTGGTCACGCTGAGCGCGCCGTCGGCGCCGATCGCCGCAATCAGCTGCAGATTGACGTCGTTCCAGGAGGGTGTCGGCTCGCCCTGCACGCTGACGATCTCCTGACCCTGACGCAGCCCACCCTCGGCCGCCGGCGACCCCGGCACCACCGCCCCCACCACCGGTGCCACCGTGGTCGTGCCATAGACGAACAGCGCCCAGTAGGCGACCACCGCCAGCAGTAGATTGGCGATCGGGCCGGCCGCGACGATAGCGATGCGCGCCCACACGCTCTTGCGATTGAAGGCGCGCTCACGCTCGGCCGGGTCCACCGGGCCTTCGCGCTCGTCGAGCATCTTGACGTAGCCGCCAAGCGGGATCGCGGCCAGCGCGAACTCGGTGCCGTAACGATCGCGACGCGACCACAGCGGCTTGCCGAAGCCGACCGAGAAGCGCAGCACCTTGACCCCGCAGCGACGCGCGACCCAGAAGTGGCCGAACTCGTGAAAAGTGATCAACAGGCCGAGCACGACGATGACGGCCAGCACATTCTGGAGCGCATCCATCACGCCCGTCCCCTATAGCAGGATCCGGCCAGCCGGATCATTGTGGCAGCAGCGATTCGGCGGTACGCCGGGCGCGTGCATCCTCGCACATTATCACGTCGAGCGAATCGGCTGCGCGCACCTCGAGCGCCTCGAGAGTCGCTGCCACCACCCGGGCGATGCCCGGGAACGACAGCCGCCCGGCCAGAAACGCCTGCACCGCGATCTCGTTGGCAGCGTTGAGCACCGCCGGCGCGGTGCCGCCGGCCTCCATCGCCTGGCGCGCCAGGCGCAGGCAAGGGAAGCGCTGCTCGTCGGGCGGCTCGAAATCTAGCCGCCCAACCGCGAACAGGTCGAGCGCCGCAACCCCGGCATCGATACGCTCGGGCCAGGCCAGGCCGTAGGCGATCGGCGTGCGCATGTCGGGGTTGCCCAACTGCGCCAGCACCGAACCATCGCTGTAGCCCACCATCGAGTGGACGATGCTCTGGGGGTGGACCACCACCTCGACCTGGGCCGGGCTGGCATCGAACAGCCAGCACGCCTCGATCAGCTCCAGCCCCTTGTTCATCAGGGTGGCGCTGTCGACCGAAATCTTCTGCCCCATCGACCAGTTGGGGTGCGCGCAGGCCTGGGCCGGCGTCACCCTGTCCAGGTCGGCGCTGGCCCATTCACGGAACGGGCCGCCGGAGGCGGTCAGCAGCAGGCGCGAGACGCCGAGACGCTCGAGCCCGCCGCGATGCTGCATAGGAAGACACTGGTAGATCGCATTATGTTCCGAATCGATCGGCAAAAGTGTCGCCCCAGCGCGCGCGACCGCCTGCATGAACAGGCTGCCGGACATCACCAGCGCTTCCTTGTTGGCGAGCAACACGCGCTTGCCCGCCTCCACCGCCGCCAGCGTAGGCAAAAGCCCGGCGGCACCGACGATCGCCGCCATCACCACATCGGCGTCGGGATCACCGGCGACCTCGACCAGCGCCTGCTCACCGCTGCTCACTTCGGTGGCGACATGGCCGGCGGCGCCCAGCTCGGCGCGCAGCCAGGCGGCATCTTCGGCACTGCCGATCACCGCCCGTGCCGGCGACCACGCCACGCACAGCTCGAGCAGCGCCTGGCGCGAGCGCTGGGCGGTCACCGCATGCAGCCGATAGCGCTCGGGATGACGCGCCAGCACGTCGAGAGTGCTGCGTCCGATGGAGCCGGTCGCGCCGAGCACGCTGACCTTGAGGGGAGGAGATGCACTCATGCAGGGTTATCCCAGCCAGGGGCTGATCAGCGCGAACAGCGGCACCGCCGCGGTCAGGCTGTCGATGCGATCGAGAATGCCGCCATGCCCGGGGAGCAGATGGCTGGAGTCCTTGAGGCCACTGAAGCGCTTGAGCATGCTCTCGAACAGATCACCCACCACCGACACCATTGCCACCAGCAGTGCCAGCAGCAAAAGCCCCAGGGCCTGCCCCAGATCGAACGGCAGCCACAGCGCGTAAGCCAGCGCCAGTAGTGCCACCGCCACCCAGCCGCCATAGACGCCTTCCCAGGATTTGCCGGGGCTGACATGCCGGGCCAGCTTGCGCCGGCCGAAGCGGCGCCCGGAGAAGTAGGCACCGATATCCGCCAACCACACCAGCAGCAGCACGAACAGCAGCCACTCGCTGCCCTCCTGACGCAGCTGATAGAAACCGACCCAGCACGGGAACAGCACCCATACGCCCATGGCCAGGCGCACGCCGGAGCGCTGCCACTCGTGAGTGGCATCCGGGTAACGCATGACCCAGCGGGCATTGACCAGCCAGCCGAGCACACCCAGCCACAGCGGCCAGTGGGCGGACGCCCAGCCGGCGAACCACGCCACCAGCAGCGCCACACCCAGCGCCGCGGTATAGGCCAGACGCGGCGCGGTGGCGGCGAAGCCGGCCAGACGCGCCCACTCCCAGGCACCGAGCAGCAGCACCAGGGCGGTGAACAGCGCAAAGGCGCCGCCGTCGAGCCCGAACAGGCCGGCCAGCGCCAGCGGCGCCAGTACCAGTGCGGTCAGAATCCGTTGCCTAAGCACCATGCGCCTCGACTTGCTGTTGACTCATACCGAAACGGCGTTGCCGCTGCTGGAAATCCTCCAGCGCGGCATCGAACGCGGCGGCGTCGAAATCGGGCCATAGCTGCGGCGAAAACACCAGTTCGGCGTAGGCCAGCTGCCACAGCAGGAAGTTGGAGATACGCTGCTCGCCGCTGGTGCGGATACACAGATCCACCGCCGGCTCACCGGCCAGGCAGATCTCGCTATCGAGCAGCGTCTCGTCGATCTCTTCCGGAGCCAGTTCGCCGTCGGCCACCCGCCGGGCCAGCCGGCGCGAAGCCTGGGCGATGTCCCAGCGGCCGCCGTAGTTGGCCGCTACCACCAGATGCAGCCCCGGGTTGTCACGGGTCTGCGCCTCGGCGCGCGCCATCTGCTTCTGCAGCGAACTGGAGAAGCGCCGACGGTCGCCGATGATCGACAGCCGGATGCCGTTGTCGTCGAGTTTCTTGACCTCGCGCTTGAGCACGAGCATGAAGAGCTCCATCAAGGCACTGACTTCGGCCGAGGGCCGGCGCCAGTTCTCGCTGGAGAAGGCGAACAGGGTGAGGGTGCCGACGCCGAGTTCCGCCGCCCGGCGGATCACGCTGCGCAACGACTCGACCCCAGCGCGATGTCCCTGCGCGCTGGAGAGCCCCCGGGCGCGCGCCCAGCGATTGTTGCCGTCCATGATGATCGCCACATGGCGAGGCACCGACGACATCGCCAGGGCGTCACGCGACTGCATGTCTGTCATGATATCTCGCAAGCCGGATGGGCGACGGCGGCAGGCGCCTCATGCGCCTGCCGCCGTCGAACCTCACACCTGCATCAGGTCGTGTTCCTTGGATTCCAGAAGCTTGTCGATCTCGCTGACATACTTGTCGGTCAGCTTCTGGACCTCTTCTTCACCGCGACGCTCGTCGTCCTCGGTGATCTCCTTGTCCTTGAGCAGGGACTTGAGGTCGCTGTTGGCGTCGCGGCGCACGTTGCGTACCGCCACGCGGGCATTCTCGGCCTCGGCGCGGGCCTGCTTGATGTAGTTGCGACGCGTCTCTTCGGTCAGCGGCGGCATCGGCACGCGGATGACGGTGCCCGCGGTGGCGGGGTTCAGGCCCAGATCGGAGGTCATGATGGCCTTCTCGATCTTCTGCACCATGGTCCGCTCCCACGGCGTGACGGCGAGCGTGCGCGCGTCCTCGACGTTGACGTTGGCGACCTGGTTGAGCGGCACGTCGCTGCCGTAGTACTCGACCATCACCGCATCCAGAATGCTGGGGTGGGCGCGCCCGGTACGAATCTTGTGGAAGTTGGTCTGGAGCGACTCCAGGCTCTTCTTCATACGCCCTTCGGCGTCTTTCTTGATGTCGTCGATCATGTCCTAAACCTCAATCAATCAGCGTGCCTTCTCGCCCACCGACCACCAGATTCAACAGCGCGCCGGGCTTGGTCATGTCGAACACGCGCACCGGCATGTCATGGTCACGTACCAGACAGATGGCGGTCAAATCCATCACCCCGAGCTTCTGGTCGAGGACGTCATCATACCCCAGGCGCTCGTACTTGACGGCGTCGGGATGCTTGACCGGATCCTTGTCGTAGACACCGTCGACCTTGGTGGCCTTGACCACCACGTTGGCATCGATCTCGATACCGCGCAGGCAGGCGGCGGAGTCGGTGGTGAAGAAGGGGTTACCGGTACCCGCGGAGAAGATCACCACGTCGCCGGAGGTGAGATAGCGAATCGCGGTGCGGCGGTCGTAGTGCTCGACCACGCCGCTCATGGGGATCGCCGACATCACCCGCGAGCGGATGTTGGAGCGCTCCAGCGCATCGCGCATCGCCAGCGCATTCATCACCGTCGCCAGCATACCCATGTGGTCGCCGGTGACCCGCTCCATGCCGGCGGCATGCAGTGCCGCGCCGCGGAACAGGTTGCCGCCGCCGATCACGATACCCACCTGCACGCCGATCCCTACCAGCTGGCCGATCTCCAGTGCCATGCGGTCGAGCACCTTGGGATCGATGCCGAACTCCTGCTCGCCGGTCAATGCCTCACCGGACAGCTTGAGCAGAATGCGCTTGTACTTCGACTTCTCGGCGGGCTTGTTCGAACGGTCGACGACGTCGGACATGGGGATCTCTCCTGGTGATTGCGGGGCGTGTCGGCAGGACCGGCTGGAGGAACGCGATTCTCATCCAGCGGATACGCGATGGCGTGCGCTTTCGCGCACGCCATCAATGGGAGCAGTCGCGGACGCCTGGCGACCACCGCTCCCGTCAAAAATCACGGGGCTCAGCGGCGAGCCTGTTCCATGACTTCCTTGGCGAAATCGACCTCTTCCTTCTCGATGCCCTCGCCGACCTCGAAACGCGTGAAGCCGATGACTTCGCCGCCAGCGCTCTTGGCGTACTCGGCCACGCTCTGGTTCGGGTCCTTGACGAACGGCTGCTCGGTCAGGCTGTTCTCGGCCAGGTACTTCTTCAGACGGCCCTGGACCATCTTCTCGGCGATTTCGCTCGGCTTGCCAGCCATGTCCGGCTGCGCCAGGATGATCGCCTTCTCCTGATCGAGCTGTTCCTGCGGCATCTCTTCCGGACGCGCGACGACCGGGTTGATCGCAGCCACGTGCATGGCGACGTCCTTGGCCACGTCGGCGTTGCCGCCCTTGAGCACGGTCAGCACGCCGATACGGTCACCGTGGACGTAGGCACCGACCACGCCACCTTCCGGCGCATCGACGACCACCGCGCGGCGCACGGAGATGTTCTCGCCGATCTTCTGCACCAGCTGGTTGCGCGCGTCTTCCAGTTCACCGTCCATGATCGCGGCGATGTCTTCGGACTTGGTCTCGAACACCTTGGCCATGACCTTGTCAGCGAAGCTCTTGAAGTTGTCGTCACGCGAGACGAAGTCGGTCTCGGAGTTGACTTCGAGCATCGCGCCGTAGCTGCCGTCGGCGGCCACGCGGGTGACGATGGCGCCTTCGGCGGCGGTACGGCCGGCCTTCTTGGCTGCCTTGAGGCCAGAGTTCTTGCGCAGATCTTCGATCGCACGCTCGATGTCGCCCTCGGCTTCGGTGAGTGCCTTCTTGCACTCCATCATGCCGAGACCGGTACGCTCACGCAGTTCCTTGACTAGAGAAGCGCTGATAGCTGCCATGTGAGTCCCTCTGAAAATCGCTGTTTCGTCTGACGAACGGCGCCCGCGGGGCACCGCTGCGGGTGTAAAAAGGGGGCTCGAAGCCCCCTCTGTCTGCGCGGATGTCGGCGATCCAGTGACCGCCCTGCGGGAGCACGCCCGACGCAGACGCGATTGCCTGCGGCGTTACTCGGCCGCGGCGTCGCTGGTCTCGCTGACTTCGACGAACTCGTCCGGACGGCCTTCCTTCGCCTTGGCGCAGGCATCGGCGATCGCCTGCACGTAGATCTGGATGGCGCGAATGGAGTCGTCGTTACCCGGGATGACGTAGTCGACGCCGTCCGGGTTGGAGTTGGTGTCGACCACGCCGATGACCGGGATGCCGAGCTTGTTGGCTTCGTTGATCGCGATGCGCTCGTGGTCGACGTCGATCACGAACAGCGCGTCGGGCAGGCCACCCATCTCCTTGATACCGCCGATGGAACGCTCGAGCTTCTCCTGCTCGCGGGTCGCCATCAGGACCTCTTTCTTGGTCAGCTTCTCGAAGGTGCCATCTTCACGCATGGTCTCGAGTTCACGCAGGCGCTTGATCGACTGACGAATGGTCTTGTAGTTCGTCAGCATGCCGCCCAGCCAGCGGTGGTTGACGAACGGCTGACCGACGCGATTCGCCTCTTCCTTGATGATCTTGCTGGCGGAACGCTTGGTACCGACGAACAGGATCTTGTTGTTGGAAGCGGCCATCTTCTCGACCACGCCAGTGGCTTCGAGCAGCGCCGGCAGGGTATGTTCGAGGTTGATGATGTGAATCTTGTTACGTGCGCCGAAGATGTACTGACCCATCTTCGGGTTCCAGTAACGGGTCTGGTGACCGAAGTGTGCACCTGCCTTGAGCAGGTCGCGCATGTTGACTTGTGCCATGGTGACTCCTGAAGAATCGGGTTGGGCCTCCACACACCCCATGGATCCGACCGTTCGGCGTTGCCGTCACGGCACCCGGGACCATGTGTCGGTGCGTGTGTGTTTTTTCCGGTAGCGCCTCGAGACGAGTGCACTCACCGCCACTGTCGCGTCGACCGCGTCCATCCTCGTGCAGGCATGAGACGTTACTGTCTCGGGCCGCGTCAGGACGGGAATTGCAGTCGAGCGCGCGGCTTTATACCATAGAACCCACGCAAGATGAAGTCGCCGGTCGTCGAAGCCAACGCCTCGACGCGGTCTCCGTCGTTTCTTCACCACGGCCCACCACGGCCTGCGACACCCACCGAACTCCGCTGCGAGAGCGCATGAACATTCCACGCAAGACACCCGACGAAATCGAAAAAATGCGCGAAGCCGGCCGTCAGGCCGCCGCCGTGTTCGACATGATCACCCCCCACGTCGTCGCCGGCGTCTCCACCGGCGAGCTCGACCGCCTGTGCCACGACTTCATCGTCAAGGAGCTCGGCTCGACTCCGGCGCCGCTCAACTACCACGGCTTTCCCAAGTCGATCTGCACCTCTCTCAACCACGTCGTCTGCCACGGCATCCCCGACTTCGACAAGAAGCTAAAGCACGGCGACATCATGAACATCGACATCACCGTGAAGACCGCCGACGGCTATCACGGCGACAGTAGTATGATGTTCGTGATCGGCGAGACGATCCAGGGCGAGCGCCTCTGCCGGGTGACTCAGGAGTGCCTCTACAAGGCCATGGCCGAGGTGCGTCCGGGCGTGCGCCTCTCCACCCTCGCCCGGGTGATCCAGAACCACGCCGAAGGCTTCGGCTATTCGGTGGTGCGCGACTTCTGTGGCCACGGTATCGGCGCCGGCTTCCACGAGGAGCCCCAGGTGCTGCACTATGACGGTTACGCGCCCGAGGCCGACGCCGAGCTCGCTTCCGGCATGTGCCTGACCATCGAACCGATGATCAACGCCGGCGGCTACCGCACCAAGGTACTGCGCGACGGCTGGACCGCGGTGACCAAGGACAAGAGCCTGTCGGCCCAGTGGGAGCATACCCTGCTGGTCACCGACACCGGCGTCGAGGTGCTCACTGCCCGCGCCGACGAAGATCTGAGCTTTCTCTCCGCCTGATCGTCCCCTGCCCGCCCGGGGTCGCCTGGCGACCCCCTTCATCGATCGGGAGCGCTCGCGTTCATGCTGCTGCATCACTATCGGTTCCAGCCCGACGAATCGCTGTTCGACGTCGCCGCGTTCCGTGCCGAGCTCGCCCGTGAGCGCCAGCCCATCCCGGCGTTCAAGCAGGCCCTGGCGACCCTCCATGAGCGTCTCGATGCGCGCTTCCGCCAGGGCAGCGATATCCGCGACCTGGTGCACGGCCGCGCCTGGTGCCTGGACCGCCTGCTCGAAGTCGCCTGGGAGCGCTTCGACTGGCACGACGACGGCATCGCCCTGCTCGCGGTGGGCGGCTACGGTCGCGGCGAGCTGCACCCCTACTCCGACATCGACCTGCTGCTGCTGCTCGAGCACGACGATGACACTCCCTACCGCGAGGCGCTGACCGGCTTCATCACCTTCTTGTGGGACATCGGCCTGGAGATCGGCCAGAGCGTGCGCTCGCTCAACGACTGCGAGCGCGAGGCGCGCGCCGACATCACGGTGATCACCAACCTGCTCGAAACACGCACTCTGGCCGGCCCCGAGCGTCTGCGCGGAGCCATGCGCGAGCGCCTGTCGGCGCGCCACATGTGGTCGTCGGCGGCCTTTTTCGAGGGCAAGTGGCAAGAGCAGATCACCCGCCACTACAAGCACAACAACTCCGAGTATCACCTGGAACCCAATATCAAGAGCGCCCCGGGCGGGCTGCGCGACATCCAGATGATCGGCTGGGTAGCCAAGCGCCACTTCGGCCCGCTGCGCTATGAAGACGTGGTCGCCCAGGGCTTCATGAACGATGCCGAGCTGCGCATCCTGAGCCAGGGCCAGGCGTTTCTGTGGCAGGTACGCTACGCCCTGCACATGCTCACCGGGCGCGCCGAGGATCGCCTGCTGTTCGACCATCAGCGCGCCCTGGCGGCCCTGTTCGGCTATGTCGACACCCGCGAGCGGCTGGCGGTGGAGCAGTTCATGAAGGCCTACTACCGCCACGTCACCGCCCTGGCCGGCTTGAACGACATGCTGCTGCAGCACTTCGACGAGGTGATCCTGCGCGCCGGCGAAGCGCTCGAGGTGAAACCGATCAATCCGCGCTTCGAGACCAAGGGCGGCTATATCCAGCTGCGCCACCCCAACGTCTTCGTGCGCCGCCCGGGGGCGCTGCTCGAGCTGTTCCTGGTGATGGCCCAGCACCCCGAGATCGAGGGGGTGCGCGCCGACACCATCCGCCAGATCCGCGACCACCGCCACCTGATCGATGACGCCTTCCGTCAGGATCTGCGCCACCAGAGCCTGTTCATGGAGCTGCTGCGCAGCGGCGGCGACGTGCCCACCCAGTTGACCCGAATGAACCGCTACGGCGTGCTGGGCAAGTATCTGCCCGAGTTCGGCGAGGCGGTGGGGCTGATGCAGCACGACCTGTTCCACATCTATACCGTCGACGCCCACACCCTGCGCCTGCTGAGTTTTCTGCAGCGCTTCCGCGAGGCGCGCGACAGTGACGAGTACAGCGTCGCCATCGAAGTGATCCAGAAGCTGCCCAAGCTCGAACTGCTGTGGATCGCCGGGCTCTATCACGATATCGGCAAGGGCCGCGGCGGCGACCACTCGCAGCTGGGCGCGGTGGATGCCGCCGACTTCGCCACCCGCCACGACCTGTCGCCTTGGGACACGCGCCTGGTGGCGTGGCTGGTGGAGCACCACCTGCTGATGTCGAAGACCGCACAGAAGCGCGACATCTCCGACCCCGACGTGATCCACGCCTTCGCCCGTACGGTGCGCGACGAGGTTCACCTCGACTATCTCTACGTGCTCACCGTGGCCGACATCAGCGCCACCAACCCGTCGCTGTGGAACGGCTGGCGCGCCTCGCTGATGCGCCAGCTCTATACCGAGACCCGGCGCGTGCTGCGGCGCGGGCTCGACAACACGATCGACCGTCAGGACTGGGTCAGCGAGACCCGCGAGGAGGCGCTCGGCCTGCTGCGCGCCATCGGCGCCGACAGCGAGCGGGTCGAGGCGCTGTGGCAGACCTTCGGCGAAGACTACTTCCTGCAGTACACCGCCAGCGAGATCGCCTGGCAGACCCAGGGCATTCTCGCCCACCAGACGCCGCTGCCGCTGGTTCTGGTCAGCGCCCCCAGCGCCGACATGACCGAGGGCGGCACCAAGATCTTCATCCATACCCGCTCGGTGGACGACCTGTTCGCCGCCACCGCCGCGGCGATGGAGCAGTTGGGGCTGTCGATCCACGACGCGCGCATCGCCACCTCCAGCGACGACTGGACGCTCAACACCTTCATCCTGCTCGACGACGACGGTGATGCGATCCGCGATCCGGCGCGTCTCGAGGAGGTGCGTCGCTATCTGGTCGAGGAGCTCGACGACCCCGACGACTATCCGCAGATCGTCAGCCGCCACACGCCGCGCCAGCTCAAGCACTTCAAGGTGCCGATCGAAGTGATCATCGAGCAGGACCCGGCCAACGAGCGCACCTCGCTGGAGCTGATCGCCCCCGACCGCCCCGGCCTGCTGGCACGGGTGGGGCGCATCTTCATGGAGCAGAACATCGCGCTGTCGGCGGCCAAGATCGCCACCCTCGGCGAACGCGTCGAGGACGTCTTCTTCATCACCGACAAGCAGGGCCGTCCACTGACCGACCCCGACGCCCAGCGGCGCCTGCGCGAGCGCCTGTGCGAGGCGCTCGACGTCTGACCCGGGTTCCCGGCGCCCCGGTTTGAGCCGGGGTCCCGGGACGCCTATAATCGGCGGCTTTGCGACACTGCGAGCGGCCGGCGACCATGACCACCACCCTGTATGGCATCAAGACCTGCGATACCTGCCGCAAGGCGCGGCGCCAGCTCGCCGACCAGGGCGTCGAGTACCGCTATCACGACCTGCGCGCGGACGGCCTGGATGCCGACCTGCTCGATCGCCTGCTCGCCGCGGCCGACTGGCAGACGCTGCTCAATACCCGCAGCACCACCTGGCGCGGGCTCGACGAGCGCGACAAGCAGGACGTCGATGCCACCCGGGCGCGGGCGCTGATGCTGGCCCACCCGACGCTGCTCAAGCGCCCGCTGCTGGCCCATGGCGAGACGCTGATCGTCGGCTTCGACCCAGCCCGCTACGCCACCCTGGGCGCCTGACCGGCACCGCCCCGGCACCATCATGCATAAAGCCCCACTCACCGCCTTCATGATCAAGAGGATTTCGCGATGCTGAGCTTCGCACTAGGAACCGGCACCCAGAACACTCAGGGCGACTGGCTCGAGGTCTACTATCCGGCACCGCTCCACCAGCCCGCCGCGGCCGTGGTCAGCGCCGCGCGCCAGGCGCTCGGAGACGCCGAGGGAGAAGTGGTGAGCTTTCTGCCCGAGCACTGCGCCGAGCTGGCCCAGGCGCTGCGGGAGGCCGGGGCGCCCGAGCAGGCGGAGATCGCCGAAGCGTTCGCCAGCGCCCAGCGGCCGCTGGTCGCGGTGTTCCTGGCGGAAGACCATGCCCCGGAGAGCGTGCCCGAGGTCTATCTCAAGCTGCATCTGCTCTCGCACCGCCTGGTCAAGCCCCACGGGATCAAGCTCGACGGCATGTTCGGCCTGCTCAAGAACGTCGCCTGGACCAGCGAAGGCGCCATCGACGTCGAGGAGCTGCCCGCGCGTCGGCTCCAGGCACGCCTGGCCGGTCGCCCGCTCTCGGTGGACTGCGTCGACAAGTTCCCCAAGATGACCGACTACGTGGTGCCCAAGGGTATCCGCATCGGCGACACCGCGCGGGTACGCCTGGGTGCCTATCTGGGCGAAGGGGTCACGGTGATGCACGAAGGCTTCTGCAATTTCAACGCCGGGGCCGAAGGGCCAGGCATGATCGAAGGCCGCATCTCCGCCGGCGTGTTCGTCGGCAAGGGCTCCGACCTGGGCGCCGGCTGTTCCACCATGGGCACCCTCTCCGGCGGCGGCAACGTGGTCATCAGCATCGGCGAGAACTGCCTGATCGGCGCCAATGCCGGCCTCGGCATCCCGCTCGGCGACCGCTGCACCATCGAGGCGGGGCTCTACGTCACCGCCGGCGCCAAGGTGACCGTGCTCGACGACCAGGGCCAGGCGGTGGAGACCGTGGCCGCACGCGAACTCGCCGGCCAGAGCGATCTGCTGTTCGTGCGCCACTCGGTGAGCGGGCGCCTGGAGTGCCGCACCAACAAGAGCGCCGTGGCGCTCAACGAAGCCCTGCACGCCCACAACTGATCCGGCCGGAGCCACCATGTCTGACGCGTCACCGATGACCGCGCCCTCTGCCACCCAGGCTCTGGCCCTCGAGCTGCTCGCACGGCCGTCGGTCACGCCAGACGACCACGGCTGCCAGACGCTGATGATCGAGCGCCTGGCGCGGCTCGGCTTCGACGTCGAACGCATGACCATCGGCGGCATCGACAACTTCTGGGCTACCCGTGGCCAGCACGGCCCGGTGCTGGCCTTCGCCGGCCACACCGACGTGGTGCCCAGCGGCCCGGAGAGCGCCTGGCAGTACCCGCCGTTCGACCCCCGCATCGACGCCGAAGGCTATCTGTGCGGGCGTGGCGCCGCCGACATGAAGGGCAGTCTGGCGGCAATGGTCACCGCGGTGGAGCGCTTCGTCGCTGCCCACCCCGACCACGCCGGACGCATCGCCTTTCTGATCACCGCCGACGAAGAGGGTCCGGCGATCCACGGCACGCGGGCGGTGGTCGAGCGGCTGCGCGAACGCGCCGAGGCGCTCGACTACTGCATCGTCGGCGAGCCCTCCTCGACCCGCACCCTGGGTGACGTGATCAAGAACGGCCGGCGCGGCTCCCTCGGCGGCGTGCTCAAGGTGCGCGGCATCCAGGGCCACGTGGCCTACCCGCATCTGGCGCGCAACCCGATCCATCAGGCGCTGGCGGCGCTGCAGGCGCTGGTCGACGAGCACTGGGACGCCGGCAACGAGTTCTTCCCCGCCACCAGCTTCCAGATCTCCAACCTGCATGCCGGTACCGGCGCGACCAATGTGGTGCCCGGGGAGCTGGAGGTGACCTTCAACTTCCGCTACTCCACCGAGGTGACCCATGAGACGCTACGCGAGCGCGTCGCCGACCTGCTCGACGCCCATGGCCTCGACTACCAGCTGGAGTGGACGCTCAACGGCGAACCCTTCCTGACCCCTGGCGGGCGGTTACTCGAAGCCGCGCGGGCAGCCTGCGAGCAGGAGGCCGGCATCACCCCCACGCTCTCGACCTCGGGAGGCACCTCCGACGGGCGCTTCATCGCCACCCTGGGTACCCAGGTGATCGAGCTGGGCCCGATCAACGCCACCATCCACCAGGTCGACGAACGTATCCGTGCCGAAGACCTCGATATCCTGAGCCGCGTCTACGAAGCGACGCTGGTGCAGCTGTTCACCTGAGGAAGCCATGCAGCGTTTTCCCGACATCGAGATCTATCTGGCCCAGGCCGACGTCGACGCCATCACCGCCTGGCTGCGCGAGGCGCTGGCCGACGATGCGCTGACGCTGGCGCGCAGCGGCAAGGGCATCTGGCGCGGCAAGGCGACGTGCGCGACGCGCCCGATCAACATCATGCTGGTCGAGCGCGCTGCCGATCACTTCGCCAGCCTGTGGTTCGACTGCGACGCCACGCCCTGGCCCCGCGACACCGACTGCGCGCGGGATGCCGCGGCCCGGCTGGGCTGCGAGGCACGCTGCTCGCTGGGCGGCTGGCAGCCGGGGGACGACCCGGACCGCTTCTGGCAGGTCCTGCCCGACGGCCAGGAAGGCACCATCGACTGGCCCGACCCCGGCCAGTGAGCCCAAGGCCCCGCCCGGGGCCGCAGGCATCCTCTATACTGCGCACGAAGCGCTATCGCCACAGCCCCGCACGGCCCCGCCCGTGACGGTGCCTGAGGCGCAGGCAACCTATTCGCGCGCCGGCCCCAGCGGGCCGCGCCAGACCCGGACAGGGAGGTCCGCATGGCAGAATCCAAACCGGTCATCTTCGCCGCCATGGGCGGCAATCTCGCCATCGCCGTGACCAAGTTCGTCGCCGCCGCCATGACCGGCAGCTCGGCGATGCTCTCCGAAGGCATCCACTCGGTGGTCGACACCGGCAACCAGATCCTGCTGCTGCTCGGCATGCAGCGCGCCAAGCGGCCACCCAGCGAGCAGTTCCCGTTCGGCCACGGCAAGGAGATCTATTTCTGGAGCTTCGTCGTCGCGCTGTTGATCTTCGCCGTCGGCTCCGGGGTTTCGCTCTACGAAGGCGTGGTGCACATCATGCATCCCGAGCCGATCGAGTCGCCGCTGATCAACTACATCGTGCTAGGGCTCGGCATTCTCTTCGAAGGCGCTTCCTGGGCCTTTGCGCTCAATCAGTTCCGCAAGACCAAGGGCAAGTGGAGCTACCTCGAGGCGGTCCACCGCGGCAAGGACCCGTCGATGTTCGTGGTGGTGTTCGAGGACTCCGCCGCCCTGCTGGGCCTGCTGGTGGCCCTGGCCGGAGTCGGCCTCAGCCAGTGGACGGGGCTGGCCGTGTTCGACGGTATCGCGTCGGTGATCATCGGGCTGATTCTCGGCGGCACTGCGATCTGGCTGGCGATGGAGACCAAGGGGCTGCTGATCGGCGAGGCGGCCAACCGCCACGTGGTCGACGACATTCGCCAGCTCGCCCACGACGCCGAGGGCATCGAACAGGTCAACGAGGTACTGACCATGCACATGGGCCCGGACTTCGTGCTGGTCAATCTCAGCGTGCGCTTCGCGCGTGACGCCCGCGCCGAACGCATCGAGCGCACCATCGTCGAGCTCGACCGCCAGATCAAGCAGCGCCACGCCGCGGTCAAGCGCATCTTCGTCGAAGCCGAAGCGCGCGCCGGCGTGGACGAGCGGGAAGACCCGAGCGGGCCGGACAGCAGCAACGGCGAGATGCCCGCCCCCGCCAGTTGACGAACCGGCGTCACGTCGGGTCATAGCCCACTGCCAGACATGAAAAACCGCCCCCGGCGTCAGGCGCCGAGGGCGGTTGGGGGTCATCGAGACGGTGGCTGAGGCTCAGGTGATGACGGTGACGTCGTCGGCCTGCAAGCCGCGATCGTTCTCGATCACGTGATAGCGCACCTTCTGACCCTCGGCGAGGGTACGGTGGCCCTTGCCGCGAATGGCGCGAAAATGAACGAAGACATCCTCGCCGCTGGCGCGGGTAATGAAGCCGTAGCCCTTGTTGACGTTGAACCACTTCACTTCGCCCAGCTCGCGGTCGTCATTCTCGACGTCTGCCAGCATGGCGGCGGTCACCGCCTTGGGCGTCGCCGGCGACAGCAGCGACACCGTCAGCGTCGCCAGCAGCAGGACGATGAAGACCGCCAGCACCGTGGCCGCATACATCGCCGAGACCCCTTCGACGTTCAGAAACCAGGTCAGATCGGTGGCCAGGACGCTACTGATGAGGGTGATCAGCAGACCGATCAGCAGTGGCGAAGGAATGGAGAGGAGTAGACTGATCAACGTACAGCGTAGAAAGACCTTGCTATTCATGGATTCTCATATCTCTAGACGTCGGGATAGCGGAACGCGCACCGCCCGGGGGCGGGCAGGTAAGGTTGTGATACTGACTACTTGTATTACCAATGACCGGCCTCATATTAGCGCCGGCTGACGATCCTCGAACAGACATGCCAAAGGTGCCGTGAATGAATGATGAGACACAGCCTTCGAAGTCTAACACGGCAAATCCCGCCTCGCTCAGCTCCACCGAGGCGCGCCTGGAGGCGCTGGAGAGCCGCCTGACCTATCAGGAGGATTGGCTGGAAACCCTGGATGCGCGAGTGCGTGAGCAGTCCGCCGAGATCGAGCGGCTGACCCGCATCAACACCCTGATGCAGCAGCGCCTGCGCGAACAGCGCAGTGCCCTGGATGCCCTCGACGGCGGCAGCGAGAGCATCGACGAGCGCCCGCCCCACTACTGAGCCCAGCGGCCATGCGGGCGTCTATCTGCACTCGCCGCGGTCGACACTCGACGAGACGCCCTATCTAACGCAAGCGGCCCGGCAGATGCCGGGCCGCTTGTCATTTATCGCCGCGCCGTGCGCGGGATGGACATCACTCCAGGCCGTCGAGATAGCGCTCGGCATCGAGCGCGGCCATGCAGCCGCTACCGGCGGAGGTGATCGCCTGACGATAGACGTGATCCATGACATCGCCGGCGGCGAACACGCCCGGCACGCTGGTGGCGGTGGCATTGCCCTCGAGCCCGGAGTGGACGCGGATATAGCCGTTGGCCATCTCGAGCTGGCCCTCGAAGATACCGGTGTTGGGGGTGTGGCCGATGGCGATGAACACGCCCATGACGTCGAGCTGCTTGGTCGCACCGTCCAGCGTCGAGCGCAGGCGCACCCCGGTGACGCCGCTGCCGTCGCCCAGCACTTCATCGAGAGTGTGGTTCCACTCGACGGCCATGTTGCCGTTCTCGACCTTCTCGAACAGCCGATCCTGAAGGATCTTCTCGCCGCGCAGGCCGTCGCGGCGATGCACCAGGGTCACCTTGGAGGCGATATTGGAGAGATAGAGCGCCTCCTCCATCGCGGTATTGCCGCCACCCACGACCACCACTTCCTGATTGCGATAGAAGAAGCCGTCGCAGGTGGCGCAGGCCGAGACGCCCTGGCCCATGAACTTCTGTTCGGAAGGCAGACCCAGGTAGCGCGCGCTGGCCCCGGTGGCGATGATCAGCGCATCGCAGGTGTAGGTGCCGTTGTCGCCCTTGAGCGTGAACGGGCGCTGGCGCAGCTCGACCTCGTGGATATGGTCGAACAGCACCTCGGTCTGGAAACGCTCGGCGTGCTTGCGCATGCGCTCCATCAGCTCAGGGCCCTGCACGCCGGCATCGTCGCCGGGCCAGTTGTCGACGTCGGTGGTGGTGGTCAGCTGACCGCCCGCCTGCATGCCGGTGATCAGCAGCGGCTTGAGATTGGCGCGAGCCGCATAGACGGCCGCGGTGTAGCCCGCCGGGCCGGATCCCAGGATGATCAGACGTTCGTGACGCGCGTCGCTCATGGCTACCTCGGTTGGAAAAACGGTTGGACGATGGGTACGCCGTACCCTCGGCGTGATAAGGCAAAACGCCCTGTGGGATGATCCGCTGACCGAATCATGCCACAGGACGCCGGTTGTCGGCCCGCCGCGGCAAGCCCAGACACCGGAGGCGACCCGCTGGGTCGCCTCCGGTGTGATACTGATTACAGGTTGTCGGCGTGGGCGCCGAGGTACTTGGCCACGCCTTCGGCAGTGTCCTTCATACCTTCCTGGCCCTCTTCCCAGCCCGCCGGGCAGACTTCGCCGTGGGTCTGGTGATACTTGAGCGCCTTGACCATACGCAGCATCTCGTCGACGTTGCGGCCCAGCGGCAGGTTATTGACCGTCTGGTGCTGAACCACGCCATCTTCGTCGATCAGGAAGGAAGCGCGCAGGGCCACGCCGGCTTCCGGATGCTCGATGCCATAGGCCTGGCAAATCTCGTGCTTGACGTCGGCCACTACCGGGAAGCCGACTTCACCGATGCCGCCGGCATCCGGGGAGGTCTTGCGCCAGGCGTAGTGGGTGAACTGGGAGTCGATCGAGGCACCGATCACTTCCACGCCGAGCTCCTTGAACTGCGCCAGACGGTTGTCGTGGGCGATGATCTCGGACGGGCAGACAAAGGTGAAGTCCAGCGGCCAGAAGAACAGCACGCGCAGCTTGCCGTTGGTGTCGGACAGCCGGAAATCGTCCTTGATGGCACCGTCGGGCATGACCGCAGCGGCTTCGAAATCCGGGGCTTGGCGTCCTACGAGTACACTCATGGGCTTCTCCTGTCGTAGCGTGGGTTGAGCGTCGAGAAATCGAAGCGGATTAGACTAACGATTTACTCCTTGATGCTCCAATTTAATTGCCGCAATCAGAGATATAGGCAATCACTATCGATCATGTGGCCTCGGCGACCTGCATTGCCGGCCGCCGCCACCTAACATCCAACTACAGCACATCATCGTCGGTGGCCAACGTCACGGCTTCCAGTTCGCCCTCGGTATCGACCTCGATGCGCAGCTGGATCGGCTGGCAGCACACCGCGCAGTCTTCCCAAGTCACGTGGCCACCAGCGCTCAAGTCGAGCAGCAGCGTGAATGGCGCATCGCAGTAGGGGCAGTGCACCGGCCATTCGCGTAGCGCTTCATATGCCATCACGTCTCCCCGGCTTCGCCATCGAGATTATCGTCACTGGCTGCATCGTCGCTGAGCTGAGCTAAGCTTGAACTGGTGTCGGCAAGCGTGACTTTCAAGACCCATCGCCTTCGCCGCGCAGATGCTCGTCAGGTGCGCGGGATTGAAAGGCGCGCGGGATTGAAAAGAGATGCCATGGCGCCCATGCTTATTGTCGACAACTTTATATCGACCGCGTCATGTCGCAGAAACGACCCCACGCAAAGATTGGAAAATGTATAGAGCGCGCCGCCAAGACGGCCGCCAGCCAGGAGCCCCCCGACGGCCTCGATGCCGTCGGACCGTCGCTAAGGAACCGGACCGGCAGCCACTGAAAGATCCAAGGCCGCGCCGCCCAATGAGGAGGATGATCCATGTCTAACGCCCCCGGCCAGACGCTGACGTCGCTCGACGTCAACGGCAAGACCTTCCACTACTACAGCCTGCCCAAGGCGGCGGAGAGCCTCGGCAACATCGACAAGCTGCCGATGACGCTCAAGGTGCTGCTCGAGAACCAGCTGCGTTATGCCGACGACGAGAGCGTCGCCGATGAGGACATCGTCGCCCTCGCCGAGTGGCTGAAAACGGGCAAGTCGACCCGCGAGATCGGCTACCGCCCCGCCCGCGTGCTGATGCAGGACTTCACCGGCGTGCCCGGCGTGGTCGATCTCGCCGCCATGCGCGACGCGGTCAAGAAGCTCGGCGCCAAGGCCGAGCGTATCAACCCGCTGTCGCCGGTGGATCTGGTCATCGACCACTCGGTGATGGTCGATCACTTCGGTGATCAGTCAGCGTTCAAGGACAACGTCGCCATCGAGATGGAGCGTAACCAGGAGCGCTATGAGTTCCTGCGCTGGGGCCAGAACGCCTTCGACAATTTCCGCGTGGTGCCGCCGGGCACCGGCATCTGCCACCAGGTCAACCTGGAGTATCTGGGCAAGACGGTGTGGACCAAGGAGGTCGACGGCAAGACCTATGCCTTCCCCGACACCCTGGTGGGTACCGACTCCCACACCACCATGATCAACGGCCTGGGCATCCTCGGCTGGGGCGTTGGCGGCATCGAGGCCGAAGCGGCGATGCTCGGCCAGCCGGTATCGATGCTGATCCCCGAGGTGGTCGGCTTCAAGCTGACCGGCAAGCTCAAGGAGGGGATCACCGCCACTGACCTGGTGCTGACGGTGACCCAGATGCTGCGCAAGAAGGGGGTCGTGGGCAAGTTCGTCGAGTTCTACGGCGACGGTCTCAAGGATCTGCCGCTGGCCGATCGCGCCACCATCGCCAACATGGCGCCCGAATATGGCGCCACCTGCGGCTTCTTCCCGGTCGACGACGAGACGCTCAACTATCTGCGTCTGACCGGCCGCGACGAAGATCAGATCGAACTGGTGAAGGCTTACACCCAGGCCCAGGGGCTGTGGCGTGAAGCCGGCGCCGAGCCCACCTTCACCGACACCCTGCACCTGGACATGGGTGAGGTCGAAGCCTCGCTGGCCGGCCCCAAGCGCCCGCAGGACCGGGTTGCGCTCTCCGACATGAAGGCGACCTTCGAGTCGCTGATGGGTGGCGAGCAGCCGGATGCCTCCCACGAAGAGAAAGCCAAATGGACCGGCGAAGGCGGTGATACCGCCATCGGCGCCCCACCCGCCGACGGCGAGGCCTACACCAGCGGCGCGGATTACCGCACCGGCGACAGTCAGGATGTGACCTACGACGACGAGACCTTCTCGCTCAACCATGGCGCCGTGGTGATCGCCGCGATCACCTCCTGCACCAACACCTCCAACCCCAGCGTGATGATGGCCGCCGGCCTGCTGGCGCGGAAGGCCAAGGCGAAGGGGCTGACCACCAAGCCGTGGGTCAAGACCTCGCTGGCGCCGGGCTCCAAGGTGGTCACCGACTACCTGGCCGCAGGCGGCGTGCAGAAGGACCTCGACGCCCTCGGCTTCAATCTGGTGGGCTACGGCTGCACCACCTGTATCGGCAACTCCGGGCCGCTGCCCGAGCCGATCGAAAAGGCGGTCAACGAAGGCGATCTCACCGTGGCGTCGGTGCTCTCGGGTAACCGTAACTTCGAGGGCCGCGTGCACCCGCTGGTCAAGACCAACTGGCTCGCTTCGCCGCCCCTGGTCGTTGCCTACGCCCTGGCCGGCAACGTGCGCAAGGATCTGTCGCAAGAGCCCCTGGGCCAGGATCAGGACGGCAATGACGTCTACCTCAAGGATATCTGGCCCTCCCAGGCCGAGATCGCCGAAGCGGTAGAGAAGGTCAAGACCGAGATGTACCGCAAGGAGTACGCCGAGGTGTTCGACGGCGACGCGACCTGGCAGTCGATCGAGGTGCCGGAGAGCGAAGTCTACGCCTGGTCCAAGGACTCCACCTACATCCAGCATCCGCCGTTCTTCGAGGACATGGACAAGGAGCCCAAGCCAGTCGAGGACATCCAGGAGGCCCGCATCCTGGCCAAGCTGGGCGACTCGGTGACCACCGACCACATCTCGCCCGCCGGCTCGATCAAGCCCGACAGCCCCGCCGGCAAGTACCTGCAGGAGCACGGGGTGGCGGTGAAGGACTTCAACTCCTACGGCTCGCGCCGGGGTAACCACGAAGTGATGATGCGCGGCACCTTCGCCAACGTGCGCATTCGCAACGAGATGCTCGACGACGTCGAGGGTGGCTATACCCGCCACGTGCCCAGCGGCGAACAGATGTCGATCTACGACGCGGCGATGAAGTACGCCGAGGACGCCACCCCGCTGGTGGTGATCGCTGGCAAGGAGTACGGCACCGGCTCGTCGCGGGACTGGGCCGCCAAGGGCACGCGTCTGCTCGGCGTGCGCGCGGTCATCACCGAGTCCTACGAGCGTATCCACCGCTCCAACCTGATCGGTATGGGCGTGCTGCCGCTGCAGTTCCCGGAGGGCGAGAGCCGCGAATCGCTGGGTCTGACCGGTGACGAGACCGTCTCCGTCGAGGGCCTCGCGGACCTGACCCCGGGCGGCAGCGTCAAGGTGACCATCAAGAGCGACAAGGGCGAGAAGAAGATCGACGCCCTGTGCCGTATCGATACCGCCAACGAGCTGGAGTACTACCGCCACGGCGGCATTCTCCACTACGTGCTGCGCAGCATGCTGTAAGACACTGGCAGCCCGCTACAGAGCCCCGTCGCCCCGCTGGGTCGGCGGGGCTTTTTCGTCGGCAGGCCGCGCGGCCAGCCAGCACTCGAGATCGTGCTGGGCGGTCTCCAGCATCTCCAGATTGAGCGTGCGCGTGGAGATCGCCCGCGACAGCGCGCGCACGCGCTTGTTGAGCCCCGGCAGCGCCTGCTCCTCGCCGTTGACCCCGAGCTTGTCGTAGAGCGTCAGCAGGCGGTTCTGCACCGTGCGCAGCGACAGCCCCTGACGCTCGGCGATCAGCCGGTCCTGCAGCCCCAGGGCGAGATCCAGCAGCACCGCATACTCGCTCTGGCTGAGCGAGTGGCGTGGCGAAGCATTGCGCCGGCGCAGCCGCTGGATCTCGCGATCCATCATCACCTGCCCTTCCAGCAACACCGCCCGCAGCACCAGCTTGAGGCGTTCGCGGCTGGCGGTCTTGAGCACGTAGCCGTAGGCGCTGTGGGCCGGCACGATGTCGGCGACCCCGCGCAGGTAGGCCTCGTCGGAGTAGTTGGACCAGAACAGGATGCGGGTGCGCGGGCGCTCGTGCCAGATGGTCCGCGCCGCCTCGATGCCGTTGCGCCGTGCCATCTGCAGGTCCATCACCACCGCCTCGAAGCGTCCGGCGCGCGCCGCCGCTTCGCCCTGCAGCCCGTCCTGGACGTGCAGCGTCTCGGTCACCTCCGGCAGCGCCTCGGCGATCACTCCCTGCAGGAAGGAGGCGTGGAACTGATCATCCTCCACCACCAGGATCTTCACGCCGCGGCCTCCGCCGGCGGTAGCGCCAACCGCACTGCGACCCGGGTGCCGACGTGCTCGAAGATATCCAGGGTAGCGCCGATCAGCCGCGCCCGAGTGCGCATGTGGATCATCCCGGACTGGCGCGTACCGGCATGGGCGAGCCCCTGGCCATCGTCGTCCACGCTGATGCACAGGGTATTCTCCGGCGCCAGCGTCACGCGCACCTCGATACGCTCGGCGCGCGCGTGTCGCGCGGCGTTGTTGATTGCCTCCTGGACGATCCGATAGAGCGCAGTGCGGGTCTCCCCCGGCAGCCGGTCCGGCGCCCCCGCGGTGAGGTCCTCGACCAGAATCTGGATGCGCTCGCCCTCGGTGGCACGCTCCAGGTGATCGCGCACCGCATGGTGGAAGCCGAACAGATCGAGCAGCTTGGGCGCGGTGCGGTCGATGATGCAGCGCAGATCGTCGATGCTCTGGGCCAGCGCCTGCGCCAGCGCCTCGCGGCTGGGCGGCGGCCCCGCGCCCTCCAGCTCGCGCAGCAGCCGGGTCAGGTCGGCCAGGGTCTGGTCGTGCAGATCCATGCCGATGCGCTGACGCGCCTGCTCCAGCGCCTGGGTCAGCTGCAGCGAGCCCTGACGCAGCCACTCCTCGCTGGCCTGGGTCTGGCTGCGGCCATGGGCCTGCTGGCGCAGCTCGGCGGCACCATGCAGGGCGTGGAGCACCGGCGCCAGCGGTGCCGCCAGACGCTGGATCAGGGCGACGTCTTCGGCATCGAAATGGTCGGCCTCGCGGTGCGAGACGCTCAGCGCGCCGATCACCTGGCCAGCGCTGCGCAGCGCTACGTGCACCCGGCTGCGCAGCTGATGGGCGAAGATCGGCTCGCAGCAGGCGCCGGCGAAGATCTGGCGCGGGTCGAGCAGCGCGTTGGCGCTGACCATCAGCGGCAGCGAACCATCAAGGACCGAGCGGATCGGCGAGCAGTCGAGCCGGGTGCGCCGCGCCGACCAGTGGGTGCTGATCCCCACTTCATAGCTCACCGACCACTCGGGCCCATCGTGGAGGCAGACATCGGCATGGGTGAACGGCAGCAGCGGCGTCAGCGCCTCGGCTACCCGGTCGAGTGCGGCCTGGATATCGCTTGCCTCACCCAGCAGTGCGGGAAGCCGCAGCAGCAGCGCCGTGACCTCGGCCTCGCGCGCCGCCGCGGTCTCGCCGTGCAGTGTCTCCGTCATGGGCCGAGCGCTCATCGTCTCGCTCACACCGAACTCCTCAACTGTCTTGCCCGCGCTCGCTGACTTTTCGTACAAACCCTGGAACGCGCTATAGGGAGCGCTCGGCCTGCCTGATGATAGCGCTTGCGCACACTGGCGCGGGCCAAAGTCAGGCGCCAACCGGGCGCCGGGGCGACCAGCATAGCGCTATCCCTGACGCCTTCCCCTCATCCTTAAGTTGAGGTCGAAATTGCGGGAACCCGCAGCATTTGTGCGGGGGGCCGCCTTTACACCCCAGACCGCCACGCCCAACCATGGTCCTCCCTGGACACGCGTCCGATACCACGCCCCACCAGAGGGCGATGTCCGCCCGCCAGTACGACCCGATCGCACCGGCAAGCGGCAGGAGAGATGGGAGCCGAGCATGACCCCTGATAACGACAACCGGCGCTGGCGTGCGGGCCTGCTGGGGCTGGCCCTGAGTACCGCGGCCCTCGCCGCACACGCCGATACCGGCGGCGCGGCAGCGGCCACGCCCCCGAGCCCTGCTCAGGTCGCAGGCCAGACCCAAGACCAAAGCCAGCCGCGCACGAATTCGACTGCGGACAAGCGCATCGCGCTCTCCAACAACTACGCCGGCAACGCCTGGCGCCAGCAGATGCTCGCGGCCTGGCAGACGCAGACCGCACCCGCGGTCAAGACCGGCGTGGTCGCCGCCGCCGACGCCTTCACCATCGGCGAGAACCAGCCCACCGACCAGGCCGCCCAGATTCAGAATCTGATTCTGCAGGGCTACGACGCCATCGTGATCGACGCCGCCTCGACCACCGCCCTCAACGGCGCGGTGCAGGAGGCGTGCGACGCCGGCGTGGTGGTGGTCTCGTTCGACGGCATCGTCACCGCCCCCTGCGCCTGGAAGATCGTCAACGACTTCCATGAGTGGGGCCGCGAGCAGGTCGACTACATGGCCAAGCGCTTCCCCGACGGCGCCAACCTGCTCGAGGTGCGCGGGCTGCCGGGCACCTTCGTCGATGACGACCTGCACCAGGGCATCGTCGACGAGCTCGAGCACTACCCCAAGCTGCACATCGTCTCCTCGGTGGAGGGCGACTGGGCCCAGGACGTGACCCAGCAGGCGGTGGCCGGGGTGCTGCCCTCGCTGCCGCACATCGACGGCGTGCTCAACCAGGGCGGTGAGGCCTACGGGGTGGCCCAGGCGTTCCGCGCCTCGCAGCGCGAGATGCCGGTGATCATCTTCTCCAACGCCCAGGACGAGCTGGCCTGGTGGGCCGAACAGCACCGCAAAAACGGCTACCAGAGCATCGCCATCTCCAACGCCCCCGGTATCGCCGTGGTCGCCTTCTGGGTGGCCCAGCGCATTCTTGCCGGCGAGGACGTGCCCAAGCACCTGACGGTACCGCTCTACCACATTCGCCAGGACGAGCTCTCCGAGGTGCTGGCGCATACGCCCAAGGGCTCGGTGGCCGATCAGATCTTCACCCGCGCCGACGTCGAGCGCCTGATCCAGCAGGCCCGAGCCACGCAAGCCTCGGCGCCTGAGCCGAGCCCCGCCAAGGCCCAGGACCCGGCCAAGACCCCATCCGCCGCCGAGGAGACTCAGCCATGAACACGTCTCAGCCGGTCGAGGCCGTGGTCGCCCTGCGCGGGGTGCACAAGCAGTTCGGCGCGGTCAGGGCGATCGATGGCATCGACCTCACCCTGGCCCCCGGCGAGTGCGTCGGGCTGGTGGGCCACAACGGCGCCGGCAAGTCGACCCTGGTCAATCTGATCAACGGCACGCTCAAGCCGAGCCGCGGCGAGATCGACAGCCATGTGACCCGCGGCGGTCGCGGCAGCGCCATCCGCTCGGTGTTCCAGGAGCTCTCGCTGTGCCCCAACCTGAGCGCGGCCGAGAACCTGCGCATCGCCCACCCCACGCTCAAGGGGCTGGGCTGGCGCCGTCGCGCCGGCGCCGAGATCCGCGCCAGCCTGGACCAGGTGTTTCCCGGCCACGGCATCGACACCGACGCCCGGGTCGACACCCTTTCCATCGCCCAGCGTCAGATGATCGAGATCGCCATCGGCTTCGCCCCGCGCGGCGGCCAGGCGCGGCTGGTGATCCTCGACGAACCCACCTCGTCGCTGGACGCGGGCATCGCCGAACAGCTGCTGGCCTATGTCGAGCGCTTCTGCGCCGAGGGCGGCACGGTGGTGTTCATCTCGCACATGCTGGGCGAGATCTTCCGCGTTGCCAGCCGCATCGTGGTGATGCAGGACGGCCGCGTGGTGGCCGAGCGCGCGAGCCAGGACTTCGACCGCGACTCGCTGGTCGATGCCATGGGCCATGTGGCACAGCACGCCCCGAGCGCCGACCGGCGCCGGGATGCCGAGGGCGCCAGCACCGCCGGAGCAGGCGCCTCGGGCGAGACGGTGATCGAAGACGCCGCCGGGCTCAGCGCGCGGCGTGGCGAGATCGTCGGCCTCGCCGGGCTTGCCGGCCACGGCCAGGCAGAGGCCCTGGCCAGGCTCTACTTCGCCGGCACCTCCGGCTGGCGCGCACCGCGCCAGCCCCGGATGGCCTTCGTCGCCGGCGACCGCGGCCGTGACGGCGTGCTGCCGCTGTGGTCGATCCTGCGCAACCTGAGCCTCTCGGTGCTGCCGGCCGGGGCCCGCCGCGGTGCGGTGGATCGCCACGCCGAGGCGACGCTGGGCCACGACTGGCAGCAGCGCATCGGTATCCGCAGCGACGACCTGGGCAACCCCATCACGTCGCTCTCCGGCGGCAACCAGCAGAAGGTGCTGTTCGCCCGCGCGCTGGCGTCGAGCGCCCCCATCGTGGTGATGGACGACCCCATGCGCGGGGTCGATGTCGGCACCAAGCAGGAGGTCTATGCGCTGATCCGCGCCGAGGCCGACGCCGGCCGGACTTTCCTGTGGTACTCCACCGAAACCGAAGAGGTATGCCAGTGCGATCGCGTCTTCGTCTTCCGCGACGGCAAGATCTCGGCCGAACTGAGCGGCGCCGAGATCAGCGAAGAGCGCATCCTGGCCGCCTCGTTCGAGATGCAGGAGAACTGAGATGACCCGTCATTCGATCTCGCCGCGCAAGCTGCTGCCGCTCATCTCGTTCAGCGTGCTGCTGATCGCGACCTTCGCCCTGCAGGAGCGGGCGATGAGCTATCTGGGGCTGAACCTGCTGTTCAACCTGACCATCCCCATCGCCCTGGCGACCATCGGCCAGCTGCTGATCATCATGGTCAACGACATCGACCTCTCGGTGGGCGCCTTCGTCAGCCTGGTGGCGTGCGTCGTCTCCACCCTGCTGGTGCAGCACCCCTGGCTCGGCTGGCTGGCGCTGGCCGGCCTGGTGCTCGCCTACGCCGCCCTGGGGGCACTGATCCACCGCTTCGAGCTGCCGGCGATCGTGGTCACCCTGGGCATGTCGTTCATCTGGGGCGGGCTGGCGCTGGTGATCATGCCCGCCCCCGGTGGCACCTCGCCGGAGTGGCTGCGGGCGCTGATGACGGTCAAGCCGCCGCTGGCCCCCATGGCGGTGGTGGCAGCGCTTTTGATCGCCGCCGCCGCGCATCTGCTGATCATGCGCTCGGGGATCGGCACGGTGCTGCGCGGCCTGGGTGGCAACTCGCGCTCGGTGGCCCGCGCCGGCTGGCGCCTGAGCGGGCTCTATGCGCTGACCTACGGTCTCGCCGGGGTCTTCGGCGTACTCGCCGGGCTCACGCTGGTGGGGCTCTACACCTCGTCCGGGGCCAGCGTCGCCTCCAGCTACACCCTGCTCAGCATCGCCGGGGTGATTCTCGGCGGCGGCGAGTTCATCGGCGGCCGGGTATCGCCGATCGGCGCGGTGCTGGGGGCGCTGACGCTGTCGCTGGCGGGGTCGCTGCTGGCCTTCATGCATATCTCGCCGGACTGGCAGATCGGCGCTCAGGGGGCGGTGCTGATCCTGGTACTCGCCGCACGCCTGCTGTTCACGCGCCGCGAAGCGCTGCTCTGAGACTTCTCTGCCCCCTCTCCACTGCAAGGATCGACGCCATGCAAAGCCTGATCTCGCGGCCCTGGCTCTGGGCCTGGCTCGCCGCCATCGCGGTCTTCGCCCTCTCCATCGCGCTCTCCGGCGCCTCCCAGGCCGGTGGACTGCTCTACGCCGCACTCTCGTTCGGCGCCTTCGCCGCGATCGTCGGCATCGGCCAGATGCTGGTGATCACCCTGGGGCCGGGCAATATCGATCTCTCGATCCCCGCGGTCATGACTCTGGCCGGCACCCTGGCGCTCAAGGCCATGGACGGTGCCCCCGGTACCGCGCTGCTGGGGCTGGGCGTCGCCCTGCTGGTGGGCCTGGGCTGCGGCGCAGCCAACTTCGCGCTGATCCGGCTGCTGCGTCTGCCGCCGATCATCGCCACCCTCGCAGCGTCGCTGCTCTATCAGTCGCTGGCGATCTGGTCCAACCGCGGTCTGCGTATCAAGCCGCCGGCCGCGCTGGCCGACTTCGCCACCGGGCGCACCCTGGGCGTGCCCAACGTGGCGCTGATCGGCGTGCTCCTGGCGCTGGTCGTGTGGTGGCTGCTGGAGCGCGGGCTATGGGGGCGCTGGCTACTCGCCACCGGCCAGAATCCGCGTGCGGCAAGGCTTGCCGGGGTACCGGTAGAGCGCGTGCGTGCCAGTGCCTATCTCAGCGTGGCGCTGCTGGCCGGGCTCACCGGTTTCCTGCTGGCGAGCTTCTCCGGCGGCGCTGCGCTCAACATGGGACAGCAGTATCTGCTGCTATCGATCGCCGTGGTGGTGATCGGCGGCACCTCGATCGCCGGCGGCTTCTCCAACGTGCCCGGGGTGTGGGGCGCGGCCCTGTTCATGTTCCTGGTGGTGTCGATGCTCAACGCCTACGGCTTCGACGCCGGCGCGCGCATGATGCTGACCGGGATGATCATCATCGGTATCGTGATCGCCGCCAACGCCCGGAGACGCCGCGCATGATCCCCACCCCTGAGCATCTCGACAGCCACGACCCGCGCTTCGCGCGGCTGGTTCACCCCATGGCACCGTTGACCCGGCTGGCCACAGGCTTCACCTGGACCGAGGGGCCGGTGTGGTTCGGCGATCACCAGTGCCTGCTGTTCTCGGATATCCCCAGTCAGCGCCTGCTGCGCTGGTCGGCGCGCGACGGTATCACCACCTTCCGCGAGCGCACCGGCTTCAACAACGGCAACACCCGCGACAACCTGGGGCGCCTGGTGAGCTGCCGCCACGGTAGCCGCGATCTGGTGCGCACCGAGCCCGACGGGCGTATTCAGGTGCTCGCCTCGCACTACGCCGGCGGGCGGCTCAACTCGCCCAACGACGTGGTGGTGAGCCGCGACGGGGCGATCTGGTTCACCGACCCCACCTACGGGCTGATCTCCAACTTCGAGGGCTACCGCGCCGCCCCCGAGCAGCCCGCGCGCCACGTCTTCCGGCTCGACCCCGAGGATGGCAGCCTGAGCGCGGTGGCCAGCGACTTCGCCCAGCCCAATGGGCTCTGTTTCTCCCCCGACGAACGCCTGCTCTACGTGGCTGAGAGCGGCGCCACCCATGACTCGACGGTCGCCCCGGTGATCCGCCGCTTCCGGGTGAACGGCAAGACGCTCGAAGACGACGGCATCTTCGCCGAGATCGGCGCCGGTGTGCCCGACGGCATGCGCGTGGACCGCGAGGGCAACCTGTGGTCGTCGGCGGCCGACGGGGTCCACTGCTTCGCCCCCGACGGCACCCTGCTGGGGCGCATCCTGGTTCCGGAGACGGTCTCCAACCTGTGCTTCGGCGGCAGCGACGGTCAGCGTCTCTACATCACCGCGACCACCTCGCTCTACAGCCTGTTCGTCGACGTCCAGGGCGCCGAGTGGTGGACCCAGTGCCAGCGCGAGGCGTGACCCGCGAGACGCGAAGCCCCCACGGCGGCGAGGCGCTGTCGGGCCCGCCGCCGATCCCTTAGACTTGGCGGCCGGACATCGCGGCCAAGACCGCGCCGGCTCAAGTTCATCCATAGGGAACATCAATAGGAAACCCCGCATGACCCAAGACGTCGACACCCGGCCACAGCCGCTCTCCGCCGGCATGATCTACTGCCACGGCTGTGGCAAACCGATCCACGAGAGCGCCCGGAGCTGCCCTAACTGCGGCGCCGTCGCGCGCGGCGCCAGGAGCGGGCGCAGCAAGTGGAGCGCGGCGATCCTTGCCTTCTTCCTCGGCGGTTTCGGCGTGCATCGCTTCTACCTGGGTCAGCCGATCGTCGGCCTGATCTATCTGCTGTTCTGCTGGACCCTGGTGCCGGCGCTGATCGCCTTCTTCGAGTTCATCTACTTCCTGGTGATCAGCGAAGAGAAGTTCGACCAGCAGTACAACCGCTGACGACGGCAACAGACCGCCAAGAAGCCGCGGGGACGGGGCTTGGAAGCCTTTCAGTAGATAACCGTTAGATGAAGAGGGCTTCTCCGGCGACAGGACATCGCGAGGGCGCTGTGAACCCATCCCTGGGCGCTACCTTTGCCATCCCTGGCAAAGGACCCTCGCTTTGCCCTGCCTCCGGCGCCCATCGTCAGAAGGTTTGGCCATGAGCGCTTAGCAGGTGATGCAAAACGAACGGCGCGCCCCCGAAGGGACGCGCCGGTGATCGCTTTCGAGGGCGTGCCGAAGATCGCTTTCGAGGGCGTGCCGAAGATCGCTTTCGAGGACGCGCCGAAGATCGCTTCGACGGATACCCCGTATCGCCGGGCTCAGATCGAGCGGCGACGGTACTGACGGTAGCGCGGATACCAGAAGTGGCCGTGGATCGCTTCCCACAGCACCTCGTCGCTGGAGCTCAGCGCGACGCCATCCTGCTGTGCCTGCTTGCCCACGGCGAAGGCGATCTGCTGGCTGATCTCGCGGATATCGCCGAGCGCCGGCAGCAGCGCCCCTTCGCCGGTCTTGACGATCGGCGCGCTCTCGGCCAGCGCATTGGAAGCCGCCATCAGCATGTTGTCGGTGACGCGATTGGCGTTGGCCGCGATCACACCCAGTCCGATACCCGGGAAGATATAGGAGTTGTTGCACTGGGCGATGGGAATCTGGCGCCCGTCGATCTCCACCGGAGCGAACGGGCTGCCGGTAGCGACCATGGCCTGACCGCGAGTCCAGGTGAGCACGTCCTGCGGCGTCGCCTCGACCTTGGAGGTCGGGTTGGAGAGCGGCATCACCAGCGGGTTCTCGCAGTGGCTGTTGAGCGTGGTGATCACCTCTTCGGTGAACAGCCCGCGCTGCCCCGAGACGCCGATCAGGATGGTCGGCTTGGCGTTGCGCACCACATCGAGCAGCGCGCGCGCATCGCCGTCGAAATCGAGCGACTCGGGGGCGTGGGCCAGGCGCCGCTGGAAGTCGTGCAGGCCATCCATGTCGGTGGTCAGCAGGCCGTTCTTGTCGACCATGAAGATACGCTTGCGCGCCTCGGCCTCGGAGAGCCCTTCGCGGGTCATCGCCACCACGATCTGCTCGGCGATGCCGCAGCCGGCGGAACCGGCACCGGCGAAGGTGATCACCTGATCGCTGAGCTTGGCGTTCTTGGCCTTGCACGACGCCAGCAGGGTCGCCACGCACACCGACGCGGTACCCTGGATGTCGTCGTTGAAGCAGCACAGCTCATCGCGGTAGCGCGCCAGCAGCGGCATGGCGTTGGTCAGCGCGAAGTCCTCGAACTGCAGCAGCACGTTGGGCCAGCGACGCTTGAGCGCCTCCATGAACAGGGTGATGAACTCGGCATACTCTTCCGCCGAGACCCGCTCGTGGCGCCAGCCCATGTACATCGGGTCGTCGAGCAGCTTCTGGTTGTTGGTACCCACGTCGAGCGTGATCGGCAGGGTATAGGCCGGGCTGATACCGCCGCAGGCGGTGTAGAGCGAGAGCTTGCCGATGGGAATACCCATGCCACCGATGCCCTGGTCGCCGAGCCCCAGAATGCGCTCGCCGTCGGTGACCACGATCACCCGCACCTTGTCCTTGGTCGCACTGCGCAGGATGTCATCCATGCGATGACGGTCGGGATAGGAGATGAACAGCCCGCGGTGGTTGCGATAGATCTTGGAGAACTCCTCGCACGCCTCGCCCACCGTCGGGGTGTAGATGATCGGCATCATCTCCTCGAGGTGCTCCTCGAGCAGGCGGAAGAACAGCGTCTCGTTGTCGTCCTGGATACCGCGCAGATAGATGTGCTTGTCGAGATTGTTCTGGCACAGCGAGTACTGACGGTAGGCGCGCTCGACCTGCTCCTCGATGCTCTCGACGTTCTGCGGCAAGAGCCCCAGCAGATTGAACTCGACCCGCTCTTCGCTGGTGAAGGCGCTGCCCTTGTTGAGCAGCGGCATCTCCAGGAGGGTCGGGCCGGCATAGGGAATATAGAGGGGGCGCTTGGCGTGATCGGACATGAATCGGCTCTCGCGATGACCTACGGATGAAAAGCGCTGGCCGGACCGAACTTGCCCCCCGCAACGGGGCCGGACCGGGAGTGGCGCGCTATCGTTATCGACCCACCGGCGGCGCCTGGCGGGCGGGCAACCGGCCGTGGCCGGTCGAGGGTCGCCCAGTATGCCACTTGGCGGCGCCAAAGGCATGTATCGGCGCGGCCGGGTGCCCGAGGAACACACCGGCAGGCACGCAAAAGCCCCGCCGTGGCAGGGCTTGGTGGTGCTCGGCGAGCGCGCTCAGAGGGTGTTTATAAATTCGGCTAGCGAAGGCCAGACCGGGGCGCGTAGCTAAGGCAAAATCGGTCGAAAAAGCGGAGTTTACATGGGGGTAAATGAGCATTTTGACCGGGCTCGCGCACGAGACCGATTTTAACGCCGTATTGCCGAGCGCAGGCATTTTGTAAACACCCTCTCAGCAGCTGGCAGCGACCGGCCTCGCCGGACCAGGAAAGAACAGCGGGCGCAGCCGCACGCCGAGCATGTTGCCGGCGAAGGCAGCCACCAGCCACAGCCAGCCGTGCAGGCTGCCCGAGGCGATGCCGCTGAAGTAGGCGCCGATGTTGCAGCCGAAGGCGAGCCGCGCGCCGTAGCCCAGCAGCAGCCCGCCGATGACCGCGGCGGCGACCGAGCGCAGCGGAATACGCAGGCTCGGGGCGAAGCGCCCGGCCAGCGACGCCGCCAGGCCCGCGCCGAGGATGATGCCGAGATTCATCACCGTGGTGATGTCGCTGAAGATACTGCTGTCGAGCGAGGCGGCGCGCGCGGGATTTTGCCAGTAGCCCCAGGCGGTGACATCGCCGCCCACGGCCTGGAACGCCTTGGCCCCCCACAGCGCGAACGCCGAGGTGATCCCCCAGGGGCGTCCGGCCAGCGCCAGGGTCAGATAGTTGAGCAGCGCCAGACCGATGGCGCCGGCCAGGATCGGCCACGGCCCGGTGAGCCAGCGCGCGCCGCCGTGGGGCACCCGCGGCGCCTGCTCGAGCTGACCGTGGCGGCGTTTCTCCATCACCACGGTCAGGCCCGCGATCGCCGCGAACAGCGCAAGACTCACGCCGATGCCGCCGCCGGTGCCGAACAGGTCGATCATCGAGGTGGGCTGGAACGCCGGCAGGCTCTGCCACCAGGCGAAATGCGCCGTGCCGATCACCGAGCCGACGATGAAGAAGGCGAGCGTGATCAGCATGCGCGCGTTGCCACCGCCGACGGTGAACAGCGTGCCCGAGGCGCAGCCGCCGCCGAGCTGCATGCCAATGCCGAAGAGGAAAGCGCCGACGATCACCGAGATCCCGATCGGCGAGACGAAGCCCCGCACCGGCTCGCCGAAGAGCGTACCCGCCCCCAGCGCCGGGAGGAACAGCACCACCGCCAGCGCCAGCATCACCATCTGCGCGCGCAGACCGCGGCCGCGGCGCTCGGTGATGAACACCCGCCACGCCGAGGTGAAGCCGAAGGAGGCATGGTAGAGCACGATCCCCAGGGCGCCACCGATCAGCATCAGCCAACCCTGGCGGCCGCCGACGAAGAGCCCCACGGCGAGCGCACCGAGCACCAGAAGCAGCGCGGCGAGCCACGCCTTGGGCGAGAGCCGCCCCAGGCCGGGCGGCGCGGTTTGTGTCAACGTCGTCATAAGCGATATCCCTTTTTAGACCGGAATCGAATGGGCGATACCTTAGTCTTTTGGTCAGGAATTCGAAAACGACTAAATATTCTTTATATAGACAGAAGTGTTATATAGCGTTCCGAGCCAGCGCCAGGCGGCTCCGGCCCAGACAGCAACGAACCGGCGCAGGGCCGGCTCGTCGGGGTGGGGTAGCGGGTGCGGACGGACGCCTATTGAAAGCGCCCCAGCCCCACCGCCACTCGCAGCCGCTCCATCAGCGCATTGGCCTCGGCGCGGGCGCGCTCGGCGCCCTGCTGCAGCACCTGCTCGATGTGCCCGGGGTCGTTCATCAGCGCCTCATAGCGCTCGCGCGGCTCACGCAGGTGCGCATCGAGGTACTCGAACACCTCGTTCTTGGCCTCGCCCCAGCCGATCCCCTCGGCGTAGCGGCGGCGCATGTCGGCAATCTCCTGCGCGGTGGCGAAGGCGCTGTAGATCTGGAACAGGGTGCAGGTATCCGGGTCCTTGGGCTCGCCCGGCTCCAGCGAGTTGGTCTTGATCTTGCGTACCAGCTTCTGGAGCTTCTTGGCCGAGACGAACAGCGGGATGGTGTTGTCGTAGCTCTTGGACATCTTGCGCCCGTCGAGCCCGCGCAGCACCTCGACCTTCTCGTCGACGATCGCCTCGGGCAGGGTGAAGTAGTCACCCTTGTAGATATGGTTGAAGCGCCCGGCCATGTCGCGGGCCATCTCGATATGCTGGATCTGGTCGCGCCCCACCGGCACCTTGTGGGCGTTGAACATCAGGATGTCGGCGGCCATCAGCACCGGATAGCCGAACAGCCCCATGGTGACGCCCCGATCCGGGTCGGGAATACCGCCCTCCTCGTTCTCCGCCACCGCCGCCTTGTAGGCGTGGGAGCGGTTCATCAGCCCCTTGGCGCAGACGCAGGAGAGCAGCCAGGCGAGCTCGGGGATCTCGTGGATGTCGGACTGGCGATAGAAGATCGCGTTATCGGTATCCAGCCCCAGCGCCAGCCAGGTGGCGGCGATCTCGAGCCGCGACTGCTGTACCCGCTGCGGATCCTGCGCCTTGATCAGCGCATGCAGGTCGGCAAGGAAATAGTAGGACTGGACATCGGGATTCTGGCTCTCGGCGATCGCCGGCTTGATCGCGCCGACATAGTTGCCCAGATGCGGCGTACCCGTGGTGGTGATGCCGGTAAGAACGCGTCGCTGGCTCATGAACTCTTCGATCGATGGGAGAGTGGACGGGAAATGGCGAATGGCGGCAGTTTACCTTGCCGCCGGTGCCTTAGCGAACCCGCCTCGCCGTGCCCGCCGCCGAGGCGCGGGCAGGCCAGGACTCAACCGATATCGACCAGGGTCACGCCCACCAGCAGATAGATCACCAGTGACACCAGCGCCACCGCCAGCGCGTAGGGGATCTGGGTGCGCACATGGTCCATGTGATCGCAGGCGGAGCCGGTCGAGGCGAGCACCGTGGTATCCGACAGCGGCGAGCAGTGGTCGCCGAACACCCCGCCGCCGGCCACCGCAGCGATGGTGGCATAGACCAGCGGCGTCAGCGTATCGCCGGTGAAGACGAAGGCCACCGGCACCGAGATCGGCATCATGATCGCGAAGGTGCCCCAGGAAGAACCGGTGGCGAAGGCGATCAGCGCCGCCAGCAGGAAGGTGATCGCCGGCAGCAGCGTCGGCGAGAGCCAGTCACGGCTGATCTCGACGATATACCCGGCGGTGCCCATCTCCTTGGAGAGCTGATTGAGCGAGTAGGCCAGGGCCAGGATCAGAATCGCCGGCATCACCCCTTTCATGCCGGCGGTGGCGGTCTTCATGATGTCGTTGAGCGGGATCCCCTGCAGCCGCATGATCACGCCCAGCACCACCGCCGCGGCGAGGAACGCCTCCATCGTCTTGGCCGAGCCCATGACCACGAAGGTGCTCACGGCAACGCCAATCACGATCAGCACCGGCAGCACGAAGTTGAGAAACAGGTTGGTGCGCACCCCCTCGAACGGCTGCAGATCGGTCAGCTCCTCGCCGAGCAGCGGATCGGCGCCGTCGCGAAACACCTTGCCCTCGTTCTGGGCGCGGGCCTCGGCGCGCTTGAGCGGGCCGAACAGCGGCACCACGCCGATGATCACCAGCCCCACCACCAGCACCGAGAGCCAGGCGTAGAGATTGAACGGCACCGCATAGACGAACGCCTGCATGGCCTCACCCGCGGTGTCGATCGGGCCCATGCCGATCAAGAGCCCGGAGATGAATACCGCCCAGCCGGTGATCGGCACCAGCACGCTGACCGGCGCCGAGGTGGAGTCGGCGATATAGGCCAGCTTCTCGCGCGAAACGCGGTAGCGGTCGGTGAGCCCGCGCAGGGTGGAGCCGACGAACAGCGGGCTGAAGTAGTCGCTGAAGAACACGAACATGCCCATGAACCAGCCCACCAGTTGGACCCGCACCCGCGACAGCGCGCGCGCTTCGACCCAGGCGGTGAAGTTGCGGATCGCCCCGGTACGCTGGAAGAAGGCGATCACGGTCCCGATGAACAGCTCCAGCAGCAGGATCCACGAAAAGTCCGTGGTCCCCAACGAAGTCTTCAACAGGGTGGGAAAGCCCATTGGCCCCTGCCCCATGATCGACACCCCGACCACGCAGGCCACCGCCAGCGAGAACACGGTGTTACGGGTGGCGAAGGCCAGGACGATGGCGAGACCGGCGGGCAGCAGCGAGAGCAGCCCATAGTGCATTTGCGGATCCATGCTGACTCCTTGGGTGTTGTTGATGTTGTTATCGAATCGGGATCGGGTTAGGCGATGTCGGCGATTCGGGGTCGTCGTCTTGCGCTTGTCGGACTCTGCTGGTCGATCTCTGTCAGTCGAGCGGGGGCGCCATCACTCGTGGCGCTTACGCCTCTTCGCGGCCGCGGCGCTGCTCCACGCGGCGGATCGCTTCGAACGCCAGGCGCCGAATCGGCGCCGGTGGCATCCAGCTGGCGCGGCCGAACAGCGCTGGGATGTCCTCCGCCGGCCGCCCCAGCGCCAGCCGTGCCAGCGCCTCGCCCAGCACGCTGCCCTTGACGATGCCGCCGCCGTTGCAGCCCGCCGACACGTAGAGCCCCGGGCCGATCTCGCCCCATAGCGGCGCACCGTTGTAGGTCAGCCCGGTGGTACCGCCCCAGACCCGCTCGAAGCCGACATCGGCCAGCGCCGGATAGCGCGCCTTCAGGCTCGCGGCCAGCGTGGCGGCCACCGTGGCCGGGTCGCGTTCGCGCTCGTAGTCGTACTGGGCGCGGATCATCAGGCGCCGGTCGGCGGTGGTGCGCAGGGTGCAGCCGAGCCGATGCGCCGGCAGCAGCCCCCAGGGCGTGCCGGCCACCGCGGCGGTATGGGCAGGCGTCAGCGGCGCAGTCAACGCGGCGTAGGTATAGATGGCGGTAAGACGCGAACGGTCGGCCCCCAGGGCGCGCGCGAAGGCATTGTTGGCCAGCATCACCTGACGCGTGCGGATCTCGCCCTCGGGGGTGGTCACGCGCCAGCCATCGCCGTCGCGGGTCAGTGACAGCGCCGGGCTCTGCTCGTAGCAGGTGACCGCCGGCGGCAGCGCCGCCACCAGCCCGCGAATCAGCGCCGCCGGCTGCACCAGATAGCAGTCCGGCGAATAGAGCCCCTCGGCGTAGTAGTCGGTGCCCAGGCGCTCGGCCAGAGCCGCGCGATCGAGACTGTAGTAATCGAGCCCCGCGGCGTGCAGAAACTCGGCGTAGCTGGCCAGAGCCGCGCGCCCGGCGACGCCCCGGGCGGCGCGGTAGGTGCCGCTGCGGGTCAGCTGGCAGTCGATGGCGTGGGTATCGACCTGCGCCTTGAGCGATGCCATCGCCTCGCGGCTGAGGCGGTTGAGGGTCGCCATGCGCGAGAGCGCCCCACTGCTGGCATCGTTGGCCAGCGCGATCTCCAGCATGAAGCCCGAGTTGCGCCCCGGGCTGCCGTCGCCCACCCGCTCCGCCTCGAGCATCACCACGCGCCGCTCGGGGACCAGCGCCTGATAGGCCCGCGCGGCGGCGACACCGGTATAGCCGGCGCCGACGATCACCAGCTCGGCGCGCTCGTCGCCGCGCTGGCTCGGCCCGGGCGGGCGCGCCGGCAGCAGTGCCTGCCAGCCGCAGGCGCTGCGATGGGCGGGATGGGTGGCGAGATGAGGCGCCAGGTGAGGGGCTAACGTCATGTTCACGACCCCGGCTGCAGCAGACCGTGGAGATCGGCCTTCAGCCCGGCGACCTCGCTGGCCATGGCGGTGATCAGCGTGGCGCGGTGCGCCTCGCTCAGGCGCGACTTGAGCAGCGAGCAGCTGAAGGCGCCGAGACAGCGCTCGCCCGGACCGAGCAGCGGCATCGCCAGCCCGGTGAACTCGGGCAGGCTCGAACCCTCCACCCCGCGGGCGTGTCCGTGGGCATGGCAGTAGTCGATCTCGCGGCGCACCGCGTCGACATCGATGGCGTAGTCGCGCATCAGGCACTCGCGATTGGCCTCCAGAATCCACGCCCGCTCGCGCGCCTCCAGCGACGCCAGCAGTGCGATCGAGGCCTGGCCCACGCCCAGCGGCACGCGCCCGCCGATGGACGCCACGAAGCCCCCCACCGGGTAGGCCCCGTTCTGGATCTCCAGGCACACCGCGTGCCGGCCATCGTGGGCGAAGAGATAGAAGCTGCCGCCCAGGCGCTGGGCCAGCGCCAGCAGCCGCGGCCGGGCCAGATCGCGCAGCTGGGCGCCATTGCCCGCTTCGGCCCCCAGCACCAGCAGCTCGTAGCCGAGCAGATAGCGGTGGCGCAGCGGCGAGGGGCGCAGAAAGCCCTCCTCGCGCAGCCCCTTGAGCAGACGATAGATGGTCGGCCGGCTCAGCTCGGTGGCGTCGAGATAGTCATCGATACCCGCGCCACGAGCGCCGCAGGCGGCGGTCACGCGCAGCAGCGCCATCACGTGGCGCAGGGTCGAGGGCGTGTGTGAGGCATCACGGCTGGCAGGCACGGTCATGGCTCGGCGGCGAATGTCGCCCGAGCATAACCGAGACATGCAGAGAAATTCGTCTCGCTATACGAGACACGGCGGCCGAATTCAGCGGCGTCGGCAGGTGGAAGGCTCAGCCGCCATCGGCGCGGTCAGCGGCACGCCGCGCCGGCGATACCGACTGCGCCGCCACGGCGGGAGGCGCAGTCAGTGGCCGGGGCTGCACTCAGCGCAGACAGCGCTCGGCGTCGACCGCCTCGATGTCGAACGCCTCACCCACCGCAGCGTAGGTCAGCTGCCCGGCGTGGACGTTGAGCCCGGCGAGGAAGTGGCTATCGTCGGCCAGCGCCTGCTGCCAGCCCTTGTCGGCCAGGGCGATGACGAACGGCAGCGTAGCGTTGGTCAGCGCCTGGGTGGAGGTGCGCGCCACTGCGCCCGGCATATTGGCCACGCAGTAGTGGACGATGCCGTCGACAATGTAGCTAGGCTCGGCATGGGTGGTGGGGCGGCTGGTCTCGAAGCAGCCGCCCTGGTCGATCGCCACGTCGACCAGCACGCTGCCGGGCTTCATCTCGGCGAGCATGGCGCGGGTGATCAGCTTGGGCGCTGCCGCGCCGGGCACCAGCACCGCGCCGACGATCAGGTCCGATTCGCGAATCGCCTGCTCCAGGGTCTCGGCGGTGGAATAGACGGTGCGGATGGCACCCTGGTAGCGGTGATCGAGCACCTCGAGGCGCGCCAGCGACTTGTCGAGGATGGTCACCTCGGCGCCCAGGCCGAGCGCCATGCGCGCAGCGTTCTCGCCGACCACGCCACCGCCGATCACGCTGACCTTGGCCGGCGCCACCCCGGGCACCCCCGGCAGCAGGATGCCGGCCCCGCCCTGGGCCTTCTCCAGGCTGTGCGCACCGGCCTGGATCGCCATGCGCCCGGCGACCCGGCTCATCGGCGCCAGCAGCGGCAGGCCGCCCTGGGCGTCGGTGATGGTCTCGTAGGCGATGCAGGTGGCGCCGCTGTCGAGCAGCCCGCGGGTAAGTGTCTCCTCCGCGGCCAGATGCAGATAGGTGAACAGGATCTGGCCCGGACGCAGCCGCGCCACCTCCACCGCCTGGGGCTCCTTGACCTTGAGGATCGCCTCGGCCTCACGCCACAGCGCCTCGACGGCCTCGACGATCGTCGCGCCGGCCTCGCGGTAGGCGTCGTCGGGGTAACCGGCACCGCCACCGGCGCTCGCCTCGACCGACACCCGATGGCCACGGGCGACGAGTTCACGCGCGCCGCCCGGGGTCAGGGCGACGCGATACTCATGGTTCTTGATTTCCTTGGGGACACCGATATGCATGGCTGACTCCGTGATCGTGACTTGTCATTGGGGGATCGAGCGGATTACAGCACAGCCATTCAGGCGGCGGGATGCCTGATGAAAAAAGACGAAAAAATCGCGCGAGGCCCAACTCTCGCCACGAAACTTCTCGCCAATAGGGATAAAACAGTAGAAAAACCTAGCCAATAACAGGAGATGTCACCGCACCACCGTAGACCTCGACGAAGCGTGCCGGCATGCGTCGCGCCCGGCCGCTGGAGAGTTCGATACAGGCAAAGCGCGTCTGGGCTCGCAGCAAGGTGGCGCCGGTCGTGCCATGGCGCAGCTGGAAGCGCCGTGTCAGCGTCAGGCGGCCATCGCAGGCGACGATCCAGGTGGCGATCTTGAGCCCATCGCCTTCGAACGCCGGGGCGAGATAGTCGAGCTCGTGGCGATGCACCACCATGCCGCGGTCGAGCGCGCGGTAGTCGTCGAGGCTCAGCCCCAGCGCCCGCGAGTGGGCCCAGCTGGCCTGCTCGACCCAGCGCAGATACTCGGCGTTGTTGACGTGGCCGTAGTGGTCGATATGACTCGCCTCGACCGCAATGTCGAGGAGGAAGGGGCGGGGCAGATCCCAGCTCATGGCGTTCTCCTGCAAGGGCTGTCAGGGCGACGCCGCGGCTGGCGGACGCGGCGTCGCGCACTGCCAGCAGGTATCGAAGGCGCCATCGAGGCGCTCGCCGCAGCCGGGGCAGACCCAGTCGGCGGGCACGTCGGCCGGCCCCTCCAGCGCCTCGCGCAGTAGCCCCCGGGCGCGCTCGTGGTCGGCCCGGGCCACCCACACCTGCGGCTCGCACTGATCCATGGGCAGCTCGCCGGCGGCGCCGGCCAGGGTCATGTTACGCAACTCGACGGCGATACCCGCACTGTCGATGACGTTGCGAACATGACACACCAGCAAGACATTGGGATGACGAAAGAGACACACAAGCGCCGTCATCACCCCACTCCCCTGTTAGTTGCGGAAGACACGCACGCCGAGCGCCTTGAGATAGGCGGTCTCGGGGATTGCCGGGTGGATCGGATGGTCGCCGGCCTGGCCGCCGCGATAGAGGATCTGGCCATGGCGGTCCTGGTGGCGCACGGCTCCGCGCACGCACTCGACCAGACGCTCCTCGGCCAGGTGCATCGAGCACGACGCCGACATCAGCAGGCCATCGCGGCCAAGCAGGCGCATCGCCTCGCGGTTCAGACGCGCGTAGGCGCGCTCGCCGTTGGTGATGTCCTTGCGCTTCTTGATGAAGGCCGGCGGGTCGAGCACCACCACGTCGAAGCGCTCACCCTCGGCGCGCAGCGCGGTCAGCGCCTCGAACACGTCGCCGTGGCCCACCGCCACCTGCTCGTGCAGGCCGTTGAGCGCGGCGTTCTCGGCGACCCGCTCGAGCGCTGCCTCGGAGGCGTCGACGCAGAGCACCTCGCTGGCGCCGTGGGCCGCCGCCTGCACGCCCCAGCCACCGACGTAGCTGAACAGGTCGAGCACCCGCTTACCGGCGACCAGGCCATTGAGCCAGGCACGGTTGGCGCGGTGATCATAGAACCAGCCGGTCTTCTGGCCATCCAGCACCGGGGCGACGAAGCGCACCCCGTTCTCCTCCAGCAGCACCTGCTCGGGCAGTTCACCGTGGACCACTGCCACCTCCGACTCGAGCTGCTCGAGACGGCGGCCGCTGGAGTCGTTCTTGAACACGATCGCCCGCGGCGACAGCACCTTGTCCAGCGCCGCGATCACTTCGTCGCGCACCCGCTCCATGCCCAGGGTATTGAGCTGCACCACCAGCACGTCGTCGAAACGATCGACGATCAGCCCCGGCAGCAGGTCACCCTCGCCGTGGACCAGACGGTAGAACGGCTTGGCGAAGAGCCGCTCGCGCAGGCCGAGCGCCTGATTGAAACGGTGCACCAGCAGTGAACGATCCAGGCGCACGTCGGCATCCCGCGAGACCACACGGGCGCAGATCAGCGAGTGCGGGTTGACGTAGGCCACCCCCAGCGGCTTGCCGTTGGCGGCCTCGATCACCGCCTGGGCACCGGGTTCGAGGCCCTTCAGCGGCGTCGCCTGAATGTCGATCTCGTTGGAGTAGAGCCACAGATGGCCCGCCTTCAGGCGGCGGTCGGCGTTCTTCTTGAGGCGCAGGGTCTGGGGCACGGAGGACTCCATGGGCAAAGGATTATCGGGGCGCATTCTAACAGCATCGGAGCCAGGCGCTCAGCGCTGGCAGATCGGGCAGTAGACGCTGGCACGCTGCCCCAGCGTCACCTGGCGCAGCAAATGGCCGCACTCGCGGCACGGCTCGCCGCCACGGCCGTAGACGTTGAGGCGCTGGGCGAAGTAGCCGGGCTCGCCGCTGCCGCTGACGAAATCGCGCAGGGTCGTGCCGCCCTGGGTGATCGCCGCCGCCAGCACCGTCTTGATCGCCTCGGCCAGGCGCGCATAGCGCTCGCGCGAGACGCGTCCGGCGGCGCGGCGCGGGTCGATCCCGGCCATGAACAGCGCCTCGCTGGCGTAGATGTTGCCCACCCCCACCACCACGGCGTTGTCCATGATGAACGGCTTGATCGCCGCCCGACGCCCCCGCGAGAGGGTGTAGAGACGCGCGCCATCGAAATCGGGCGACAGCGGCTCCGGCCCCAGCCGCGCGAGCCTGGGGTCGCTGGCGACGTCACCTGCCAGCCAGTCGACGAAGCCGAAGCGGCGCGGATCGTGGTAGCGCAGGATGGCACCGCCCTCGACCACCACGTCGACGTGATCGTGCTTCTTGGGCAGATCGCCCACCTGCGCCAGACGCAGGCTGCCGGACATGCCCAGATGCCACAGCAGCGAGCGATCACCCACCGGCAACAGCAGATACTTGGCGCGCCGCGCGAGTTCGCCGAAGCGCGCGCCGATCAGCGCCGATTCCAGATCGGCCGGCACCGGTACACGCAGGCTGCGGCTGCGCACGATCACCTCGACGATCTCACGCCCCTCGACGTGGGGCGCGATACCGCGGCGGGTGGTCTCGACTTCAGGAAGCTCGGGCATGCGTCTGTTCTCGCGGCTCGGTCATCACCAATCGGCTCATCACCAACGAGAAAACCCGGTCGAGGACCGGGTTTTCCGTACTGTCATTCTGCGCTGGCACTTCGGCACCAGCGGAAAGCTAGATCACTTGATCTTGGCTTCCTTGTAGATGACGTGCTTGCGAACGACCGGATCGTACTTCTTGAATTCAAGCTTGTCCGGGGTGTTACGCTTGTTCTTGGCGGTGGTGTAGAAGTGACCGGTACCGGCACTGGACACCAACTTGATCTTGTCACGCATCTCTCAGACTCCTTAAATGCTGGCGTCGCGCTTGCGGATGTCGCTGAGCACCGCGTCGATGCCTTTCTTGTCGATGATGCGCATGCCCTTGGAAGAGATACGCAGCTTGACGAAACGCTTCTCGGACTCGACCCAGAAACGATGGGTGTGCAGGTTCGGCACGAAACGACGACGCGTCTTGCGCTGTGAGTGCGAGACGTTATTACCAGTCACCGGACGCTTACCGGTAACCTGACAAACTTGGGACATGGAAGCCTCCGACCACTGGCGGGTTATGCAGAGTTAGCTCGGGCAAACCACGATAAATGGCTGGCGTCCGCCTTCTGCCCTGTTTCAAAGGGCGTACTTTATACCAGACCCCCTAACCCCCCGCAAGCGCGGGGCGCTTTTTCCCTTCAATCACTGCGCGTGACATCACCCCCGCCACGCTCACAGCCAGCCCCTTTCGACGAACGAAATCACCTCACCGTCGCCCACCACGAAGTGGTCGAGCACGCGAATATCGAACAGCCCCAGCGCCTCGCTCAGGCGCTCGGTGACCCGGCGATCCGACTGGCTCGGTTCGGCCACGCCGGAGGGATGGTTGTGAGCGAAGATCAGCGCGCCGGCGTTGTGGGCCAGCGCCCGGCGCGCCACCTCCCGCGGGTAGATCGAGGCCCCATCCAGCGTGCCCTCGGCGAGAATCTCGAAGCGGATCACCCGATGCTGGTTGTCCAGGAACAGCGCCGCGAACGCCTCGTGGGGGAGATGACGCAGCTGGGCACTGAGAAAGCGTCGCACCAGGGTCGGCGAGGTGAGCGCGGCGTCGCGCTCGAGCAGGCTGCCGAGATGGCGCCGCGACAGCTCCAGCGTCGCCTGCAGCTGGACGTACTTGGCCTCGCCCAGCCCGTGCTCGGCACAGAAGCGCTGGCGATCCGCCTCCAGCAGCGCCCGCAACCCACCGAAGCTGGCGAGTAGATCCCGCGCCAGATCGACCGCCGAGCGCCCCTTGACCCCGACGCGCAGAAAGATCGCCAACAGCTCGGCATCGGAGAGCGCCGAGGCGCCCAGCGTCAGCAGCTTCTCGCGCGGGCGCTCCCCCGCCGGCCAGTCGTTGATCCCCATCGCGCCGCCTCCTCCTCTTTTTCACTGCTGCCTTTTCAGCACTTTCTTTTCAGCACTTTCCTCTCAGCACCTCTTTCTTCTACCTATTCGCGACCCGCTGTCTGCCATCCTCGGCCGACTCCCTTCACGGCGCGCCGGTAGTGAGGAATGCGCCCCTCCTGGGAGAGATCGGCCACCGCGGCCAAAACTGTGGCCCACCGCGGGGCATGGGCGGACGTGGAGTGACGTGGCATGGCGTGGTGTGTCCTGGCGCGGGGCCTCCGAAAGTCGAATCGTCATTCCTCATCGACCACTACCATACTAGTTAGACAAGATGGCCTAGCGGTGCCGACACGGCGCCTGCCATGGCCTTCAAGACGAGCCATACAGACGAGGATCGCCGTGAGCCAATCGCTCTACAGCCTGTGGGAAGACACCGCCACCGGCCCGGTCCGCCAGCGCCTCTACGCCACCCTGCGCCAGGCGATCATCCGCTTGACGCTGGCCCCCGGCCAGGCGCTGTCGGAGAAGGAGATCGCCGATACCTTCGCGGTCAGCCGCCAGCCGGTGCGCGAGGCGTTCATCCGCCTCTCCGAGGCGGGACTGGTCGAGGTGCGCCCCCAGCGCGGCACCTTCGTGGTCAAGATCTCGCCGCAGGCGGTCTACAGCGCGCGCTTCGTGCGCGAAGCGATCGAGGTCGCGGTGGCCAAGTCGGCGGCGGAGTCGGGGCTCTCGCGACGCGGTCTGGACGAGCTCCACGAGCTGGTCGAACGCCAGCGGCGCACCCTCGGCAGCGACGACTACGAGCGCTTCTACCTGCTCGACGAAGCCTTCCACCAGACGCTGTCGCGGGAGGCCGGCCACGCCTCGGCGTGGCGTTTCACCGAAGAGGTCAAGGCGCACTTCGACCGCGTGCGCTACATCAGCATGCCCGACGGCACGCCGCTGGAGACCCTGGTCGCCCAGCACGAGCGCATCGTCGGCGCCATCGCCGAGCGCGACCCGGCCGCCGCCGAGCGCGCGGTCCAGGCGCATCTGCGCGAGCTCCTGACCTCGCTGCCACGTCTTATCGAACGTCATCCCGAGCTGTTCGCCGAGTGCTGAACAGACCGCCACCGCCGCCGGAGAGCGCATGAAAATCATCGATGCCCGCGTCATCGTCACCTGCCCGGGACGCAACTTCGTCACCCTCAAGCTCATCACCGACTGCGGCATTCACGGCATCGGCGACGCCACCTTGAACGGCCGCGAAATGGCCGTGGTCGCCTATCTGCAGGAGCACGTGGTACCGGCGCTGATCGGCCGCGACGCCAGCCGCATCGAGGACACCTGGCAGTATCTCTATCGCGGCGCCTACTGGCGCCGCGGCCCGGTCACCATGAGCGCGATCAGTGCGGTGGACATGGCACTGTGGGACATCCAGGGCAAGGCCGCCGGCATGCCGCTCTACCAGCTCCTGGGCGGCAAGAGCCGCGAGCGGGTAATGACCTATGCCCACTGCACCGGCAAGGATATCGACAGCTGCCTCGCGGAGGTCGCCCGTCACGTCGAGCTGGGCTACAAGGCCGTGCGCGTACAGGCCGGCGTGCCGGGCATCGAGACGATCTACGGCGTGGCCAAGCGCGACGGCGAGCGCTACGAGCCGGCGGATGCCGAACTGCCCGCCGAGCACGTCTGGAGCACAGAGAAGTACCTCAACCACGTGCCCAAGCTGTTCGCCGCCGTGCGCGAGCAGTTCGGCCACGAGCTGCACCTGCTCCACGACGTCCACCACCGGCTGACCCCGATCGAAGCGGCGCGGCTGGGCAAGGCGGTGGAGCCCTACCACCTGTTCTGGCTGGAGGACTGCGTGCCCGCCGAGAACCAGGAGAGCCTGCGCCTGATCCGCGAGCACACCACCACGCCGCTGGCCATCGGTGAGGTGTTCAACTCGATCCACGACTGCCGCGAGATGATCCAGAACCAGTGGATCGACTATATCCGCACGCCGCTGACCCACGGTGGCGGCATCACCCACGTGCGCCGGATCGCCGACTTCGCCTCGCTCTATCACGTGCGCACCGGCTTCCACGGGCCGACGGATCTGTCGCCGGTGTGCCTCGGCGCGGCGGTTCACTTCGACACCTGGGTGCCCAACTTCGGCATTCAGGAACACATGCCCCATGACCCGCTGACCGATAGCGTCTTCCCCCATGACTATCGCTTCGAGACGGGGCACTTCGTGGTCGGCGAGTCGCCGGGCCACGGCGTCGACATCGACGAGGAAGCCGCTGCCCGCTACCCGTACAAACCCGCCAGCCTGCCGGTCAACCGGCTCGAGGACGGCACCCTATGGCACTGGTAATACGACACGTGAGCGGCGCCGCGGATGCGCGCGGTGCCACCCAAGGCGCGTGGCGAATCGCGCCGGCGCAGACCGCGCCAGTTTAAGGAGAGATCGATGCAAGCCTTTCGTGTCAGCGCCCCGCACGCCTTCGCGGTCACCGAGCAGCCAGCCCCCAGCGCCGCCGCGGGCGAGGTGATCGTCGACGTCGCCTACGCCGGCATCTGCGGCTCGGACATGCACATCATCCATGGGGACAACGCCTTCGTGCAGTTCCCACGGATCACCGGCCACGAGTTCGCCGGCGTGATCAGCGCGGTGGGCGCAGGTGTGGATGCCGCGCGTATCGGCGAACGGGTCTGCGTCGACCCGGTAGTCGCCTGCGGCAGCTGCTATCCCTGCCGCATCGGCCGGCCCAACGTCTGCAGTGCCATGCAGGTGATCGGCGTGCATCGCAGCGGCGGTTTTGCCGAGCAGGTCAATGTCCCCGCCGCCAACGCCCACCGTATTCCCGACGCGCTGGATCTCGATGCCGCGGCCCTGGTCGAGCCCTACTCCATCGCCGCCAACGTGCTCGCCCGCATGGAACCGCAGCCGGGCGATCGCCTGCTGGTGATCGGCGCCGGCGTCATCGGGCTGACCGTGCTGCAGATGGCCCGCGCCTTGGGCATCGAGGAGGTGATCGTCACCGATATTCTCGACGCCCGCCTGGCGAGCGCTCGCGAACTCGGCGCCAGCCACGTGATCAACGGCCGCGAGAACGACCTCGAGACCGCCGTGCGGGACGTGACCGCCGGCGAGGGCATCCCGCTGATCGCCGATGCCGCCTGCATTCCGGCGATGCTGCCGGCCATGCTGCGCATGGCCTGCCCCGCCGGACGCATCGGCCTGCTCGGTTTCAGCCCGGCGCCGAGCGACCTGATCCAGCTGGAGGTGATCAAGAAGGAGCTGACGCTGGTCGGCTCGCGGCTCAACAACCGCCGGTTTCCGTCGGTGATCGCGCAGATAGCCGCTGGGCGTCTCGATCCCAAGGCGCTGATCAGCCACCGCGTGGCGCTGGCGGAGATGCCGTCCGCGATCGACCTGCTCGACAACCACCCGGAACGCGCGCGCAAGGTGCTGGTACGCATCGCACCCTGACGCCCTGCCAGTCGGGTCGCGACGTCACTCGCCGCGGCCCGGCGTCTCTGCGGCACAACAGCGACAACGCCGCGCTACCTCACCCAAGGAGTTTCACGCCATGTTCTCCACCCCGACTCTCAAGCAGCTGCTCGCCGGCGTCGCCCTCGGCGCCACCCTCGTCGCCAGCCAGGCCACCTTCGCCGCCGACTACACGCTCAAGTTCGGCCACCTGGCCAACGCCGAGAACATCTGGAACAAGGCCGCGCTCAAGTTCAAGGAGCTGGTGGAAACCAACTCCGATGGCCGGATCGAGGTTCAGGTCTTTCCCAACGAGCAGCTCGGCAACGAGATGGATGTGATCAACAGCATCCAGCTCGGCACCGCTGACATGACCATCACCGGCGAGAGCCTGCAGAACTGGGCACCCAAGGCAGCGATGATGGCGGTGCCCTATCTGTTCAAGGACGCCGACCAGCTGCGCCGCGCCGTGGAAGGTGACGTCGGCAAGCAGATCGAGGCGCAGATCACCGAACGCACCGGCCTGGTGCCGCTGGCCTGGTTCGAGCGCGGCCCGCGCGAGCTGACCTCCAACCGCCCGATCAAGACCCCTGACGATCTCGACGGCCTGCGCATTCGCGTACCCAACGTGCCGCTGTTCGTCGACACCTGGAAAGCGCTCGGCGCTCGGCCGACGCCGATGGCATTCAGCGAGGTATTCACCGCGCTGCAGCAGAACACCATCGAGGCCCAGGAGAACCCGCTCAGCCTGATCGAGAGCGCCAGCTTCAACGAGGTGCAGAAGTACGTCGACATGACTGACCACGTGCGCAGCTGGATCTACGTGGTGATCGGCAAGCAGAAGCTCGAATCGATGCCCGCCGACCTGCAGCAGGTGGTGCGCGATGCCGCCAGCCAGATGCAGAGCTATGAAGAGACGCTGTTCGCCGCCGACCAGAAGCGGCTCGAACAGGCGCTCAAGGACAAGGGCATGACCTTCGTCGAGGTGGACCAGGCGGCCTTCGCCAAGCAGGCCAAGCCGGCGGTGCTCGACGCCCTGAACGACGAGCAGCGCGCGCTCTATAAAGAGATCCAGGCGCTCTGAACTAGGCACTGCCTGAAAAGTACTGCGCTCGTCGACTTTTCAGACAGCACCTAGGCGTTCTGAACCCGGCGGCGCCTCGCCGGTGACGCTTTGCCGCAGGGCAAGCGCCACCGGCAGGCGTCCGAGCGTGCACCTTCTCTCATTCGGAGACTCCCATGACGCACCCCATCCCGGAACCCCCTTCGGTCGACGTCCAGGAGGGCCTCGAGGTGCTGAACCGTGTGCCTCGCCTGGGCGGGCCGCTGGGCAAGTTCGCGGCGCTGCTCGACCGCGTGCTGCTGACGCTGGCGGTGATCGCACTGGTCGGCCTGTCGCTGACCGTACTGCTGCAGGTGGCTTCGCGCCTGTTCCTGCCGATCACCCTGGCCTGGACCGAGGAGCTCACCCGCTACCTCTTCATCTACATGGTCTCGCTCGGCGCCGGGGTGGTGCTGCATCGCCATCGTAACGTCAACGTCGAGCTGTTCCATGGGCGCCTCTCGCCGCGCGGGCGCGCCCTCTATCTCAGCGTGATCTCGCTGATCACCCTCGGCTTCGTGGTCATGGTGCTGCCCGGCGCCTGGCAGTTCGCCCAGATCGGCGCCTTCCAGACTTCGCCCACGCTGCGCATCCCGATGATCTACATCTTCTTCTCTTCGGTGCTGCTGTTCGTCTCGCTCGCGTTCTACGCCGCGATCTGCACCCTCGAGGGAGTCATGGCCCTGATCCGCCCGGTTCCCGACGCCCGGAGTGAGCGCTAATGGATATCGCCGTTCTCTTCATCACTTTTCTGGCCCTGCTGCTGCTCGGCCTGCCGATCGCCTTCTGTCTGGGCGTCTCTTCGGTCGCCTATCTACTGCTCGGCGGTATCTCGCTGACCATCGTGCCCCAGCGTCTGTTCTCGGGGATCGACGCCTTCGTGCTGCTGTGCATCCCCGGCTTCGTCATGGCCGGCAACCTGATGAACGTGGGCAATATCACCCAGCACATCGTGCGCTTCTCCAACGCCCTGGTCGGCCATGTCCGCGGCGGCCTGGGGCTGGCCAACGTCGGTGGTTCGATGATCTTCAGCGGCATTTCCGGCACCGCGGTAGCCGATGCCGCCAGCATCGGCTCGGTGATGATTCCGGGGATGGCCAAGAGCGGCTACGACAAGCCGTTCGCCGCTGCGGTCACCGCCGCCTCCTCGACCATCGGCCCGATCATCCCGCCCAGCGTGCCGATGATCATCGTCGGCTCGCTCTCGGGCATTTCGGTCGGGCGCATGTTCCTGGCCGGCGCCGTACCCGGGCTGCTGCTCGGCGTGGCGATGATGATCACCGTCTACTGGCTGGCGGTGAAACGCGGCTATCCCAAGGAGCCGCGCGCCTCCTTCATGACGCTGCTCAAGGAGGGACGCAGCGCGTTCTGGGCGCTGCTGATGACCTTCATCATCCTCTACGGGATCATCGGCGGGCTGTTCACCCCGACCGAAGCGTCGATCGTCGCCAGCCTCTATGCGCTGCTGGTGGGCACCTTCGTCTACAAGGGCATCAACTGGCGCAACCTCGGCGGCATCCTGACGGATACCGTGATCACTTCGGCCTCGCTGATGCTGCTGGTGGGGCTGGCCAATCTGTTCGGCTGGATCCTCACCAGCCAGCAGATTCCGCAACTGATCGCCGGCGCGATCCTGGGCTTCAGCGACAATCCCATCGTGGTGATCCTGATCCTCAACCTGATCCTGCTCTTCGTCGGCGCCTTCATGGAGACCATCGCCGCGCTGATCATCCTGTTCCCGGCGCTGCTCGGTGTCGCCACCGGGATCGGCATGGATCCGATCCACTTCGGCGTGATGGCGGTACTCAACCTGATGATCGGGCTGACCACGCCGCCGGTGGGGGTCTGCCTGTTCGTGGTATCGAGCATCGGCAAGCTGCCGATGCTGCGCGTGGCGCGGGCGATCGTGCCGTTTCTGATCTGCAATCTTCTGGTACTGCTGCTGGTCTCCTTCGTGCCGGCGCTGTCGCTGTGGTTGCCCAACCTGCTGATGGGAGCCTCCTGAGATGTCACCCAGCGAGATCCATGTCGAACGTCATCCGGCCACGCGCGTGCCACGCCGGATCGGTATCGTCCATCTGGGCCTGGGTGCCTTCCATCGCGCCCACCAGGCGGTCTATCTACAGCGGTGTCTGGCGCGCAGCGGCGACGAAGCCTGGGGCGTCTGCAGTGCCAACATCCGCGCCAACCGCACCCTGGTCGAGCAGCTGCGCGCCAACGACCTGCGCTACCACGTGGCCGAATACCGCGACAGCGAGCACCTCGACCTGCGTGAGATCGGAGTCATGCGTGAGGCGCTCTACGCCGGCCCCGACGGGCCGGATCGCGAAGCGCTGCTGGCACGGATGAGCGATCCCGCCGTGCGCATCGTCACGCTGACGGTCACCGAAAAGGGCTATTTTCTCAATCCGGCGAGCGGCGAGCTGCTCACCCGGGCCGAGCCGATCGCCCACGACATCGCCCATCCGACCACACCGCACACCGCACCCGGCCTGCTGGTGGCGGCGCTGGCACGGCGCCGCGCTGCCGGCACCCCGCCCTTCGCCGTACTCTGCTGCGACAACATGCCGGCCAACGGCCAGCGCACCCGGCGTGCGGTGGTCTCGCTGGCCAGGTATCGCGATAGCGAACTGGCCGACTGGATCGAGGCGCAGGTCGCCTTCCCCTCGAGCATGGTCGATCGCATCGTACCGGCCATGGGCGCGGCCGATCGGGCACGCCTGGTCGCGCTGGGTGTCGACGACCCGGCAGCGGTAGTCTGCGAGACCTTCAGCCAGTGGGTGGTCGAGGATGACTTCCCGCTGGGCCGGCCGGACTGGGAGGCCGAAGGCGTCGAGATGGTCGCCGATGTCACCCCCTTCGAGACCATGAAGCTGCGCCTGCTCAACGGCGCCCATTCGCTGCTCGCCTATCTGGGTGCGCTGGCCGGCATCGAGACGGTCGATGCCGCTGTCGCGAGCCCGGCGCTTTGCGGGCTGCTGCGGCACTACTGGCAGCGCGAGGCAGCGCCCACCCTCGACCTGCCGGCGGGCAGCGACGCTGCGGCCTATACCGAGCGGCTGCTGGCGCGCTTCGCCAACGACAGCCTGCATCATCGACTACAGCAGATCGCCATGGATGGCTCGCAGAAGCTGCCCCAGCGCTGGCTGGCCGGCGCCGCCGAACAGCTGACGTTGAACGATGCAGAGGACCTGCCCGCCACCGTACTCGGCATCGCGGCCTGGATTCGCTATACCGCCGGCACCGAACTCCAAGGTCAGCCGCATGCGGTGGACGACCCTCTGGCGGAGACCTTCGCCGCGCTCCACCGTCGCCACGGAGAGGACCCCGCGGCGCTGATCGACGCCTTCCTCGCACTCGATGAGGTCTTCCCCGCGGCGCTGCGCGACGCTCGCCCCTTCACCCGGCAGCTCCTCGACGCGCTGATGCGGCTGGAACGCGACGGCGTGGCATCGGCCATTGCCGTCTCGATACACGACGCTTCTGATCAGGAGGCTTGAACATGCAACACACCTGGCGCTGGTTCGGCCCCAGCGACCCCATCGGCCTCGACGAGATTCGTCAGACCGGGGCGACCGGCATCGTCACCGCTCTGCACGAGATGCCCATCGGCGAGACCTGGCCACGCGCGGCCATCCGTGAACGCCAGCAGCAGATCGAGGCGGCGGGGCTGAGCTGGTCGGTGGTCGAGAGCGTACCGGTCCACGAGGCGATCAAGCTGGGGCTGCCGGCAGCCGAACACTATCTCGACAACTACTGTCGAACGCTTGCCAACCTCGGCGCCTGCGGCATCGACACGGTCTGCTACAACTTCATGCCAGTGCTCGACTGGACCCGCACCGATCTCGCCTGGCCGCTGCCCGACGGCGGTACCGCGCTGCGTTTCGAACAGGCCGCCTTCGCCGCCTTCGACCTCTACCTGCTCGAACGCCCCGGCGCCGAGTCCGACTACACCGCCGCCGAGCGCAACGCCGCCCGCGCCCATGTCGAACGGCTCGACGACGATGCCCGCCAGCGGCTGATCGAGACCATCATCGCCGGGCTGCCGGGGAGCGATGCCCACTACGGCCTGACCGAGCTGCGCCAGGCCCTGGCCGCCTACCGCGATGTCGATGCCGAGCGCCTGCGCGCCAATCTGGCCGCATTCCTGCGCGCCGTGGTGCCCGCAGCAGAGGAAGCCGGGGTACGCCTGGCGATCCACCCCGACGACCCGCCGCGTCCGCTGCTGGGGCTACCCCGAGTGGTCTCCACCGCCGACGATGCCGCCTACGTACTCGATAGCGTGCCCAGTCCGGCCAACGGCCTCACCTTCTGCACCGGTTCCTACGGCGTGCGCGCCGACAACGATCTGGTGGCGATGGCCGAGCGCTTCGCCCCGCGCATCCACTTCGTGCACCTGCGCGCGACTCGCCGCGAGGCGGACGGATCGAGCTTCCACGAAGCCGGCCATCTGACAGGCGACGTCGGCATGGTCGGGGTGATCGCCGCGCTGGTGCGTGAAGAGCGAAGGCGCCAGCGTGACGGCGGTGCACACCTGCCGCTGCGCCCCGATCACGGCCACCACCTGCTCGACGACCTCGAGCGCGACACCCGCCCCGGCTACCCCTTGATCGGCCGTCTCAAGGGGCTCGCCGAACTGCGCGGCGTGGAGGCAGCAGTACAGCACTGGATCCCGTAGCGGCTGCCTCTGCATCAGACCGAGGCGAGCGCTACCCAACCTGCGGCCGACGCCGACAGCGCCCGACCGCCAGACCCTGGAGTCATCGAGATGACAGTCAAAGAGCAACAACAACGGCCCTCGAGTGTTTCCTCAGCCACCACTGGCCTCTCCCGACGCACTTTTCTGCAAGCGGTGGGCGCCGGCACGGCCTGGGCGGTCAGCGCGCCGGGCGTCTTCGCCCAGAACACCGCATCGCAGGCCGAGCCGAACGCACCGGCTGCGCCACGCTATGTGTATGTCGGCACCTATTCAGCACCGAACACGGCTCCGGGTGGTGTCGATCCGAGCCGCGCCGAGGGCCTCTACGTTTACCAACTGAACCACGCTACCGGCGATCTGAGCCACGTCCAGACGGTCACCGCCGACAATCCCTCGTTTCTTGCCGTGGCGCCGTCACAGCGCTATCTCTACTGCGTCAACGAACTCGGCGCAGACGCCTCCGGCAAGCCGCTGGGCCGGGTCAGCGCCTACGCTATCGACCCCGACACCGGCAAGCTGACGCTGATCAACGCCCGCTCGACCCGCGGTACCTGGCCCTGTCACTGCGCCGTTCACCCCTCGGGCGGGCACCTGCTCGCGGCCAACTACGGCACCGGCACCTTCGTCGTCTTCCCGCTGGGCGAGGATGGCCGAATCGAGCCGATGAGCGATCTGTTCCAGGCGCCGGGCAATGGCGGCGGGCCCGACCCGGTACGCCAGGAGGGGCCGCACGCGCACATGATGCTCGCCAACCCCGGCGCCCAGCACGTCTTCGGGGTGGATCTGGGCGGCGATACGTTGCTGGCGTGGGAACTCGACCCGGCGACGGGGAAACTGACACCCGGCCCGGTGCCGCGGGCCAACGTGCCCTCCGGCAGCGGCTGTCGCCACTTGGCATTCCATCCCGATGGGCGCCGGGCATACGTTATCAACGAGCTCTCTTCGACCATCGACGTGTTCGACTTCGAGCCCGGCCGGGGCGCCTTCATCTGGCGCCAGTCGATCTCCACCCTGCCCCAGAACACTCCCTTCACCCGTCCCGCCTTCAATCCCGACAACCCGGGCGAAGTGCCGACAGGGACGAACACCACCGCCGAAATCCGGGTTCATCCCAGCGGCCGCTGGATCTATGCCACCAACCGCGGGATGGACAGCATCGCCATGTTCGCGGTCGACGCGAATTCGGGGCGTCTGGAATCCACGGGCTGGGTCCAGAGCCGGGGGCAGATCCCCCGGGGCATGAACATCGAACCGTCCGGTCGCTGGCTCTACGTGGGCAATCAGAACTCGGACACCATCGCGGTGTTCCGCATCGGCGCAGATGACGGCCAGCTCGAAGGCCCGATCCATCTGATCGATAGTCCGGTGCCGGTCGATTTCGCCTTCGGCCCCGCGGTGCGCTAAGCCAGCGGTGGAAGCGATGCGGTTGGCGTCCATGCATGGCGAGGGACGCCGACTGAGCTATGGTGAAGTCACACCCTCGTCTCCTCGGGAGTACCACCATGCAACGACACATCGCGTTCGCCGCCGGCCAGCGCCTGGCTACCCTGGCCATGGCTGCCACCCTCGCCGCCACACTCAGCGGCGGTGTCTCCAGCGCTTTCGCCGACGCCGGTGTCGCGCAGGCACAGCCGGAGAGCGACCGGGTACTCAGCGGCGACCAGATCCAGCAGCGGGTGTGGGGGCACCGCGTCCACGGCGCCATGGCCAACGGCCAGTCCTACGACGAGACCTATGCCACCGACGGCAAGATCCAGGGCGACGGCTATACCGGCCAGGCCAGGATCGTCGACGACCGCATGTGCTTCGACTACGGCAGCGACAGCGTCGAGTGCTACGGCGTACGCGCCGCGGGCGACGATCGCATCGAGTGGCTAAAGCAGGGCGAGGTCGCCGGTGAAGGGGTGATCGAGGCGCCGAACCAGTAGCCCAGCGAGCCTGCCGGGGTGGGAGTGCGCGTTCCGCCCCGGCGCCCTGCGGTGGTAAGGTAGCGCCAATGTTTCAGGACACGTATCCCATGTCGCTACCCCTCGGGCCGGGACTCGCCGGCACTCGCATCCTGCTCGGCATCAGCGCCGGTATCGCCGCCTACAAGAGCGCCCACCTCGCGCGTCTGCTCAAGAAGAGCGGCGCCGAGTTGCGCGTGGTGATGACCGACGGCGCCCAGGCTTTCATCACTCCACTGACGCTGCAGGCGCTCACCGGTGAGCCGGTGCGTACCTCGCTGCTCGACCCCGAGGCCGAAGCCGGCATGGGGCATATCGAGCTGGCCAAGTGGGCGGACGTGATCCTGATCGCCCCGGCCACCGCCGATCTGATGGCGCGCCTGGCCCACGGTCACGCCGACGATCTGCTGACCACGCTGTGCCTGGCCAGCGAGGCGCGCTGCCTGATGGCCCCGGCGATGAACCAGGCGATGTGGCGCCACCCGGCGACCCTGGCCAATGCCGAGCGTCTCGAGACCCTCGGCTGGCGCCTGCTGGGGCCGGATGCCGGAGATCAGGCCTGCGGTGACGTCGGCCTCGGGCGCATGCTCGAACCGGAGACGATCCTCACCCAGCTGCAGCAAGCGCTCGATCCCGCGGCCGCCAGCTCGACGCAGGATCTCGCCGGGCGCCGGGTGGTGATCACCGCCGGACCGACCCGCGAGGCGCTCGATCCGGTGCGCTACCTCTCCAACCACAGCTCCGGCAAGATGGGCTATGCCCTGGCCGCCGCCTGCGCCGCGCGTGGCGCCGAGGTGACCCTGGTGAGCGGCCCGGTGGCGCTGGCGACACCGCCCGGCGTGGCGCGTGTCGACGTGCTCTCGGCGTGTGAGATGCTTGCGGCGGTGGAGGCCGCACTGCCCTGCGAGCTGTTCATCGGCTGCGCCGCCGTGGCCGACTACCGCGCCGCCAGCGTCGCCGAGCACAAGCTGAAGAAAAGCGACGACACCAGTGGCATGACGCTCGAACTGGTGCGCAACCCGGATATCGTGGCCACGGTGGCGGCACGTACCGAGCGCCCCTTCTGCGTCGGCTTCGCCGCCGAGACCCAGGCGCTGGAGACCCATGCCGGCGACAAGCTCGCGCGCAAGCGCCTCGATCTGATCGTCGCCAACGATGTCTCCCAGGCGGGGCTGGGCTTCGGCAGCGACGACAACGCCGCCACCTTGCTGTGGCGAGAAGCGGAGGAACTGCATCGCCAAGCCCTGGCGCCCCAGCCCAAGACGGCGCTGGCCACGGCGATTCTCGACCATCTGGTGCCACGCCTGCCCTGACGCCCCCCGTGCCGGCACACACCCATCCATGGACGCCGCCCTGCACGGCGGCGTTCGCCGGCCACCAAGCGATGGTAAGCTAGTGCCAGATTCGCTGCCGCCCGCCGCGGCGGCGGCAATATCCCATTCATCACGTTTTCGCAGGAATCAGGTTTCATCATGACCAGCCCCGCCTCGCCCGCGCCCAAGCTCGCGGTCAAGATTCTCGACCCGCGCGTGCACGACCATCCGCTGCCCCACTACGCCACCGAGGGCAGTGCCGGCATGGACCTGCGCGCCCTGCTCGACGCCCCGCTGACGCTGGCCCCCGGCGACAGCGCGCTGGTGCGCACCGGCCTGGCGATCCATATCGGTAACCCCCAGCTCGCCGGCGTGGTGCTGCCGCGCTCCGGGCTCGGCCACAAGCACGGCATCGTGCTGGGCAATCTGGTCGGCCTGATCGACTCCGACTACCAGGGCGAGCTGATGATCTCGGTCTGGAACCGTGGCCGCGACACCTTCACGCTGGAGCCCGGCGAGCGCCTGGCCCAGTACGTGCTGGTTCCGGTCGTGCAGGCCGAGCTCGAGATCGTCGAAGACTTCGTCGCCACCGAGCGTGCCGCCGGCGGTTTCGGCCACTCCGGCCGGCAGTGATCAGCGCTCGCGGTGATAGCCCTGGGGCGACAACCGTGACATGACAAAGGTGAAGCGATGACCGTGAAGCGAGCAAGGGAAACGCTGAATAAATCGACGAGCGAGATGATGCGCAAGGCGCATGGAACACAGAACACGAGACATAACATGGGGTTAGGCGAGTGTTCGAGTACCACGCAACGCAGCGATTCGCTCGCGCAGGCATTTATGCAGTGTTTTCCAAGGAGAGTCGCGTGGCGCTAGGCGCAACCATCTACAAGGCCCGGCTCAATGTGAGCGACCTGGACCACCACTACTACGCTACCCACGCTCTGACCGTGGCGTGCCACCCCTCCGAGACCGCCACTCGCCTGATGGTGCGGCTGCTCGCGTTCATCGACAACGCCCACACGCTCAACGCGCCGGCCCATGAGGCGCCGGGCGAACTGCGCATGACCCGGGGCCTGAGCAGCGACGACGAACCGGATCTGTGGCTCACTGCCGCGGATGGGCGCATTCTGGCCTGGATCGAGCTGGGCGAGCCGTCGCTCAAGCGCATCAAGCAAGGGCTGTCGCGCGCCGAGACGGTCATCGTCTACCCCTACTCACCGCGCAGCGCCGAGCAGTGGTGGAAGAAGCTCGGCGATGACGTGCGCGCCCTGCCCCGGGTGCGCGTGATGAGCGTGCCGGCGGCGCCGCTGGAGACGCTGACCGGCTGGGTCGCCCGCAGCATGAGCGTGGACGCCACGCGCATGGAGGGTCAGTGGCTGCTGACCGACGGCCAGACCACGCTATCGCTGGAGCTCGACCATTGGAATAATCCCACAGAGAAGACCCCATGAGCCAAACCCTGCAGACACCCGCCAATGCCGTGCCCGCCTCGATCTTTCGCGCCTACGATATCCGTGGTGTGGTCGGCGAAACCCTGACCGAAGACGGGGTCGAATGGATCGGCCGCGCCATCGGCAGCGAGGCCGCGGCCCGCGGCCAGCAGTGCGTGATCGTCGCCCGTGATGGCCGCCACTCCGGCCCCATGCTGGCGGCGGCGCTGATCCGTGGCCTGCGCGCCGCCGGCCGCGATGTGATCGACATCGGCCGGGTGCCGACCCCGGTGCTCTACTTCGCCACCGCCACCCTGGCCGAGAGCGCCAGCGGGGTGATGGTCACCGGCAGCCACAACCCGCCCGATTACAACGGCCTGAAGATCGTGCTCGATGGCGTGGCGCTCTCCAACGAGGCGATCACCGCGCTGCATACGCGTCTGCGCCAGAATGATCTGAGCCACGGCGAGGGCCGCCTGGAGCATCGCGATCTGAGCCAGCGCTATCTCGACCGCATCCTCGGCGACGTGCATCTGGCGCGGCCGCTCAAGGCGGTGGTGGACTGCGGCAACGGCGTCGCCGGCGAGCTCGGCCCCAGGCTGATCGCGGCGCTGGGGGCGGAAACCGTACCGCTCTACGCCGAGATCGACGGCGACTTTCCCAACCACCACCCGGACCCCGGCAAGCCCGAGAATCTGGCCGATCTGATCGCCGCGGTAGCCGCCCACGACGCCGACATCGGGCTGGCGTTCGACGGCGACGGCGACCGTCTGGGCGTGGTCACGCCATCGGGGGAGATCATCTATCCCGATCGCCTGCTGATGGCCTTCGCCGAGGACATGCTCGAACGCAACCCGGGCGCCAAGGTGGTCTTCGACATCAAGTGCACCGGCCATCTGGCTCAGCGCATCGAGCGCGCCGGGGGCGAGCCGGAAATGTGGTACACCGGCCACTCGCTGATCAAGGCACGCATGCGCGAGACCGGTGCCCAGCTCGGCGGTGAGATGAGCGGACACATCTTCATCAAAGAGCGCTGGTACGGTTTCGATGACGGCCTCTACGCCGCCGCCCGGCTGCTCGAGATCCTGGCGAATCAGCCGCGCAGTGCCGACGCCTTCTTCGCCGACTACCCGCAGGACCCGAGCACGCCGGAGCTCAACGTCACGGTCAGCGACGAGACCAAGTTCGCCATCGTTGCGCGCCTGGCGGAGAATGGCGATTTCGGCGCCGACGGGGTCAGAACCTCGCTGGACGGCATTCGCGTCGATTATCCCGACGGCTGGGGGCTGTGCCGCGCGTCCAACACCACGCCGATGCTGGTGCTGCGCTTCGAGGGTCGGGATCAGGCCGCCCTCGAACGCATTCAGGGATATTTCCGTCGCGCCCTCGAGGCCGAGGTGCCCGACGCGACGCTGCCCTTCTGAGCACGTCGGGTGTCGAGAAAAACATGCACAAGGGTTTGTACGAAAAGTCGGCGAGCGAAGGCAAGACAAGGCAAAAATTGGCGAAAAAGCGGAGTTTACGGGGTGTAAATGAGCATTTTGAGCCAATTTTTAACGCGGTATTGCCGAGCGCAGACAGTTTTCGTACTGAGCCTAGGGACATTCATTCCAACCTGGGAGCAGTGACGACTCATGAGCGTTAGCCCACGCGACCCGCGCCACGTGGTCGAGATCCTTTCTGAAGCGCTGCCTTATATCCAGCGCTACTCGGGCAAGACGATCGTGGTCAAGTATGGCGGCAATGCCATGACCGAGGACACGCTGATCGACTCCTTCGCCCGCGACATGGTGCTGATGAAGGAGGTCGGCATCAATCCGGTGGTAGTGCACGGTGGCGGCCCGCAGATCGGCCAGCTGCTGGCGCGGCTGAACATCGAGTCGCGCTTCGTCGACGGCATGCGCGTCACCGATGCCGAGACCATGGACGTGGTCGAGATGGTGCTCGGCGGTCTGGTCAACAAGAGCATCGTCAACCAGATCAACCAGTGCGGCGGCAAGGCGATCGGCCTGACCGGCAAGGACAGCGCCCAGATCCGCGCGCGCCAGCTCAAGGTGGAGCGGCGCACTCCTGAGATGACCGCCTCGGAGATCATCGACATCGGCCACGTGGGCGAGGTCGAGCACGTCTCCACCGATCTGATCGAGATGCTGTCGAAGGCCGACTACATTCCGGTGATTGCGCCGATCGGGGTCGACGCCGAGGGCCACAGCTACAACATCAATGCCGACCTGGTGGCGGGCAAGGTGGCCGAGGCGCTGAAGGCGGAGAAGCTGATGCTGCTGACCAACGTCGCCGGCCTGCAGGACGCCGACGGCAACGTCATGACCGGGCTCTCCACCGGGCAGGTCGACGCGCTGATCGCTGATGGCACCATCTACGGCGGCATGCTGCCCAAGATCCGCTGCGCCCTGGAAGCGGTCAAGGGCGGCGTGGGCAGCGCGGTGATCGTCGATGGCCGGGTGGTCCACTCCACCCTGCTGGAGATCTTCACCGACGCCGGCGTCGGCACTCAGATCGTCGCGCGCTAGCGCACTTTCGACACGGGCCAGGATGGCCCGCTCCGCCATGCACCGTCCGGGGCGTCATCGCCCCGGACGCGTGCGGCGGAGCCACTCCAGGCAGGAGCCAAGACACCACCACCGACAAGAACGCTCATGACGCAGGCAACTTCAACGCTCTCCCGCCGCGAACAGATCCTCCAGGCACTCGCACTGATGCTGGAAGAGGACAGCGGCAAACGGATCACCACCGCCGCCCTGGCGCGTCAGGTCGGCGTCAGCGAAGCGGCGCTCTATCGCCACTTCCCCAGCAAGGCGCGCATGTTCGAGGGGCTGATCGAGTTCATCGAGACCAGTCTGTTCGAGCGCATCCGGCGGATTCTCGAAGAGACACCGGATGCCCTCGGCCGCTGCGAGACGATCGTGCAGCTGGTGCTGATGTTCGCCGAGAAGAACCCGGGGCTCAGCCGGCTCATGGATGGCGACGTGCTCACCGGCGAAACAGCCAGGCTGCGCACGCGCATGTCGCAGCTGTTCGAGCGCCTGGAGACCCAGTTCAAGCAGATTCTGCGCGAAGCCGAGCTGCGCGAGGGGCTGCGTCCGCGGGTCGCCGTCTCGGCCAGCGCCAATCTGCTCGCCGCCTTCGTCGAAGGCCGCATCAGTCAGTACGTGCGCAGCGACTTCCGCCATCTGCCGAGCGCTCACTGGCAGGATCAGTGGACCCTGCTCGGCGCGCAGCTACTGGTAGGACAAACGACCACCAGCGCCTGAGCCGGCGCTGGCCTGACCCGGCGATACTGACTCAAGCCCTGTAACGCAAAAAGCCCGACATGCTGAGCATGTCGGGCCTTCGCGCTGCGAGTGCGCCGATCAACGATCAGGCAGCGAGGGCGTCGCCCAGTTGCTGCTTGATCTTCTTCATGGCGTTCTTCTCCAACTGGCGGATACGCTCGGCGGAGACACCGTAGACATCGGCGAGCTCGTGTAGCGTCGACTTCTCCTCGGAGAGCCAGCGCCGCTGCAGGATGTCCCGCGAGCGGTCGTCGAGCAGCGCCAGCGCATCACGCAGGCGGCGGGTGTAGTCCGCCTCCCAGTCATCGGCTTCGAGCTGCGCTGCCGGATCGAAGCTGCTGTCCTCAAGATACTGGGCCGGCGCCTGGTAGCTCTGCTCGTCGTCCTCGCCGGGGCTGGCATCGAAGCCGGCGTCGTAGGCCGAGAGCCGCCCTTCCATCTCGCGCACCACGTTCGGCTTGACGTCGAGATCCTTGGCAATGGCATCGACTTCGTCGTTGTTCAACCACGCCAGGCGCTTCTTGGCACTGCGCAGGTTGAAGAACAGCTTGCGCTGGGCCTTGGTGGTCGCGATCTTGACGATGCGCCAGTTACGCAGCACGTACTCGTGAATCTCGGCCTTGATCCAGTGCACCGCGAAGGAGACCAGACGCACGCCCTGGTAGGGGTCGAAGCGCTTGACCGCCTTCATCAGGCCGACATTGCCTTCCTGGATCAGGTCGGCCTGGGGCAGACCGTAGCCCGAGTAGCTGCGCGCGATATGCACCACGAAACGCAGGTGCGACATGATCAGCCGGCGCGCCGACTCCAGGTCGTCCTCTTCGTGCAGGCGCACCGCCAGGGCGTGCTCCTCTTCGGCCGTCAGCACGGCGATGCCGTTGACCGCCTGGATATAGCCGTTGAGGTCGTGGCCCGGCGAAAGGTTGCCGATGGTTTGAAGACTGGTGCTCATATGCCGTGTCTCCATGCTAGGCGGTGCCCGCGGTGCCGAACGTGGTATCGCTCAGGCGTCGCATCGCACCGCCGCAGGTTGTTAGGCCTGTCTATGCTCTAGGGATGCCTTTATGACCCCGAGTGTAGACAAAAGTTCAATCATTGGGCCAGCGCGACCCGGTGTTCGAGCGGCTATCGACGTCATGCCTCGAGACTATGACCACCCCGAGGAAAACGATGACCGTGCCAGCCGCTACTGCCATGTCAGGCTGGCGTGAAGATGACGCAGACGTCGCGTGCCGTCTCGGTCGGGCCTCGCCAGGGTTTGTACGAAAAGTCAGCGAGCGCAGGTAGTTTTCGTACTGAGTAGTTTTCGTACATAGCCTAGCGCGGCTTGGTCTCAGCCAGATGACGACCGACGGCGAGCCACGCGCCCAACCAGCCCAGTAGTGTACTAAAGAGCAGCAGAAAAACCGAGTTGGACACGCCTAAAGTCGGTAGCGCAAAGTGCGCGCCGTAGCTCTGGGCCAGCGCGTTCACCGGCGCGGCCAGCCAGTTGCCGCCCACGGCCAGAATGCCCAGCGCCAGTAGCCCACCGCCGAGCCCGTACCAGGCCCCGCTGTAGAGGAACGGCCGCCGGACGAAGGCGTGAGTGGCACCGATCAGGGTCACCACCTCGATCTCCTGACGCCGGCTCTCCACCGCCAGACGAATGGTATTGCCCACCACCAGCAGTACGCCGAGCCCGAACAGCAACCCCAGCGCCAGCGCCACCCGCTGGCCCAGCGCCGCCAGCTGCTGCAGACGGTCGAGCCAGGCCAGGTCTAGGCGCACTTCGTCCACCCCCGGTAGCTGACCGAGGCGCTGGCTCAGCGCCTGTACCGCGGCCGGGCTCGGGTCGTCCGGCGTCACTACCACGCTGGCCGGCAGCGGGTTGCGCTCGAGCTGGCTGAGCGCATCATCCACCCCCAGGGCGCGCTGGAACTCGTCCAGCCCCTCGGCGGCGGTCACCAGCCGCGTCCCGGCCACGCCGGGCTCGGCACCCAGCGTCTCGGAGAGCGACAACGCGCGGCTCTCGTCGATATCGTGATCGAAGTAGACCGTCAGCGTAGCGCTCTCGTCGAGCTGGGCATCGAGCAGTTGGGCGCTGTCCAGCACCAGCCACAGCCCGGCGGGCAGGATCAAGGCGATGGCGATCGCCAGCATCGTCAGCAGCGTGGCCAA
>JNVT01000060.1 GCA_000737985.1 Gammaproteobacteria bacterium MFB021 | reverse complement strand
GGCGCGCTGGCCGCTGACTCGGGTGAGCCTGTTCCCGACGCCGGTACAGGGGCGCGAGGCGCCGCCGGCGCTGATCCGTGCGCTCGCGCTGGTCAACCGCCAGGCGCGGCGAGACGCCGAGATGCCGGTCGCGGAGCGGGCACGGGGCGCCCCCGAGCCGTTCGATGCCGTGCTAATCACCCGCGGCGGCGGCAGTCTGGAAGATCTGTGGGCATTCAATGACGAGCATCTGGCACGGGCGATCGATCGCGTGCGCCAGTCG
>JNVT01000059.1 GCA_000737985.1 Gammaproteobacteria bacterium MFB021 | reverse complement strand
CAAAGCGCTGATGGCGCGGGCTCGTCAGCGCGAGCGTGCGCGCAAGTCGCGGCCAGCGCTCGAGCGCCCGCGCACACCCGACGGCCTGGAGCCGGTCTACGGCGTGCACGCAGTGCGTGCGCTGTTCGCGCGTGGGCAGCCGCCGCGGGTGCTGTGGGTCCAGCAGGGGCACGCCGAGCAGCGTCTCGACGATCTGCTGGGTGAGGCGCACGCCGCCGGCTGCGAGCTGAAGCGGGTCACCCGCGAGGTGCTCGATGCGCTGTCGGGGCCGGCGGCGCATCAGGGCGTGGTCGGCTTCTGCCCGCCGCTGGTGGCCGAGAACGAGACCGCGCTGTGGTGGCGGCTGGAGCAGTGGCAGGAGGAGACCCCGCCGCTGCTGCTGATCCTCGATGGCATCACCGATCCGCACAACCTGGGCGCCTGTCTGCGCAGCGCCGATGCCGCCGGGGTGCACGGCGTGATCGTGCCCAAGGACAAGTCGGCGCCGCTCAACGCCACGGTGCGCAAGGTCGCCTGCGGCGCGGCGGAGAGCGTGCCGGTGTTCCAGGTGACCAACCTGGCGCGCTGCCTGGAGAAGCTCAAGCAGCAGGGCGTGTGGATCACCGGGACCGCCGGCGAGGCCGACACGCTGCTGTTCGAGGCCGACTTCAGCGGCCCTTGTGCGCTGGTGATGGGCGCCGAGGGCAAGGGCATGCGGCGTCTCACCCGGGAAGCGTGCGATGCGCTGGTCAAGCTGCCGATGCAGGGGCAGGTGACCAGCCTCAACGTCTCCGTCGCCGCCGGCGTGTGCCTGTTCGAGGTGGTGCGCCAGCGCCAGGCCGCGCGCGGCTGAGGGCCCCTCTCTCGGCATCACTTCGTCGCGGCCCCCCCCTCTCTGCGCCGCCCGATCCACGGCCCGCATTCGTGGCTGCCGTCACGGCATCGGCGGTTGCGCATGGCCGCCTCGATCTCTACAATTACGCGGTTCTGTGGGCAGGCTCTGCTCGCAGAGCCGCGCTCGCGCGTTCCGGCAACGGGGCGGCGAGGCGTTCACAGGTCCGAATATCCGGCGCGTGGCGGGCTTGCGCGATCCGGAATCGACTCCTTGCTTCTCGCGGTGCGCGTAACCGCGATCACCCCGCAGAAGCTGCCAAACCGAAAGGAGCTAACATGCGTCACTACGAAATCGTGTTCATGGTCCACCCGGACCAGAGCGAGCAGGTTCCGGCCATGGTCGAGCGCTACACCAGCCTCGTCACCGAAAACGGCGGCACCGTGCATCGTCTCGAAGATTGGGGTCGTCGCCACCTGGCCTACCCGATCAACAAGATCCACAAGGCGCACTACGTGCTGATGAACGTCGAGTGCAGCGGCGAGACCCTCGATGAGATCGAGAACATCTTCCGCTTCAACGACGCCATCATCCGCAGCATGATCGTGCGCAACAAGGAAGCCGTCACCGAAGCATCGCCGATGATGAAGCCGGCCGACGACAAGGGCAGCCGTCGTCGTGACGACAAGTCCTCCGAGCGTGGCGACCGTGAGCGTTCCGAGCGTTCCGAAACCGCTACCGAAGACAACTGATCACTGCTCGAGGAGAGACTCACATGGCACGTTTTTTCCGTCGTCGTAAGTTCTGCCGCTTCACCGCCGAAGGCGTGAAGTACATCGACTACAAAGACATCGATACGCTGAAAGCCTACGTCACCGAAACCGGCAAGATCGTTCCCAGCCGTATTACCGGTACCCAGGCGCGTTACCAGCGTCAGCTGTCTACCGCCATCAAGCGCGCGCGCTACCTGGCACTGCTGCCGTACTCCGACAGCCACCAGTAATCCGGCCCGGACAACCATAGCGAGGCGTCATGCTGGGACTGGCCCGTTGGATCATGCGCGGTACGCCGCAGGCGGTAGGGGTGGCAGCGCTGACGGCGCTGGTGCCCTGGCTGTTCTGGTTCAGTGCCGCGGCCGCCGGGCTGGTCACGCTGCGGCGCGGCCTCACCAGCGCCGCGCCGGTGCTGATCGCTGCCGCCATCCCCGCCGGCTGGTGGTGGATGGAGGGCGATTCGGTGCCGCTGGCGAGCATTTTGCTGGTGGCGCTGATGGCCACCGTGCTGCGTGCTCGGATGCGCTGGACCGATACGCTGCTCGCCGGCACTGCGGTATGCATGGTGCTGGTCCATCTGGGCATCTTCGTGCCCGCCGGCGGTGCCGGTCCGCTGCTCGACGAGCTGCGGCGCAGTTCGACCGAGGTCTCCAGCATGCTGGACCGGCTCTCGGCCCAGGGCGTGGATACCCAGCAGATGGCCGCGCTGGTCATCGGCGGGGTCACCGGCCTGGTGGTACTGATGGTGAGCATCGGCTGTCTGGCCCTGGCTCGCAGCTGGCAGGCGGGGCTTTATAACCCCGGCGGTTTCCGCACGGAGTTTCACGCCTTGAAACTCACGCGTGGACAGCTGGCGCTGCTGCTCGGTGCCACCGCGCTGGGCATGCTGCTGGCGGTGCCTGCCGCCAGCCTGCTGGCCTGGGTGCCGCTGCTGGTGGCCGGCGTGGCGCTGGTTCATGGTTTGATCGGTTTGAAGGGAATGAGCGGGTTCTGGCTGGTCGGCTTCTATGCGCTGCTGCTGACTACCTGGCCCACGATTTTGATTGTACTGCTGTTGGCACTGGTGGATACCTTCGCGGATTTTCGCGGTCGCCTGACACGCAGTGATTGACGAGAGGTTCACGAGAATGGAAGTCATTCTGCTCGATAACATCGGCAAGCTTGGCGAACTGGGTGACAAGGTCACCGTCAAGCCCGGCTACGGCCGCAACTACCTGGTGCCCTACGGCCTCGCCGTGCCGGCCACCAAGGACAACGTCGCTGCGTTCGAATCCCAGCGTGCCGAGCTCGAAGCTCAGGCCGCTGCACGCAAGGCAGAAGCCGAAAGCCGTGCCGAACAGCTGTCCGAGATCGAACTGTCGCTGGTCGCCAAAGCTGGAGACGAAGGCAAGCTGTTCGGTTCCATCGGGCCGCGCGACCTGGCCGAAGCACTGGTCCAGGCCGGTCTCGATGTCGCCAAGAGCGAAGTGCGCATGCCGGAAGGTCCGATTCGCCAGACCGGCGAATACGACATCGCGCTGCAGCTGCACGCCGAAGTCAGCACCAGCGTTCGCGTCGTGGTGGTTGCCGAGTAATCGGTCTCCCCGCGCAGCGACGCTCAAGGCACGTGGGGCCCAGGCCCCACGTGCCTTTTTTCATGGGCGCGTGTCTCCCATGAGCGCGTGTCGCGAGGGGCCGGCACGGCCACGAGGCAGCGCTGGGCGTGGCGAGCCGCTGCGCCGGCTGGGTAGAATGTGCGGCAAATCGTGAGGGGCAAATCGTGTGCGCCAAATAATGTGCGGCAAATTCCGCCAGCGGATTGTCGAGGGTGATGGCCAGGCATGAACGAACGCGTCGATAACGATCAAGAGACGGCCAAGCTCAAGCTGCCGCCGCACTCGCTGGAGGCGGAACAGTCGGTGCTGGGCGGGCTGATGCTCGACAACTCCAGCTGGGACACGGTCTCCGAGCGACTGGTGGCGGACGACTTCTACCGTCAGGAGCACCGGCTCACCTACAACGCCATGGCCGAGCTGGCCGAGGCGACCCAGCCGCTCGACGTGGTCACCCTGTCGGAAGCGCTGGAGCGGCGCGATCAGCTCGAGAGCGTGGGCGGGTTGGCTTACCTGGCGGAGCTGGCGCGCAACACGCCCTCGGCGGGCAACATTCGCGCCTATGCCGATATCGTGCGCGAGCGGGCCACCCTGCGTAAGCTGATCCAGGCCTCGCGTCAGATCGCCGACAGCGCCTACTCCCCGGATGGGCGCGCCTCCGACGAGCTGGTCAACGAGGCCGAGCGGCTGGTGTTCCAGATCAGCGAGTCGCGGCCCAAGTTCGGCGGCCCCCAGGGCATGAGTCAGCTGTTGACCAAGGCGGTCGATCGCATCGACGAGCTGTTCAACATGAAGGGCCAGATGACCGGCATCTCGACTGGCTTCCGCGATCTCGACGAGATGACCTCGGGGCTGCAGCCGTCGGATCTGGTGATCATTGCCGGGCGCCCGTCGATGGGTAAGACCACCTTCGCCATGAACCTGGTCGAGCATGCGGTGGTCGCCGGCGACAAGCCGGTGATCGTGTTCTCGATGGAGATGCCGGCAGAGTCGCTGATGCTGCGTATGCTGTCGTCGCTGGGACGGATCGACCAGACCCGGGTGAGGACCGGCCAGCTCGAGGACGAGGACTGGCCGCGGCTGACCTCGGCGGTCAACCTGCTCAAGGACAAGCAGCTGTTCATCGACGATACCCCGGCGCTGTCGCCCAACGAACTGCGCTCGCGGGTGCGGCGTATCGCCCGCGAGCACGGCAACATCGGGCTGGTGATGATCGACTACCTGCAGCTGATGCAGGTGCCGGGGCTATCCGAGAACCGCACCGCGGAGATCTCCGAGATCTCGCGCTCGCTCAAGGGCGTGGCCAAGGAGTTCAACTGCCCGGTGGTGTCGCTGTCGCAGCTCAACCGCTCGCTCGAGCAGCGCCCCAACAAGCGCCCGGTGATGTCGGACCTGCGCGAGTCGGGCGCCATCGAGCAGGACGCCGACGTCATCGCCTTCGTCTACCGTGACGAGGTCTACAATAGCGATAACCCCGACAACAAGGGGCTGGCCGAGTTGATCATCGGCAAGCAGCGTAACGGCCCCATCGGCACCGTACACATGGCGTTCATCGGCAAGTACACCCGATTCGAGGACCTGGCCCCGGACAGCTATGGCCAGCATTACGAGTAACGCAACAACGGTTTGAGGAGTCACACCTATGGCAGGCGGTTTTCAGCGTGGGCGACGCCAGCGCGTCCCCAAGATCGAGGTTCGCGGGCAACTGGAAAAGCTCGAACGCGAGGGGCCGTTCAAGGAGTGGCTGGGCATGCCGGATCTCTATCGGCACTGGCTGACCGTGGACGGCGAGCTCTACAGCTACCAGACCGAGGATGCGGAGCTGCCGGTGGTGGTGGGTGACCGCGTGGTATTCCGCTACAAGGAAGCCAAGGCGGGGCGCTGGATCGACCGCAACTCCCTGGGCAAGGCGATCGACCCCTCCGCCTACCAGTAAGCGCCGGCCCCACGCCCGGTAGCGTTCAGCGCGAGCCGGGCGCTGCCAGCGGGCCTGCTGTCATCTTGCTGTCATGTGCTGCTGCGACGCTGGCAGACATGAACCCTGCCCCTACCGCGCCCGCTGTTTCCGCGCTTCAGCGTCTGCTCGACGCGCGCGATCTGCGCATGCATTTCCAGCCCATCGTCAGCGTGCCGACCGCCCGCGTGCTGGGCTATGAAGCGCTGGCACGCGGCCCCCAGGGCTCGCCCTACGCCTCGCCGTTGCCGCTGTTCGGTGCCGCCCGCGAGGCCGGCCAGCTCGCGCCGCTGGAGCGGCTCTGCCGTGAGCGAGCCGTCGAGGGCTGGGTCGCCACCGGGCTCAGCGAGCTGCTGTTTCTCAATGTCACGCCCGAAGTGCTGATCGATCCGGCGCATATCAACGGCCAGACGATCGAGCTGCTTGCTGCCCACGGCTTGAGTCCGCAGCAGATCGTGATCGAGATCACCGAGCAGTCGCCGGGCATCGATCCGGGGCTGATGGCGGAGGCGGCTCAGCATTATCAGGCCATGGGGTTCGCCATCGCCCTGGACGATCTCGGCGACGGCTATGCCGGGCTGCGCCTGTGGTCGCAGCTCAACCCCGATTACGTCAAGCTCGACCGCCACTTCGTCAGTGGCCTGGACCACGACCGGGTCAAGCGCCGCTTCGTGCGCTCTATCGTCGATATCGCCCACAGCCTGGGTAGCCGCGTGGTCGCCGAAGGGGTCGAGCGCGAGGGCGAGCTGCAGGCGCTGGTGGAGCTGGGTACCGACTTCTATCAGGGCTGGCTGTTCGCGCGGCCCAGCCCGACGCCGCAGGCTGCGCGCGCCGAGCTGGAAACGCAGCTGATGGCGCTGGCCGCGGCACGGCGTCAGAGTGCTGCGGTGACCGAGATCCGCCGCCTCAGCGTGGCGCTGCCGACACTGGCCGCGGGGACGAGCGTGGCCGAGGCGGCAGAGTGTTTCAGCCGCTTGCCGAGCGCCAACGCGCTGGCGGTGGTCGACCAGCGCCATCAGCCGCTCGGACTGCTCGGGCGTCAGCAGTTGATGGCACTGCTGGGCAAGCGCTACGGTTTCGATCTCCACGGCCGCCAGCCGGTCGAAACGGTGATGCAGCGGCGCGCCCTCTGTGTGGAGGCGGGTGAGCCCCTGGAGCAGGTGTCGCGCAAGGTGACCGGCCGCGACGAATCGATGCGCGATGAGGATTTCATCATTACCGATGCTGGCCGCTATCTGGGCATCGGGCATGTCATCAACCTGCTGCAGCTGTTCACCGAGCAGCAGGTGCAGCTGGCGCGGCAGGCCAATCCGCTGACGCAACTACCGGGCAATCGACCGATCCGCGCCGCCCTCGAACACTATCAGCGTCAGAACACACCCTTCGTCGCCTGCTATCTCGATCTCGATCACTTCAAGCCTTTCAACGACCGCTTCGGCTATGCCCTGGGCGATCAGATGATCCTGACCCTGGCGCGGGTACTTAGCGAAGCCGTGGAGCGTGAGGACTTTCTCGGCCATCTCGGTGGTGACGACTTCATTCTGCTGCTCGATAGCGCCGCTGGCCTGCACCGTCGGCTGGCCGCACTGCAGCACAATTTCGCCGCCGAGAGCCTCAAGCTGCTGCCGGAGACCGAGCGCCGCGCCGGCGGTTTCGAGGCCAAGGACCGCTTCGATCAGTTGCGCTTCTTTCCCCATACGCGGTTGTCGATCACCGCACTGCGGGTGCCTGTGGATGCCCGCATCGACAGCTTCGGAGACCTCTGGAGCCGCTTCAAGAGCGCGGCCAAGCGGGCTTCCCACGGGCGCGTGGTGGTGCGCCTGCGCGGCGAGCAGCGCTACCCGCAGCGGTGATTCGAGAGTGGGGTTTTTGTGCTGCAAATGTCGCCACTGACATATAGTCTTAACAAGAATCCGACCTAATGGTCAGGATGCGCGAGGCCAGCCAGGCCGCGCCAGTCGGGTGTCCAGCAGGGATGGCTGGACGCCGTATTCGCACATGCAACCCGAACAGGAGGGAACCATGGACCTCAAGGAGCTCACACGCTTTTCCCGCGATCACGACAACTTCGAGATTCGTGTCATCGCCCACGCCGGTAGCCGCTACTACCAGGTGATGGTGGAGCCGGAAGATGGCTCGACCCAGGTACTGACACGGCGCGGCAAGCCGATGCTGTTCCGCGCACTCGACGATGTCTACGGGGAACTCAAGCAGGCCGGTATCCACCGTGCCTATCTCGTCCAGCAGGTCGCCAACGACGAGATCGTCGGCCACGAGCCGCACTATCACGATCCGTTGCTGTCACGCATGCCGCTGGTCTTCTGAGCGCTTCGCTGACCGCTTCTCTAAGCGCTTACTCGGCGCTGAATCCGCGCCTCGATCCCAATCGATCCAACGCTTCACACACTCACCGCGGCAAGTCGACGAGGACTTGCCCGATAGCGGTGGCGTGCGCGCGTATCAGCGGCGCCGATAACCTTCGGCATGCTCGCCGCGGCCATACGGCGGCTCGGTATCCAGGCGGTCGAGGAAGGCGCTCGCCTGCGTCAGGATCGCCTCGCGGCGCGACTGCGCCATCTTGTCCCAGCTGCCATAGATCAGCTTCATGCGCTGATTGCCCTTGAGCCGCTCGCGATGGCTTTCCAGAAAGTGCCAGTAGAGACTGTTGAACGGGCAGGCGTCGTCGCCGGTCACCTGCTTGACGTCGTAGCGGCAGTGGCGGCAGTGATCCGACATGCGGTCGATGTACTTTCCCGAGGCGCAGTAGGGCTTGGAGCCGAGATAGCCGCCGTCGGCATAGAGGGTCATGCCGAGGGTATTGGGCAGCTCGACCCACTCGAAGGCGTCGGCATAGACCGCCAGGTACCAGTCGCACAGGGCGGAGGGAGAGACGCCGCACAGCAGGGCGAAATTGCCGGTCACCATCAGCCGCTGGATATGGTGCGCATAGGCGTTGTCGCGGGTCATCTCGATCGCCCGCTGCAGGCAGCGCAGGTCGGTGTCGCCGCTCCAGTAGAAGGCCGGCAGGCCGCGACGAGCGTTGAGCCGGTTCTCCTGCTTGTAGCCGGGCATACGCTGCCAGTAGATGCCGCGCACGTACTCGCGCCAGCCGAGGATCTGACGAATGAAGCCCTCGGCGGCGTTGATCGGCGCGCGCCCTTCCTGCCAGGCCGTCTCCACCGCCTCGCACACCTCCTGCGGCGAGAGCAGGCCGATGTTCATCGCCGCGGCGAGACGCGAGTGGTAGAGCAGCGGATCGCGGTCGCTGATGGCGTCCTGGTAGGTGCCGAAGTCGGCCAGCGCATGCGTGAGGAAGTGGCGCAGATCACCCAGCGCCTGGCGCCGGGTCACCGCCCAGTTGAAGCCCTTGAGGGTACCGAAATGCTCACCGAAATGCGTCGCCACCAGCTCGGCCACCGCCTGGGTGGTGGCATCCATGCGGTGGTGGGGTGGGGTGGGGAAGTCGAGACCCTGGTCGATCGGCGCGCGGTTGTCATGATCGAAGTTCCACTGGCCGCCGGCCGGCTCGTCTGCCTGCATCAAGAGCCCGGTCTGCTTGCGCATGTGGCGGTAGAAATCTTCCATGCGAAAGCGCTTGCGCCCCGCCATCCACTCGCCGAAGGCCTCGATCGAACAGTAGAAGCGGTTGTCCGGGTAGAGCCGCCAGCGGGTGCCGCGGCGCTGGATGCGTTCGAACAGGCGCCACTCGCCGGGATGGGTGACGCGGATCTCGTCGCAGGCATAGGCCTCGGCCAGGCGCTCCGCCTCCTCGAGCAGGTCGTGGCGGTTGTCGTCGTCGTCGAGCGCGCTGTAGTGCACCTGATACCCTTTGTCGCGCAGGGTGTCGGCGAAGTGGCGCATCGCCGATAATAGCATCACGATTTTCTGCGGATGGTGCGGCACATACTCGCCCTCGGCGTGGACCTCGCACAGCGCGATGAGGGCATCGTCCGGCGCCTGGGTGAGGACGTCGAGCGTCTCGCTGAGCTGGTCGCCGAGTATCAGGATCAGGGGGCGCGACATGATCTTATCCATGACTTATACACATGGTATTCATCGTATAAGTTAATCGCGGTTAAGCAAGGCGGGAGTGGTAGACTGTCGCCAGGTGATGTATCGGCAGACAAGGAGAGGATATGGCGGCCCGTTACGGAGTCATGCTGGTCAATCTGGGAACGCCAGCGGCGCCCACGGCCAAGGCGGTAAGAGAGTATCTGGCGGAGTTTCTGGGCGACCCGCGGGTGATCGACGCGCCGCGCTGGCTGTGGTGGCCGATTCTGCACGGGGTGATTCTGCGCATTCGCCCGCCCAAGGTGGCCAAGGCCTATGCTTCGGTCTGGCAGGAGGAGGGCTCGCCGCTGCTGGCGATCGGGCGGCGCCAGCAGCGCGCGCTGGCCTCGGCGCTGGCCGAGCGCACCGGCGAGACGATCCCGGTGGAGCTGGCGATGACCTACGGCCAGCCGAGCATGGAGCAGGCCGGGCTGGCGCTGCGCGATGCCGGAGTCGACAAGATCCTGGTGCTGCCGCTCTATCCGCAGTTCTCGCGCACCACCACCGGTGCCGTGTTCCAGCGTCTGGCCAAGGCGCTCGCCCCTTGCCCGCACCTGCCGCAGCTGCGTTTCGTCAATCACTACCACGACCACCCGGACTATATCGCCGCACTCGCCGCCAGCGTGCGTGAGCACTGGGAGACCCAGGGCGATCGCGGGCGGCTGCTGATGTCCTACCACGGCATCCCCAAGCGCTATGTCGACAACGGCGACCCCTACGGACGCCACTGCCAGCGCACCAGTGCGCTGCTCGCCGAGGCGCTCGAGCTCGAGGAGGGCAGCTGGTTCCAGAGCTATCAGTCGCGCTTCGGCCGGGAAGAGTGGCTCAAGCCTTACACCGACGAGACGCTCAAGCAGTGGGGCGCCGACAAGACCGAGTGTGTCGACGTGATCAGCCCGGCGTTCGCCGCCGACTGTCTCGAGACCCTGGAAGAGATCGACGCCGAGAACCGCGAGTACTTCCAGGAGACCGGGGGCGGGCGCTATCGCTATATCCCCGCGCTCAACGACCGCCCCGAGCACATCCATCTGCTCAGCCAGCTGGTGGCGGAGAACACCGCGGGCTGGTGAGCCCGCGCTGCGGCTAGGCGGCCATCGACGGCGCGCACCAGCGCGCCGTTCTTGTGTCAGGGCAGCGGCGAGTTGCCCTGGGGCGCTTCTTCCACCGTATGCTTGGGTCGATCGCTCTCCAGCTCCTGCGGATTGCCGCGGGTCCGCGGGTCCGGCTTGAGCTTGTGGTGCAGTGCGCTCTTGGCCAGCATGTGCGCCGATACCGGCGCGGTGATGAAGGCGAAGACGGTGATCAGCAGCTCCTGGATCACCGGTCCGTTCTCCTGACTGAAGAAGATCAGCGACCCGATCAGGGTACAGCCCACTCCCAGGGTGGTGGTCTTCGATGGCCCGTGCAGGCGCATGTAGAAGTCCTTGAGGTGGGTCAGCCCCAGCGAGCCGATGAAGGCGAAGATCCCGCCGGCGATCAGCATGAAGGCGATCGCTCCCTCGAGCAGCGTGTCCAGCATGATTGGCTCTCCTAGTCGATGGTGCCGGCTATTCGGTGGCGCAGGCTATTCGATGATGTCGCCGCGCAGCAGGTACTTGCACACGGCGATGGTGCTGACGAAGCCGAGCATGGCGATCAGCAGTGCCGCCTCGAAATAGTCCTTGTTGTTGACCCAGATACCGAACAGCACGATCAGCGCGATCGAGTTCATGTACATGGTGTCGACCGCCAGCACCCGGTCCGGCAGGCTGGGGCCGATCACGGCGCGATAGAAGTTGAGCGCGATAGCGGCGCTGAACAGCGCCAGGGCGATCCACAGCGCGGTAGCGATCATGATTCGAAGATCTCCATGAGCGGGCGTTCGTAACGCTGATGAATCTCGGCGATCAGGCCGTCGATGTCGGCCACGTCGAGGGCATGGATCAGCAGCGTGCGATTGTCCAGGCGCAGGTGGGCCGAGACGGTGCCCGGGGTCATCGTGATGGTGCTGGCGAGAATGGTGATGGGGAAGTTCTCGGTCAGCGTCAGCGGATACTCGACGAACGCCGGACGCATGCGCCCGCGCGGGTCGAGAATCAGCTTGGAGACTTCGAGGTTGGCCACCACGATGTCCTTGAGTACCCGGCCCACGTAGTGCAACAGCTTGAGCGGATGCTTGATGCGTGGCTGGCGCTCCCAGAACGGGCGGCACAGCAGCGGAATGGCGACCGCCAGCACGCCACCCAGCAGCCACTGGCCGAGGGCCACGCTCTGCTGCAGCAGCAGCCATACCAGCAGCAGCAGCAGCGACAACACTGGCATTGGCAGCCAGCGTACGGGAGGAATCATGAGCCACCTCCAGAAGTCGGGGCGAGGATCGCCTGGGTATAGGCGCTGGGGTCGAGCAGCTGTGCGGCGCTCGCCTGGGTGAATTCGGTGATCGGGCCGGCGAAGATCGCCAGCAGCGGCGAGGCGCCCAGCAGCAGGGCGAGCCCCGCTAGCATGCTCGGCTTGAGCCGTGATCCCTCGGGGTCGGCCTTGCCCGCCTTCCAGAACACGGTGGAGCCGCTGCGGCCCATCGCCACCAGCCCGGCGAGGCTCGACAGCAGCAGCAGCGACCACAGCCACGGCTGCTCGCTCGGCTGTGCCGCGTCGAGCAGCAGCGCCTTGCCGATCGCCCCGGACAGCGGTGGCAGGCCGACCACGGTGATCGCGCCGACGAAGTAGGCCAGCCCCAGCAACGCCGGCTGGGTGACGCCGCGGCCGGGCACGATACGCGCGCCGGCCTTGCCGCGCTGGTCGGCGATGGCGTCGGCGAGCAGGAACAGACCGCCGCTGACCAGGGTGGTATGCAGCATGTAGTAGAGCAGCGCCGAGAGCGAGGCCACGCGGTCCATGCTCACGCCGACCAGCAGCGTGCCCACCGAGATCAGGATCAGATAGGCGACCTGGGTGCGCAGGTCGCGTGCCGAGAGCACACCGATCCCGCCCAGCGCGATCGTCGCCAGGGCGAACCACCACAGCCACGGTTGCACGAAATTGGCCAGGTCGCCGGCACTGTCGCCGAAGATCAGGGTGTAGACGCGCAGAATGGCGTAGACCCCCACTTTGGTCATGATCGCGAACAGCGCCGCCACCGGTGCCGGGGCGCTGGCGTAGGCGCGCGGTAGCCAGAAGTAGAGCGGCAGGATCGCCGACTTCAGCCCGAACACCACCAGCAGCAGAAAGGCACCGGCCTTGAGCAGCCCCAGGCGCTCGGGGTCGAGCTGGGCGACCCGCTGGCCCATGTCCGCCATGTTGAGCGTGCCGGTGGTGCCGTAGAGCACGCCGAGCGCGATCAAGAACATCGCCGAGCCGGCCAGGTTGAGCGCCACGTAGTGGAAGCCCGCCTGGGTACGGTCCTTGCCGCCACCGTGCATCAGCAGCGAGTAGGAGGCGATCAGCAACACTTCGAAGAACACGAACAGGTTGAACATGTCGCCGGTGAGAAAGGCGCCGTTGATCCCCATCAGCTGCAGCTGGAACAGCCCATGGAAGTTACTGCCCTTCTTGTCGTCGCCGGCGCAGGCGTAGGCCAGGCTACCGAGGGCGAGCACGCTGGTCAGGCACACCATCAGCGCCGAGAGGCGATCGAGCACCAGGATGATGCCGAACGGCGGCTGCCAGCCACCCAGGGCGTAGTAGCTGATCTGGCCGTCGCTGCTCTCGACCACCAGGGCCACGCTGATCACGACCAGCAGGGCGGTACTCACCAGGCCGATGGTGCGCCGCGGCTGCATGGTGGCATCGCGCTTGATCAGCATTGCGAGCCCGGTGAACAGCGGCAGCAGGATGGGGAGAATGATCAGATGCTGCATCACGACTTCTCCTCCCTGGCGTCATCGCCGCGCTGGTCGTTGACCTGATCGCTGCCCTGGTCGCCGCGCACGCGCATGGCCAGAATCACCGAGAACGCGGTCATGGCGAAGCCGATCACGATGGCGGTGAGCACCAGCGCCTGGGGCAGCGGATCGGCATAGTGGGTCTTGCCGTCCTGGATGACCGCGGCGCCGTCGGTGGTGAGGCCGCCGGTGGAGAACAGGAACAGGTTGACCGCGTAAGAGAGCAGCGTCAGCCCCACGACTACGGGGAAAGTGCGTCCACGCAGAGCCAGGTAGAGACCGCTGGCCGCCAGAAAGCCGGTTACGGTGGCGAAGAGCGCTTCCATCAGACGGTCTCCTTCTCGTTCTCTTTGCTGGGCCGGTGACGCGTGGTCAATTTGCCCAGGTTGGCCAGGATCATCAGCGTCGCGCCGACCACGGTGAGATAGACGCCGAGATCGAACAGCATGGCGGTGGCCAGCTCCACTTCGCCGATATAGGGAATCGCGAAGTGACCGAACGCCGAAGTCAGGAAGTTGTGGCCGAACAGCCAGCTGCCGAGACCGGTGAGGGCGGCGATTACCACCCCGACCACCGCGATCGGCTGGTACTGGAAGGTCAGGCGCTGCTGCGCCCAGTCGACGCCGCGGGCGATGTACAAGAGGATCAGCGCCACCGCGGTGACCAGGCCGGCGATGAAGCCGCCGCCGGGCTCGTTGTGGCCGCGCAGGAAAATGAACACCGACACCAGCAGCGCCAGCGGCAGCAGGCTCTGCGAGACCGTGGCCAGCAGCATCGGGTGCAGATCCTTCGACCACGGCCGGCCCTCGCTGTCGCTCGAGGGCATGAACAGACGCAGGCGGTTGAGCAGCTTGTAGATACCGATGGCGGCGATGCACAGCACGGTGATCTCGCCCAGGGTATCGAAGCCGCGGAAGTCGACCAGGATGACGTTGACCACGTTGTGGCCGCCGCCGCCGCTGACGCTATTGGCCAGGAAGTAGCCCGAGATACTGTCGAGCGAGCGTGTCAGCAGGGCGTAGTTGAGGCTGGCGACGATGCCACCGAAGCTGGCTGCCAGCAGCACGTCGCGCACGATGCGTCCGCCGCTCGACTCCTTGGGCGTGCGCTGGGGCAGGAAGAACAGCGCCAGCATCAGCAGGATCACCGTGACCACCTCGACCGCCAGCTGGGTCAACGCCAGGTCCGGTGCCGAGAAGCGCGCGAACGCCAGCGACACCATCAGCCCCACCACCGAAAGCATCATCAGCGAGACCAGGCGGCGGCGATGCAGCACGGCAGTACCGAGGCCGGCGAGGATGGTGATCGCCGCGCCCACCACCAACAGGCCATCCAGCGGCTTGAGCGGCAGCTCGCCCTTCAACTGGGTGAGATCGAGCAGCCCGCTGCCGGTGAGGAACAGTACCACCACGATCAGCCACAGCATGTAGCGCTGCAGCGAGCCGTTCTCCAGACGGTCGATGCCGCGCTGGGTGGCGCCGAGCAGCTGGCGCACGGCGTACTCGAACAGCATCAGCGCGTTGCGTTGGGGGAACTGGCGCTGGAAGCTGAACAGGGTGCGGCGCACGCTGTAGATGGCGACGCCGCCGGCCAGGGCGATGGCGCTCATCAATAGCGGAAGATTGAAGCCGTGCCAGATCGCCAGATGCAGTTCCGGGCGCGGCGCGAGAATCGTCGCCTGGCCCGCGGCCTCGAGGATACCGGTCACCATCAGCGCCGGCAGCAGGCCGATGAGCACGCACAGCGCCACCAGCAGCAGCATCGGCAGGCGCATCATGAAGGGCGCCTCGTGCGGCGTCTTGGGCAGATCCGTGGCCGCCGGGCCGAAGAAGACGTTACGCACGTAGCGCAGCGAGTAGGCCACCGAGAGCACGCTGCCGAGGGTCGCCAGCACCGGGATCAGCCACGCCAGACCGCCGAGGATGCCGCTGCCGAGGGCCTCGGTCAGCATCATCTCCTTGGATAGAAAGCCGTTGAGCAGCGGCACGCCGGCCATCGATGCCGCCGCCAGCCCGGCCAGCGCTGCGGTCATCGGCATGCTGTGGCGCAGCCCGCTCAGCTTGCGGATGTCACGGGTGCCGGTCTCGTGATCGATGATCCCCGAGGACATGAACAGCGACGCCTTGAAGGTGGCGTGATTGATGATGTGGAACAGCCCCGCGATCACCGCCAGCTTGCTGTCGAGTCCGAACAGCATGGTGATCATGCCCAGATGGCTGACGGTGGAGAACGCCAGCACGCCCTTGAGGTCGTACTTGAGCAGGGCGAAATAGGCGGCGTAGATCATCGTCACCAGGCCGGTCAGGGTGACGATGTAGAGCCACAGCTGGGAGCCGGCAAGCGCCGGATGCAGGCGCGCGAGCAGGAACACGCCGGCCTTGACCATGGTCGCCGAGTGCAGGAAGGCGGAGACCGGCGTGGGCGCCGACATCGCGTGCGGCAGCCAGAAGTGGAACGGGAACTGGGCCGACTTGGTGAAGGCGCCGAGCAGGATCAGCAGCAGCGCCGGCAGGTAGCGCGGATCGGCCTGGATCAGCTGGCGGCTGTCGAGCACCGTCTGCATGTCGAAGGTGCCGACGATATGCCCGATCAGCAGGAAGCCGGCAAGCATCGCAAGCCCGCCCATGCCGGTCACCGTCAGCGCCATGCGCGCACCACGCCGCGCCTCGCTCTGCTTGTACCAGTAGCCGATCAGCAGGAACGAGGAGAGACTGGTCAGCTCCCAGAATACCCACAGCAGTAGCAGGTTGTCGGCCATCACGATGCCCAGCATCGAGGTCATGAACAGCATCAGATAGGCGTAGAAGCGCGGCATGCTGTCCTCGGGCGCCAGGTAGTAGCGCGAGTAGAGGATGATCAGCAGGCCGATGCCGAGGATCAGCATCACGAACAGCAGTGACAGCCCGTCGAGCCGGAAGGCCAGATCGAGCCCCAGCTGTGGCACCCAGCTGAGGCTGAAACGGGGGACCTCCCCGGCGAGCACGCGCGGCGCGTGATAGAGCGCGATGGCCAGCGCCACGGCGGGCAGAATCGCGGTCGACCCCGCATTGAGATTGCGCTGTCGATTGGAGCTCAACAGCGGTATGAGGCTGCCCAATAGAGGCAGCAGCACGATCAGCGGCAATGACATGAAGTTGTCGCTCTTCTCAAGGACCCGAACGGACAGCCGGCGAGACCAAGTGGCTCGGGCTGACTCTCTGCGTACGTCGAGGGGCCGGTGTGACGGCGCCCGGCGGTCCTAGTGTAGGCGATCTCGCCCACTCCCAGGGACTCGTCCACGCCTCAGCGCTGGCGCTTCGCACCTCGAGATACACGTTGGTCGGATGAACTGGGCCGCCGCAGCGGCACGCTTTCCGCCGATGGTCGGCGGCGACTGGCGCACGCGATCCGCCACGAGGTGACGGGCAGCGGGCGGTCTCAGATCAGGCGGGGCGGATCGGTCAGATAGGGACGGCGTGCACCACGGGGTGCCAGCATCCACGCCGGGGTGCGGCCCTCCAGGGCGAGTATGCCTGCGTGGGACGACGGAGTCTGGGCACCGATACGACAGGTCGCGCATGTCAGCGACAGCTGGCTAGGCATGTGGCCCGGCATGGTGTCTCTCCTCTCTATGAGCGCTTTTCTGCTCGCACTTCTGTGGGCGTGTCGCGAAAAGCGCTGTTCGTGCAGGGGCGCCCGGCGTCGCCGGGGCTGCGGCGTTCTCTCGTGGAACGCGGGTCAAGCTCGTTGTGTGTCGTGCCAGGGAAGTGTTCTGCTCGAATACGCGGCGCGATTCAAAAACATTTCCCGAGTACGACACACGCGCACGGTCTGGGCTCGGTCATGAAGGTTCCGGGGCCGCGCAATTCTGCGCAGTGGGCTCCGAAGCGCTTGAAAGTATTGGATATTCGCTTGATCCAGCCGGAACTCGTTAACGACTGTATCACGCCGCCCGAGGGGGAGCCATAGGCGGCTTGCGGCAGTTTCGTTGTACATATTGCCTGCCTGGTGATAGTTTTTGTACAAATATTGAGGGCTGGCGCTATCTACCAGAAGGGGAGCGCCAGCAGCGGAAATCGAGCACCGAGGCAGCGGCAGGCGGGCGCCTCGATGGCCGCGCGGACGGCCCGCGAGTCTGGAGGCTGCGGCATGGAATCTTCCTGCGATCTGATCTGGTTTCGGCGCGATCTGCGCCTGAGCGACAACGATCTGTTGGCGGTAGAGCCGCACGCGGAAACAATGCTGTGTGTCTTCGTGCTCGAACCCTGCTGGCTGGACGGCACGGCGTCTGCGCATACCGTGCCTCATTGGTCACTCCTGTGGCAGAGCCTGATCGATCTGCGCGGCACGTTGCTGACTCGAGGCAGCGACCTGCTGGTGTGTGTCGGCGAGCCTGAGCAACTGCTGCCGCGGCTGGCACAGCGGATCGGCGCCCAGCGGGTGATTACCCACGCCATGGAGGGTGCCAATGAGTGCGCCACCACCCGGCGGGTGCAGGCGGCGTTGGCGCCGGATCAGCTCTGCGTGCTGCCCGATTCGCCACTGTTCCCCGCCCACCATGACGACACCGAGATGCGCGAGCTCTCCTTCGGCGAGTTCGTCACCCGCTCCCGGGGCAGGAGCGCCCTGGCGCCGAGGAGTCCGGGCCAGCCGTTCACGCTGCCGCCCTGGCCGCAGGATGGCCCACGCGGGTTGCCGCCCCTAGGCAGCCTGCTCGGCGACGTCGAGCCGCTGGCGGCGACGATGTCGGGGGGCGAGCCGGCGGCCCAGGCACGCCTGCGCCAGCTGCGTGACGCGCCGGGCGAATGGGATTCCGAGGATGTGCGCGAGCTGCTGCGCTGGCGCGCCTTGGGCTGCGTCTCGGCGCGTCAGCTTTACGCGCTGTGCGAGCGGATGGAGGTCACGGCCGGGTCCGAGCATCCGCAGCGCGATCTGCGCCACGAGCTTTTGTGGCATGAGTATCTGCGCCGCCAGCAGGTCTATGGCGCCGACGTCAGCCGTTTCCAGCCCGCTTGCATCGACCCTTCCGGTGGCCGCGAGCCAGGAGTCCTGCGCGCCGATGGTGGGTTCGATGCACCGTCGATGGGACCCGTCAGCGTCTTACGCCAGGAGACATTGCGCCAAGAGACACTGCGTCAGGAAACACCGCGCCATCTCGAGTCGGCGCCCACGGCGCTGCCCCGGCGCGGTTCAGGGTCGTGGTTCGATCGCTACTAGCTGTTGGGGGATCCTGTCTGCACTCACCGCCCCTGGTGTACGACGCCGGGGGCGCGCGGGATGCGCTACACTGGGCTGACGCCAACGCCTGCCAGGCGGGGCGCGAGGATTCCCAGCATAAAGGAAGTGCATCGTGACGCGTTCTGCTCCCCTCAAAGGGTCCCTGACCCTCTCTCTTTGCCTCTCTTTGGCGCTGGTCGGCTGTCAGAGCGTGGCCGCCACCCCGGCGTCTAGCCAGACGTCCGACACTGCCGCCCAGGCGTCCGAGCCGGCTACCGGGGCCAAAGACAAGGCCGACGCTGATGCCGGGCAGGTCACGCCGCAGGCGCAGGCCGGCTTCGACACCTGGGTCACCGACTTCCGCCGCCAGGCCGCCAGCGAGGGCATCGACCAGGCGACCCTGGCCGAGGCCTTCGACCGCGCCACCTATCAGCCGCGGGTGATCGAGCTCGACCGCTCCCAGCCCGAGTTCACCCGCCAGGTGTGGAGCTATCTGGATAGCGCGGTCTCGGATCAGCGTGTCGCCAACGGGCGCGCGCAGTTGGCGGCCCATCAGGCACTGGCCGAGCGCATCGAGCAGCGCTACGGCGTACCCGGCAGCATCGTGGTCGCGATCTGGGGTGTGGAGAGCAACTACGGCAGCAATTTCGGCAGCTTCGAGACCATCGACGCGCTCTCGACGCTGGGCTACGAAGGGCGCCGTCAGGCGTTCGCCCGGGGCGAGCTGATGGCCGCGCTAAAGATCCTGCAGAACGGCGATATCGATCGCGACCATATGCGCGGCTCCTGGGCCGGCGCCATGGGCCACACCCAGTTCATCCCCTCGAGCTTCCTCGCCTACGCCGTGGATGGCGACGGTGACGGTCGGCGCGATATCTGGGGCAGCATTCCCGACGTCATGGCCTCCACCGCCAACTATCTGGCCAAATCCGGCTGGCAGCGCGGCCAGCCCTGGGGTGCGGAGGTGACTCTGCCGGCCGGGTTCGACTACGCCCAGACCGAACTTTCGGTGCGCCACTCGAGCCAGGCATGGGCGGCCCAGGGGGTGGCTCGGATCGGCGGCGGAGCGCTGCCCGATTTCGCCGAGGCCTCGGTGATCGCCCCGGCCGGGGCCGAAGGGCCGGCGTTCCTGGTCGGGCCCAATTTCCGCGTGATCATGCGCTACAACGCCTCCACCAGCTATGCCCTGGCGGTCGCCACGCTTGCCGATCGCATCGCCGGGCGGCCTGGCATCCAGGGGCAGTGGCCGCGTTCGGAGCCGGCGCTGTCGCGGACTCAGGTGCGTGAAATGCAGCAGGCGCTCAATGCGCGAGGCTTCGACGTCGGCACGCCGGACGGGCGGGTCGGCCCCAATACCCGGGCCGGTCTGCGCGCCTACCAGCGCTCGATCGGTGTCACCCCGGACGGCTATCCCACCCAGGCACTGATCCAGCGCCTCGAGACGCCCTGACGGCGGTCGTTCCGTCGGCGACGGCACCTGCCACCTCGACCCGCGTGGTCGGCGTGGCGGGTGCTGAATGGATCGCGATTCGGCGTCTTTTCCCCTATTTGCCACCCGCCGCGCCGTGTCACACTCGGCGCTTTCATCGGTTTTGAGAGCGTCGCGGCGCGATGCCTTCGTGCATCGCTCGTCGCGGCGCCGTGAGGCGAGTCATGGGAGTGCAGCGATTCACCGGTGCCAACACCCGGGAGACCATGCGTCAGATACGCCAGGCTCTGGGTGAGGACGTTCTGATCCTATCCAACCGCGTCGTCGACGGTGGCGTCGAGATCGTCGCCATGTCCGAGCAGGCCCACGCCCAGGCGCTGGCCGGGCCCGCGGGCGAAGCCGAGAGCGACGGCACGCCGGCGAGCGAGAGCGCCGCGGCCGAGTCGCCGGCAGCCTGGGAAGCCTTCAACCGGCGCATGCTCGAGGACATGCGGGCGCTGCTGCGCGAGAGCGCTGCGCCGGCGCCCGCCCCGGGCCAGGCGGTACGCGATGCCATCCTGCGTCAGCTGAGCCAGGCCGGTTTCAGCCACGTGCTGTGCGAAACCTTGCTCGAGACGCTGCCGGCATCGCTACTCGAGGAGTCCGCCGAGGAGTCCGAGACGCCAGCCTGGCAGGCTTGGCTCGAACGCCAGCTCGCGGCGCGGCTCGAGGTGCTGGACAGCGAAGAAGCGCTGTTCGAGGCCGGCGGTCTGTTCGCCCTGGTCGGCCCCACTGGTGCCGGCAAGACCACCACCACGGCCAAGCTGGCGGCGCGCTACGTGATGCGCCACGGCCCGCGGGAGGCCGCGCTGGTGACCACCGACAGCTACCGTATCGGCGCCGCCGAGCAGCTGCGCATCTATGCGCGTCTGCTGGGTGTGGAAGTGCATGCGCTCGACGAGCAGGGCGATCTGGGGGCGCTGCTGGGGCGTCTGGCCCAGCCCCGCCGCGGGCTGATGGGGCGCTCCGGCGGCAAGCGCATGATGGTGATCGATACCGTCGGCATGAGCCAGCGTGACCAGCGCCTGATGGGCGAGATCGCCCGCCTTGGCGCCGCACCGGTCAGCGTGCGCCGGCTGCTGGTGCTCGATGCCGCGCGCCACGGCGATACCCTGGAACAGGTGGTCGAGGCCTGGCAGCGCGCCTCGCAGGAGGCCGGCGAGCCGCTGTGGGGCTGCATTCTGACCAAGCTCGACGAGGCCGCGCGCCTGGGGCCGGTGCTGGACGTGCTGATGCGCCACGGGCTCAAGCTCTGCTATCTCTCGCGCGGGCAGCGGGTGCCGGAAGACCTGGAGCCGGTGGATCGCGAGGCGCTGCTGCGTGAAGCGCTTGCCCACGGTGGCGAGTCGCCGTTCTCGCGCGCCGCGGGCAGTGCCCCGGCGGCGCCGGCCCAGGCGCGTCAGCAGGCGCTCTCCCAGGGCGTGCTGCGTCAGGGCGAGGCCTTGGAGACCATGCTCGCCACGCTGCGCCGGCAGGTCCAGGGGATGCCCTGGCTGGAGCACGCCTGGCCGCGCAACCACGGCACCGACAGCGCCTTTGCGGCGCGCTTGATGAGCGCGAGCCGTCAGGCCGGGCTGCGCGGGGAGGGCGCGCCGCGCGCGCTGTGGTGGTCCAAGCCGGCTCCGGTGCGCGGCCAGGGGCAAGCGATGCCGCTGGTGGCGCTGGATGCGCACGGCATGCCGCAGCCGTTGGTATGGCCGCGCCACGAGCTGCCGGCGGGGGACGAAGCGCGCTTTGCCTGGGCCGACTCGCTGGGCGCCGAGTGGCACCTGCTGAACCAGTTGCCGGACGTCGAGCTGCTCGCTGGGCTCGACGTGCAGCGACGCAGCTGGCTCGCCGCCACCAGCGCCAGCCGCCGGGTGCGCCACAGCGGCGAATGGCTGCGCCTGGACGAGGCGCTGGCGCTGGGTGAAGCGCAGCCGGGGATCATCATGTTTCATCGCGGGCGCCAGGCGCGCCTCGATCTCAAGCGTCTCGAGACCACCCTGGCCAAGCGCCGTGGCGATGGCGAGGGGCTGCCGGTGATCGCCTGGGAAGGCACCTGGCACGACGAGGCCGATGGTCGCCAGTTGGGACGGCGTTTCTGGATCGGCAGCGCCCGCACCGGCTTCGACAGCGGTTCGCGGCTGGCCGCAGCGCTGGCGCTGGAAGGCTTGCCCAGCCTGACCCAGCAGGCCGAACGGCTGCTCAAGACGCGCCGCCCGGAGCTCGAAGAGCGCGCCCACCGCTGGCAGCTCGCGGCCGCACTGGCGGCGCTGGCGCTGCATCTGGCCCAGGCGGAAGCCGGCTGGGCCACGGACGTGCGCGCGCGCCTCGTGGGCATTGCCCAGCGCCGAGATGGGCGGCGGCGCCAAGCGCTGCTCGAAGGCCTGCAGAATGCGCTGAGCGCCCACCAAACCCTGCGCCGCGCCAAGGGCGCAGGCGGGGCGGCGACGGCCGCCGAGCGGTGAGCGATCAGGCCGCCGGACTGCGCGCCTGGCAGCGCCAGCGTGATCGCTGGCCGCTGCTGGTGCTGGGTGAGCCGCGACGCGGCGCGCTGGAGAGTCTGCTGAGCTCGCTCAACGAGCGCAGCGGGCGGCACTGGGCGCCGGTGACTCTGGCCGAGGCGCCGCGCGCGGCACCTGGGCATGCGCTGCTGTGGGTGGAGAGCCGGCCGGTGGACGCGACCCTGGATTATCGTTGGCTCAAGCGCATGGCGGTGGATGTCGGCCCGCTGCCGACGCTGTTGCATCTGGAGTCGGCAGCGATCAGCCAGGCGCGGCTGGACAACCTGAGCGTCGCCGCGCGGCGCTTTCTGGGGGTCGAGCTCAGCCAGGACCCGGCCAGCTGGCTGATGCCCTGAACTCTCGTCGCCGCGCCCGAGGTGGCTGTGCCAGTCGCCGTAGGCAGGCGGCGGGTCATCGTCCGCTCAGGCGGGTCACTCCCGCTCAGCCGGGGCGTCGCCGGTATCAGAATAGCCGCGCCAGCAGCGCGGTCACCGCGGTCTCCACGCGCAGAATGCGCTCACCCAGATGGACCCCCTCGCACCCGGCTTCTTCGAAGCGGGCCACCTCGTAATCGACGAAGCCGCCCTCGGGGCCGATCGCCAGCAGTGTCGGCTCGTCGATCCCGCGGGGGCAGGCCCGCGGCATACCGGGATGGGCGATCAGCCCGCGCCGGCCGGTCAGCAGCGCCGGCAGGCGATCCTCGACGAACGGTTTGAAGCGGGTCTCCAGGGTCACTTCGGGCAGACGGGTATCGCGCGCCTGCTCCAGCCCCAGCACCAGATGCTGATGGATCTTCTCCGGGCGCAGCTCCGGCGATTGCCAATAGCTCTTCTCGACCCGGCGCGTGTGCAGCAGTGTCAGCTGCTTCACGCCCAGCGCGGCGATATGTTCGAGGCTGCGCGCCAGCATGCGCGGGCGTGGCAGCGCCAGCAGCAGATGCACCGGCAGCGGCGCTGGCGGTTCGCGGTCGAGCGCGGGCACGTGGAACACGGCCTCGCTGGCGCTCAGCGTTTGCAGCTCGCCGCGGCCGATGGCGCCGTCGAGTGCGCCCACGGTGAGGCTGTCGCCGGGGGCGGCGCGATGCACCTCGCGCAGATGAGTCAGACGACGCGGATCGCAGACGCGTGCGTGGGTGGCGTCGATCCAGTCGGCGGGTTCGAGCAGAATCAGGTTCATGCAGGCAGCGGGGCACTCGGCATTGAGAAAAGGGGCGCCCATTGTGCCTCAGGCGCGGGCACCGCGGCCAACCGCGCACCCGCCGCGAGACGGCCGGCAGCCGGCACGATGCGTTCGGGGGCTTTCTGGCCCGGGCCTTTCTGACATAATGCCTCTTCCATATTCGGTGACAGCGCAACGAAAGGCGAGTGATGAAGGTTCTGATCCTAGGAGGCGGCGGGCGCGAGCACGCCCTGGCGTGGAAGGCGGCGCAGTCGCCGCAGGTCGACACGGTGTTCGTGGCTCCCGGCAACGCCGGTACCGCCCGTGAGGCGGGGCTGACCAACGTGGCGATCGACGCCATGGACTTCGACGCGCTGATCGCCTTCGCCCGCGACAACGATGTCGAACTCACCATCGTCGGCCCCGAGGCGCCGCTGGTGGCCGGCGTGGTCGACCGCTTCCAGCAGGCGGGTCTGGCGATCTTCGGCCCCTCGGCCGGCGCCGCCCAGCTCGAAGGGTCCAAGGCCTTCACCAAGGATTTCCTGGCGCGCCATGCGATCCCCTCGGCGGCCTACCAGACCTTCAGCGAAGTCACCCCGGCGCTCGACTATCTCGACCGCCACGGCGCACCGATCGTGATCAAGGCCGATGGCCTCGCCGCCGGCAAGGGCGTGGTCGTGGCGATGACCCGTGACGAGGCGGCCGCGGCGATCCGCGACATGCTCGAGGACAACGCCTTCGGCGATGCCGGCGCGCGGGTGGTGATCGAAGAGTTCCTCGACGGCGAGGAGGCGAGTTTCATCGTCATGGTCGACGGCGAGCACGTCTGGCCGATGGCCACCAGCCAGGACCACAAGCGCGCCTACGATGGCGATGCCGGCCCCAACACCGGCGGCATGGGCGCCTACTCGCCGGCCCCGGTGGTCACCGAGGCGGTCTACCAGCGCATCATGGACGAGGTGATCACCCCGACCGTCGCCGGCATGGCCGCGGAAGGGCACCCCTACACCGGATTCCTGTATGCCGGGCTGATGATCGATGCCACCGGCGCGCCCAGGGTGATCGAGTACAACTGCCGCTTCGGTGACCCCGAGACCCAGCCGATCCTGATGCGCCTGAACGGCGATCTGGTGGGACTGTGTCAGGCTGCCCTGGCGCAGCGTCTGGATCGCGCCGAAGGGAGCTGGGACCCGCGCGCAGCGGTCGGTGTGGTGATGGCGGCCGGCGGCTATCCCGGCAGCTACGCCAAGGGTGATGCGATCGACGGCCTCGAGGCCGCCGAGCAGCGCGGCTGCAAGGTGTTCCATGCCGGCACGACGCAGCGCGACGATGGTCGCGTCGTCACCAGCGGCGGGCGCGTGCTATGTGTGACCGCGCTGGGTGACAGCGTGGCCGCTGCCGCCGAGCAGGCCTACGCCGGCGTCGCCGAGATCACCTGGGCAGGGGCCGAGTATCGCCGCGACATCGCCCATCGGGCGATCGCGCGTGAGCGCGAGGATCTCGCGTCACGCAGCTAATCAACCCAGCGAGCAGGCACGACCTGCACCGGGATCGGGGAACCAGCGCCATGCCGCAGCTACAGCCATATCGCGACGCCATCGCGGCGACCTGCCGCCCCGCGGCGGCCCGGGCCGTGTCGAGGGCCATCGGGCTCGGCAGGGGGGCGCGGCATGTCGCGTGAGTTTCCGATCATCGCCGTCACCGGCTCCTCCGGCGCCGGCACCACCACGGTCAAGCGCACCTTCGAGCGCATGTTCGCGCGGGAGGACGTCCACGCCGCCTTCATCGACGGCGACGCCTTTCACCGCTACTCGCGGGCGGAGCTGGCCGAGATCCTGCAGACCGAGCCGGAGCGCAAGGCGGAGCTGTCGCATTTCTCGGTCAATGCCAACCTGCTGGACCGGCTGGATACGCTGTTCCAGGAGTACGGCGATAGCGGCAAGGGCACCTACCGCCACTATATCCATGCCGAAGACAAGCGCATGATCGAGGCCGGCTGGCAGGTCGGCACCTTCACCGACTGGCAGCCGATCCCCAGTGGCACCGATCTGATGCTCTACGAAGGGCTGCATGGCGGACTGGTGACCCATGAGGTGGATATCGCGCGGCACGTCGACATGCTGATCGGGGTGGCGCCCACGATCAATCTGGAGTGGCTGCAGAAGATCGACCGCGACACCAAGCTGCGCGGCTATTCGCAGGAAGCGGTGATCGAGACCATTCTCGGGCGCATGCACGATTATGTGCGCTATATCCAGCCCCAGCTCTCGCGCACCCACATCAACTTCCAGCGCGTGCCGACGGTGGATACCTCCAACCCGTTCGAGCTGCAGGACGTGCCCAACGACGGCGAGTCGTTCGTGGTGATCCGCTTCCGCGACCCGGAAGCGGTGGATTTTCCCTATCTGGTGACCATGATCCATGACGCCTTCATGAGCCGCCCCAACACCCTGGTGGTGCCGGGGGCGCGGCTGTCGCTGGCGATGGATCTGATCCTGGCGCCCAAGGTGCGCCAGCTGCTGGCGCAGCGCCGTTTTCGTTGATGTGCCGAGGCGTCAGCCGCTGGCGCCGGATCCTTTCATGTTCGAGCAGGAGACCCCATGGAGCCCACGCTGTTCAGCAAGATCATCGACCGCGAGATTCCGGCCGATATCGTCTACGAGGACGAGCACGTACTCGCCTTCCGTGACATCAATCCCCAGGCACCCACCCATGTGCTGATCATCCCCAAGAAGCCGATCGCCACCCTGAATGATATCGAGGAGGCGGATCTGGCCCTGATCGGGCGGTTGCAGTACACCGCGGCCAAGCTGGCCAAGCAGTTCGGCTTCGCCGAGGACGGCTACCGCGTGGTGATGAACTGCAACGAAGATGGCGGGCAGTCGGTCTATCATATCCACATGCACCTGCTGGGTGGGCGCAAGCTGACCTGGCCGCCGGGCTGACAGGCCCGGGACATTGCCGCACACGGGCATCCGTTCGCGGATGATCCATACACGGGTAAGGAGACTCACATGGCGCGCCAGCTGTCGCGTAGCGACAATCTGATCCATCAGTTCGACAGCGTACTGCGCACGCTGGTGCCGGGGGCGGCACAGCCGCGCCGGCCCTCGCCGGCGCACGCCCAGCCCGAGGGCGCGCTCGATGACGAGCAGCGCCGCCATGTGGCCGGGCTGATGCGCATCAATCACACCGGTGAGGTGTGCGCCCAGGCGCTCTATCAGGGGCAGGGGCTGACCGCCAAGCTGGGTGATACCCGTGAGCGGATGGAAGAGGCAGCGGCGGAGGAGATCGACCATCTGGCCTGGTGCGATCAGCGCCTGCAGGAGCTGGATGGCCGTACCAGCTATCTCAACCCCGCCTTCTACGCCGCCTCCTTCGGCCTCGGCGCCCTGGCCGGGGCGGTCGGCGATCGCGTCAGCCTGGGCTTCGTCGCCGCCACCGAGGAGCAGGTCGGGCGCCATCTGGAGGCGCATCTGCGCAAGCTGCCGATCGACGACAAGCGCTCGCGGGCGGTACTCGAACAGATGCGTATCGACGAAGCGCAGCACGAGCGGATGGCGCTGGAGTCCGGCGGCAGCCGCTTCCCGCTGCCGGTGAAGTGGGGCATGCGGCTGGTGTCGAAGGTGATGACCAAGAGCGTCTATCGCCTCTGAGCATTGAGCCTGGCGTCGTCAAGGGCGGCGGATAGCCGCCGAGCAGGCTAGGTGCTGTCTGAAAAGTCGACGAGCGAAGGCCAGGCAAGGCAAAAATCGGCGAAAACGCGGAGTTTACGGGGTGTAAATGAGCATTTTGAGCCGATTTTTAACGCCGCATGGGCGAGCGCAGTACTTTTCAGACAGTGCCTAAAGAAAACCGCGACCTGAGTCGCGGTTTTTGCGTCTTGTGCTGTGGGCTCGAGGGCCTCGTTGGACTGGCCGGCGCTCAGAGGACGATTTTAACGCTGTATTGCCGAGCGCAGGCATTTTGTAAACGCCCTCTCAGGCCTCGACGATCTCGTAGTCGTGGGTAATCTCCACGCCGCCCTTGGCCAGCATCAGCGAGGCGCTGCAGTACTTCTCGGCGGAGAGATCGACCGCACGCTTGACCTGAGCGTCCTTGAGGCCGCGGCCGGTGACCACGAAGTGCACATGGATCTTGGTGAACACGCTGGGCGTGCCGTCGAAGCGTTCGGCTTCCAGGGTCGCGACGCAGTCGGTGACGTCGGCGCGGGCCTTCTCCAGAATCTGGATCACGTCGAACGAGGTGCAGCCGCCGAGCCCCATCAGCACCAGTTCCATCGGCCGCGGCCCGGTGTTGCGCCCGCCGTGATCGGGGTTGCCGTCGATCACGACGCTGTGGCCGCTGCCGGATTCGGTGACGAACTGGCGGCCGTCGGTCCACTTGACTGTGGCTTTCATGCAATCGATTCCTTCACTCGGATAACGTGGCGGCAGCATAACACTCCCGCCTGGCTGAAGTTACGCCCGGCGCAGCCGGCTCTCGAGATCGGCCAGGCGCTGCGGCGTGCCGACGTCGACCCAGTCGCCGCGGTGGTGCCAGCCAGCGACGCGCCCGGCGCGCATGGCCGCGACCAGCAGCGGCGCCAGCTTGGCCGCCTCGCCGTCGGGGAGACCGGCGACGAGCTGCGGGTGGATCACGCCGACCCCGGCATACACCAGGCGCGGCTCGCCCTCGGCGTGCAGGCGTCCGTTGGGGTCGAGATGGAAGTCGCCACCGCGGTGGAAGTCGGTGGTATCGACCATCGCCAGGTTGGCCAGATCCCCCGCGGCCAGCGCCGGTTGGGCCAGATCGATATCACTCCAGACATCGCCGTTGAGCAGCAGAAAAGGGGCTTCGCCCAGCAGCCCCAGGGCGTGGCGCAGGCCGCCGGCGGTCTCCAGCGGCGTGGGTTCGTGGCTGAAGGCGAGACGCAGGCCGAAACGCTGACCGTCGCCGAGGGCGGCGACGATCTGCTCGCCGCGGTAGCTCACGTTGATCACCACCTCGCGGAAGCCGGCCGCCGCGAGGCGCATCAGGTGGTGCTCGATCAGCGGCTTGCCGGCCACCGGCAGCAGCGGTTTGGGGCAGTGGTCGGTGAGCGGGCGCATGCGGCTGCCGAGCCCGGCGGCCAGGATCATCGCTTTCATGCCGAGGCTCCCTTCGCATACGCCTGCTCGGCGTGGTGGCGGGCCAGGCGCACCTGCATCGCCGGGTGGTAGGTTTCGCGCAGCCAGGCGTGGAACTCGGCCAGCTCGGGCAGCGCTTCGAGGCCGGCGTCGAGCTGGGCGTAGAAATGCGGCAGCCAGTCGAGATAGCGCGGCTTGCCGTCGCGCAGGCAGAGGCGGCAGAACTGGCCCAGAATCTTGAGCTGACGCTGAGCGCCGATCGCCTCGACCGCGGCGCGGAAGGCGGCAGCATCCGGCAGGCGAGTGCCGAAATCGGCCTGGCTGCGGCGGTGGAAGTCAGCGATCCAGCGATCCATCTCGGTCCGCGACCAGCGCTGGTAGCGCCCGCGCAGCAGCGAGATCAGGTCGTAGCCGAGCGGCCCCGCCAGGGCGCCCTGGAAATCGATCAGCGCCAGTTCGCCGTCGACGAGCATCAGGTTCATGGCATCGAAGTCGCGGTGCACCGCGACTTCGGGCAGCGTCGCGATACGCGCCAGCAGATGACGCTTGGTGTCGGCCCAGCAGGCGGGTGTCTCCAATTCCAGCCAGCGCCCCAGGCCCCAGTCGGGGAAGCGCTCCATCTCCTCTTCCAGGAAGGCGGCGGAGTAGGGCGGCAGCTCGGCCGGTGAGGCCAGCCGCTGCAGGCGCAGCAGCAGGTCGATGGCCTGGTCCGTGCCGCGCCGCGCGCTATCGGCATCGTCGAAATGGTGGTGCAGACTGTCATCACCGAGATCGTCGAGTTCGAGGAAGCCCAGGTCGAGGTCGATGGCGTGGATCGCCGGCACCGGCAGGCCCACCGCGCGCCAGTGGCGGCCGATGGCGACGAAGGCGTGGCTATCTTCGAGCTCGGGTGGGGCATCCATCAGCATGCGCGTGCTGCCGTCGGGCAGATACACCCGGCAGTAGCCGCGCAGGCTGGCATCGCCGGCGACAGGCTCGAAGCGGCAGGTATCGGCGGCGACGGCGTGGTGCCGGGCTATCCAGGTGCGCAGCTGGGCAAGGCGCAGACTCATCGAAACTCCCAGGTTGGATCGAGTTGACGGGGTGCGGATGGCACCGCATGCTGAAGCCGCTCGTGGGCTTGGCCGATGGCATGGTCGATAACGTCGGGACGCGGACCTGCCGGCGGCGAGGGCGCTAGACTCCCTTGGCGGCGCCAGTTTGCCGCCTTTGGTCGAGTCCGCCAACTCATCGCGCTGCGAGCGCCACGCCTCTTCATGGCTCGCCAGGCGGGCGTAGTCAGGTAGGCGTAGTCAGGCGAGCGCGACAGAAGACAGACAGGGAACGACCCCGCGGCAAGCGCCGTCGAGGTCTGTATAATACCGGCTCCACACGGCAAGGACACAGAGGACATGGGCAAGCGACTGGTCTGGACTGCCCTCACCGGCGTGATTTCATCGACCGCCCAGGCGGCCCCACCGGCACCGCTTCCGGCGGACCAGCTGGACTGGGTACCCTGGGGCGATCAGGCGCCGGCCGGCGCGCTGTGCGGCGGACGCTATGTCCAGCCCGGCTATCTGCTGCCCGAAGGGCGCACGCCGGAAGAGGTCCTCTCCAACTCGGCTACCGCGGAGTACGGTGACAACGGCGAGACGATCCTCGGCGGCGAAGTGGTGCTGCGGCGCGGCGACAGCCAGCTGCAGGCGCCGCAGGTGCGGGTCAACGCGGCCCGCGATACCGCCTTCGCCGACGGCCCGTTGACCATCCGCTACCCCGGTCTGCTGGTGCGCGGCGACGATGGCCAGGTTTCGCTCGACAGCGACGCGGCGCGGATCGACGACGCCCACTACGTGATCCACGACCAGCGCGTGCGCGGTGACGCCCAGGCGCTGCAGCGCCTCGACGACGGCCGCTATCGCATGCGCGAAGCCAGCTTCACCACCTGTGCGCCGGACAGCCGGCTGTGGCGGATCGTCGGCAGCGACGTCACCATCGACCGCGCCCAGGGCTACGGCACCGCCACCAATGCGCGCCTGGAGATGGGCGACGTGCCGGTGTTCTACTGGCCCTGGGTACGCTTCCCGGTGGACGATCGGCGCCAGAGCGGCTTTCTGTGGCCGACCCTGGGGCTCTCCAGCGATGGCCTCGATTACAGCCAGCCCTACTACCTGAACCTGGCCCCCAACTACGACGCCACCATTACGCCCCGGGTCATCACCGACCATGGCCTGCTGATGGGCGGCGAGTTCCGCTATCTCTTCGGCAGCGATCGCGGCACGATCGATGGCGCCTATCTGGCCAATGACAACGGCGGCAACAACGATAATCCCAACGATCCCAAGGACGCCTTCGACGGCAAGGACCGCTGGTTCGTCGACTATCAGCACTACGGCTACTTCACCGATCGCCTGGACTATGCGCTGCGCTACGGCGCCGCCAGCGATGGCCGCTACTTCGACGACTTCGGCAGCAATTTCGCCGAGCAGGACACCGAATACCTCGAGCGTCTGGCGCGGCTCTCCTATCAGGGTACTACCTGGTATCTGGATGCCCGTGCCCAGGGCTACCAGCGCATGCAGTATCCGATCGACGAGAACGATCGCCCCTATTACCGCCTGCCCAGCCTGACCGCCAATGCGCGCTGGCAGCAGGAGAGCGGCTTCTATCAGGAGTGGAACTCCAACGCGACCTACTTCTGGCGTGACCTGCACGGCGTCGATGCCCAGGGCAACTGGTTCGACGAGGACGAGAACCGTACCCGCAACATTCCGCTGCGTGAATCGGCCAACGGCTCGCGCCTCAATCTGACCCCGGCAATCGGCTGGCGCGCCCAGCCGAGCTGGGGCTTCCTCGAGCCGCGCTTCCAGCTGTGGCAGACCAACTACGAGCTCGACTACGGCAATCGTGACACTTCGCGTGACGAGACCCTGTCCCGCACGGTGCCGGTCTACTCGCTGGACTCGGGGCTGATCTTCCAGCGTGACGTGACCGCGTTCGACCAGGGCTTCAAGCAGACCTTCGAGCCGCGGCTCTACTACGCCTACGTTCCCGAGCGCGATCAGTCGGAATATCCGGTGTTCGACACCGACGAGCAGGCGATTTCGTGGAGCCAGCTGTGGTCGCCCTACCGCTTCACCGGCGCAGATCGCGTGGGTGACGTCAACAAGCTCTCCTACGGCGCCTCGACCCGCTTCCTCGAGGATGACACCGGGCGCGAGCGTCTGGCGCTGTCGGTCGGTCAGAGCGCCTACTTCGAAGATCGCAACGTCACCCTGCTCGACGACAGCGACAATCTCACGCCTGCACAGCGGCGCTATGACGACTATCGGCGCACCCGCGACCGTTCGCCGGTGATCACCCAGCTCGACTGGCGCATCAACGACCAGTGGCGCTCGCGCTACGAGTGGTTCTACGACGATCAGCGTTCGCAGACCGAAAAGGCCTCTGCCTACCTGCAATATCTGAGTCCGGCCGGCCACGTATTGAACCTTGGCTACCGTTGGCAGCTCCAAGGTTTCGATCCGGCCAGCGACGCCGACGACCAGCTGAGCTACAACCGCGAGGATTTCGATGTCTCGTTCGCCTACAAGGCGACCTCGTCGCTCGATCTGATCGGCCGCTATCTCTACGACAACACCAACAAGCGTGATCTGGAGACGCTGGCCGGGGTGCAGTTCAACAGTTGCTGCAGCGCGGTGCAGGTGGTCTGGCGCGAGTGGGTAGACGACAACGACACCGCCTACACCATCGACGATGACTACACCGACCGCGGCCTGTTCCTGCGCTTCGTGTTCAAGGGACTTGGCGGGGTGGGGCAGAACGCCGACAGCTACTTCGCCAGCGCGGTGCCGGGCTACGAGCCCACCACGTTCTGAGCCGGGCCCGGCGGATCGAGAGGCGTGGGTCATTGAGCAAGACCCGTGATTCATCAAGCAAGGGAAGTGCTGAACAAATAGGCGAGCGGGATGAAGTGCAAGGCGCCCGGAGCGCAAGAACCGCAGCATAATGGGGTATATGTGAGGATTCTTACCGGGCTGGCGCTCCAGCACCGCGCAACGCAGCGATTCGCCCGCGCAGGCATTTGTGCAGTATTTCCCTAGAGTTGTCCTTCATCAAGCAAGAGAGGTAGGCATGCGTCCTAGAGTGTGGATTCCCCTGGCGCTGGTCATGCTGCTGTCGCCGCTGTCGGCGATGGCCGAAGTGGTGCCGCTGGACCGTATCGTCGCCGTGGTCAACGACGACGCCATCATGCAGAGCCAGCTCGAGCAGCGGGTCTCCCAGGTCAAGAGCCAGCTCGCGTCCAGCAACATCCCCGCGCCGCCGGAGAAGACCCTCGAGCATCAGGTGCTCGACCGCATGATCACCGAGCAGATCGAGCTGCAGATGGCCGAGAAGGGCAAGCTGAACGTCGACGAGACCCAGCTCAATGCCACCATGCGCGGTATCGCCCAGAACAACGGCATGACCCTGGATCAGTTCGCCGATCGCCTGGAGAAAGAGGGGCAGTCGCTGGCCGAGGTGCGCGAGCAGGTGCGCCGCGAGCTGCTGATCCGTCAGGTCCAGCAGCGCGAGGTCGCCAACAAGGTGACGGTGTCGGACCGTGAGATCGACCGCTTCCTGGAGCAGGCCGGCCAGAACAGCAACGTCTCCTATCATCTGGCTCAGATTCTGGTCGCGGTGCCGCAGTCGCCGACGCCGGATCAGGTGCGCCAGGCCCAGGCCAAGGCCGAGAAGCTCTATCAGGAGCTCAAGAGCGGCGCCGACTTCCGCAAGCTGGCGGTCTCCGAGTCCGACGATGCCCAGGCGCTGGAGGGCGGCGATCTGGGTTGGCGTCCGGCGGCGCAGATCCCGACCATCTTCGCCGACGTCATTCCCGATCTCGCCAAGGGCGAGGTGAGCCAGCCGATCCGCAGCCCCAGCGGCTTCCACCTGGTCAAGCTGATCGATAGCCGCGGCGGTGACGGCAAGCAGATCTCCCGCGAGCAGGCGAGCCAGGCGATCTTCCAGCGCAAGGTCAACGACGAGCTCGAAGCGTGGACGCAGGAGATTCGTGCCAGCGCCTACGTCGACAACCGTCTCGACAAGCAGTAACGGGGTAGTCTGATGGCGCCGAACCAGGCCGCGTCACCGCTGCTGGCGCTGACCAGCGGCGAGCCCGCGGGCATCGGCCCCCGGCTGACGCTGGCGCTGGCCGGC
>JNVT01000058.1 GCA_000737985.1 Gammaproteobacteria bacterium MFB021 | reverse complement strand
GTAGATGAACGCAAGCAGTAGATGAACGTAAGTAGCAGAGCGTCATGAAAAAAAAGACGAGAAGCACTGGATAGGACCGATAAGAAGGAGGACGTGAACCTTGCCCCCTCATCAGTGCTCACCCCGCAGTCCCTTGCGGTCTTGCCGCTTGGCTAAGTGAGCCCGCTCAGCATGAACCGTTAGCTGGCCGTAACCAAGGCAATTATGGTAATCCTCGCATCACTTTTGCTAATGACAATACTTAAGTTCCCTTAATCATGGGGTTATACCCGAACACTCGTTCAATAACGCTGTGTCATTTTTTGTATCCGCGAAAAAGTCGCGAGAACATCGACTTGCTTCCCCGGAGAAGGTCCCGCGGTGCTCAGACAGCGGCGGCTGACACGAGCGACTCGCGCGAGATCGCGGAGACGGTAGCGGGTCTATCAGGAGAGTCGCATGCAGGGTGGTAAAAGCATACAGAATGGCGGGAATAGTGGCAGATGGCAGATGGCAGATGGCAGATGGCAGATGGCAGATGGCGGAAATAGTGGCAGAAGAGAGTGGCGGAAGAGAGTGGGAGTCGAACCCACCAGGGACCGCTGGCAGCCCCTACAGGAGTTGAAGTCCTGGCGCCCCACCGGGGAACGATTCTCTTCCAGACGCGGTGCGTCTCCAGGCACGATCCTTTTCAAGCAGAACCCGGCCATCGGACGCGACTGACCGCGCAGGCGCGCGGTCAGGTGAACAGCATATCCTGTCGAATCACCTTGTGACCATCGCCGATGCGTCGGGTGAAGCCAATGCGGTCGAAGAACTCGAGAATCGCCACCGCCAGCTTGCGCCCGCAGCCGACCCGATCGCGGAACGCTGCCGCCGTGACCCCCGCCGGCGAGCGCGCCGCGAGTTCGCGCACCCAGTCGGCCAGCTGGACCACATGCGGGGTGAGAAAGAAGTGATCGTGGCGCAGCTGGTAGACCTCGCCGAGCAGCGCCGTGCGCCGCAGCAAGGCCCGGGTCTCACCCTCCTCCAGGCCCAGCGCCATGGCGATATCACGCACCCGCGGCGGTTCGAACGGCGTCTGCGCCAGCAGCGGCCGCACCGCTTGCCAGCGTGCGGCATCGGCCTCGCCCAGCGTCGCCCGGTGGTCAGCCAGGGCGATGAAGGGCCCATGCTGGACGATCTCTCCCTCGGCTTTCCAGCGCTCCAGCAGCGGGCGGAACAGCGCCGGCGGCAACGCCGGTGCACTCATCCGCCGCAGCCGGTCGATCTCCGCCCCGCGCATCGCCGGCTCCTCGGCGTGAACCTGAGCCAGCCGCGCGACCACCGCCGCGTAGCGCGCGGCCAGATCGTCGACGCGAAAGGCGTGATGCGTGGCCGCATCGGCGGCGATCACCACCCATCCGGCCTGGGTGGCCGCCTCGTCGAGACGCACCACGGGCAGGTCGAGATTCGCCGCCAGAGCCACCAGGTCGATACTGTGACCGCTGGAGAGACGCGGCCATAGCGCCGCCAGCTGCACTTCACCGTCCGCCCCCGGGAGCATCGCCCTCAGTGCCTGCAGCCAGGCCAGACGCGCCGGCTGGCGCGCACCCCGCCGCGGTGGCGCCACGTCGAGCACGCGGGCGCCGGCCAGGGTGCGGCTGGCAACGCCGTCGCGCACGATCAGCGCCGCGTCGTAGGCCGCGTGCAGCGGCGCTGACAGCACCAGCTGCGCCAGCATGGTCTGGCCCGGGGCCAGCGTCTCGCCCTCGAGCAGCGAGACATGGCCGGTGACGTGGGCGCTGAGATGGTGCAGATGCACCGGCGTCCAGTGCTTGAGCGGTTCGGCCTCCGGCAGCAGTGTGAGGGTGACGTCGAGGCGCTGACGCCCCTCGACCCTGGAGTCCGCGGCGACCACCCAGTCACCGCGTGCCAGCGTGCCGCGCTCGACCTCGCTGCCGCTCAGATTGAGCGCGCAGCGCTCGCCGCGTCGGGCCAGCCCGACCTCGCGATTCTGTGCCCGCAGCGCGCGTACCCGAGCGCTGGCCCCGCCCGGCAGCAGGCGCACGCTATCGCCCTGGCGCACCTCGCCGCTGCGGATGGTGCCGGTGACCACCACCCCCGCGCCCTGCTTGACGAAGGCACGATCCACCGCCAGCCGAAAGCCGCCGCTCGCAAGACGTGCCGTCTGCGCGCGCGCCGCGGCCCACAGCGCATCGCCCAGCGCCGCCTGACCCGCGCCGGACAGATTGGAGACGGCGAATAGCGGCGCACCGGCGAAGCGCGTCTTTGCCAGCCAGGCGGTGATCTCCGCACTCACCTGCTGCACCCGCGCGGCGTCCACGCGATCGCACTTGGTCAGCGCGACCCAGGCGCGCTCGACCCCCAGCAGCTCCAGAATGCGCAGATGCTCGACGCTCTGCGGCATGATGCCGTCGTCTGCCGCCACCACCAGCAGCATGGCGTCGATGCCGGCGGCACCTGCGAGCATGTTGGCGATGAAGCGCTCGTGGCCGGGCACGTCGATGAAGCCGAGTACCGCCCCCTCGCTCCCCGGTGGCGGCGTGGGATAGGCGTACCCCGGCTCGATGGTCAGGCCGCGCGCCTGCTCCTCCTTCAAGCGGTCGGTGGCGATACCGGTGAGCCCGCGGATCAGCGCGGTCTTGCCGTGGTCGACGTGCCCCGCGGTGCCGACGATCATGCCGCCTCCCAGCACGTCGGCAGCGTCGCCAGCTGCGCCAGAAACGCCTGCTCATCGGCAGGCTCGGCGAGACAGCGCAGATCGAGCCATAGCGCGCCCTCGTGGGTGCGCCCGATCACCGGCCGCGGCAGCGCCCGCAACGCTCGCTCGAGGCGGGCCAGATCGCGCCCGCGCGGCGCCTGTAGCACCAGCGCCCGGCTCTCCAGGCGATCCACCGGCAGCGAACCGCTGCCGAGCTGGCTGCGGCAGGCCGCACTCTCCACCGTGGCGATGCCGGCGAGCGCCGCCCGCAGCGGATTCAGCAGGCGCTCGGCCTGCTGCGCGATCTCCTCTTGTGCGCGGGTCAACAGCCGCAGCGTGGGCAGCTCGCGCGCCGGCGCCTCGCTGTCGCGATAGACCCGCAGCGTGGCCTCGAGAGCGGCCAGAGTCAGCTTGTCGCAGCGCAGCGCGCGCTTGAGCGGGTGGCGTTTGAGACGCTCGACCAGCTCGCGCCGGCCGACCACGATCCCCGCCTGCGGCCCACCCAGCAGTTTGTCGCCGCTGAAGGTGACCAGATCGGCGCCGGCGGCGATCGCCTCCGCCGGCTGCGCTTCGTGGGGCAGCCCCAGGGCGCGGAAGTCGGTCAGCGCGCCGCTGCCCAGATCGATCATGAAGGGAATACCGTGGGCGTGGGCGATCGCTGCCAGCTCCGCCTCCGGCACGCTACTGGTGAATCCGGCGATGGCGTAGTTGGAGGTGTGCGCCTTGACGATCAGACCGCTCTGCTCACCCAGCGCCTGGCGAAAGTCGCGCGCATGGGTGCGGTTGGTGGCCCCCACCTCGACCAGCCGACAGCCGGCGGCGGTCATCACGTCGGGCATGCGGAAAGCGCCGCCGATCTCGATCATCTCGCCACGCGAGATGATCGCCTCGCGGCCTGCCCCCAGGGCGCTCAACGCCAGCAGCACGGCGGCCGCGTTGTTGTTGACCACAGTCGCCGCCTCGGCGCCGGTGAGCTCGACCAGCAGCGCCTCGACCAGGCGATCACGGTCGCCACGCCGCCCACCTTCGAGATCGTACTCCAGCGCCGCCGGGTGGCGTGCCGCCTCGACCATCGCCGCAATCGCCGCCTCGGCCAACGGCGATCGTCCCAGATTGGTGTGGATCACCGTCCCGGTGAGATTGAACACCGCGCGCAGGTTGGGCCGGGTCAGCCCGGCAAGACGCTCGTGTATGGCATCGATCAGCGCCTCCTCGTCGAGGATGGTCGGCGCGTCCGGCGCCGCCAGCCGGCGACGCCACTCGGTGAGCGTGTCGCGGATGGCCCGGGTGAGCACGCGCTCACCGTGCTGCACACGGGCGGGCTGCAGTGCGGCATGGCTCAGCAGCACGTTGACGGCAGGCAGGTGGCGCCGCAGATCGGTGCTCGCGGAAGAGGTCTCGGACATGAACGGCTCGACAGAACGGAGGATGGCCGGGGGCGACACCGGGCGTGTCCCCGATTTAAGCGTCGCCGCCACGCCAACACAAGAGACCCGGCGCCGCACGGCCAGGGCCGAGGGAGCAGCCGCGGGTCACTAGCCCCGCAGCAGCAGGCGAGAGTGGTGTATGAGAGCGCTATGTGAGAGTGCTATGTGAGAGCGACATGCGAGACTGGCAGGCGAGAGTGGCCGCGAACGTCGACACGCCCGCGCCACTGGCGCCATGAGCCGGTCTCAGCCGGCGTCGGGCGCGCCCAGCACCAGCAGTGGATTGAAGGCCCGCCGCGCCAGCTCGCGGTCGGCGATCAGCATGTCCAGGGCCAGGCTGGCGAGGTCATCGGCGAGCGGATCAGCCGCGGCCTCCCACTCCTTCTGCACCACCTTGAGATAGCTCGCACAGTGATCGCAGGTCTCTGCCTGTACCGGCAGCACGCGCTGCCCGGCGTCGTCCTCGAGCCCGCAGTAGTCGAGCGTCCGGCTATCGCCGCACTCGACGCAGCGCGCGCGCTCGGCGTACCACTCGGTGGCGCACAGCCCGCAGTGCAGGTAGCGCACCCGCGAGCGGGCCATGCCGATCTGGATCACGCTGGCCACCGCCGGCGCACCGCAGCAGGGGCACAGCGCGCGCATGGCCTCGACTGGGCGCCCCGGCGGCTTTGCCAGGGTGCGCGCCTGACGGGTCCAGGCGACCTGCAGCGCAGCACCCACCAGCGGCGCCAGCGCGGTCTGCTCGGGGTCGAGCGGCTCACCGCCGAGCAGACGCGGCACCAGCGCCTCACGGGCCGCGGCCGAAGCACCGCGCAGGGTCTCGAACCACTCGCGCTGCGCCGCCGGCACCTCGCCGTCGAGCTCGGCGATCAGCGCGTCGAGATCCTCGCGCCAGCTCATGTCGCGCCACAGCCCGTCGATCGCCAGCGGCGGCACGCCGTGGGCGATCGCCACCTCGGCACTCGCGGTCACGCTGGCACGGGGCTGCTGCAGCACCCTATGCTGGGCGGCGACCACCTGCGCCATGAAGCGCAGGTAATCGGCCATCGCAGGCACGCGTTCGGCCAGCCGCTGCAGGCGCTCGGCACGTTCGGCGAACAGTTTGCGGCCCGGCAGCACCACCATCGGCGGCGCCCCCGGCGAAGGGGGCGCCTGACCGAAGGTGTGGCCGGGGTCACTGCCCGGAGGACGTTCAGGGTTGCTGCTCACGGCGCTGCTTCTCCTCCTGTTCACGGGCCCAGAGGCCATGGTGGTGGCGCGCCCAGGCGCGGGTCACCCAGCCCTGGGTCATCGAGCGGATCGAGCCCTTGACCCAGAGCGCGGCATAGACGTGAACCACGATGGTGACGATGGCGACGAACGCCGCCAGCGCGTGGACCAGACTCGCCAGCCGGATCAGCGGGATCGGGAAGTAGCCGGCGAACCACGGCCGCCACATGATCACGCCGCTGACCAACAGCGCCGCGATCGACACCACCAGCGCCCAGAACACCAGCTTCTGGCCCGGATTGTACTTGCCGATCGGCGGCAGCTTGTCGTCGCGATTGTCGAGCACGTCGCCGATTTGACGCATCCACTGCACGTCGTTCTCACCCAGCAGGTTACGGCTGACGTGGCGTACCGCCATGGCCACGAACAGCAGCACCAGCAACAGGCCGAGGAAGGGGTGCAGGATACGCGCCCACACCGGCCCGCCGAGGCTGTGGCTGAGGAAGAAGAATGCCGGGTGGAAGAACGCCAGACCCGACAGCGCCAGCAGCACGAACGCGATCACCATGGTCCAGTGATTGGCACGATCGAGCGGCGAGTAGCGTACGAGACGATCCTGGGAGCGCTTCATCGGTCACCTCCATGCGGGCGGTCGTCCGCGTCGTCGCGCCGGCGCGTGGCGTCGTAGCCGAGCGCGGTCGGGTCAGCGTCAGCGCTCTCCTCCGGCTCCTCCTTGGGCCCCTTGGTCACGTAGTGGATCACCCCGGCGAAGGCAGTGATGCCGATGATCGCCGCCATGATCGGTTTGGTCACCCCTTTCCAGGCGCCGACCAGCGGCGAGATACGTGGGTCCTTGGGCAGGCCGCTGTAGCGGTTGGGATCGTTGGCGTGATGCAGCACGTACATCACGTGGGTGCCGCCGACCCCGGCCGGGTCGTAGATGCCGGCATCGCGGAAACCCAGCGCCTTGAGATCGCCGACCCGCTTGGCGGCGCGGTCGAGCATGTCCGCCTTGGTGCCGAACTCGATGCAGTTGGTCGGGCAGGTCTTGACGCAGGCCGGCTCCATGCCGGCGTTGACCCGATCCGAGCACAGCGTGCACTTGTAGGACTTGCTGTCCTTCGGCGAGATGCGCGGAATATCGAACGGGCAGCCGGTGATGCAGTAGCCGCAGCCGATGCAGTGGTTGGAGTCGAAGTCGACGATCCCGTTGGCGTACTGCACGATCGCGCCGGGGGCCGGGCACGCCGTAAGGCAGCCCGGCTCGGCACAGTGCATGCAGCCATCCTTGCGAATCAGCCACTCGAGATTGCCATCGGCCGTCTCGTGCTCGCTGAAGCGCATCACCGTCCACGACTCGGCGGTGAGGTCGGTGGGGTTGTCGTAGGTGCCGTGGCACTCCCCCACCTCGTCACGCAGGTCGTTCCACTCCATGCAAGCCACCTGGCACGCCTTGCAGCCGATGCACTTGGAGACATCGATCAGCTTGGCCACTTCCTCGACGTGGCTGCGTGCCTGCGGCGGCGGGGTCGTGGTGGCAGAGCGGGCAATGATGTTTTGCGAATTGATCATGGCGAGCTCCCTAAGCCTTCTCGACGCGAACGGTGAACGACTTGTACTCCGGCGTCTGGGTATTGGCATCACCGACGAACGGCGTCAGGGCGTTGACCAGATAGCCCTTCTTGGCCACGCCGGTGAAGCCCCAGTGCAGCGGAATGCCCACGTGGTGCACCTGGCGATCGCCGACCGTCATCGGCTTGAGCCGCTTGGTCACCACCGCCACCGCCTTGATGAAGCCGCGCTTGGAGGAGACCTTGACCCAGTCCCCCGCGGCCACACCGATCTCCTCGGCCAGTTTCTCGCCGATCTCGACGAACTGCTGCGGCTGAACGATGGCGTTGAGCCGGGCGTGCTTGGTCCAGTAGTGGAAATGCTCGGTCAGGCGATAGGTCGTCGCCGCATGCGGGTACTCCTCCGGTGTGCCCAGAGCCGCGCGATCCTCGTCGAAGATGCGTGCCGCCGGGTTGTTGCGCACCTTGGGCTTGCCCGGGTGCAGCAGGTTCTGCGGTACCGGCGACTCGAACGGCTCGTAGTGCTCGGGGAAGGGGCCATCGACCATGCTCTGCCCGGCGAACAGGTGTCCCACCCCCTCCGGCTGCATGATGAACGGCATCTGCCCTTCGGACGGCGCCGAGGTCGGCGGGAAGTCGGGCACGTCGGCACCGATCCAGCGCCCCTGCGCCGCGCTCCACCACACGAACGCCTTGTTGGCGCCCCACGGCCGCCCCTGCACGTCGGCACTGGCGCGGTTGTAGAGCACACGCCGGTTGGCCGGCCAGGCCCAGGCCCAGCCCAGGGTGTTGCCGGTACCATAGGGGTCGGCGTTGTCACGCCGCGCCATCTGGTTGCCCGCTTCGGTCCAGCAGCCGGTGAATATCCAGCAGCCGGCGGTGGTCTTGCCGTCGGCGGTCAGCTCACCGAAACCGGATAGCTGCTCGCCGGCACGGCGCACCACCTGCCCCTGGGCGTCGGTCAGATCCTCCAGCGCATAGCCGTTGAACTCGCGCGCGAGTTCTTCCGACTTGGGCTCGTGGGGGATCTTGTAGTCCCAGGTCAGGTTGAGGATCGGCTCGGGGAAGACCCCGCCCTCCGTCTGGTAGAGCTGTTTCAGCCGGAGGAACAGTTCGCCCATGATGCGCGTGTCGGGGCGCGACTCGCCCGGCGGCGGCGCCGCGGCCCAGTGCCACTGCAGCCAGCGCGCGCTGTTGACGATCGAGCCGTCGTCCTCGGCGAAACAGCAGGTCGGCAGCCGGAACACCTCGGTGTCGATCTGGCTGGGGTCGACGTCGTTGTACTCGCCGTAGGACTTCCAGAACTCGCTGGTCTCAGTGTTGAGCGGGTCCATCACCACCAGATACTTCAGCGACGACAGCGCGCGGGTGATCTTGGCCCGGTCGGGGAACGAGGCGAGCGGGTTGAAGCCCTGGCAGAAGTAGCCGGTCAGCTCACCCTTGGACATGCGCTCGAAGGTATCGAGGATGTCATAGAGCGGCCGTTCGAGCTTGGGCAGCCAGTCGAAGCACCAGTCGTTGTCGGCGGTCGCGGCCTGGCCGTACCACGCCTTCATCAGGCTGACGTGGAACTTCTCGTAGTTCTTCCAGTAGGAGACCTGACCCGCCACCGTGGGCTGTTTGGTGCGCTTGTCGATATAGGCGCGGTACCCTTGCTCCTTGGCGTTGGCCAGGGTCATGTAGCCCGGCAGCAGCTGCGACAGCAGCCCCAGATCGGTCAGCCCCTGGATGTTGGAGTGCCCACGCAGCGCGTTGACTCCGCCTCCCGGCATGCCCATGTTGCCCAGCAGCAGCTGGACCATGGCCGCGGCGCGGATGATCTGCGAGCCGATCGAGTGCTGCGTCCAGCCCAGCGCATAGAGGATGGTCATGGTCTTGTCGGGCACCGCCATCGCCGCGATCTTCTTCCAGATACGCTGGATGTCGGCCACCGGGATGCCGCTGATGCTCGAGACCATGTCAGGGGTGTAGCGCGCATAGTGCCCGCGCAGCAGCTGGTAGACGCAGCGCGGATCGCTGAGCGAGTCATCCCGGCGCACGAAGCCGTCGTCGCCCTTCTCGTACATCCACGACTGCTTGTCGTAGCTGCGCGTGGCCTCGTCGTAGCCCGAGAACAGGCCCTCCTCGAAGCCATAGCCGTCGCGCACGATCAGCGCCGCGTCGGTGTAGTTCAGCACGTACTCGCGCTGGATCTGGTCGGTCTCGATCAGATAGCTGATCAGCCCGCCGAGGAAGGCGATATCGCTACCGGTGCGGATGAAGGCGCGATCCTGCGCCACCGCGCTGGTACGGGTGAAGCGCGGGTCGATCGTGATCAACTCGGCCTTGTTGTGCTCGATGGCCTCGGTGACCCAGCGGAAGCCCACGGGGTGTGCTTCGGCGGAGTTGCCGCCCATCGACAGAATCAGATTGGCATTGCGGATGTCGACCCAGTGATTGGTCATGGCACCGCGACCGAATGTTGGGGCAAGACCTGCCACCGTCGGTCCGTGTCAGACGCGTGCCTGGTTGTCGAACGCCACCATGCCCAGCGTACGCACCACCTTGTGGGTGATGTAGCCGGCTTCGTTGGAGGAGCCGGACGCCGCCAGGAAACCCGTCGTCGTCCAGTGGTTGACCGTCTGCCCCTGGGCGTTGCGCTGCACGAAGTTGGCGTCGCGATCATCCTTCATGTGCCGAGCGATGCGCCCCAGCGCCTCGTCCCAGCTGATCCGTTTCCACTCGTCGCTGCCGGCCTCGCGCACCTGCGGGTAGGCCAGACGGCCATCGCTGTGGACGAAGTCCAGCAGCCCGGCGCCCTTGGGGCACAGCGAGCCGCGGGAGACCGGGTGATCCGGGTCGCCCTCGATGTGGAAGACGTTCTGTTCGACGTTCTTCGCCCCATCGCCCTTGCTGTAGATCAGAATGCCGCAACCCACCGAGCAGTAGGTGCAGGTGTTGCGGGTCTCCTTGGCGTGGGTCAGCTTGAACTGCCGGATCGAGGCTTCGGCGGGTTCCGGGGCGAACCCCATCACCGCCAGGCTCGACGTCGCCAGCCCCGCCCCGCCCAGTTTGAAAAACTGGCGCCGCGTGACGTTAATTGCCATGTGCCATCCTCATCGGATTGTGTCGTTACCACCGCCCTGGCGGTCCTTCCAGGGGAGCCTGCAGCGTCAACCAGCACGCCCGGCGTTCAGGGGGTATACGGCGCTTTTGAGCAGCGCCTTAAGTCAACTTTATAGCAGGCTCGGGGCCAGGCGTCTCCCAGGTGCGACGAAAAGCCCAGGCCAGACGCCGACGCCCGCGTGAGCGGGCGCCGGCGTGGCAAGCCCGTGCAGAGCAGGGGCAGAAAGGTATCGACGAAGCCTCGTCAGCCACCGCTCGGGGCAGGCTGCGCCGGCTTGGCCTTGGCCAGCAGGAACAGCACCACGGTGATCACCGCCCCCACGATGTCGCTGGCCAGCCCCGGGAAGATCAGCGCCAGCGCGCCGACTGCGGCCAGTATCCGCCAGAAGGGGTTGAGCGGCCGGCGCAGGTAGCCCTCCACCGCCACCGCCAGCAGCAGCACCCCGATCACCCCGGTGACGATCACCCACAGCGTGTTCCACAGGGTGGCGTCGATCATCAGCATGCTGTGCGCGAACACGAACATGTAGGGCACCACGAAGCCGGCGATGGCGAGCTTCATCGCCTGGAAGCCGGTGGCATTGGGCGAGCCGCCGCTGATACCGGCGCCGGCATAGGCGGCCAGCGCCACCGGCGGCGTCAGGTTGGCGAACAGCCCGAAGTAGAACACGAACATGTGGGCAACGAAGATCGCGGTGTCGTTGCTCCCGGCCAGCTCGCGGAACAGCGGCAGGTTGAGCAGGATCGGCGCCGCCATGGTGCTGGTGATGATATAGGTGGGAATGCTCGGCAGCCCCATACCGAGCACGATCGAGGCGACCATGGTCAGCACCAGGGTGACCAGCAGTTGAATCATCGGGATCGGAATCTGCTGACCCAACGTGACCACCGCGTCGGCGGCGTCCAGGGCGATGCCGGTCAGCGTGGCGATGCCCACGATGATCCCCACCGCGCCACACGCCACGGCCACCGGAATGGCGTTGCGCACCCCATCGACCATGGCATCGCGGCAGTCGCCGACATCCATCTTCTCGGCCACCATGCCGAGCTTGGCCCGCAGCGCATTGATCGCCACTGGCACCAGGATCACCAGGAACAGCGTCCAGCGGCTGGCCGGGAAGTTGGGCAGCGGGTTCCCGGCGAACAGCGCGCGCAGCTGCGGCTCCAGGATCAGCAGCACCAGGATCAGGCCGAGCCCCACAGTGACCCGGCGGGTACCGCAGATCAGCACGGTGGCGGCGATCGACCAGAAGGCGGCGAAGAACGGCGCGCGGCCGTCGAACAGCAGCCACAGCAGCACCGCCATCGGCACCAGCAGATGCCCGCGCTTGAGCATCACCGTCTTCAGCGGCGTCAGCTGGGAGCGCGGGATGCCCTCGAGACCGTTGCGCATGGCGCGCAGATGGACCTGGAACAGCACCCCGAGATAGTAGAGCAGGGCCGGGATGATGCCGGCCAGGATCACCTGGGTGTAGGGCACCGAGAGCACCTCGGCCATGATGAAGGCTGCCGCGCCCATTATCGGCGGCAGAATCTGACCGCCGACGCTGGCCGCCGCCTCCACCGCCCCGGCGAAGTTGGGCTTGTAGCCGGTCTTCTTCATCAGCGGGATGGTGAAGGCACCGGTGGTGACCACGTTGGCGATCGCCGAGCCGTTGATCGAGCCGAGAAAGCCGCTGGCGATCACCGCGACCTTGGCCGGGCCGCCGCGGGTATGCCCGGCGATCGCCAGCGCCAGGTCGTTGAACAGCTGCCCCAACCCAGACTTGCCGAGAAAGGCGCCGAACAGGATGAACAGGATGATGTAACTCGCCGAAACCCCGATCGCAGTACCCAAGAGCCCCTCGGTGATGAACACCAGGTGCGAAACGATCTGGCGGCAGGTAGCGAGAATGATGTTCTCGTTGAGCGCCGGGTAGAACGAGAGCTTGGCGTAGAAGCCGTAGAGTAGAAACAGCGTGGCCAGGATGGTCAGCCCCCAGCCGGTGACCCGGCGGGTGGCGTCGAGCACCAGCAGGATCGCCACGAAACCGACGATCATGTCGGTCTGGTTGATACGCCCGGCGGAGGCGATCACCCGGTCCGACACCAGCAGCATGTAGACACCGATGGCGAACGCCGCCAGCACCAGCAACGCATCGCCCCAGGGTACCCGGTCACGCGCGCCCTTGCGCGTCAGCGGGTAGAGGATGAAGGCCAGTCCCAGCAGCGTGTACAGGTGAATGCTGCGCTGGGCCACGTCCACCAGCGGCCCCGAGAACGAGGTGTAGAGATGGAACAGCGCCAGCAGCACGCTGACCCCGGTGACGAACTGGAGCACCATCCGCGGCAGCCGGTCGCGCACCAGGCTTTCACGATCGAACTTCTCCAGCGCTTCCTTGACCGAAGGGTCCTCGGGACCATCGGCGGAAAGCACCACTTTTTGTTCTGACATACTCGATTCCCTAGGGCTGGTTGAGCCAGGGCACCCACGGCCTCAGCAGCGCCGGGAGTACCTGCCACACAGGCGCTTTTACCACAGAAAAGGTCAGGATGGGGGGCGGATCGTGGCGGGACAGCGGGATCACATGGCCGGCGAAGATCATCCGGTAGTGCTCCGCGACCGCCGCCTGGATCGCCAGCGGGTCGACCACCCGATCGATGCCGGTCATCACCACCCAGCCATCGGCGAGATGGGTCTCCTTGCCCGCATGGGCGGGCACGCCGGCACCAAAGGTCTTGAAGCGAGTGCCGGTGATCTCGATAGCGCCATCGGCAGTGATGCGGTACCACTCCTCCCAGTCTTCTTTCTCGACCGAGTGCATCCAGCGGATCTTGAAGGTGGTACCGACCCAGCCCGGCAGCGCCAGACGCCACTCGGCGCCCTGCTTGACCGCCAGCCAGGGGAGCGGATACGCGACGGTGGCGATCCCGAGCAGGATCGCCACCGTCATCACTAGGCACCAGCGCCAGCGCCGGCGGGTCATCCCCCGACCGCTGACGTCACGCCGCACGCGGCATCATCAGGACTGCGGTGCCTTGTCCTCGGCTTTGCTCTGGCCATCGTCGCTAGCCGAGGCGTCGCTGCTGGTAGCTTCGCCAGCCATGGCGTCGCTATCACTCTGCGACTTGGCGGCGTCACCGTTCTCGGCCAGGGTGGCGTAGTAGGCTTCGGCGCCCGGATGCAGCGGCACCACCAGGTTCTGGTTCATGCTGGCAGGGTCGAACTGCTTGAGCGCGCCGACGGAGACGTTGCCCGACTCGAGATAGTCGTGGAAGCGCTTGGTCAGATCCTCGGCGACGTCGTTGCGCATGTCGCTGCCGACGATCATCACGTTGCGGATCGCCACGGTATCGACCGCACTGCCCAGGTCATAGCGCTCGGGCGCGCCGGCCGGAATCTCGTAGTTCTCGTAGTACGGGTACTTCTCCAGCAGCTTGCTGGCGACGTCGCCGCTCACCGGCACGAAGGTGATGTCGGTGCTCTGCATCAGCCCGGTGATGCTGGAGTTGGGCACGCCGGAGGTGAAGAAAGCGGCATCGATGTTGCCGTTGCTCATGCCGGTGACGCTGTCGGCGTAACCGGTGTGGCTGACCTGGGCCAGATCGTCGTAGCTCAGACCGGCCGACTCGAGCACCTTGGACGCGCTTTGCTCGACCCCGGAGCCGACCTTGCCGACGCCGACACGCTTGCCCTTGAGATCGGCGATGCTGTGGATGCCGCTATCCGCGGTCGCCACCACCTGCACCACGTTGGGGTACATGCCGGCCAGCGCCTTGATGTCGGCGGGGTTACCATCGAACTGGTTCTGGCCCTTGATCGCATCGTAGGCGACGTCGCTCATGACGATCGCGATCTGGTTGAGGCCGTCGGTGATGTTGTTGATGTTCTGCACCGAAGCGCCGGTGGAGACCACCTGAACGTTGTCGACCAGGTCACTGGCTTCGAACACGCTCTTGAGCGCGCCACCGATCGGATAGTAGCTGCCGCCGGTACCGCCGGTACCGAAGATCAGATTGACCGGCTGCGCCTGCTCCGCCGAGGCGGTGTCGCTGGAAGAGGACTGGCTGGTGCTGCCGTTCTCGCCCTGCGCGGGGGTCGACTCGCTCTGCTGCGAGGAAGACGATGTCTGGCTCTCGCTGCTCGCCTTGTCGTCGGCATCATCGCCGCAGCCCGCCAGCAGCGCACCGGAAAGACCCAGTGCGGCAAACAGCATCCCTGTACGTAGCCTCATGGTATACCCCGTCTGTTGAGTGTGATCGCCTTGCGTCCGCGCGTGGTACCGTCACTGGCCCACCCGCGGCGTTCGTCCATGACCCGCGGGCCATGATTCATGCTTCGGGCTCGGTGGCCCGGCCCTGCGCGACAGGCCCCAAGAGTAAGCAAGGCCCGCCCGCGATACCATGCCGGGCCCGGAGACTCCGACTAAAGTCTATATCTCCTACCGCTTTCCAACCGCCAGTACCCGGCGCACCACCCGGCCGATGGTCAGCCCCTGGGAGACGATCGACACCAGCACGATCAGATAGGTGACATTGAGCACCACGTCACGCGCCTCACTGGGTGGCAGCGACAGTGCCAGTGCCACCGAGATGCCGCCGCGCAGCCCGCCCCAGGCGAGCACCGGGATCGAACCGCGCCGGAAATGGGTGTGCGCCAGCGTCACCGGCACCGCCACCACCAGCCAGCGTACCGCCAGCAGCAGCAGGATCAGCGGCACCGCGACCCACAGGTAGTCGACCCGGAACGGCAGCGCCAGCAGCTCGAGCCCGATGATCACGAACAGCAGCGCATTGAGAATCTCGTCGATCAGCTCCCAGAAATCGTTGAGATGCTGGCGCGTCTGCGGCGACATCGCATGGGTCCAGGCGTGATTGCCCACCACCAGCCCGGCGACCACCATGGCGATGGGGCCGGAGACGTGCAGATGCGTGGCCAGGGTATAGCCCCCCAGCACCATCGCCAGCGACAGCAGCACCTCGACCTGATACTGGTCGACCCGCTTCATCAGCGCGTGCACGCCATAGCCGAGCAGCAGGCCGAACAGCGCGCCGCCGCCGGCCTCCTCGGCGAACAGCCAGATCGCGTGCCAGCCGAACAGCGACTCACCGCTCTCGGCCGCCGCCAGCAACAGCGTGAACAGCACCACCGCGACGCCATCGTTGAACAGCGACTCGCCGACGATGCGCACCTCCATGTCCGCCGGCGCGCCGGCTCCGCGCATGATCCCCAGCACCGCCACCGGATCGGTGGGCGAGATCAGCGCGCCGAACACCAGACACCAGGGCAGCGCCACCGGCGCCCCCAGGGCGGCCAGCAGCCAGTGCGAGGCAAAGCCGATCAGCAGCGTGCTGGCAAGCACCCCCAGGGTCGCCAGCACGCCGATCGAGACCCAGTAGTCACGCAGCTTGGCGACATCGACGTGGAGCGCGCCGGCGAAGAGCAGAAACGACAGCATCCCGTTCATCAGCAGGCTGTCGAAGTCGAGCGCCTCGACCCAGCCCCGTGCCAGCGATGCGGGGGCCTCCCAGCCCAGCGCTGCCAGCCCCTGCATGGCCAGCGACAGCAGTAGCGCGCTCAGCATCACGCCGATGGTGGCCGGCAGCCGGATGTAGCGTTCGTTGAACCAGGCGAGCCCGGCGGTCACGGTCAGAATGATCGCGGCGAGTTCGAGCACGAGGGCCTCCTAGCCATGCGTGAAGTGCCATACATGAATGGCCATACATGAATTGCCATGCGTGAAAAATGATAGCCGCGACGTAAACGGGCCCGCCGAAGCGGGCCCGTGGCTGCGTCACAGGTAGAGAGTGTCTGACACCCGAGGCTCAGAGCCCCGCAGCGGCGCGCAGCGCCTCGGCGCGGTCGGTCTTCTCCCACGGGAAGGCGGTGAAGGTCTCGGTCTGGCGCTCACCGTTGACGTCGGTCCAGGTATAGCTGGTCTCGAACGGCTCGCGCCCGAAGTGGCCATAGGCCGCGGTGAGGCGATACATCGGATGCAGCAGGTCGAGCATGCGGGTGATCGCATAGGGGCGCAGATCGAAGTGCTCGCGCACCAGCTCGATGATCTTGGCCTCGGCGATCTTGCCGGTACCGAAGGTGTTGATCGACACCGAGGTCGGCTCGGCCACGCCGATGGCGTAGGAGACCTGGATCTCGCACTTGTCGGCGAGCCCCGCGGCGACCACGTTCTTGGCCACGTAGCGTCCGGCGTAGGCGGCGCTGCGGTCGACCTTGGAGGGGTCCTTGCCGGAGAAGGCACCGCCACCGTGACGCGCCATACCGCCATAGGTATCGACGATGATCTTGCGCCCGGTCAGGCCGCAGTCGCCCACCGGGCCGCCGATCACGAACTTGCCGGTGGGGTTGATGTGGAAGCGGGTGCCGGCGTGGATCCAGGCTTCCGGGAGCACGTCGCGGATGATCAGCTCCTCCACCGCCTTGCGCAGCTCCTCCTGGGAGATCTCCGGGTCGTGCTGGGTCGAGAGCACCACCGCATCGACACCGTTGGGCTTGCCGTCATCACCATAGGTGAAGGTGATCTGGCTCTTGGCGTCCGGGCGCAGCCAGCCCAGGGTGCCGTTCTTGCGCAGCTCGGCCTGACGCTCCACCAGTCGGTGCGAATAGTGGATCGGCGCCGGCATGTAGGAGTCGGTCTCGTTGGTGGCGTAGCCGAACATCAGCCCCTGATCGCCGGCGCCCTGATCCTCCGGCTTGCTGCGGTCGACACCCTGGGCGATGTCCACGCTCTGCTTGCCGATCAGGTTGATCACGCCGCAGGTCTCGCCGTCGAAGCCAACATCGGAGGAGGTGTAGCCGATATCCAGGATCACCCGCCGCACCAGCTCTTCCAGGTCGACCCAGGCGGTGGTGGAAATCTCGCCGGCAACGATCGCCACGCCGGTCTTGACCAGCGTCTCGCAGGCCACGCGCGCCTGCTTGTCACGGGCAATGATGGCATCGAGCACCGCATCCGAGATCTGATCGGCGATCTTGTCGGGGTGGCCTTCGGAGACGGATTCGGAAGTAAATAGAGAGTATTCGCTCATGGCGTACAGTGATCCCTTCGTTCTCGGGTTGCGGCTCGCGGGCAAGGCCGCCTGACAACACAGCGGCGCCGTCGCTCGAATGAACGGATGGAAACGACGCACGGCATCCCCGCCCCGGCGCGCCGGGAGAGGGGTCGAATGTTTGCACACAGAATAGCGACGCCCCGGGGATAAGCCAAGCGCGCGCCGCGGGGCGGTCATGACGCCGGCGCTAAGCGCCGCCATCACGGTCGTGGCCGGCGCCGTGCACTTGGGCCACCAGCGCGCGGATGCCGCGCTCCGGGTCGTCGCGCTGCCAGGCGTTACGCCCGAAGATCACCCCGCGGGCACCCCCCTCGAGCGCCTGTTCAGTGAAGCGCGCCAGCGCCGCGTCGTCGCCCATCGCCGCCCCGCCCAGGATCAGCACCGGTACCGGGCAGCTCGCCGCCAGCAGACGCATGTCGGCGATCTCGCCGGTGAACTGCGCCTTGACCAGATCCGCCCCCAGCTCGGCGGCGACCCTCGCCACCCGGGCGATCCGCTCGGGGTCGAGACGGCCACCCTCGCGCTCGCCCCACACCACCGCCTCGACGATCAGCGGCAGTCCCAGCGCCTCGCAGCGGCGCGCGGTCTGCGCTACCCGGGCCAGATTGTCGGCCTCCCGCGCCGGGTCGGCGTAGCCCGAGATCAGGCACATCACCACCGCATCGGCGCCCAGCGACTGGGCCTCCTCGGGGGTCGCGAGCAGGCGCTGGTGCTCTTCGCCGGCGAGGGTGAAGTCGCCCACGCAGGGGTAGTCGATGCGCACCACCGCCGCCGGCGCCTCGCGGCAGGCGAACAGCGCCGCATTCTGCTTGAGCAGGCCCGGCGACAGCAGCACCGCATCGGGGCCGGCCGCCGTGATCGCCGCACATACGGCGTACGCATCCCGGGCGTGATCCACCGGCCCCGCCAGCAGGGTGCGATCGAAGGCGACCATGCAGCTGCGCCCGCTGGCACGGCGGAACAGACGGCCACAGCGGAGCTGGGCCGCGCTCGGCGTTGCGTTCATCGCGCTTCTCCTCTTTCTGTACCCGCACCCGTCCCCGTCTGCGATACGGCATCCGCAGAGTCAGCAGCATCAGGCCGGCCCAGATTGACGCCGTGGTGCTCCCAAGCGATGGCGTGGACCCGAGCGATCTCGGCCTCCCGCGCTGCCGCCGACCAGCCCAGCGCCGCGCCGCAGTGTGTCGCCACCTCCGCCACCACTGCGGCCGTCAGCCGCGCCGACAGCGCGATGGGCAGGCGCCGGAACAGCACGTCGCCGAGCCGTTCGACACGCTCGCAGCGGCATACGAAGTCGATCTCCCCCGCCCGATAGTCAGGCAGCGAGGCCAGCGGCTGCTGGCCCTCGGCGATGGCCTCACAGTGCGCCGCCACCACTTCGCCACGGCTGCCGTAGCGCTCGAGCAGCGTGATCGCGCGGCGCCGGTCGCCGCCGCAGGCCGCCGCCACCCGGCCCAGCCACAGATCGCGGGCGGCCTCGTCCTGGGGATAGCCGTGGCCGCCACCGATCGCCAGCTGCTCGGTGCTCAGGTCGCGCCGGCGTCCCAGCCGTGCCAGCACGTCGTCGGCCACCTCGGCGGCAAAGCCACGGAAGGTGGTCCACTTGCCGCCCACCAGCGAGAGCAGCGGCACCTCGCCGAGCCGATCCTCGCGCACCGCGTGATCGCGGCTGATCTGGCCGGGGTCGTCGGCGTCGCTGCGCGGCAGCGGGCGGACACCGCTATAGCGGTAGCGCACCCGCTCGGGGCCGATATCCAGATCCGGAAACAGATAGCGCACCGCCTCCAGCATGTAGTCGCGCTCGTCGTCGTCGCACACCGCCTGGTCGGGGTCGTCGCAACGGATATCGGTCGCCCCCACCAGCACGTGCTGCATGAACGGATAGATCAGGCAGATCCGCCCGTCGGGGGTGCCGAAATAGATCATACGGCCATCGAGCTGACGCCGGATATCGGGCACATCGACGATCAGATGGCCGCCCTTGGTGCCACCGATATAGGCCGTCTCGCGCCCCAGCATCCGGTTGATCTCATCGATCCAGGCGCCGCCGGCGTTGATCACGATGCGCGGGCGCACCTCGAAGGCCTCACCCGCGGCATCGCTGAAGCGCAGGGTGACACCCTCGGTACCGCCCTGCCCCGCCTGTCCCGACTGCTGGCCGGCCACGGGCTCGACGTTCTCGGAACCCAGAGTCACGGAGTCCAGGGTCGCGGAGTCCAGGGTCACGGAATCCAAGGCCACATAGTTGAGCGCCAGCGCCCCGCGATGGGCGCGGCAGCCGTCGTCGATCAGCTCGAAGCCGAGCCGCTCGGCCTGGGTGATCGCGGCGTCGTAGTAGGTGTGTAGCGCCTTGACGTCGTGGCGCACGTCCGGCAACGACTCGCGCACCCGCCGCCCGAAAAGCACCGAGTGGCGCGGCATGCTGCGAAAGTGCCGGCCGAAGAAGTCGTAGAGGGTGAGCCCCACCTCGCTGATCAGCACGCCGCGGTCGTCGATCTTGGCCGGACGGCGCAGGAAGCGCTTGAGCGAGGGCCAGATGCCGCCGAACCAGCTGTGGGTCGGCATCGCCGTACGCAGCGGGTGGACCACATGCGGGGCGTTGCGCAGCAGCAGGTTGCGCTCGCGGGTCGACTGCGCCACCAGCCGGAACTCGCCGGTCTCCAGATACTTGAGCCCGCCGTGGATCAGCCGCGACGGCGCGGCGCTGGCGCCGGCGCAGAAGTCCTGCTTGTCGACGATCAGCACATCGACACCCTGCAGCGCCAGATCGCGGAACAGCCCGGCGCCGTTGATGCCGGCGCCAATGATCAGCACCTCGACGTTGGGATCGTTCGCCAGGCGCTCCCGCGTGGCCTGGCGCGTATCAGCGTGATGGGATGTCATGGGCGCTCTCCCGGGTCGGGCGCAGAGGTAGCGGAAATGGGCGTCGCGTCGTCCGTTGCGTCGGCATGCGTCGCGGCCTGGCTATCGAGCATGCCCCACAGCGGGCGCAGGCACTCGACCAGACGCTGATAGCGCTCGAAGCGCACCTGGCACGCCTGCTGACGCTGCGGGTCGGGGCGATAACACTGCTGCGGCTCGCACAGCGCCGCCGCTGCGGCGATCGAGGGGAATACCCCGGCGCCGACACCGGCACAGATCGCCGCCCCCCAGGCGGCGGCCTCCTGGGTCCGCGCAGTCTCGATCTCGCGACCCAGAATATCGGCGAACAGCTGCGCCAGACGCGGCGAATGGCTGCCGCCGCCGGTGATCCGCGTGCGCCGGATGGCAAAGCGCGAGGCCAGCGCATCCACGTGCACGCGGTGGTTGCAGACCACACCTTCGAGGATCGCGCGCAGCACATGGCCGCGCTGGTGCCAGCCCTGCAGCCCGAACAGCCCGGCGCTGGCCGGCTCCGCATAGGGGGAGCCGTACAGGAAAGGGTGATAGACCAGCCGCGAGTCGCTGGTGAAGGCTTCCTCCAGCGCCTCCTCCATATCGGCCAGAAACGCTGCCGTGCCGCCATCGCCGGGACGCCCCCACTGGCGATGGAACCACTCATGATTGCTCGACGACGCCGGCGAGATCGCCATGTTGAGCCACTGCCCCGGGCGCAGCCCGTTGCGCGTAGCCCAGCGCGCGTCGGGACGTGGCACGTCGGAGAACACCTCGTTGATGCTGAAGGTGCCGGCGGCGATGGTCAGGCTGTCGCTGTCGACGTTGCCCAGCCCCAGCGCGCTGGCGGTGACATCGTGCAGCCCGGCGGCCACCGGGGTGCCGGCGATCAGGCCGGTCTCGCGCGCCGCCGCCGCAGTGACCCGGCCGACAATCTCCTCCGGCATGCGAATCGGCGGCAGCGCCTCGGTGACCGGCTCGATGCCGAGCAGCGAAAGCCCCTCGCGGCTGTAGCGCTGGGTCTGCACGTCGGTATAGCCGCTGCTCGCCTCGGTGAAGTCGGTGGCGATCTCGCCGCACAGCTTGAACCGCAGCCAGTCCTTGCAGGTCAGCACGTGGCCGAGAGCGGCGAAGCGTTCGGGCTGCTCGGCGCGCATCCACGCCAGCAGCGCTACCGGCGAGAACGCGAACGGCACCTGGCCGAGACGCGCCAGCGCCTGCTCGTGCACGCCTGCGTGGCACCAGCGCTCGACCACCCCGGCGGCGCGGCTGTCGAGGGAGGTGATGCCCTTGCCCAGCGCCTCGCCGTGGCGGTCGACGGGGTAGAGCCCATCGCCGTGGGCGGTCACGCCGACAGCGAGAATCTCGCTGGCGCTAACCCCGGCCTGCGCCAGCGCGTCACGAATGGCCCCGGCCGCGCCGGCCCAGACCGTCTCCATGTCGCGCTCGACCCAGTGCGCCTGGGGGTGTTCCAGCGGTGAGGATTGCCGCCCCACGCCCGCCACGTCACCGGCGAGATCGAAGATCACCGCCTTGGTCGCGCTCGACCCGCCGTCGAGTCCCATCAGATAGCCTTGCGCCACGTCTGCCTCCTGCCCCGTAGAGACGCGTTGAGCGCCGGCCGACGATCGACCGACTCCGGCATTTCTAACACTGAATTGTGATTTCACAGCGTTAGACGATGGTGTTATCCCATAAGAGATAATCAATTAATTTCTTTATTTTCATATAATTAAAAAAAATCACCGAATACAGAATCGACCGCTAGACCAAAGTCAGGCATCCAAAATAACGCCAAAATGTTATGAATGGACGTAGATTGCCAGGGTCGACTGCAAGGAACGACCTCCAGGGCCCCTGCCCGCTCATTCATACGGGAGAGCCGCATGCCAAGCCCCGCCTCCAGCACTGACGCCCATCGCGCCGCCGCGCTGCCCGACACCATGCACGCCGTGGTCTGCCACGGGCCGGGCGATTACCGGCTCGAGCAGGTGGCCACGCCGCGCCCGGGGCCACGGGAGCTGATCCTCAAGATTCACGCCTGCGGCATCTGCGGCAGCGACCTCAAGTGCCGCGACGGCGCCGCCATGTACTGGGGCGACGGCGAGCGTTTCGACGCTTTCGTCAAGCCGCCGATGATCGTCGGCCACGAATTCGCCGGCGAGATCGTGGCCCTCGGTGAAGGTGCCGCCGAACACTTCGGCGGCGTGACGCTGGGCCAGCGCGTGGTGCCGGAGCAGATCATCCCCTGCCGCCAGTGCTTCTACTGCCAGCGCGGCCACTACTGGATGTGCGAGGTGCACCACATCTTCGGCTTTCAGGGCGGCGTCGCCGATGGCGGCATGGCCGAGTACCTGCGCGTACCCGAGAATGCCGTACTGCACCCGGTCGACCCGCGGCTGTCGGTGGAGGATGCCGCCTTTCTGGAACCCCTCGCCTGCGGCATTCATGCGGTGAACCGCGCCGAGATCCAGTTCGACGATACCGTGGTGATCGCCGGCGGCGGTCCGATCGGCCTGGCCATGGTCCAGCTCGCCCGGCTCAAGACGCCCAAGCGGCTGATCCTGGTCGACACCCATGACGACCGCCTCGAGCTGGCTCGGGAGTACGGCGCCGAGCATCTCTTCAACCCGCATCGCGACGACATCGCCGGCGAGGTGCGCGCCCTCACCAACGGCTACGGCTGCGACGTCTACATCGACGCCACCGGCTCGCCCAGCGGGGTGATCCAGGGGCTTGAGGCACTACGCAAGCTGGGCCGCTTCGTCGAGTTCAGCGTGTTCAAGGAGCCGACCCAGGTCGACTGGTCGACCATCGGCGACCGCAAGGAGCTCGACATTCGCGGCTCTCACCTCTCGCCCCACACCTATCCGGTGGCGATCGACCTGCTCGCCCGCGGCCTGGTGACCACCCGCGGCATCGTCACTCATCGCGTACCGCTCAGTGAGTTCGAACGCGGTTTCGAGATCGCCGCCCGGCGCGACTCGATCAAGGTGGTGCTGACCCAGGATGACTGACACGCCCAAACGCCAACGGGACGCCACCGCGCGCCGCCAGGCACTGCTCGACTATGTGATCCAGGCCGGCGCCGCACAGGTCGACGAGCTGGCCACCCGCTTCGGCGTCAGCCGCATGACGGTGCACCGCGATCTCGATGCCCTCGCTGCCCAGGGCATGGTCAACAAGCAGCACGGCGGCGTCACTACCCGCGCCTCCAGCGTGTTCGAGAGCAACTTCGCCCTGCGCACCCAGCTCGCCGCCGGCGAGAAGCGCGCCCTGGCCCGCGCCGCGCTGCAGGAGATCGCCGCCGGCGAGGCGCTGATCCTCGACGACTCCACCACCTGCGCCGCGCTCGCCATGCTGCTGCCGGAGCGCGCACCGCTGACCGTGATCACCAACGGCCTGGAGAGCATCGAGCGGCTCAAGGCGACCAGTGATATCCGCCTGATCACCTTGGGCGGCGACTACCAGCCACGCTTCAACGCCACTTTCGGCCTGCTCTGCGAGCAGACCCTGGCCAGCCTGCGCGCCAATGTGGCGGTGCTCTCCGCCTCGGCGATCCTCGGCACCACCGCCTACGTGCAGGACCCGGCGGTGACCCAGATCAAGCGCGCCCAGATGGCCGCCGCCGAGCGCCGCATCCTGCTGGTGCACAGCGCCAAGTTCGGCCACAGCGCGCTGCACCGGCTGGCCGATCTCAGCGAATTCGACCTGGTGCTGATCGACGCAGGGCTCGCGCCGCCCCAGCGCGAGGCGCTGGACGAGGCGGGTATCCGCTATCGCCTGATTCGACGCTAGCCCTCCCCCAGCCTATCGAGTCGCAATCAGGCATCCATTCCCTAGCCAGCCTCTCACGCGCCAACGCCAACGAACTCGCCGCGGGGGATACCCGCGGCGAGAAGAGGTCACGACCGGCGGCCGGGCCACCGGATAGTTACTGCTTGATGGTTACTGCTTGATAGTTACTGCTTGAGCACGAACGGCGAGACGTACTTGTCGACGTTGTCCGGGGTGATCAGGATGCAGTCGAACAGGTGCTTTTCCCCTTTCAGGCCGGTGCTGCCGGTCTGGATGTACTTGTCGGCCATCTGTACCGCGGCCTTGGAGAAGATCGCCACCGGCTGCAGCACGGTATAGGCCAGCTCGCCGGACTTGATCGCATCCACCGCATCCGGGGAGCCGTCGAAGCCACCGACCACGACGTCCTTCAGCTTGCCGGCCTCCTTGAGCGCGGCGATCGCGCCGAGGGCCATCTCGTCGTTGCCGCTGATCACACCCTGAATGTCGGGATGCGCCTGCAGCAGGCTCTGCATCTTGTTGTAGCCCTGAGTGCGATCCCAGTTGGCGACGTCTTCACCCACCTTCTGCAGGTCCGGATACTGGCTCAGCACGGTGCGGTAGCCGTTGGAACGGGTAGCGGCGTTGTTGTCCGAGGGAGCGCCCTTGAGCTCGACGTACTTGGCCGAATCGCCCACCGCCTGGACCCACTGCTGCGCGCCCACTGCCGCCCCCTGGGCGTTGTTGGAGACCAGCTGCGCCTTGGCCAGCCCCTGCTGGTTGATCTCGGCGTTGACCAGGAACACCGGGATGCCGGCGTCGACCGCCTTGCGCACCGCGCCCACCGAGCCATCGGCATTGGCCGGGTCGAGAATGATCGCCTTGGCCTTGTTGGTGATCGCGGTATCGATCTGGCGGCTCTCGGTGTTGGTATCGCCCTTGTGGGCGCTGACGTTGGCCGAGTAGCCGAGCTCCTCGGCGGTCTGCTGAGCGATCTTGCCCTCGGTCAGCCAATAGGGGTTGGAGGGGTCGTTGACGATGATCGAGATCAGCCCCTTGTCCTGCGCCAGTGCGCTACCGGCGAGCAGCGGCGCACTCAGGGCGAGGGCTGCGATCAGCAGGCGTTTTCCTGTCTTGAGCATGATGGTCACCCTTCTTTTGCGGTTGTCTGTCGTTGTACGAGTCGTTGTCTGAGTCAGTGGCGTCGAGGGGTGCGGCTTGGGCACCACCTCAATGCTGGGTTGCCGGCTTGGCGGCTGGGCTTTTCCCGTCGCCCGGGGCCTGCCCCGAAGACGCAGCGGGAGAAGAGGGCGTCGCGGACGTCTGCGCGGCTGTCTTGCGCCGTCCGCCGTACTGAATGCTGTTGAGCAGCACCGCCAGCACGATCACCGCGCCGGTGAACACGGTCTGCCAGTAGGAGGAGACCCCGATGATGACCAGGCCGTCGGACAGAAAGCCGATGACGAAGGCCCCCAGCAGCGTGCCGCGCACGCCGCCGCGACCACCGGTCAGCGCCGCACCGCCGATCACCACCCCGGCGATCGCAGTCAGCTCGTAGGTGGTGCCCGCGGTGGGGCCAGCGGAGGTGAGCTGCGATGACAGCACCAGCCCGGCGATCGCCGCACAGATACCCGAGAGCACATAGACCGAGACCTGGACGCGCTTGACCGGCACCCCGGAGAGCTCCGCAGCGCGGGCATTGCCGCCGGTGGAGTAGACCCAGCGTCCGAAGGGCGTGCGCGCCAGCGCCAGCAGGGTGACCACCGCCACGATCGCCAGCACCCAGACCCCCACCGGCACGCCGAACAGGCGATTGAAACCGAGCCAGTCGAAGCCGGTGTTGCCGAGTGCCGGATCGCCGCCGAGGTTGTTATAGGTCAGGCCGTCGGTCATCAGCAGGGCGACCCCGCGGGCGACGTAGAGCAGGCCCAGGGTGGCGACGAACGCCGGCACCTTAAAGTAGGCGATCAGCACGCCGTTGATGGCGCCGATGAAGGCCCCTACCGCGCAGGTGAGAATCACCACCACCCATACCGGCGGATACAGCGTGACGCCGAACGCATCCAGCGTCACACCCTGCATCAGAAAGCCCGCGACCACCCCGCACAGGCCCAGGGTCGACCCCACCGAGAGGTCGATACCGCCGGTCAGGATCACCAGCAGCATGCCGATGGAGAGCAGCCCGAAGATCGCCACGTGGGACGACATCGTCAGGAAATTGCCGGTCGAGAAGTAGACCGGCGACAGCAGCGAGAAGATCACGATGATCGCGATCAGGGCGAAGAAGGCGCGCCCCTCGAGCAGCATGCGCCCCAGATCGAAGCCTCCGCCCTGACGCCGCGCTGTGTGACTGTGATTGGACATAAACGACTCCTTCGTGAAATCCACAACGTCTGTCGGCGCGACCCGGCGCGTAACGCGCTCAGGCGGCCCTCGAGCGATCATCCGTTCAGGCGACCACCGACTCCCCGGAGGCGGCCATGATCTGCTCCTTGGAGACATCGGCGCCGAACTCGGCCGCGATGCGTCCCCGGCTCATCACCACGATGCGGTGGGCGATACTCAGGCACTCGCCGACTTCGGAAGTGGAGAAGATCACCGCTAGCCCCTGCCGGGCCGCGCCCTCGGCCAGCAGCTTGAACACCTCGGCCTTGGCCCCGATGTCGATGCCACGACTGGGCTCATCGAGCAGCACCACCCTCGGGTGGGTCGCCAGCATCTTGCCGATCACCACCTTCTGCTGGTTGCCGCCGGAGAGCGAACCGATGTCGGCGCGCGGCCCATCGGTCTTGATGTGCACGCTGGCGATCGACTCGTCGATGACCCCGCGCTCGCGGCTGCCGGAGGTCAGAAGCCCCTTGGTGAACGCCTTGATGCTCGCCAGCGACAGGTTCTCGCCCACCGACATGGTCTGCACCAGGCCGTCGCGCTGGCGATCCTCGGGGACCAGCACCAGGCCGTTGTCGATGCGCTCGGCGATGCTCAGGCGGGAGACATCGACGCCCTCCAGCAGCACCCGGCCGCCACTCAGCGGCACGCGCCCGGCGATGCACTCCAGAAGCTCGGTGCGCCCCGCCCCCATCAGCCCATAGATGCAGACGATCTCGCCGGCGCGCACCGTGAGAGACAGGCGGTCGACCACCGAGCGCTCGGGCACGTTGACGTCGGCTACGCTGACCTCCTCGATCGCCAGTGCCACCTCGCCGATGGTATGTCCGGTGGGCGGCGAGCCGAGGTCGAAGTTGTCGCCCACCATGTTGCGCACGATCCACTCCAGATCGATGTCGGCACGCTTGGCATAGGCGGTCATCACCCCGTCGCGCAGCACCACGGCGTGATCGGTGATGGTCAGCGCCTCTTCCAGATGGTGGGAGATATAGACGATCGACACGCCGCGACTCTTGAGATCGCGAATGACCCGGAACAGCACCTCGACCTCGGAGGCCGAGAGCGCCGAGGTCGGCTCATCCATGATCAGGATGCGTGAGTTGACCGACAGCGCGCGGGCGATCTCGACGATCTGCTGCTGGCCGAGACGCAGATCCTCCACTGGCGTCAGCGGGTCGATCGGCTCGTCCAGCGCCTCCATCAGCGCCCGCGTCTGACGCGCCTCCTCAGCGAAGTCGATCCCCGTCGGGCCCTTGATCTCGCGGCCCATGAAGATGTTGTCGCGCACGCTCAGATTGGGCGCCAGGCTCAGCTCCTGGTGGATGATCGAGATGCCCAGCCGGGTGGCATCGGTGGTCGAGGCGAAGCGCACCGGCTCGCCGTCGAGCACGATCTCGCCGGAGGTCGGCTGGATCACCCCGGAGAGCACCTTCATCAGGGTCGACTTGCCCGCCCCGTTCTCGCCGAACAGGGTGGTTACCTGGCCGCGGAAGACATCGAAATTGACCGTCTTCAGCGCCTGCACGCTGCCGAAGGACTTGGCCACGTTGCGCGCCGAAAGCACCACTTCGTCGTCGCGCCGGGCATCGCCGGACGCAGCCGCGGGGGCCGGCGCGGTGCTGTCTAGGTGACTCATTCGACGTCCATCCTCACCGGCGTCACCAGCCAGTTCTTGGGGTTGATCAGCTTGAACACGCCGGTCACCGTCACCGTCTTGCCACTCAGGTCGGCGGTGTCGATATCCGCCAGCACGGCGGCCTTCATGGCATCGTTGATCGAGGCACCGGCGTTCTGGTACTCGATCTGGTTGGTGAACTCGCCGAAGCTGATCTCGCCGGTGGCATCACGCAGGTCGGTGCCGTTGATCGCCGGGCCGGTCTGCACGCGAATGGTGATCGCCGCCGGCACACCCTCGACCGCCACCGTATAGATGCCCGAGCGCGCCTCGCCCACCACGCCGGTGAAGGTCACCGGCACCACCGGGCCGAAGCTGTCGCCGACGCCGTACTTCTGCCCGGCGGCGCTGGCATCCGCGAGCACCGCGGTGGCAAGCTCAGCGGCCGGCACCGCGCGCTGCTCCACGCTCTTCTGGATCGCCGGGAAATGCTCGCTACCATAGGTGGCGGCGGAGAAGCCGCCGGCCAGCTCCGCCTCGTGGCCGATCTCGACCACCGTGGTATCCCACGCCATGGCGGCGATGACCGCCACCACCACGGCCCCCAGAATCACCCGCCGGCGTGTCTTGCCGGGCCTGCGCGGCCGGGCTGCAACGGTTGCACTCATGACCAGAGCCCTCCTGTCAGGCGCTGTGCGCCGCCGCCCGCCAAACTGGTGAGCGGCGGCTCAGATTCAAGGGATCAGCACGATCTTCAGCGACTTGGACCCGCTCTTCATCAGCTCGAAGCCCTCTTCGTACTTCTCCAGCGGCAGCTTGTGAGTGACCACGCCTTCGGTGGGGAAGTCGCCGTTGCGGATGCCCTCGATCACCAGCGGATAGCAGTAAGGGCCCAGGTGGGAGCCGAGCACGTCGAGCTCCTTGCGGTCGGAGATGATGCTCCAGTCGACGCTGACCGGGTCCTTGAACACGCTGAACTCGACGAAGCGCCCCAGCTTGCGGATCATCGACAGCCCCTGCTCCACCGACTTGGGATGCCCGGTCGCCTCGATATAGACGTCGCAGCCGTAGCCGCCGGTCATCTCCTTGATGATCGAGACCACGTCGTCGCGCTTGGGGTTGAGGGTGAGATCGGCACCGAAGCGCTTGGCCAGTTCCAGACGCTCGTCGAACAGATCGAGCACGATCAACTTCTCGGCACCGGCCTTCTTGGCCGCCCCGACCATGCCCAGCCCTAGGGTGCCGGCACCCGAGAGCACCACCACGTCGCCCAGCTCGATCCGAGCGCGCTGCACCGCATGCAGCGAGCAGGCGTAGGGCTCGATGAGGATCGCCTTCTCCAGCGGCAGCTCCTCGGGCACGTGGTAGTTGATCGCCTCCTTGGTGAACTTCATGTACTCGGCCATGCCGCCGTTGACATTGTTCTGGAAGCCGTAGAGGTCGTGCTTCTCGCACATCCAGTACTGGCCGCGGTTGCAGAAGCGGCAGTTCCAGCACGGCACGATCTGCTCCGAGATCACCCGGTCACCGGGCTGGTAGCCCTCGACCTGGGCACCGACCTTGACCACCCGGCCGATGAACTCGTGGCCCGGGATCATCGGCGCCTTGATGTAGGCGGGCTGGGTCTCGTCGCCCCAGAAGCTGGGCGCTCCGTCGTAGGACTTGATGTCACCGGCGCAGATGCCGCACCCCTCGACCTTGACCAGAATCTCCTTGTCGTCGATCTCGGGGACCGGCACCTCTTCATAGCGATAGTCACCGGGGGCGTAGGCCACCACGGCTTTCATGGTCTTGGGGATGGCGCCGCTGGCGTCGTGCTGAGCGGATGTGGCGGTAGCGTCGGACATGATCGTCTCCGGTGCTTAAACACATGATCAATATTCGGTCATATGTTTTTAGCGCAAACGACGAAACCACATCAACGCGGAAGACCGCCACAGCGCCTAAGACTTTAGGCAAACAAAAAATAAAATCATGTTATTCATATATTTAAAATGAACTTGCCGAATCGTACGAGACTAAAGTTGCAGTACGCCCCTCAGGGGCTTTCGCCACCCTGAACCGCCTTTTTTGCCTGATCATAGCGACAACACATAGATCATATGTTCACACTGACTCTCAAATACTCGCTTCACCAGAAAGCAGAAGCGCCCGGACCGCATACGCCAGACACGCAACCAGAGTACATCGCACCTACCCGCGCCCACACACAACGAGAGCCCCCATAACGACAGCGCCCGCGACTCAGGAAGAGTCGCGGGCGCTGAATCATCGTGGGCAAAGAGGCAAGGTGGCGCTGATCAGTGCCTCAGCGCCGCTCGCGCTCGTAGGCGTCGATGCGGTCGATCTTGGGCTGTGAGCGTCCACCCGGCTCGTACTCGCTGGAGAGAAAGGTCGTGGCGATCACCTTGGCCAGCTCGACCCCGATCACCCGCGCCCCCATCGTCACGATCTGGGCGTCATTGCTCTTGCGCGCACGCTCGGCCGAGTAGGTGTCATGGGCTTGGGCCGCGCGAATGCCCGCCACCTTGTTGGCCGAGATCGCCACGCCGATGCCGGTGCCACACATCAGCACGCCGCGATCGAAACGCCCCTCGGCGATTGCCTGGGCGATCTCGAAGGCGACATCCGGGTAGAGGATCGGCTTGCCATCATGGGTGCCGAAATCCTCGACCTCGTGGCCGAGCCCACGCACGTGCTCGATCATCGCCTGCTTCATCTCATAGGCGGCTTCGTCACAGCCCACCGCCACTCGCCACTGCTCTGCCATCGCTCACCTCCGGTTGCCGTCTCTGACGTCGGTTGTCGACGGCGACATCATAGACCGATCATGCTCATATGAACAAATAGACTTCATATGATCGAACCTATCCGCCAAAAACGCACCTAGCACGTCGGCCAGGCGAGTGAAATCAGCCCACTAGGCGCTACATAGGCGCCACGAGAGGCTGTGTGGATTCGCGCGAGATGGCGCAAAATCACCACCAAAGTCGCATATCCGATGCCCCTGTCGCCGCTATGATGAGGCTGACATCGCGCGTAAAACCATATGCGCATCCAAAGAACAAAATATCACCCTTGGTTCCGCGGTCATTTCGGCCCGGCCAGCCGCACCGTTATCCACTTATCCAACCCGGGAGCGTCGGTCATGACACGCCTCTACAACGATCCAGTGAACTTCGTCGACGAAGCCACCGCGGGCTTCGTCGCCGCGCATGCGCAGCGGGTCTGTCAGGTACCCGGCGGGGTCATCCGCAGCACTCGCAGCGAGCCGGGCACCGTCGCCGTGGTCATTGGCGGCGGCTCCGGGCACTACCCGGCGTTCGCCGGCCTGGTGGGCCAGGGCCTGGCCCACGGTGCGGTGATGGGCAATCTGTTCGCCTCGCCCTCGGCGCAGCAGGTCTACAACGTGTGCAAGGCGGCCAATAACGGCGGTGGCGTGCTGCTGAGCTTCGGCAACTATGCCGGCGACGTGCTGCACTTCGGTCAGGCCCGCGAGCGGCTGATCCGTGAGGGCATCCCCTGCGAGATCGTCGCGGTGATCGACGACATCTCCAGCGCCGATCGCGAGGAGTTGCACAAGCGCCGCGGCATCGCCGGCGACCTGACCGTGTTCAAGGTGGCCGCTGCGGCGGCCGAGGCGGGCTACTCGCTGGAAGAGGTGGTGCGCATCTCGCGCAGCGCCAATCTGCGCACCCGTTCCATGGGCGTGGCGTTCGATGGCTGTACCCTGCCCGGTGCCGACGACGCGCTGTTCCACGTGCCTGCGGGCAAGATGGCGGTGGGCCTGGGCATCCACGGCGAACCGGGCATCAGCGAGCAGGATGTGCCCAGCGCGGACGCCTTGGCGGAGCTGCTGGTCTCGCACTTGTTAGAGGAGGTGCCCGACGGTGTCGAATCGGTGCGCGGCGCCCGTGCTGCGGTACTACTCAACGGGCTCGGTTCGATCAAGTACGAAGAGCTGTTCGTGGTCTACCGCCGGGTCCATGCCCTGCTGGAGGAAGCGGGCATCGAGATCGTCGAGCCCGAGGTCGGCGAGCTGGTCACCAGTCTCGACATGGCCGGCGCCTCGCTGACCCTGTTCTGGCTCGACGACGAGCTCGAACGGCTGTGGCGCGCCCCCGCCGATACCCCGGCCTATCGCAAGGGCAGCCTCAACCCGGCGCCGCCGATCGACACCGCGGCGCTCGACATCCCCGATGCCGACGACATCCCCGCCGCCAGTCAGGCCTCACGGGACGCGGCGCGCTGCGTCGCACAGGCGCTGCGCGCCACCCGCGAAGTGATCGATGCCAACGTCGACAAGCTGGGCAAGCTGGACGCCATCGCCGGCGACGGCGACCACGGCATCGGCATGCAGCGCGGCGCGGTGGCCGCCGCAGAGGCGGCGGAACAGGCACTGGCCCGCGGTGCCGGGGCAGGCACCCTGCTGCGACTGGCCGCCGAGGCGTGGTCGGACCGCGCCGGCGGCACCTCCGGCGCGATCTGGGGCGTCATGCTCAATGCCCTGAGCCTGACCCTGGGTGACGACGCCGCGCCGCAGGCCGAGCACTACGCCCGCGGGGTAGCCAAGGCCAAGCAGGACGTGATGGAATTCGGCAAGGCCCAGCTCGGTGACAAGACGCTGGTCGATGCGCTGGTGCCGTTCAGCGACGCCTTGAACCAGCGCGTCGCCGCCGGTGACGACCTGGCCAGCGCCTGGGGCGCCGCCACCCAGGCCGCCCGTAGCGCCGCCGAGGAGACTCAGGCGTTGAAACCCAAGCTCGGCCGCGCCCGGCCGCTGGCGGAGAAGAGCGTGGGTACGCCCGACCCGGGCGCCATTTCCCTGGCAATGATCCTTGATGCAGTGCATCGGGTCATCGCCACCGCCAACTGAGAACGCCCCATGAGCGCACCGACGATCACCCTGGGCATCAGCTTCAAGATGTACTTCGGCTACGCCCAGACCCTCGCCTGGTGCCGACAAGTCGCGGACTGCCTGCCGCGCTACCCGGCCGTCGCCGACGGTCGGGTAGCGCTGTTCGTGCTGCCCAGCTTCCCGGCCATCGCGCCGGTGCTGGAGATCTTCGCCGGCACCCCGGTCAGCGTCGGCGGGCAAAACCTGTATCCAGCGCCAAACGGTGCTTATACTGGCGAAGTGAGCGGGGCCATGCTGGCCGAGATGGGCTGTCGCCATGTCGAGATCGGCCACGCCGAGCGCCAGCGCCTGTTCGGTGAGGATGCCGCGAGCATCGCTGCCAAGATGCAGGTGGCGCTCAACCACGCGCTGACGCCGGTACTGTGCGTCGGCGAGGCCGAACGCGGCGCGCCACAGGCCGCGGTCGAGGCGTGCCGTGCGCAGATCATGCAGGCGCTCGACCTGGCCACGCCGACACAGCGCCAACAGCCGCTGGTGATCGCCTATGAGCCACACTGGGCAATCGGTGCCGCCGAACCGGCGCCGCTTTCGCATATTGCAGCGGTGTGCCAGGGTCTGCGCGAGCAGCTCGCCACTCATCCGGCGGCCAGCGTGATCTACGGCGGCAGTGCCGGCCCGGACCTGCTGACGCGGCTCGCCGGGCGGGTCGATGGCCTCTTTCTGGGGCGCTTCGCCCACGACCCGGCCGCCTTCGAGGCCGTCGTCGGCGAAGCCTGCTCGCTGGTGGCGGCCCGCTGAATTCATCGCGCCACCATCCATTTACGATCTAGGGGATTCGATAGCCAATGCCATCTCGCCGTCAGCTAGCCAACGCCATCCGCGCGCTCTCCATGGACGCCGTGCAGCAGGCCAATTCCGGCCACCCCGGCATGCCGATGGGCATGGCCGACATCGCCGAAGTGCTGTGGAACGACCACCTGAAGCACAACCCCGCCAATCCCGACTGGGCCGACCGTGACCGCTTCATCCTCTCCAACGGCCACGGCTCCATGCTCCACTATTCTCTGCTTCACCTGACCGGCTACGACCTGCCGCTGGAAGAGCTCAAGAACTTCCGCCAGCTCGGCTCGAAGACGCCGGGCCACCCGGAGCACGGCCTCACCCCCGGCATCGAGACCACCACCGGGCCGCTGGGTCAGGGTCTGGCCAACGGTGTCGGCATGGCGATCGCCGAGCGCACCCTGGCAGCGCAGTTCAACCGCGACGGCCATGAGATCGTCAATCACCGAGTCTGGGTGTTCGCCGGCGACGGCTGTCTGATGGAGGGCATCAGCCACGAAGCGTGCTCGCTGGCCGGCACCCTGGGCCTGGGCAATCTTACCGTGTTCTATGACGACAACGGCATCTCCATCGATGGCGAGGTCAAAGGCTGGTTCACCGACGACACCGCCCAGCGCTTCGAGGCCTACGACTGGCACGTGGTGCGTGACGTTGACGGCCACGACGCCGAGCAGATCAACCGCGCCATCGAAGAGGCCAAGTCGGTCAGCGACAAGCCGACCCTGATCATCTGCAAGACCGTGATCGGCTTCGGCTCGCCCAACAAGGCGGGCAAGGAAGAGAGCCACGGCGCCGCGCTGGGCGAGGACGAAGTCGCACTGGCACGCAAGGAGCTGGGCTGGGAGTCGCCGGCGTTCGAGATCCCGGAAGAGTACTACCAGGCGTGGGATGCGCGTGAACGTGGCGCCAAGCTGGAGGCCGACTACGACGCCAAGCTGGCGGCCTACGAGCAGGCCCATCCGGCGCTCGCCAAGGAGCTCAAGCGGCGCTACAGCGGCGCGCTGCCCGAAGGCTTCGACGGCGATGCGCTGGTCAAGCGGGCCCAGGAGAAATCCGAGAAGCTCGCTTCGCGCAAGGCCTCGCTCGGCGTGCTCAACGAGCTCGGCCCGGACCTGCCGGAGCTGTTCGGCGGCAGTGCCGACCTCGCTCCGTCCAACCTGACGCTGTGGAAAGGTGCCAAGGCGATCAGCAAGGACGACTTCGACGGCGGCTACCTGCACTACGGTGTGCGCGAGTTCGGCATGGGCGCGATCGCCAACGGCATCGCCACCCACGGCGGCTTCATCCCCTACGACGCCACCTTCCTGGTGTTCATGGAGTACATGCACAACGCCGTGCGCATGTCGGCGCTGTCGCACACGCGTGTCATCCATGTCTTCACCCACGACTCCATCGGGGTCGGCGAGGACGGCCCCACCCACCAGCCGATCGAGCAGCTGGCCGACCTGCGCAACCTGCCGGGCCTGGCCACCTGGCGCCCGTGCGACGCCACCGAAACGGCAGCGGCCTGGGTCGAGGGGCTCAAGCGCGAAAAAGGTCCCACCGCGCTGATCTTCTCGCGCCAGGACCTGCCGGCGCAGTCGCGTGACGACGCGCAGCTCAAGCAGATTCGCCGCGGCGGCTACGTACTCAAGGAGGCCGAGGGTGGCCAGCCGGAGCTGATCCTGATCGCCACCGGCTCCGAAGTCGGCCTGGCGATGGACGCCGCCGCCGAACTCGAAGGCAAGGGCAAGCGCGTGCGCGTGGTGTCGATGCCCTGCACCACCGAGTTCGACGCCCAGGACGCAGCCTACCGTGAGTCGGTACTGCCGAGCGACGTGCGCAAGCGCCTGGCGATCGAAGCCGCCATCCCCTCCACCTGGTACAAGTACGTGGGCCTCGACGGCGACGTCATGGGCATGACCACCTACGGCGAATCGGGCAAGGGCGGAGATCTGTTCAAGCACTTCGGTTTCACGGTCGACAACGTCGTCGCCCGCGCCGAGAAGCTGCTCGGCTGAGCCTCGGCCCTTTCGGCCCACCCCGCCCTGGGGTGGGCCTCGTCATGCGCGTGGCCGCCGCGCCAATACGCTCTCTTCTTGCTTTCCCGCCTCGCTTTCGATCATTCTAAAATCGCCGTCGCCTCGGCCGATAAGCCCATTGGCCGCAGCGCCGACACCCATACCAATAACAACACCCAACGTGGCAAGCCTGACGATCCCGTCAGAGGCCACCCTAGCGAGTGCGATTGCATGGCATTCCAATATGGACTAGACGACTTTCGCCATATCGTCACCGGCGCCGCACTGATGGCCAGCGGGGGTGGTGGCAGTTATCACGATGCCAAGCGGGTACTGGAACAGCTCCGGAAAAGCGGCTGGTGCGGCCGCGTAGAGGTCAAGGACTACGACGGCGCCACCGACGCCTGCGTGCTGGCCATGATGGGATCGCCCGACGCGGCCGAAGACCTCTCCCTGGTAGCGATACAGCGGGCAATGAACAACACCGTCGACGCCTTCCGAACGCTTTGCGGTACGGCACCGACATGCGTGATTCCGGTCGGGATCGGGCCGATCAACTCGCTCGTGCCGCTGATTGCCGCCCTCGGCGACAACCCGGTCCAGTGGGTCGTCAACGGTGACGGCAGCGGGCGTGCGGTGCCGGAACTGCCGCAAGCGCTCTACAGCGAAGCCGCGGGCCTCACCGCCAGCCCCTGCATCCTGGCCGATAACGCCCAGGATGCCGCGACCGCACGCTCGGTACGTCTGCAAGCCACCACGGCCGCCGACGTCGAATCCCTGGCCGGCAGTGTCGTCGCCACGTTCGGCAGTTACGCCGGCATCATGCTATGGCCCTCCACCTCGGCCAATGACTTCGCGCTGGCGAATCATTACCTGCCCGGCACGCTGGAGCAGGTCCGAGCGCTGGGGGCGTATATGGAGGACGCCGACGGCCCGCACACCACTGCCGAGATCGTGGCCAAGCTCGAAGCCCTCACCGGCAGAGACGCCACGTGCGCCATCACCAACGGCTATATCACCGAAGTCACGCAGTCGACGAACGGCGCCTCTCTCGATGTCGGCACCATCCGCCTGGATGACACCCCCGATCCACGCGACAGTAGCGCCACGCACTACCTCTACAACATGAATGAAAACCTGATCCTGTACGCTGCCCAGGATGGCGCCCCCGTGATCGTCGCACCGGACTCGATCTGCTACTACTCCGAGCACACCGGTCGCGGTTTCTCCAATGCCTTCGCCGATCTGGCGCCCTACCATGATCGGCAGACCGGCAAGAGCACCGGCGTGCCTGTCAGCATCATCGGTATTCGCGCCGCCAAGGCCTTTCGCGAGGCCGCTGGCGTTCGCGATTCCTTCGCCGGCCTGCTGCGACGCATCGTTTACGCTGGCGGGTCAATCAACGGCCCAGAATGAGCGATCTTCCTGTGGACGAACAGGATCTCTACAAGAAACGCCTGCAATTGACGCTCGAGGCCAGCGGTCTCGACCTGTGGGAGAACAACCTCTCCACGGGGGAAGTCGTCTTCGGACTGACCAAGATCTTCACCGATCTCGGTTATGGCAAGGACGAGCAGGCCGGCGAGATTGGCGATATCTTCACACTCATGCATGCCGACGACGTGACCGTGGTCGAAAAGGCCATCACCGATCACATCGAGGGGCGCACCGAGCGCTACTACAGCGAATTCCGCATCCGCGCCAAGTCCGGCCAGTGGGTGTGGTACGCCAACTACGGCAAGATCATCGACGACGCGGTCTTCGATAGTCGCTTCATCGGGGTCAGCTTCAGTCTCGCCGACAAGAAGCGCCAGGAGGAGGAGATGCTGGCGCTGAACACCCGCCTGTCAGAACAGAACGCACAGCTCGAACGCCTCAACGCCGAACTCCATACCTTGGCCACCCGCGACCCGCTGACCGGCATCTACAACCGCCGCCACCTACTGGAGGTCGGCGAGCGCGAGTATCAGCGCTCGCGGCGCTTCGCGCACCCGCTGACGCTGCTGCTCATCGATATCGACTTCTTCAAGCGCATCAATGATACCTGGGGTCACGTCACCGGCGATCTGGTCATCCGCGCCGTCGCCGAGTGCTGTGTGAACGAGGCACGGGAAGCCATCGACACGGTGGGCCGCATCGGCGGTGAGGAGTTCGTCGTCTTGCTGCCAGAGACCCCGCTCGCGGCGGGGCTGGCGTTCGCCGAGCGGCTACGTCAGTGCGTCGCCGAGATGCGCGTCACGACCCATGATGGCATTGACGAGGCAGCGGTCACCCTGAGTATCGGTGTCGCCGAACTGAACACCAACTGCCGCGACTTTCGGGACCTGGTCGCGCTCACCGATCACGCCCTGTATCGCGCCAAGCGCGAAGGCCGCAATCGAATCCAAGGCCACGACGTCTCGACATCCACGCTGTGACGCGATCGCACATCAGACAGCTCATGGATACCAGGCGGAAGTCGGCTCAGCCCTCGTCATCGACCCGTGTCGCCTCGTCGAGGCGCAGGATGGTGTGGGCATTGGTGACGCTGGTGGCGAGGGTGTCGATCACTCCGGTGCGCAGCGCGCCGAGGATACCGGCGGCCTTGGTGTTCTCGGCGGCGATGGCGATGACATCGGGGATCCGCGCCAGATCGGTGATGGTCAGGCCGATCACGCGGCCCTGCATCGGCGTCATCGACGGGCGTCCATAGATATCGATGAAGTCGTAACCCATCATGTCGCCGACGGTGCCGGAGAGGCGCGCCTCGGCGGTCTCCTGGGGGGAGAACCAGCCCATGCGCACCATGTTGCTGTTCTCGCTCAGATCGCCGATACCGATCAGGGCGAAATCGGCGCGCCGGGCGCGGTCGAGCGTCTGGCGGATGGTGGGGTTGTCGTACATGGCGTCGCGCAGCTCGAGGTTCTGCACCAGCGCCGGGGCGTAGAGGGTTTCGCTGTCGCCGCCGAACTTCATCGCCAGGCGCCGGCAGATATGATCCGGGTTCATGTACTCGCCGGCGCGCACCGAACCGCCGATGGCGCAGACGAAGGAGCAGTTACGCTGGCCCTGCTCGAAGGCGTTGTCCGCCACCGCGCCGACGTTGCGCCCCATGCCCACGGCAACGATGGCACCTTCGCTCAAGCTGCGCGAGAGGTGGTCGGCGACCAGACTGGCGACATTGCCGCGCTGCACCTCGGGGTCGGCATGGTCGAGGGCGACCAGCGCGCGCTTGATGCCGAAGCGGCGGATCAGCGCCTGCTCGATCTCCGCGCTCACCGCCGGGTGCTGGCGTACGCGTACGTCGACGATGCCCTCGGCCTGGGCGCGCTTGAGCAGGCGCCCGGCCTTGACCCGCGAGATGCCCAGGCGGTTGGCGATCGCTTCCTGGGTCTCCCCCTCGATGTAATAGAGGGTAGCGATCTCGGTCATCAGCGCGATCTCGGCGGTGTCGTTGCGCTCGCTCATGCGGTCTCGGTCCGGGTGGCAGAAATAGAAAAAAGGGTCGGCTGGCCAGCGTCGCGTCGCGCACCGCCAAAGCTCTAGCGCACGCGCAGTGGACGCCGCCACACGATACCACAGCAGACCCCGGCGCCGGCCTTCCGTGCCCCGGGTGAAGGGCGTAGACTATGGGCGAATGTCGGCGGCTGTGTCTGCCGACATCGGTTCTCAGGGCGGGGTGGAAGTCCCCACCGGCGGTGATGGCAGCGCGCTTACGCGCGGCCCAAGCCCGCGAGCGCCGAGCAGCGCCACACTGGCTGCCCGGGTCAGCAGATTCGGTGCGATTCCGAAGCCGACGGTCATAGTCCGGATGAAAGAGAACGGTGTCACTTGTCCATGTCGATTCGGTCCACCGACCGCCCCCGGCCAACCGGCCGCGTGCCACGGTGCCTGCCGTCTTTCGCGTACGCCAAGCGCGCCGCAGCCCTGATTCTGGTTACCTCGACCATCACAGGAAACGACCATGAATCAGTCCACCTCCGCGCAGCTCTCCGCGCATACCCGCGCCCAGCGCATCGCCTTCATCCGTGCCGACTGGCATGGCGATATCGTCGGCAACTGCCACTCCGCCTTCGTCGAGCGCCTCAGTGAGCGCGGTTTCGACACCGCCCAGTTGGAGACCTTCAGCGTCCCCGGCGTGTTCGAGATTCCGCTGCAGGCCAAACTGCTGGCCAAGAGCGGCCGCTACGCGGCGATCGTCGCCTCGGGCTTCGTCGTCGACGGCGGCATCTATCGCCACGACTTCGTCTCCACCGCGGTCATCGACGCCTTGATGGCGCTGCAGATGGAACAGGAGATTCCCGTGATCTCCGCGGTGCTGACTCCGCACCACTTCCACGAGCACGAGGCGCATACGAGCTTTTTCCGCGAGCACTTCCTGACCAAGGGCGCCGAGGCCGCCGAAGCGTGCCTGGCGACGCTGGAAAACCTCCATCAGGTGCGCAAGCTCTGCGTCGACTGAGCCTTGGCCGGCGACACGCGCCGGAGGCCCAGGCCCTGGCGATTTGCCCCCGGCAAGCCACGAAAAAGCCCACGCCATCGGCGTGGGCTTTGTCTTGATGTGGCGCGTCGTCGAGACGCGGCGGCTAATTCGAACCGCTTGCTCGACCCGCTCACTCGACCAGACTGCTCGCCCCGCGGCGCCGGTTGCGCACGCGCAGATAGATCGCAAAGGCCACCGATACCGCGATCAGCACCCACAGGAAGGCGGCGATCGGGCTCTTGGTGAAGAAGATCGTCAGGTTGCCGTAGGACTCGATGCTCTTGACGAAGTAGACCTCCGCCGACTTGCCGAGAATGAAGCCGATGATCAGCGGCACCACCTCCAGCCCGATCTTCTGCGCCACGTAGCCGAACACGCCGAAGATCAGCAGCGTCCAGACATCGAACATGATCCCGTAGTTGATGGCATAGGCACCGACCACGCACATCATCACGATCAGCGGGTAGAGGATGTACTTGGGCACCTCGATCACCTTGGCGATATGGCGGATGGCGAAGTACATGATGCCGAACATCAGCACGTTGGCCGCCACCAGGGCGATGATCATCAGATACCAGGTGTCCATGTTGTTGCCGATGAACAGCGGACCGACCTGAATGCCCTGCAGGGTGAAGGCGCCGATCAGGATCGCGGTGGTCGAGTCACCGGGAATGCCCAGCGACAGCAGTGGCACCAGCGCGCCGCCGGTGAGCGCGTTGTTGGACGACTCCGAGGCGACGATACCCTGGGGCGCGCCCTTGCCCATCTGTGACGAATCGCGGGAGAAGTTCTTCTCCTGACTATAGGCGAGCACCGAGGCGGCGCTGCCGCCGACCCCGGGTAGCATGCCGACGAAGGTGCCGATTCCGGAGGAGCGGATCAGATTGACCAGTTGCCCCTTGAAGATCGAGAACGAGAAACGCGCACCGCCCTTGAGCTTGATCCGGCCCTGCCCGGGGGCGTCGGCGAAGCCGTTCTCGGCGTCGAGCAGGATGGTGCTCAGCCCGAAGATACCGATCAGCACCGGCAGCAGCGAAAAGCCGTCGATCAGGTAGTACTGCATGAAGTCGAACATCAGCCGCGGCTCGCCGTTGCCGCCCTCGGTGATCGAATAGGTGCCGATCAGGCTCAGCCAGACACCGAGCACCCCGCTGAAGATACCCATCAGCATGTTCGAGCAGAGCGAGGCGATCACAGTCAGCGCCAGCAGGATGATCAGGAACTTCTCGACGTAGGAGAACTTGATCGCGAAATCCGCCAGCACCGGGGCAAAGAAGAACAGTACCGCGGCACTGAACAGCCCGCCGAAGATCGACGCCACGATCCCGGTCTTGAGCGCCCGCTCGCCCTCGCCGCGCTGGGCCATGGGGTAGCCATCGAAGGTGGTGGTGATCGACGACGGCGTACCGGGAATATTGAGCAGTACCGCGGGCACCATGCCCCCCGAGATACCGCCGACATAGAGCCCGAGCAGCAGCGCGATGCCGTTGACCAGACCGAAGGCGTAGGTCAGCGGCAGACACACCGCCACCGCCATGGTCGCGGTCATGCCGGGGATGGCGCCGAAGATGATGCCGATCAGCGTGCCGGCCGCGATCAGCGTGAAGAACATCGGTGTGAGGTGGGACAGAATGTCCATGGGTCGGATCTCCGGGTCAGGGCAGCGTGATGCGGAACAGCTGCGCCAGCACGTACCAGGCGATAGCCGGGGCGATCAGCGCATTGAGCGTGATGATCAGCAGGATCCGGCGGGAGAGGCGCTCGGCATAGAGCAGCGAGAGCGAGAACACGAACAGCACCGACATGATCAGAAAGCTGTAGCCGGTGTTGGGGAAGACATCGCTCAGTACCCCCATGAGATAGAAGTAGAGCGTCACCAGCACCAGAGTGCCGAAGAAGCGCTTGCGGTCGAAGTTGCCCTCGCGCCCGCCCACCACGCGCCCGGCGTGCCGCAGCGCAGGCACGATGCGGCGATAGCGGGTCACCAGGATCATCACCAGCAGGATGCCCAGCAGCGTGGTCACGATACGCGGAAAGAAGAGATGGGATTGGCTGAAGTCGATGGTGACATCGAACAGCGATAGCCAGTGGCTGTCCATGGGAAGTGGCTCCTGGGCCGGGTCGTGCGCCGGCGACATCCAGCGTGAGATCGACGCGATGTCGACAAGGGATCGAAGGCGCCGGCCGAGCACGGCCGGCGCCACAGAGCGAGCCTAGGTGCTGTCTGAAAAGTCGACGAGCGAAGGCCAGGCAAGGCAAAAATCGGCAAAAACGCGGAGTTTACGGGTTGTAAATGAGCATTCTGAGCCGATTTTTAACGCCGCATGGCCGAGCGCAGTACTTTTCATACAGTGCCTAACTCTTCAGGTCATCGATAATGGTCCGATACTCCTCACTCTTCTTCTCGAGATAGGTCGCCGCCTGCGCGGACGGCTTGAAGTCGGGAATGAAGAACGAGCGCTTCTGCTGCTTCTGAATCTCGCCCTGGTCATAGATGTCGGCCAGCGCGGTATCGATACACTTGACCGCGGCCGGGTCCATGTCCTTGTTGTAGAGGAAGAAGAACTCCTTATCGAAGGTGAAGTCCTGGCCATCGCCCATCGGCACCTTGACGTTGGGCGTCACGTACTGCAGTAGCTGCTCGCGCGAGGTATCGCCCATGCCTGCGGCTTCGGTCTGGGCGATGGTGTCGTGGCGGGCGGTGATCCAGACGAAGCGCATCGCCTTCTGATCGTCCGCCGGTAGCTGGGTGTACTGCTCGTTGGCCTGCACCGAGCCGTTGATCACGTCGGCGGCACCGTCGAACAGCAGCTGGTTCTTGTCCGCCTGGGAGCCGGTATTGACCGCGACGATGTTGCCCTCCTTGCCCGGATACTTCAGACGCACCGCATTCTTGAGCGCCGAGAAGCCGATTTCGGAGACGCCGCCGGGCTGGATCGCGACCCGGATCTGCTTGCCGTTACCGGCCGCGGCCATGATGTCGTCGAGGGTCTGGTAGGGCGAATCCTTGGGCACCAGGTAGGCGTTGCCCGGGTTGATGGCGATGGTCGGCCCGACGATGTACTTGTCGAAGATGTTGGGGTAGCCGTTGACCCCGTAGAGATTCCCCAGATAGGCACCATCGTGGAAGATCATGATGGTATTGCCGTGGCGGCTGCGCTCGAGCGCCTGAAAGGCCGGCATCACGCCAACGGCATCGACCTTGGCGTTGATGTCGAGCTTCTTGGCCAACTGGTCGACCACGATGCTCGAGTTCTGATAGGTGTCACCCCCGGTCGAGGTCGAGCCGATCACCACACGCAGATTGCCCGGTAGCGGGCAGTCGTCGGCGGCTTGGGCCGAGGTCGTCAGGCCGATGGCGGCGCTGGCCAGCAGCGCCAGGCAGGCTTTGCTCCAGATCGGTGTCATGCTGCGTCTCCCCTTTCCCCGGCCGGCTCTCGCGGCGAAGCACCAGGCTGGGCGTCTCGCCAGCGGCGGGTTATGAAAATGATAGCGTTATCATTCAACGCGACAGCCAAGGTAAAAGAGAGCGCCTTTGTCATACAATTGAACTTAGGTCGGCAGACCAAAGTCGATAAAGCCGCGCAGATGTCCCGCGCCAGAACGCAAAAAGCCCGGCCTGACGGGCCGGGCTCTTGCCTGGGACAGCGCCGACACGGCGCCGGCCAGGTCAGGCGATGCTGACATCCTTGGACAAATAGACGTCCTGGATGGCGTTGAGCAGCTCGATGCCCTCCTTGAGCGGCTTCTGGAACGCCTTGCGCCCGGAGATCAGCCCCATGCCGCCGGCACGCTTGTTGATGACCGCGGTGCGCACCGCTTCGCCCAGGTCGGACTGGCCCTTGGAGCCGCCGCCGGAGTTGATCAGTCCGGCACGCCCCATGAAGGCGTTGGCGACCTGGAAGCGCGCCAGGTCGATCGGATGATCGCTGGTCAGCTCGCTGTAGACTTTCTCATGGGTATGGCCAAAGCCGATCGCCTTGTAGCCGCCGTTGTTCTCGGGCAGCTTCTGCTTGACGATATCGGCCTTGATCGTCGCTGCCAGGTGCACCGCCTGGCTGGTGAGGTCGGAAGCGACGTGGTAGTCGACCCCATCCTTCTTGAATGCCGGGTTGCGCAGGTAGGACCACAGCACGGTGACCATGCCCAGCTCGTGGGCGCGCTCGAACGCTTCGCTGATCTCCTGGATCTGACGGCGGCAGTCCGGCGAGCCGAAGTAGACGGTCGCGCCGACCGCGATGCAGCCCATGTCGTGGGCCTGCTCGACCTGAGCGAACAGGGTCTGGTCGTACATCGCCGGCAGGGTCAGGCTCTCGTTGTGGTTGAGCTTGAGCATCAGCGGGATCTTGTGCGCGTAGCGCCGCGCCACCGAGGAGAGCACGCCCAGGGTCGAACAGGCGCAGTTGCAGCCGCCCTGCAGCGCCAGCTCGAGGATGTTCTTGGGATCGAAGTAGGCCGGGTTGGGCGCGAAGGAGGCACCAGCGGAGTGCTCGATACCCTGGTCAACCGGGAGGATGCTGACGTAGCCGGTGCCGCCGAGACGGCCATGGTTGAACAGCGTCTGCAGGTTGCGCATCACGTGCGGGCTGCGGTCGCTGTCGGCGAAGACACGGTCGACGAAGTCCGGGCCGGGCAGGTACAGGTCCTCTTTCTTGAACCCGCTACAGGTGTAGCTCAGCAGGCTGTCGGCCTCGTCGCCCAGCAGCTTGGCAATATCGGTCATGATGCGTTTCCTCTGTCCTCAGATGGTACGTCGGGGAGTCTCGACGGGTACGGCTTCCCTGCCGCTGCCCCGGGGCAACGGCTCGCAAGACGATGCTGGCGACGCCGGGCTGCCGGGCACCTCGCCCCGCCGGGTGCGTCCACCGCGCGGTCGAACGGGCCCCAGAATAAGCGACAACGCCGCTCAGTTCACGCCTTGCGCGGGAGTCTGTCGCGCCTTACTCACGAGTTGTCCCGGCTGTCGCCATTCGCTGACGCGATATGGGGCTCAGCGGCCAGGGCCCCACAGCGTGTCACGAGTGGCACGGCAACGCGGGCTGAAAATCGTCATGGGAAAGTGGGATCACGACGCGATCTGCTACGCTAGCGGCTTTTCCGCCTTCTCGGAGACCTGCCATGTCCGTGCTGCGGGGCTTTCTGTGGCTGCTCGTGTTTCTGCTGCTGGGCCAGGCCATCGTGCTGTGGCTACCCATCGCCCTGCCTGCGGGGGTGATCGGCATGCTGCTGCTGACGCTGTGGTTCTGCCAGCGCGGCGGCATGAACGCCGATGTGGTCGCCGTCAGCCAACCGCTGATCGCCATGCTCGCGCTGCTGATCATGCCCGGGGTGGTCGAGATCTTCTTCGTCGCCGGGCGCTTCGCCGATCAGGCCGGGGCCATTCTCACCGCGCTGCTGCTGGGCACCCTGGCCAGCGTCGCCTCCAGCCTATGGCTGATGCGCCGCTGTCTGCCGCCGGAGACCTCGCATGAGTGAGCTGGGCGCGACCCTGGCGGCCGTGCCGCAGACGTGGTTCGCCACCCCGATCGGCGCCATCGGGCTGACCCTGGCCGCCTACTTCCTCGGCGTGCGTCTGTTCAAGCTGATGCGCCACCCCAGCTGGTGCCCGCCGGTGATCATCGCTGCACTGCTGATCGCCGCGGTGATCGCGCTGCTGCCGATCGGCATCGATGATTACAACCGCGGGGCCGCCTGGCTGATGCTACTGCTCGGGCCGGCCACGGTGGCACTGGCGGTGCCGCTCTACCAGCAACTGGGGCAGATCCGCGCGCTGTGGAAGCCGATCGTGCTGACGCTGCCGCTCTCGGCCACCCTGGCCGCCTGCTACGCGGTGCTGATCGCCTGGCTGCTCGGCGCCCCACCCGAAGTGCTGGCCTCACTGGCGCCGAAGTCGGTGACCTCACCGATCGCGCTGAGCCTGACTCAGGAGCTGGGTGGCTCTACGGCGCTGCTGATGGGCGCGCTGATGACCACCGGGATCACCGCGATCTTCGGCGTCGAGTGGCTGAGCCGCTGGATGCGCATCCGCGACCCGCGCCTGATCGGCCTCGCCCTGGGCATCAACGGCCACGCCCTGGGCACCGTGCGCGCGTTCGAGATCAGCCACCAGGCCGGCGCCTTTGCCTCGCTGGGCATGAGCCTGACCGGCGCCTTCACCGCCATCGTGCTGCCGTTGGTGTGGCATCTGTGGGCGTGAGCCGACGCCGGCGCTGACACAGCGGCCGAGTCTGGATGACAGACGCCGCCGAGATGACGGACGGCGCCGGCGCGAGCGGCTACGCTGGGGTGACACCCATGGCATGGAGGCCAGACGATGACACTCTCGAGCGATAGCGGGCAGGGGCGCCCGACCCTCGTGCTGATGCACTTCTTCGGCAGTTCCCACCGCGAGTGGCGCGAGGTGATCGGCCACCTCGACCCGGCCGCGCGCGTCGCCACCCTGGACATGCCGGGCTTCGGCGACGCCCGTGACCGCCCCGGCTATGACGTCGCCGCCATGACCCGCCACGTGATCGCCGAGGTGGAGGCCGCAGGGCTCGACGAGGTGGTGCTGGTCGGCCACTCCTTCTCCGGGCGCATCGCGATGACCGTCGCCGCCGAGCGCCCGGCCTGGCTGCGCGCGCTGGTGCTGATCGCGCCGTCGCCGCCCGGCCCGCAGACGATCAGTGCCGAGGAGCACCGCTTCCAGCTCGATTTCGACTTCAGCGAGGCCCAGGCGCGGGCGTTCATCGACGGCGCCAGCGCGGTGGCGCTCGATCCGGCGACCTACCAGCGCGCAGTGGAGGATGCGATCAACGCCACCCCGGCGGCGTGGCGCGCCTGGCCCGAACACACCTACGCCGAGGACTGGCGTGAGCGCGTCGGGGTGCTCGACCTGCCCGCCTGGGTGCTGGTGGGTGATCGCGACCCCTCGCTGCCGCCGGCGGTGCAGCGCGAGTCGGTGATGCCGCACCTGAGCGCGGGCGAACTCGAAATCTTCCCCGGCTATGGCCACCTGCTGCCGATGGAGATGCCCGCCGCCCTGGCCGCGCGTCTCGATGCCATCGCTGCCGGTTGCCGCTGAGGCCGGGAGCAGGGCTCGGCCCCTGCGGCGGCGCGGTGAATGCGCTAACATGCCTGCCTTCGTGAATCTCTCGAACGGGCCCCGGCATGACGTATCGCATCGCCATCAACGGCTACGGGCGGATCGGCCAGAGCGTGCTGCGCGCCCTGGTGGAACGCCCCGAGCTGCCGTTCCAGGTGGTCGCCATCAACGAGCTTTCCGAGCTGGAAACGCTCGCCTATCTGACCCGCTACGACACCACCCACGGCCGCTTCCCCGGGCGCGTCGAGACGCGTGACGACGCGCTGGTGGTCAACGGCCAGGCGATCGCCATCCGCCGCGCCGCCGACCCCGAAGCGCTGGATTGGGGCGCCCTGGGGGTGGATCTGGTGCTCGAGTGCTCCGGCAGCTTCAAGGATCGCGCCACCGCCGAACGCCACCTGCAGGCCGGCGCCGCGCGGCTGCTGTTCTCCCAGCCCGCCGAGGCGGACGTCGACGCCACCGTGGTCTACGGCGTCAACCAGTCGACGCTGACGTCAGCTATGCGCGTGGTCTCCGCCGCCTCCTGTACCACCAACTGCCTGGTGCCGATCCTGCACGTGCTCGACCGCCACTTCGGGGTCGAGCACGGCGTCACCACCACCATCCACTCGGCGATGAACGACCAGCCGGTGATCGACGCCTACCACAACAGCGACCTGCGCCTGACGCGCTCGGCGATGCAGTCGATCGTACCGGTGGACTCCGGCCTCGCCCGCGGCATCGGCCGTCTGATGCCGCACCTGGCGGAGCGCTTCGAGTGCCTGCACGTGCGCGTGCCGACGATCAACGTCTCGGCCATGGACATGGCGATCTCGCTCGCCCGCGAGACCGACGCCGCGGCGGTCAACGCCTGCCTGCGCGACGCCAGCCTCGGCTGCTATCAGGGCCTGCTCGGCTACACTGACGAGCCCATGGCCTCGGTCGACTTCAACCACGACCCGCGCTCGGGTATCGTGGACGCCACCCAGACCCGCGTCGCCGGGGGCCGCCTGCTCAAGGCGCTATGCTGGTTCGACAACGAGTGGGGCTTCGCCAATCGCATGCTCGACGTTGCCCACCACTGGCTCGAGTGCCCATCCTCCGCTACCGCCTCTCCCCGTTAAGGAAAGAACGCATGAACGTACACAAGATGACTGAGCTGGATCTCTCGGGTAAGCGCGTCCTGATCCGCGAGGATCTCAACGTGCCGGTCAAGGACGGCAAGGTCACCAGCGACGCCCGCATCCGCGCCAGCCTGCCGACCATCCGCGCCGCCCTCGACGCCGGCGCCCGCGTGCTGCTGATGAGCCATCTGGGTCGCCCCACCGAAGGCGAGCCGGCCGACGAGTTCAGCCTCGCCCCGGTCGCCCGGCATCTCGGCGAGCTGCTGGGTCAGCCGGTCCGCCTGGAGAAGGACTATCTCGACGGTGAGGTCGAGATCGGCGACGGCGAAGTGGTCATGCTGGAGAACGTGCGCTACAACCCGGGCGAGAAAAAGGACGACGAGGCGTTGTCCAAGGCCTACGCCGCGCTCTGCGACGTCTACGTGATGGATGCCTTCGGCACCGCCCACCGCGCCCAGGCCTCGACCCACGGCGTCGCCCGTTTCGCCCCCCAGGCCTGCGCCGGCCCGCTGCTGGCGAGCGAGCTGGAAGCGCTGGAGCAGGCACTCAGCGCGCCCAAGCGGCCGATGGCGGCGATCGTCGGCGGCTCCAAGGTCTCGACCAAGCTCGAAGTGCTCTACGCCCTGGCCGAGAAGTGCGACCAGCTGATCGTCGGTGGCGGCATCGCCAACACCTTCATCGCCGCGGCCGGCCACAACGTCGGCAAGTCGCTCTACGAAGCCGATCTGATCGACAAGGCCAAGGCGCTGATGGCCAAGGTCGAGATCCCGCTGCCCAGCGACGTGGTGGTGGCCACCGAATTCTCCGAATCCGCCACCGCCACGGTCAAGCCGGTGGACCAGGTCGGTGACGACGAGATGATCCTGGATATCGGCCCGGAGACCGCCGAGCGCCTGGCAGCGCTGCTCGGCAACGCCGGCACCATCCTCTGGAACGGCCCGGTGGGGGTGTTCGAGATCGACCAGTTCGGCAAGGGCACCGAAACCCTCTCCCATGCCATCGCCGACAGCCCGGCGTTCTCGATTGCCGGCGGCGGTGACACCCTGGCCGCCATCGACAAGTACGGCATCGCCGAGCGCGTCTCCTACATCTCCACCGGCGGCGGCGCGTTCCTCGAGTACGTCGAGGGCAAGACCCTGCCTGCCGTCGCCGCGCTCGAAGCCGCCGCGCGCTGAGCGCGAATGGCTAGCCCGGAAACGTTCGCGCCGAACCCTGCGGCCGCCAGACGCACGCGTCTGGCGGCCGCAGGCATTCTATTCGCCGGCGCGCTGTGGGGGCTCTACTGGATTCCCATCCGCCGCCTCGAGGCGCTGGCCCTGGGCGGCGTCTGGGGCTCGCTGATCGTCGCCCTCGTCACCTGCTGCCTGCTCGCGCCCTGGGCGCCGGCCGGGCGCGCGCGGCTGCGCCGCTGTCATCCGCTGGGGATACTCGCGGTGCTGCTCGGCGGCGCGGCCTTCATGTGCTACTCGGTGGGTCTGGTCCAGGGCCAGGTCGCGGTGGTCATCCTGCTGTTCTACCTCACCCCGGTGTGGAGCTCGCTGATCGAGCGGCTGTGGTGGCGCTGGCCGCTCACCGGCCGGCGACTGGCCGTGATCGCGCTGGGGCTGGGTGGCCTGACGCTGGTACTGGGCGCCGCCGGCTCGCCGCTGCCGCGCACCCTGGGCGACTGGCTGGGGCTGGTCTCCGGCGTGCTGTGGGCGATTGCTTCCAGCGGCATGCGCGCGCGCAGCACCCTCGGCCCGGGCGAAGGCAGCTTCGTGTTCGCCCTGGGCGCAGTGCTCGGTGCGCTGGCACTGACACCGCTGCTCGGCCCCTGGCCCGGGCTGCCACCGATGCCGGCGCTGGGTCAGGCCGTGGCCTGGATCGCCGTCTCCGCCACCCTGTGGTGGGCCATATCGCTGGCGATCGTGGTATGGGCGGCCAGCGTGCTGGCACCGGCGCGGCTGGGGATTCTGATGATGAGCGAAGTGCTGGTGGGCGTGCTCTCGGCGGCGCTGTTCGCCGGCGAACCGCTCAGCGCGCTTCAGCTCGGCGGCGCGCTGCTGGTGATCACCGCCGCGGTGCTGGAGGTGGCGCCGCTGCCGGGACGTCGTCCCGCGAGCAGAATCCGGTAACGGCACCCCACTCTCGGACATGAAGGACGCCCACGAAAAAGCCGGCTACATTAAGCCGGCTTTTTGCTGTTCGTGGCGGAGAGGGAGGGATTTGAACCCTCGATACCCGCGAAGGTATGCCGCATTTCGAGTGCGGTGCATTCGACCACTCTGCCACCTCTCCTGACGCAAAGGCCAACAACGTTCTAACGGCCCTCATAGGGTGCCGCCGAAGGTTACCGGCGTTTCGCGGTGACGAAGCATAACAGAAAACACCCGCACCGTGTGAAGCCCCTGCGGCATTTTTCGGGGCAAAAACCGCCACCTGCGTGACCTACCCCCGCTCAGGGGGCGACCTCCGCGTCACCCTGCCCGCTCTCGCTCAGCGCACGCTGGATCATGCCCTCGTGCTTCATCCGCGCCAGGAATGCCTCGACATAGTCGGCGACCTCGGCCTGGGCGCGGGGCAGCGCCATGCACTGCTCGATCGCGGTGAAGCGCCCCGGCAGCACTCGATAGCCGGCGTGGGCCTCGGCGTAACGAGTCAGCGGCTGGCGCACCCCGGCGGCGGCGTCGAGCCCCTGCTCGACGAACAGCTCGATCGCCGCTGCCGAGGTGGGCGCGCGCACCAGCTCGGCGTGCTGGAGGGTGCGCGAGAGATAGAGGTCGTAGGCCGCGCCCTCGCCCACCGCGATGCGCACCCCGTCACGGTCGAGCTCGTCGACCTCGGCGAACGGCGCCGCCGCGGGCACCAGGTAGGTGCCTTCGATCAGCACATAGGGCGAGGTGAAGTGGATCGTCTCGGCGCGCTTGGGGTCGCGGGCCAGAAACGCCAACCGCCAGTCGGCGTGCTCGAGATCGGCGACCACGGCCCCGGCGGCGTCATAGGTGACGAATCCCACCGCCACATCCAGCTCCGCCGCCAGCGCCCGGGCCAGCGCCGCGGAGACCCCGCCCGGCTCGCCATCCTCGCGGCGCTGGGCCAGCACCGGATTGCCGTAGTTGATCGCCACCTTGAGCCGCCCTTCCGGCGCCAGCATGGCCCGCACCCGACACTTCGATGTCTGCATGATCACTCCCGGTGGCCGAGGCTCGGCGCGCTGTGGAAGATGGGCAGACAATAGCCCCCTCGCGGCATCAAGTCATCTTCGACATGAGTTCCAGGAACGAGCCTCGGACACGCGCCACCGAAAAAAGCCCCGCCGAAGCGGGGCCAGGGAATCAGCGACGGCGGCGGAGCGCCGGCGAGTACGCCTCAGGCGGACCGGGCGGGCAGGAACTTGGCCTTGAGCCTGCCCGCGAACAGCGGGATGAACGCCACCGCGGCGGCGGCGATCCACAGCCCGATCGAGAGCCCGGACTGCCACAGAATGGCGAGATCGCCACCGCTGATCGACAGCGCCCGGCGCAGGTTTTCCTCCATCAGCCCGCCGAGCACGAAGCCCAGCACCACCGGCGCCAGCGAGAAGCCGAACTTGCGCAGCAGATAGCCGAACACGCCGATGGCCAGCATCAGATAGATCGCCATCAGATCGGAGTGCAGCTGATAGACGCCGACGAAGGCGAGAATCGCCACGCTGGGCACCAGCAGCCAGCGCGGCACCTGCAGCACGCGGGCGAAGACCCCGGCCAGCGGCAGGTTGAGCAGCAGCAGCATGACGTTGCCGATGTAGAGCGACGCGATCAGCCCGCCCACCACCATCGGTTGCTCGCGGAACATCATCGGCCCCGGGTTGATGTTGTAGAGCATCAGCGCCCCGAGCAGGATCGCGGTGGTACCGGAGCCGGGGATGCCCAGAGTCAGCATGGGCACGAAGGAGCCAGCGGCGGAGGCGTTGTTGGCCGCTTCCGGCGCCGCCAGGCCACGCATGTTGCCGGTGCCGAAGCTGTTGTCGTGGTCGCTTATGCGCTTCTCGGTGGTGTAGGCCACGGCGCTGGCGACGGAGGCGCCGGTACCCGGCAGCACGCCGATGACGAAGCCGATCACGCTGGAGCGCAGGATCGCCCACTTGCAGTAGAGCACCTCACTCATCTTGACCATGACACGGCCGATCGGCGCCATCTCGCCATCCTGGTCGTGACGGAAAGCGTGTTCGAGCATCAGCAGGATCTCGCTGACCGCGAACAGCCCGATGATCATGACCACGAAATCGATGCCGTCGTAGAGCTCGGGCATATCGAAGGTGAAACGCAGCACGCCGGTGCCGGAGTCGACCCCGACGGTGGAGATCAGCACGCCGAGCACGGCGCCGATCAGCGTCTTGAGCGGGTCCTTGCCCATCATCGCCGACATCGAGGCGAAGGCGAAGATCATCAGCGCGAAGAACTCGGCGGGGCCGAACTTGACCGCGACGATCGCCAGCAGCGGCGCGAACAGGGTCAGCCCCAGGATCGCCACCGTGGCGCCGATGAACGAGCTCACCGCGGAGAGCCCCAGCGCCGGGCCAGCGAGGCCCTTCTTGGCCAGCGGGTGCCCATCCAGCGTGGTCATCACCGCGCCGGCGTCACCGGGCACGTTGAGCAGGATGCTCGACATGCGCCCGCCGTATTCGGAGCCGGTGTAGATACCCGCGAGCAGAATCAGCGACGACTCCGCCGGCAGGCCAAGCGTATAGGCCAGCGGCATCAGGATGGCGATGCCGTTGATCGGGCCGATGCCCGGCAGCGCGCCGAACAGCGTGCCCAGCAGCGCGCCGAGGAAGGCGAGCCCGAGATTGAGCGGCGTCAGCGCGACGCCGAAGCCCTGGATCAGGAAATCGAACATCAGTTGGCTCCCAGCAGCGGTTCGATCCAGCTACCGGTGGGTAGCGAGATGCCCAACGCGTAGGTGAACAGCAGATAGCTGCCGAGGGCTAGCAGCACCCCGCCGACCAGGGCCTTGAGCGGCGAGGCGCCGAACAGCCAGGCGATCGCCACGCTGACCAGTGCGGTGATCAGCAGGTAGCCGGCCTCGATGAACAGCGCGGCGTACACCACCAGCAGCCCCATCACCACCAGCAGGCGCAGCAGCAGCGCGCCGCTGGGCCATTCACCGCTGGGCCCCGGGCGTACGAACAGCACCACCGCGAGCAGCGCCAGCAGCCCCGCCAGCAGCAGCGGGAAGGCCTTCGGCCCCACCGGGTCGTAGCTGAACGGCACCTCGAGATGCCAGGCCTGGACGGCGATGAACGCCGCCAGACCGAGCAACAGCAAACTCAGGATTCGGTCGGCGGCGTATCTCATTGGGTCAGGCCCACTTCCTTGGCCAGTTGCGAGAAGCTGGCGACCTGCTTCTTGACGTACTGGTCGAAGTCATCGCCGAACTTGCTCATCGGGAACAGCCCGCGACCTTCACGCAGCTTGGCGAAGCTCTCGGTCTGGCTCAGCTCGCGCAGACGCTCGACCCACGCCTGATAGGCTTCGTCGCTGACCTTCGGGCCCATGTAGTAGCCGCGCCAGATCGGCCACTCGACGTCGTAGCCCTGCTCCTTGGCGGTGGGGATATCGGCGTAGGGGCCGGCCTGGCGCTCTTCGGCGAGTGCCGCGAGGATGCGTACCTCACCGCTGTCGAGCTGCGGCTTGAGTTCGGCCAGATCGCCGGTGAACACCTGGATGTGCTCGCCCAGCAGTGCCGCCAGCGCCTCGCCGCCGCCCTCGAAGGAGACGTAGCGCAGCTTGCGCGGATCGATGTTGGCGGATTTCGCCATCAGCGCCGCTTTCATCCAGTCCTGGCTGCCGACCGTACCGCCGGCGCCGATCACCACGCTGGAGGGGTTCTTCTTCAGCGCCTGCATCAGCTCATCGAGGTTCTGCCACGGGGCATCGTTACGCACCACCACCGCACCGTAGTCGACCCCCAGCGCGCCCAGCCAGCGCACGTCGTCGACCGACTGCTTGGCACCGAACTTCTTCAGCGCCAGATTGAGCGCGGCACCGGTACTCGCGGCGACGATCAGGTTGGGGTCGTCGTTGCGCACGCCGGTGACGTGGTTATAGGCGACCGCGCCGATCCCGCCCGGCATGTAGGTGACCAGCATCGGCTCGTCGATCAGCTTGGCTTCCTGCAGGCCGTTGGCGGCCAGGCGGCAGGTAAGATCGTAGCCACCGCCGGGCTTGGCCGGGGCGATACACTCGGGGGGCTTGGCCTGGGCCTGAACGGCGCCGGCCAGCAGCGCGCCACCGGCCACGGCGGCGGCCAGCCAACGACGAAGGGAGGATGATTTCGGCATGCTCAGCGTCTCCTGGATTGTTATGCTCGCTATCCGCTCGGGCGCTCTTCGGGGTCGGCCCGCAAGCGACTTTTCATACAGCACCTGGGCGATGCTAGGCCGCCAACCTTTCATCAACCTGTCATCTAGACCTTTGGTCTAATTGAGACATTAGTCGTATACGGACTGATCGCACCGCCGAGTCGGCGCGCTCCGAGTGCGAACGGTCGGCCTCATGCGTTCGGTCTCATCCTGACGACCTCACCCTGACGACACACTGGCGCGGAGCCCCGTCATGCATCTGCTGGTCATCGAAGACGATCCTCTGCTGTCGCGCTCGCTGGGCGAGGCGATGGCCCGTGCCGGCTATCGCATCGACGCGCTGAGCCGGGTCGAAGATGCCTGGCAGGCGCTGCGCCAGCGCCGTTTCGATCTGATTCTGCTCGATCTTGGCCTGCCCGACGCCAGCGGGCTCGAGCTGCTGGCGCGCCTGCGCGATGCCGGCGACGCCACCCCGGTGATGATCCTCACCGCGCGTGACGGGCTCGAGGATCGCGTGCGCGGGCTCGACCTGGGCGCCGACGACTACCTGGCCAAGCCGTTCTCGATCAGCGAGCTGGAGGCGCGCGTGCGCGCCCTGCTGCGACGCAGCCAGCAGCGTCTCGACGACCGTCTGCACTTCGCCGGCCTGACCCTGGACACCCACGCCGCCAGCGTGTGGCTGGCGGGCGAGCCGCTGGATCTGCCACGGCGCGAATTCCGCCTGCTCGAAGCGCTGATGCTCAACGCCGGGCGCATCGTGCCTCGGGAAACGCTGGAGGATCGCCTGTTCGGCTTCGAAGCGGTGGGCGCCAACGCCCTCGAGGTCTACGTCAGCCGGCTGCGCAAGCGGCTCCAGGACGCGCCGCTGGCGATCCGCACCCTGCGCGGACTGGGCTATCGCCTGGAGGAGCGCCGCACGTGAATGCGCGCCCAGTGTCGCTCAAGCGCCGTCTAGCGCTGTGGCTGACCGCGATCGTCGCCGGGCTCGGCACGCTGCTGCTGATCGAGGCCTACACCAGCGCCCACAAGGCCGCCGACCGTGCCCTCGACGGCCAGCTCGCGGCCGCCAGCCTGACCATGGCCGAATCGCTGCAGTGGCCCGATGGCCAGCCCACCCTGGAGATGCCCGCCTCGGCGCTGCAGATTCTCGCCACCCAGTGGCAGGAGCGGGTGTTCTACTGGCTCCAGGCCGATAACGGCCGCCTCATCACGCGCAACGCCGAACTGCCGATCAGCGCCACCATGCGCGACGCCGCCAGCCACCACCCGGTGTTCTACGACGCCGACCTGGACGGCGTGCCGATCCGCCTCCATGGCCGTGAGATCGACTCCGCCGGCTGGGATACCCAGGAGCCGGTACAGCTGTGGGTCGGCCATACACGACGCGGGCGCGACCTGCTCGCCGGCGAGCTGTTCGAGAAGAGCGCCTCGCGTTTCGCCGCCATGGTGCTGATCACCGCGGCACTGCTGATGATTGCCGTGCGCGCCCTGCTGGCACCGCTGGAGCGCCTGCGCCGGGCGCTGCGCGACCGCCATCCGGACGACGTCGAGCCGCTCGACCTGGAGGTGCCGCGGGAAATGCGCGAGTGGGTAGACACCCTGAACCGTCTGCTCGCTGACCAGCGCGACCGCCGCGCCACCCTGCTGCGCTTCATCGCCGACGCCTCGCACCAGTTGAAGACCCCGCTGGCGGGGCTGCAGAGCACCTCGGAGCTGGCCCTGGCCAGCCCCGATCCGGCGGCCTGGCGGCGCGCCCTGGATGAAGTCCACGACAGCGCCAGCCGCACCAGCCGGCTGGCCGGCCAGATGCTCAGCCTGACCCGGCTGCGTCATCTGGGCCCCGACCAGGAGCGCCAGCCGCTGGCGCTGGACACACTGCTACGCGCGGTGGTGATGGAGTGGGCCGACCGCCAGGAGAGCCGCGATCACGATCTCGGCCTGGCGCTCGAATGCGCGCTGCCCGCCTGGGTCGCCGGCGAATCCTGGGCGCTGCACGAGCTGCTCAACAATCTGATCGACAACGCCTGCCGCTACACCCCGCACGGCAGCCAGATCACGGTGGCGTTGCGCGACCTGAGCCCGGACCGGCTGGAGCTGTCGATCGAGGATGACGGCCCCGGGGTGGAGACAGCGGCGCGCGAGCGCCTGACACGCCCGTTCGAGCGCGGCCAGCGTCAGGATACCGAGGGCTCTGGGCTGGGGCTGGCGATCGTCGACTCCATCGCCCGGCGTCACGGCAGCCCGCTGGAAGTGAGCGCGGTGAGCCCCCACGGGCTGCGCCTGTCGCTGACGCTGATGCGCCTGGCCCCGCCCGAAGCGGATTCCGATACGCACACCCCAGATTCTGGAGAACGCGCATGAGCCGCCGATATCGCAAGCTCGCGGCCACACTTACGCGAGTCTGTCTCTGCCTGGGAATGGGATTCGGGATGGGCCTGGGCGCCTCCCCCGCCGTGGCCGAGCCGCTGATCGTCGAAGCCGCCCTGGATCGCCCGGTGTTCCAGCCGGTGCTCGACGCCTTCAGCGCCGAGTATCCGCAGATCACGCTGGACTACCGCGAGCGTTCTACCCTCGAGGCCGACCGCCGCGCACGCGACGCCGAGAACCCGCCGGACGTGGTGATCAGCTCGGCGATGCCGTGGCAGCTGGCGCTGAGCAACGAAGGCCGGGCGCAGGCGCTCGACAGCGTCGAGGCGCAGCAATGGCCGGCCTGGGCCAAATGGCGCAATGAAGTGTTCGGCTTCACCTTCGAACCGGTGGTGATGGCCTACCGCCTGGAGCTCGCCTCGCACATGCCGCCGCCGACCACCCATCGCGACCTGCTCGATCTACTGACCGACTATCGCGACTGGCTGCGCGGGCGTGTGGTCACCTACTCGCCCCGCGACAGCGGCGTCGGCTACACCCTGCTGCAGCAGGATGCCCGCTACACGCCGCGCATCTGGGATCTGGTCGCGGCGATGGGCGCCGCCGACGTCGACCTGGCCCAGGATACCCAAGCGATGCTCGAGGGCCTGAGCGACGGCCGCTACTGGCTCGGCTACAACCTGCTCGGTTCCTACGCCATGGTCTGGGCGCAGAGTCACCCCGACATCATCGTGCAGGTGCCCAACGACTACTCGCTGGTGCTGATGCGCATGGCCTTCGTCCATCGCGACGCACCGCATCCGCAAGCCGCGCGGCGCTTCGTCGACTTCCTGCTCAGCCGACGCGGCCAGCGCATCCTGGCCGGCAGCACGCCGCTGTTCAGCGTGCGCGACGACGTCATCGGCCCCTACACCGCCCAGCGCCTGCGCGACCAGGTCGGCGACCACCTCTATCCGATTCCGATCAACGCCACCCTGCTCGCCTTCGTCGATCCGCTGCGGCGCCAGGCCTTTCTGCGCCGCTGGGACCGCGAGCTCAATATTCTCAGCGAGTGAGCCGCGCCCTAGGCACTGTCTGAAAAGTCGACAAGCTCAGGCGCGCGGCGGCGCGTCATCGTCGATCCGACACTGGCCGCTGTCACAGGGCGCGCAGCGCTGGCGCCCGGTCAGCCAGCCGGAAAGCAGGTAGCGGCGCGGTGCGAACCAGCGATAGACGCGATCCGCCAGCGGCTTGACCAGCGGCCAGCGCAGCGGCGCGGTGAGCCAGCCACGTCCCACCAGCGACCAGGCGCGATGAGTGACATCAAGCCCGCGCAGGCGTTCGCCGCGGTAGTACCCGAGCAGGATCGCGCTGGCGTCCGCCGGGTCGACATCGGGCCAGCGCTGGCTGAAGTCGGCAGCGTGGATATCCTCGAAGCGAATGCGCCGGTGGCGGTCCAGCCGTCGCAGATGGCTGATCTCGTGGACACACAGGGGGCAGGCGCCATCGTAGAACAGCGTCAGCTCGGCCATGAGGGTCTCCTTGTCGAAACATTCTCGCTGCCGATCAGCGTAGCGGAAAAGGAGAGGTTTCAGGGATGGGCGGACACGAGGAATCGACGCGGGTCGGCCGACCACAGCCAGTCAAAGCGGGTTTCCAGTTCGCGGGCGAGCGCTTCATCGCCACAGGCTTGCCAGGGGCCTCGGCGCTGGTAGAGTTCGCCGGCCTCGAACGAGGTACGCTGCACACGACTCGAGTGCGGTCGGCGCAGGCGGTCGAATTCGGCCAGTACCGCCGCGACCCGGTTCTTATCGCAGGCGGTATCCCCCAGCAGCTCGCTCAGCACCCATGCGTCTTCCAACGCCTGGCCGGCACCGGCACCCTGGTGCGGCAGCATGGCGTGGGCGGCGTCGCCGATCAGCAGCACGTTGTCGCGGTGATAGTGCGGTAGCGGCGCGATGTCGTGCAGGGCCCAGCGAGTGGGCGCTTCGATACAGCCAAGAATCGCCTGTGTGCCCTCGCCCCAACCGGCAAATGCCGCCAGCATCTGCGCCTGCGTCACCTCCTCGACCCAGGCATCAGTGACGGCCTGGCGTGGGCGGGGCAGCGTGCTGTCGGTCTCGAATGCCACCACATTGACCACCTCGCCATCCTTGACCGGAAAGGTCAGGAGATGACGATCCTCACCCAGCAGCATCTGCGGCACCTTGGCCAGTCGCTCATCCGCGCCTCGGCGCCGGAGTTCGGCCTCCAGCGTCGTGCGCGGGATCAGCCCGCGGTAAGCGTAGGTGCCACTGAAACGCGGCCCGGTATCGCCATAGTGCTCGGCGGGCAGCACATGCTCACGCAGGGCGGATTTGATCCCATCGCAGCCGATCGCCACGTCGCACTCGGCATGAGTGCCATCGGTGAATGACAGCCGAACGCCGTCCTCGCTCTGAGTCACCTCGCAGCAGCGTTTGCCGAAGCGAGCGATGCCGTCGGGCAGGCAGGCGACCAGACTGTCGAGAAAATCGGCGCGGTGCACCGAGGACTGGCCACAGCCCGGCGCCAGGGTGGCAGTGATGTAGTGGTCGTCGACGCCGTGGCGCCACTCGAACCAGACATCCTCGAACGGTGCTGGTGAGCCATCGGCCACCCGGCTGTAGGCCTCCCCCAGCTTGAGTTGCTCGATGGCGCGTACCGCATTGGGTCCAAACGATACGCCTGCGCCGATTTCGGAAAACGCCTTGGCCGACTCGAATAGCGTTACGTCCAGATCCTCGTGGCGCGACAGGCCGATAGCCAGTGCCACCCCACCGATACCGCCACCGACGATTCCCACTCGAAGGCGACTGTTCGTTGTTGGTGTCATGATGAACCTCCCTCTATAAGCGGTGCGAAGTCGGCGGCCACTCAGGGGCGAGCGGCCAGGATGATAGCCTCGGCCAGAGCATCGGGGTTGCTCTGACAGACCATGTGTCCCCCAGCCAGAGAGACCATGCGATAAAGTCCGAGCCGCTGGCTCATGCGCGGATGCCAGCCGAATTCGCCAGGCGTGAGCGCCACGTCATCCCAGGCGTAAAGCCAGCTGCGCGGAATCTCGAGATGATGAAAAGTTGGCAGCGCCACCGGGTCGAAGTGACTGCGCATAGGTGTCGGTGACAGATGCCCGTAGGCGGCCTCGGCAGCATCAGCATCGAGGTCGTTGGCGAAAGCGTCACGAAAGACCGGAAACGGCAGCATCAAGCCGCTCGGGTCATCCTTGATCGTGTCCCACAATGCCTGATGCCCCGGCGGCAGCATCTCGTACAAGGACTCGCCGTCACGCAGCACGAACGCATTGTGGAATACCATCCGCTCGAGTCGATCGCCTCGACGCTCGGCCAGACGCTGTAGCAGCGTGCCGCCCCAGCTGTGCCCAAGCGCCACGAATCGATCGGGGCAGTGGGTGTCGACGTAATCGATCAGTGAGGCCTCACAGTCAGCGTGACTGACGCTGCGATCGCCGTCCGGTCCGTGACCGGCGATGGTTGGCACGAACACGTCATACCCTCTCCGACGCAGACGCTCGGCCACGGGTTGCCAGACCTCGGCGTCGCAAAAGGAGCCATGAATCAGTAGCAGTGCATGAGTACCCGTCATCGCTCTATTTCCTTGTGATTGAATGAGTGAAAAACGCGACCACGTCTGGTTTACAGGGGCACGCCGATGCCGAACGACAACATGTCGACACCGACCCCCACATCGACGCCCCGCGAGGCACCGGCGCCGTGCAGATGCTCATCCGGCATATGAATGAAGGCACCGTTGAGTTCGATGCCATTGCCGAGGGTGTAACTCGTGCCGACGGTGTAATGATCACGCCCCATCAGCGGTGCGAGCGCTGCCAGCCTGGACTCATCGCCGGAGACCAGCTTGCTGGCGAGGGAGACGCCGCTGCGGAGCGTCCAGTGAGGGGTGACGTCGTAGCTGGCCCCGAGGCGCAATACGCGCTGGTCCTGCCAGCCAAAACCAGGGCCGTCGCGATCGCCCAGCGCACCGCCTTCGGTGAAGGCATTGCCCCAGGTGTTTTCCTCCGACCAGCCAAGCCACATGACGTCCAGCGCCAGCGTCAGACGCTCATTGGGGGTGTAGGCCAGGCCGATACCGGCCTGCTGAGGCATGTCGATGCGGCCTTCCGGCAGCAGCCGACGGTACTCATCGAAGCGACTGAAGCGCATTGGCGTACGATAGGTCGCGCCCACCTGCCATTCGGGAGAGAGCCTGCCGATGTAGCCGAAAGCGGCACCGTAGCCGGTGGCCCAGTCGCCCTGCGTCCGCTCGAGGCCGAGATTTTCGATCCCGCTGACTCTCAGCCGCTGGGCACCGAGCAGCAGCGAGGCACCCAGGTAATGTCCCGGGGCGAGACGATAGGTCAGCGTGGGATGCACGATGCTCTGAATCAGCTTCGATTTGAGGTCGGTAGTGCCGTAGCCGGGGACGGCCTCGCCGTAATCGAGTTCGACGCCGTTGCTGATCATGGACACCCCAGCAGTCCAGTCGTCCGACAGGCGGCGGTTGAATCCGAACTCCGGCACCAGCGGCAGCGGCGAGTCGTGGTAACCGTTGCCGGCGACATCCAGATCGATGTCGGCCGAAATCACAGTCAGGTCGACGTCGAAACGGTCACCGACAAGCGCCATGCCAGCCGGGTTATTGGCCGCGGCCAACGAATCCTGCGGCAGCGCGATCGAAGCCCCGCCCATCCCCAGAGCGCGGGTGCCATAGCCTGGCATGTTGAAGCCATTGTTGGCCTGGGCGATCGGCGCGACGAACACGAGCGCGGCAGCGGCCGTGAGCGCGGTGACAGTGATGCGTTTGGCCCCCTGAAGGGAGATATCGAGGGTAGACCCTTGAATCGATGACATGGGTAGCGACTCCTGACACTGTTATTGGTGTTGTTGGCAGCCACGCCGCTCAGTGCGTGGCCAGGTCATGACGCAGACTGGTGCTCTTTTCGATGTGCTTCATGAATCGAGGTCCTTGTTAGGGTGTTGTCGGACGCTTGCTCACTGGACTCAACGGCGAGTGAGGCCGATCGGTTTTCTCTTCTGCGTACGGCGACGATCTAACCGCTGTCGCCGCCGGCCACCGGCAAGACCGAGCCGGTGATGTAGCTGGCCTCGTCGGAGGCCAGGAACAGAATCGGGGCGGCCTGCTCGTCGAGGCTGGCGTAACGCTTCATGAAGCTCGACGACAGGGTCTGGTCGATGTGGGCCTGAAACCAGCCACGCGCCTGTTCGGTGGTGGCCTCGGGGGTACCCCGAGAGATCTGCCGTGGCGGTGCTGACGTGCCGCCGGGGGCGGTGGCGACCACGCGGATGCCGTGTTCGGCGACTTCGAAGGCGAGAGACGTCGTCAGGGCGTTGATACCGCCTTTGGCCGCCGAGTAGGGAATGCGATGGATGCCGCGGGTGGCGGCCGAGGAGACGTTGACGATCACCCCATACTCTCGGGCAATCATGGCCGGCAGTACCGCCCGGCAGCACCACAGTGTGGGCATCAGCGAGCGGGTGATCTCGGCCGATATCTCGTCGGCGCTGAACTCGGTGAACGGCTTGAAGTTGATCGCCCCGCCGACGTTGTTGATCAGCACATCGATTCGGCCGAAGTGTTCACGCGCGGCGTTCATCGCCGACTCGGCCCCCGCAAAGGTCTCGAGATCGGCCCGTACGGCGATCGCCTCCCCGCCCTGCTCACGGATCGCCACCACGACTTCGTCGACGATCTCGGCGCGATCGACCAGCACCAGACGCCCACCCTCGTCGGCGGCGCGTTCGGCCACGCGGCGACCGATACCCTGAGCGGCACCGGTGATCACCATGACGCGATCCTGAAAGCGCGCCGAGTCAGGCGCCGTACCCCTCATGCCGCCTCCTCGACCCGCTTCGGGGTGAACTTCTCGTAGTAGAAGCCGGCCGGTTCGAGGCCCAGGCTGTCGAAATGCGCCAGCACCGCATCGACCATCGGCGGCGGCCCGCAGAGATAGACGTCGACATCGCCGTCGTTGAGCATCTCGGCAGCCAGATGGTGGGTGACATAGCCCTTGCGCGGATGCTTGCTGGTCTCGTCGACCACCACCGTGGTGTAGGCGAAATCCGGCAGTGCCTCGGCGAAGGCATCCAGCGCGTCGCATTTGACCAGATGGTCGTCCCGGTTGACGCCGTAGATCAGATGCACCGGCTGGGCCGAGCCCTGCGCCTCGAGCTGGGCCAGCATTGCCAGCATGGGGGCCAGCCCGGTGCCGCCGGCCAGCATCAGGATCGGCCGACTGACCGGGCGCAGATAGAAGCTGCCCAGCGGCCCCTTGAGCGTCAGGCGGTCGCCCGGCGCTGCCCGCTCGCGCAGGTAGCCGCTCATTCTGCCGTCAAGGACGTTGCGGATCAGGAACGTCGCGTGCGTCGTGCCGGGCGCGGAGCTGAACGAGTAGGCGCGGTATGCGTTCTCGCCGGGGATATCGATATTGACGTACTGGCCGGGCAGGAAGCCCAGTTCCGTGCCCGCATCCATGTCGATGCTCAGTTCGAGGCTGTCGTCCGAGAGCGCCTCGACACTCGCCAGCGTGCCGACATATTCACCGATGCCGGTCTTGCAGCGCGTCGAGTCGGCGGCGATTCGGACGACGCAGTCCGAGGCGGGCACCATCTGACAGGTCAGTACCTGACCGCGGGCGGCCTCTTCATCGGAGAGTGCCTCATCCAGATACTCATCGCCGAGGTCGAACTCGCCACGCTCGCACTGCCCCTTGCAGGTGCCACAGACGCCATCGGAGCAGTCCATGGGCAGGTTGATACGCTGACGATAGGCGGCGTCGAGCACGGTTTCGTTGTCACGGCACTGAATGAAGCGGGTGACACCATCCTCGAAGTTGAGTGCGATGCGATATTCCATGACGTTATCCCTCCCGGCCTCATCAGATGTGATAGATATCGATCACCTGGTGGATATAGTCGTTGTTGAGCACCACTTTCTTTTCGCGGATCAGCGGCTTATCGCCGCTGACATCGAGGATGTAGAACGAGGTGCCGAAGAAGCTGTGGGTCTCGTGGTAGCGGTGGCTCAGGTTGTGCCAGTTGAAACGCAGGTGAAGCTGCCCCGCGTCTTCCGCGAGAATTTCGAGGTTGGAAATCTGATGGGTCACCCGCGGTTCCGGGATACTGGTGGCGCCGGAGCGCTCGGTCTTGATCCGGTAGACCCGGTCCTCCAATCCCTGGCGGTTGGGGTAGTAGATCAGTGAGATTTCGCTGTGCGGATCCTCGGTGAGCCGGTCTTCGTCATCCCAGGCCGGCATCCAGAACACGGCGTCCTCGTGATAGCACGCGAGCCACTCATCCCACTCGCGGTCATCGAGCAGCCGAGCTTCACGGAACACGAAGGCCTGTACGTCGAGATAGCGTGCGTGGAGATAGCGTACGTGGAGATCGTCGAGACTCATGCCGCGTCCTCCTCGTCACCCGTGCTGGTGGCGATCGTCTGCGAGCGCTCACGTGCCAAGGCGCGCAGCATCTGCTCGACCCAGTGCCTGTGGTGCAGGACATAAAGACCTTCGTCCTCGGGAGAGGCCCCGCTCATCAGCGGGTGCATATCCACGGCGCGGGCATTGTCGTCCGGACCCTCGATCCACTGTTTGGCACCGCGGCTCAGGTCATTCCATTCGAGGTTTTCCGCGGCGTAGCCGTTCTGGCAGGCGCGGAACTCTTCCAGATCGTCCGGTGTGCCCATGCCGCTGACGTTGAAGAAGTCCTCGTACTGACGGATACGCAGCGCCCGGCTCTCGTCGGGCTCCCCCTTAGGCGCGAAACAGACGATGGTGACCTCACTTTTATCCACGGCCAGCGGTCGGATGGTGCGCAGCTGGGTAGAGAATTGGTCCATCAGATAGAGGTTGGGGTAGAGACACAGGTTACGCGTCTGATTGACGATGGCGTCGCCGCGGGCCGCGCCGAATTCGGCCTCGATCTCCTCACGCCGCCGATAGATCGGGCGAACCTCCGGATTGATCAATCGCGTCCACAGCATCATGTGGCCGTTCTCATAGGAGTAGAATCCACCCATGCTCTTCGACCAGCCGTTGGCGTCCACCGACCGGGTACCGCCCTTGTCGTAGTTGCGCCGCTCCATGGTGGAGGCGTAATTCCAGTGAACCGAGCTGACGTGGTAGCCGTCAGCGCCGTTCTCTGCACCCAGCTTCCAGTTGCCGTCGAAGGTATAGGTCGAGGTGCCGCGCAGCACTTCGATCCCCTGAGGTGCCTGATCGACGACGTTGTCGATGATCTTGGTGGTTTCACCCAGATGCTCGGCCAGCGGCATGACGTCGGCGCTCAGGCTGCCGAACAGGAAGCCGCGATAGTTCTCGAAGCGCGGCAAGTGCTTGAGGTCGTGGGAGCCGTCCTGCTTGAAACCGTCGGGGTAGGCCCCGGTCTTTTCGTTCTTGGCCTTGAGCAGCCGCCCGTCGTTCTTGAACGACCAGCCGTGGAAGGGGCAGGTCAGCGTGCCCTTGTTGCCACGCCGCTTACGACACAGGGTGGCGCCACGGTGGCTGCAAGTGTTGAGCATGGCGTGCAGCTCACCATCCTTGTCGCGGGTGATGATCACCGGCTGACGCCCCATGAACAGGGTGAAATAGTCACCCGGCTCGGCAATCTGGCTTTCATGTGCCATGAACAGCCAGTTGCCTTCGAAGATGTGCTTCATTTCCAGCTCGAAAAAGGCCGGATCGGTGAACATACTGCGATGGCAGCGGAAGATACCCTGCTCGGGGTCGTCCTGAACGACGTTGCGAACACGGGTTTCGAGTTGATCGAGATGTGGGGTCATGATCGTGCTCCTCGCGGCTGGTCTAGACTTTCGCAGTGCCCGCCAACTGGCTGGCCAGGTCGTGCGCTTGCTCTTTCGCGCGCGGCCGGGCGTGGCGCTGCTGCAGCGCCGCCTCGTTGGTCGGTGAGAGCTCGATGTCGAATATCACCTGGGAGAAAGGCCCCTCCAGTCCGCGCCGTTCGATCTCCTCGGCGTCCTCGATCCGTTCGGCGGGAATCACCAGCTCCTCGCGGGTGGCAAAGGCGAAGTCGTCGAAGGTGTAGGGGTCGCCGGCCAGATTGATCTGGGTGGTCAGGTGCTGGTGACCGGGCGCCGAGATGAAGAAGTGAATGTGCGCCGGACGTTCGCCATGGCGCCCCAGCGATTTGAGCACGACATCGGTGGGCGCGCCCTCGGGCACGCCATAGCCGGAGGGAATGATGCTACGGGCGATGTAGCGGCCGTCGCTGTCGGTGTAGATCGTGCGGCGCAGGTTGTACTCGGACTGCGAAGGATCGAAGAAGGAGTAGCCGCCCTTGTCGTTGGCGTGCCAGATCTCGACCTTGGCCCCTTGGATCGGCGTGCCGTCCACGTCGCGCACCTGGCCGGTGAGCCACAGGGTCTCGCCCTCGGTCACCTCGTCGTCCATACGGGCGAAGCCGTCGGCTTCCGGAGCACCGGCCACATAAAGCGGGCCTTCGATAGTGCGGGGCGTACCGCCGGTGCGCTGCGCCTCGGCATCGATGGCGTCATGGCGCATATCGAGGAAATGATCGAACCCGAGGCCCGGCGATAGCAGGCCGAACTGGGTCTGACTGCCGAGGGCATTGAGCAGATTGATGGCGGCCCAATACTCCTCTTCGGTGATCTCGAAGTCATCGATCAGTCGGAACAGATCACTCACCAGTCGGTGCACGATCTGTTTGGCCCGCGCGTTTCCCCCCGCCGTATCCAGCCCGCTGATCTTGACCAGGAAATCCTGGACTTCGGGGGTATCGAAGATTTTCACGCTCATGGGTATCACCTCTTGTTGTCGATTGAATGCGCCACGGTCAAACGGCTTCGTGCTCGATCAACTGTCGTCATCGCGCACCGAAGAGGGATGACGACATAGCGGTCGGACCTGAATTTCCATATACGGGAACAGCGGCAAACCACTGATGATGCGGTGCAGAGCCTCGTTGTCCTCGACATCGAAGATACTGACGTTCGAGTAACTGCCAGCCACCCGCCACAGGTGGCGCCAGGTTCCTGCGTGCTGAAGCTTCTGGGAATACGCTTTTTCCGCTGCCTTGATCTCGGCAGCCTGCTCTTCGGGCATGTCGCTGGGCAGATGCACGGTCATGTCGACGTGAAACAGCATGGTGTTGTCTCCTTGTCTCAGGGACGGGTGTAAAAGCGCAGCCGATCTTCATCGAGAGTGACGCCAAGCCCCGGGCCGCTGGGCAGGTCGACGCCGAACTCGTGGTAGTGGAGCCCCTCGCTGACGATGTCGTCCTGCAACAGCAGTGGGCCGAACATCTCGGTCCCCCATTCGAGCGAGGCCAAGGTGGACCAGGCGTGCAGCGAGGCGGCTGTGCCGATGGTGCCTTCGAGCATGGTGCCGCCGTAGAGGCCGACCCCTGCGCGCTGTGCCAGGTGGGCCAGCTCCAGCGCACCCCGCGGTCCACCGGCCTTGGCGATCTTGAGGGCGAAGGCGCCGCTGAAACCGGCATGCAAGAGCGTCAGGCCATCGCCGGCGTCCTGAACGGCCTCGTCGGCCAGCATCGGCACGCGGAAGCGGTTGGCCAGCCGCGTGAGCCCGGGCACCTGGCGAGCGGGAATCGGCTGTTCGATCAGCGCGACGCCGGCCGCCTCGAGGGCCGCGATACCCTGAACGGCAGTGCTTTCGTCCCAGGCCTGATTGAGATCGACCTGCATACCGGCCCGTCCTTCGAGTGCCGCGCAGATCGCCTCGGTGTGGCGTAGATCCTCACGCAGGACATTGGCACCCAGCTTGAGCTTGAACTGGCAGTGGCGGCGCTCGTCCAGCCGTTGAAAGGCTTCGTCGATGTCCTTGTGGGTATCGCCACTGGCCAGCGTCCACAGCACGGGGAGATGGTCATGCACCGCCCCACCCAGCAGCGCCGCGACCGAGACGCCGAGACGCTTGCCCTGGGCATCCAGCAGCGCCGTCTCCACTGCCGAGCGGGCAATGGCATTGCCGCGCACGTGACGATCGAGGCGGGCCATCAGCGCATTGAGGTTGTCGGCCGGCTGACCGATCAGCAGCGGGGCCAGCCAGGTATCGATATTGCACTGGATGCTCTCGGGGCTCTCCGCGCTGTAGCTCAGACCGCCGATGGTGGTGGCTTCACCCAGACCTTCGATATCGTCGGAGCTGCGCAGGCGCACGATGACCAGTGTCTGGCGCGCCATGGTGGTCATGGAGAGTCGATGCGGCCGGATGGTCGGCAGGTCGACGAGCTGGGTGGAGATCGAAGAGATGACGGGGGGCATGGGCGCCTCTTGTCCAGACGATGGCCGATGAAGTGACCTAAGTCTGATTGCGCCCTCGGACGGCGAAAAATATCGTTTGAGTCCCTTCCCATACTTTGAAGGTATGCATGGAACTGCGTCAGCTACGCTATTTTTGCGCGGTCGCCGAGGAGCTGAACCTCACCCGCGCGGCCCAGCGGCTGCATATGGCGCAGCCGCCCTTGTCTCGACAGATCAAGCAGTTGGAGACAGAACTGGGGGCGCCACTATTCACGCGCCGCGCCCGCGGGCTGACGCTGACTCATGAAGGCAAGTTCTTCCTCGAGCACGCGTTGCAGATTCTGGAAAAGGTCGATACCACCGTGACGGCCACGCGGCGCATGGCACGGCGCGGGCATCAGGTGTTCGGGATCGGCATGGTGGGGTCACTGCTGTTTGGCCAGCTACCGCAACTGATTCGCCGTCTGCGACAAACGGATGACATCGAACTCTTGCTGCTGGAGCTGACCACGGTGAGCCAGGTGCAGGCGCTCAAGGCCGGGCGTATCGACATCGGCTTCGGCCGCCTGCGGGTCGATGACCCGGACGTCGTGCAGGAGATCCTGTTCGAAGAGCCGATCGTCGCCGCCCTGCCGGCAGCGCATCCGCTGGCGGGCACTCGCCCGACACTCGCTCAGCTCGCCGCTTATCCTCTCGTCATCTACCCTGCGGCACCGCGTCCGAGCTACGCGGATGCGGTCCTCAGCCTGTTCCGTCTGCGCGGGCTCAAGGTACAGGTGATCCAGGAAACCAACGAGCTGCAGACCGCACTGGGTCTGGTCGCCTCCGAGCTGGGGTTCAGTCTGGTCCCGGAGCAGGTCATGCGTATGCAGCGCCGCGAGGTGACCTACGCCCGCCTGGCCGAGGCCAACATCACCTCACCGATCATCTGCAGTCGTCGGCGGGAACCCGTGACACCCGCGATGGCCATCGCCAACGACATCCTGAAGGAGCTGGTGGACAACCGTCTCAGCGGACGTTTCACCATCGACGGATAGCCCAGATGCAGACCTCGCCAGCCGTATACGCACCTTCAGGCTCCCGCCGACCTGGCACTCAGCTGACAATCAGCTGATATCTAGCAGGCCCACCGATCGCCAGCCCGACCCTCCACCAAGGTCGTATGCGTTCGCCCAACGCGAAGTCTCGCTTTGCCGAACGTCAATAGCCAGGGTGCGAACGCGCTGGCTATAGTCCACGGTCGACTTAATCCACGATCGACTTAGTCCACGATCGACTTAGTCCACGGTCGAATTCGTCGTGCGTCGACGCACGCGCCATCGGGGGAACACATGAAAAAACGGATTACCGAACCGGTCAAAAAGCCCGCCGTCTGGATCGGCTTTGGCGTGCTCTTCACGCTGGTCACGCCCTGGTATTTTCCAGCCGGGTCCTGGTCGCCACTGTTCTGGGGCATTCCCTACTGGGCGCTGATCATCATCGCGGTGTCGCTGGCACTATCGCTGTTCATCACCTGGGTCGTGCTCTATCAGTGGGATACCGGGGCCGACGAGACGGAGGATGAGCGATGAGCATGGATCTCGCGTTCGGCGGCTGGTCGGGGATTCTGGTCCTGGGGCTCTACGGCGGCCTGATGCTGGCGGTGGGGCTGTTCGCCTTCCTGCGCCACCGCGGCGTGCGCGAAAGTCTCGACGAGTACTACCTGGGTGGGCGCGGCCTCGGCGCCATGGTGCTGTTCTTCACCTTCTTTGCCACCCAATACAGCGGCAACACCGTGGTCGGCTATCCGCCGACGGCCTACCGCCTGGGCTATCAGTACCTGGTGTCGGTGCCGTTCTTCATCATGATCATCATGGTGTATCTGTTCTTCGCCCCCCGGCTCTACTCGCTGGGCCGGCGCTTCAGTCTGCTCACGCCGGTGGACTGGATCGATCTGCGCTTCCGCTCCAAGCGGGTCAGCGTGCTCGCCGCCATCCTCATGCTCTACGGTCTCGGCAACTATCTGCTGGAGCAGTTCGTGGCCATCGGCCAGGGGGTGTCGGGGCTCACCGGCGGCACCATTCCGTATCAGATCGGGGTGATCTTCTTCATCGTGATCATGGTCGCCTACAGCTGGCTCGGCGGCATGCGCTCGGTGGCCTATACCGACACCATCCAGGGGCTGGCGCTGCTGTTCGGGGTGTTCACGCTGCTGATCGGCTCGCTGATCTACATCGGCGGGTTGCCCAGCGCGGCCGAGACCATGGCTGCCAGCGCGCCACAGAAACTGGGGGCGCCCACGGGCAAGGCGTTGACTACCTGGTTCTGTCTCCTGGTGCTGGTGGGAATCGGCGCGGCGATCTATCCGCACGCCTTCCAGCGCATCTTCTCCGCGCGCAGCGAGCGCACCCTCAAGCGCTCGTTCATCCGCATGGCCTATATGCCGTTTCTGACCGCGGGCGTGGTGTTCATGGTCGGGATCATCGGCATCAGCGCCTTTCCCGATCTCACCACGGCGCAGTCGGAGCAGCTGGTGGGCATGCTCGCCAACGCCCTGGCCAACCAGAACACCTTCTTCTACTGGGCCATGGTACTGCTGTTCGGCGGGGTGATCGCGGCGATCGTCTCCACCGCGGACTCGGTGCTGTTGACCTTCTCGTCGATCGTCTCCCACGACCTCTACGGCCGCTATATCGCCCCCGACGCCAGCGAGTACCGCAAGATCCTGGTGGGCAAGCTGGTGGGGGTCGCCGCGGTGGTGGTGCTGGTGCTGATCGCCTGGTACCCGCCGGGCACGCTCTATCAGATCTTCGTGCTCAAGTTCGAAGTGCTGATCCAGACCGCGCCGGCGCTGATCCTGGGCCTCTACTGGCGGCGCCTGAACGCCCAGGCGGTGTTCGTGGGCATGCTCGCCGGCACCGTGCTGGCCGCCGCCTTCACCTTCGCCGGCTACCGCCCGCTGGGCGTGTTCAGCGGCCTCTGGGGGCTTTTGCTCAACCTGGCACTCTGCGTCGGCGGTTCGCTGCTGGTTGGCGCCTCCCCGGCCCAGCGCGAGCGCGCCGAGGAGATCATCGCCTTCCCGCCGCGGACTTCAGCAGCCCGCGCGGGCTGAGCGCGAGGCGCGCCCCTTCCGAGCGCTGCACACGCCTTCGCCACTGGCGAAGGCGTGTGCATTTGGGCGCTATCTCATTCCAGCGACTCATAAGGCAGGCCGACGTAATTCTCGGCGATCGTGGTCAGGCCGGCCCGGGAGCCGAGGCTGTAGTCGAACTCGGCCTGACGCACGCGCTCGTCGAAGTCGAGCGTCTGGCCGAAGTCGTGCAGATGGCGAGTCATCCACCAGGAGAAGCGTTCGGCCTTCCACACCCGGCGCAGGCAGGTGGACGAGTAGCGTGGGATCAGATCGGTGCGCCCCTGGTGATAGATGGCGGCGAACAGTCGCTGCAGCACGCCCACGTCGCCGGCGGCCAGATTGAGCCCCTTGGCACCGGTGGGCGGGACGATGTGCGCGGCATCCCCGGCCAGGAACAGCCGCCCGTGCTGCATCGGCTCGGCGACGAAGCTGTGCAGCGGCGCGATGCTCTTCTCCAGCGACGGCCCGGTGACCAGCTGCGCCGCCACCTCCTGCGGTATCCGGCGCGACAGCTCGTCCCAGAAGCGGTCGTCCGACCACGCCTCGACCCGCTCGCCGGCGGGCACCTGCAGGTAGTAGCGGCTGCGCTCGGCGGAGCGCATGCTGCACAGCGCAAAGCCGCGTTCGTGACGCGAATAGATCAGTTCGTGATGCACCGGCGGGGTATCGGCGAGCAGCCCCAGCCAGCCGAACGGATAGTCGCGCTCGAAGGTGGTGAGCGTGGTCGTGGGGATGGATTGACGTGAAACACCGTGGAAACCGTCGCAGCCGGCAATATAGTCGCAGTCGAGGCGCATCGACTCGCCGTTGTAGCGGCATTCGAGATAGGGCGACTCGCTCTCGATGCCGTGCATCGATACCTCATCGGCTTGGTAGAGCGTGGTCAGCCCGGCCTCGCGTCGAGCCGCCATTAGATCGCGGGTGACCTCGGTCTGGCCGTAGACGGTGACCCGCTTGCCGCCGGTCAGCGCGGCCAGATCGATGCGCACCCGACGCTCGCCCAGGGCCATCTCGAAACCGTCGTGGGGAATGCCCTCGGCGTCCACCCGCGCCCCGACCCCGGCCTCGTGCAGTAGATCGACCATCCCCTGCTCGAGCACCCCGGCGCGGATGCGCCCCAGGACGTAATCCGCCGAGCGGCGCTCGACGATGACGTTGTCGATGCCGTGGCGATGCAGCAGCTGCCCCAGCAGCAGGCCGGCTGGGCCAGCGCCGACGATCGCGACTTGCGTGCGCATGATGCCTCTCCTCCAATGGCGGGCCAGAGCCCGAAATGGCACTTTTCACCACCATTGTTCGCCATCGATCACCACCGGATAAGGCAAGATTCCTAGCCAAAATGATCATTTCCAAGGATAGGTACCTGACTTTAGTCTGATCCCAGCCCCCTACGACGCGAGAGTCATGCGCATGGTGACGCCCACGCCCGTTCCCACCTATCAGCTCTATGGCGAGACCCGCCACTGGCCCACCCCGGACCTGCTCCACTGCGAGACCATCGCCGAACGCAGCCGGCTCTACGCCTGGCATATCCGCCCCCACCGCCATGCCGACCTGATGCACCTGCTGCTACTGCGCGAGGGCCAGGTCGAACTACGGCTGGGCGATCTGGAAACCGCCATCGATACGCCGGCCATGATCTGCGTGCCGGCCACCGTGATTCATGGCTTTCGCTTCTCGCCCCAGACCCAGGGGCATATCGTCACCCTGGCGCAGCCGCTGGTGGCGAGTCTCCACGAACGCCTGCCCCAGGCCGAAGTGCTCGACGCCGCCATGCACTATCCGCTGGCAGCGCAGCCGGAGGCGGCGCCGCTGACACAGCTGATCGCGCTGCTGGACGGCGAGTATCGGCGCGCACCGGGCGGCGCGCAGGAGGATCGCGAGGCGATGCTGACGACGCTGATCGACGCGGTGACGCTACAGCTATGGCGCCGCGCGAGACGCCGCCAGCGCCTGCCCAGATCGGGTCAGGCGCGCGGCGAACGCCATCTCGAGCGCTATCGGCAGTTGATCGAGACCCGCTTCGCCGAACAGCCCTCGATCCCCGACCTGGCGGCCGAACTGGGTATCGGCGACGCCCATCTCAACGCGCTGTGCCGGCGGCTCACCGGTCACAGTGCCCTGCAGTTGCTGCACGCGCGGCTGCTGCTGGAGGCCAAGCGCCAGCTCACCTATACCCAGCAGAGCATCGCCCAGGTCGGCGAGAGGCTAGGCTTCGCCGAACCCACCTATTTCACCCGCTTCTTCAAGCGCGGCACCGGCATGACGCCGCGCGCCTTTCGTCAGCGCAGCGATGCGCCGGGCTGAACGCGTAGTCTCGACCAGTGGCCCGCGTGTCGCCGTGCGCAGCGCGCCCTGCCCCCGAATGGCGCAGGCATGAACCAGAACAGGGCATGAACCCTCTCTGACACCCAGTCGGGGCCGCCTCACCGCGGGCCGATCCGACAGCCAGCCCGCTTTTTCGGCGCGTCACCGCTCGAAAACCGCCAATCGCGCGGCGTCTTTTGGCATTCGACGAAGAGTGGAACGCGCCTTGCTACGGGGTAGCGGTAGAGCGGGGAAATACCACTGTTCAGGCCAACGTCATGCGGAGAACGCCATGGAAACCTCGGATTACCCACTAAGCGAAGTGCCCTCCAGCGAACGCAAGGGGCTGCTCTCCACCTCGGCGGTACTGCTCGGCTTCACCTTCTTCACCGCCACCATGTGGGCGGGCGGCTCCCTCGGCAGCGCCTTCTCGTTCGGCCAACTGCTGTGGGTGATTCTCATCGGCAACCTGCTGCTGGGCGCCTACGCGGCGGCACTGGCCTATATCGCCTGCAAGAGCGGCCTCAACTCGGTGCTGATGGGGCGCTTCTGCTTCGGCGAGGTGGGCAGCAAGCTCTCCGACGCCCTCCTCGGCTTCACCCAGATCGGCTGGTATGCCTGGGGCACCGCCACCATCGCCGTGGTGCTGGTCAAGACGCTGGGCCTGTCGGCAGCGCTCGAGACGCCGCTGATGGTGCTGTTCGGCCTGGCCTTCTGCATCACCGCGATGATCGGCTTTCGCGGGCTCGACCTGCTGTCCCGGGTCGCCGTGCCGTCGATGCTGCTGTTCACCCTGATCAGCCTCTACACCGGTATGGTGGACATGGGCGGGCTCTCCGGTCTGGCGGGCCAGACGCCCAGCGAACACATGAGCGTCGCCGCGGCCATCACCGTGGTGATCGGCACCTTCATCAGCGGCGGCACCCAGGCCACCAACTGGAGCCGTTTCGCGCGTACCCCTAGGATCGCCGTGATCGCGACGCTCGGCGCGTTCTTCATCGGCAATGGCCTGATGGTGCTGACCGGGGCGCTGGGCGCGATGATCTACCAGCAGGCGGATATCGTCGATGTGCTGCTGGCCCAGGGCTTCGTGACGCTGGCCGTGCTGATGCTGTTCCTCAACATCTGGACCACCCAGGACAACACCATCTACAACTTCGCCGTGGCCGGCTGCAACCTGCTGCGTACCGACAAGCGCCGCGTGGTCACCGTAGCCGGCGCCGCCATCGGCACCGTGCTGGCCGTAGGCGGCATGTACGATCTGCTGATTCCGTTTCTGGTGCTGCTCGGCACCTTCATCCCGCCGATCGGCGGCGTGATCATGGCGGACTTCTGGCTCCAGCATAAGGGCCGCTACCCGGCGCTGGCCGAGGTGCGCCTGCCCGCCTTCAACGGGACCGGGCTGGCCGCCTACGTGATCGCCTCGGCAACGGCTTACCTCTCCCCGGTACTGCCGCCGCTGGTGGGGGTCATCGTGGCGGCAGCGAGCTACGCCGTGCTGTTGAAACTGCCCCGCGTCGCCCCGCTGCCGGGCGCGGCCAGGGAGTAATCGGCGCTCACCCGCGCCGAGATGCCGCATGGGGCCAGGCGTAAAACATGAGCGGACGGCGGTGATGCCGCCCATGCGGCTCAGAAATCGAAGAACACCGTCTCACCCTCGCCCTGCAGGCGGATATCGAAACGGTAGCAGGTACGTCCCTCTCGCGTCTCCCGGGTTGCGATCAGGGTCTGGCGTCGGGTCGGTGATTCGATCGCGTTGAGGATCGGGCAGGCGGCGTTGGCGTCCGTTTCGTCGTCGAAGTAGAGCCGGGTCTGGAGCTGGATGTTGATGCCGCGGGCGAAGATCGCCAGGTTGACGTGCGGTGCCATGCGCCGTCCGTCCGCCAGCGCCACCGCGCCGGGCTTGATGGTCGTGAAGCGCCACTCGCCGTCGTTGTGCGCGGTGGCGGCACTGCGCCCGAAACTGTTGAAGGGTGCGGCGAGATCGAACTGGCACTGATATTCACCGTCGGCATCGGCCTGCCAGGCTTCGAGCAGCGCATCGCGCACGGTGTCACCATTACCGTCGATGACCCGGCCGACGAGCTCGATGGGCTCGCCCTTGGCGGCGTCGCCGGCGAGCTGCGGGCCGATCTCCTCATCGCGCGGCGGCAGACCGGCGAGTTCCAGCGCCAGGCCGATATGCACATAGGGGCCAGCGGTCTGCGAGGCGGTCTCCTTGAGCAGGGTGTCGGCGAGTGAGCGTGAGTTGGGCTGATGCATGACGGTCTCCTTACCCCTGATTCTCGAAATAGGTCTGCACCGCGCCGCGCACCACCAGATCGAAGCGGTAGGCGAGGCAGTCCATGCTGCGGCTGCGCGCCATGTCGAGGCGCCCGGTCATGGTGGCGACCGCTTCCGGATCGCGCAGGGTGTTGACGATCGGACACAGCGGGATCAGTGGATCGCCCTCGAAATACATCTGCGTGATCAGCCGGGTAGAGATCGAGGGCCCCATCACCGAGACGTGGATATGCGCCGGGCGCCAGCTGTTGACGTCGTTGGGCCAGGGATAGGGGCCGGGCTTGATGGTGCGGAAACGGTACCAGCCGTCGGCGTCGGTCAGGCAGCGGCCGACACCGCCGAAGTTGGGGTCGAGCGGGGCCAGATAGCGATCCTTCTGATGGCGGTAGCGGCCGCCGGCATTGGCCTGCCACATCTCCACCAGGGTCTGCGGCACCGGCTTGCCGAACTGATCCACCACGCGGCCGAACAGCAGGATACGCTCACCGATCGGCAAGCCGGCCGCGCCGCCCAGGGCGGGGTCTTCACGAAAGTTGAGCAGCAGATCGTTGTCGTGGGGGCCCAGGCGCAGGCGGGTGAAATCGGGGCCGGCGAGTTCCGAGCGCGTCGGCGCAACCAGGCTGACCAGCGCCTGGCGCGGCGAGCGTGCCACGCTGGTCTTGTATCCCGGCGCGTAGGCCGGGGGGTGCCACTCGCGGTCGCGGGGCACGAAGCGCGTGTCGTCGTTGTAGGGCATGGGGCCTCTCCAGCTCGTCGATGGCTCCATTGTCCCCCACCGCCGCCACCTGCCAAGTGAAAGCCTCGCGACCGGGCATAACCGGGGGGCTATATCGGTCTAAGGTCTAAGATCGGTCAAAGCTCGAGGTTCGCTCAGAGATCGAAAGGCACCTGGCCGTCGACGCTCACTCAAGCCTCGTCGACGTCACTCACCTCATCAGCGATCTCTCGTAGACACGCCTGCAGCCGCTCGGCGCCGGCGCTCAACGGCAGCGACAGATTGGTACACAGCCCGAGTGCCCCGCCGTGAGCTTCCAACGCCACCGGCAAGCGCACCAGCACGCCGCTGGCAAGATCCTCGCGCACCGCGTCCAGTGGCGCCACCCACACGGCGTCGGTGGCCAGTACGTAGCGCCGGCTGAGTGACAGCGAGAGCGTCTCCAGCGCGATTGGCGGGCACCAGCCGCCCTGCTCGACCCAGAAGCGCTCGACCTGCTCGCGCAGCGTGGTCGCCGCGGGCGGAATCACCCAGGCGGCCGCGGCCAGCGCCGCGGCATCGGCATCCCCCGCCGCCAGCGCATGACCGGCACGGGCGACCAGCACCAGCGGCTCGTGATAGAGCGGCTCGAAGTGCAACCCGCGAATCTCGCGCGCCTCACTCATCCGCCCCACCACCATCTCCAGCTCGCCGAGCCCCAGCCGCGAGAGCAGATAGGCGCTGGAACCGGTGGTCACCTGCACCCGTACCCCGGGTAGCGTCTGCGCCAGCCGCACCAGCGCGCGCGGCAACAGCCCCTGCTCGACGCTGGAAAGCGCACCGAGACGCACCACCGCCTGGGCGCTGGTCTGGTGCACCGCACGGAAGCCGGCATCCAGGCTGCGCAGCGCCGGGCCGGCGTGGCGCAGCAGCGTCGCGCCCGCCGCGGTCAGCGTGACCCCCGAAGGGCTGCGCTCGAACAGCGCCGCGCCGACGATCTCCTCGAGTTCGCGGATGGTCTTCGACATCGCCGGCTGGGTGATCGAGAGGGTCTGCGCCGCCCGCGCCATGCTCTGGAGCCGGGCCACTTCCTGGAAGGCCATCAGATGGCGCAGCTTGACCCGGGCATTGAGCATCACGGCACTCCTGAGGCGAGTTTCACGCAGGCCACAGCGGGCCCGGATGGCGATCGCCCCCGATGAGAGCCCAGCCGCGCGGGGGCGTCAACCGCCCCAGCCGTGCTGCTTGGCCAGGGCGAAGGCGTGGTTGGCCGCCGGCACTCCGGCGTAGACCGCCACGTGCATCAATACCTGGCGCAGCTCGGCTTCGCTCAGGCCGATCCGCTTGGCGGTCTTGAGATGCAGCGTCAGCTCCTCGCGCCCCAGCGCGGCGAGAATCGCGGTGGTGATCATGCTGCGCTCGCGATGGTCGAGATCCGGGTCGCTCCACAGCTCCCCCCAGGCCAGCCGGGTGATCATCTGCTGGAACGGCCGGTCGAGCGAGGTCGCCTGCTGGGTGGCACGGGCGACGTGGTCGGCGCCGAGCACCGCTCGGCGGGTCTCCAGCCCGGTGGCGTGATCGACGCCCTGCTCCCTGGAGGCGGCCGGTGACAGCCGTGCCAGCAGCAGTTCCACCAGGCGCGCCGGCGCCTCCAGCGAGGGCACGTGGCCCACGCCATCGAAGATCGTCGGTGCCTCGGCGCCACACTCTTCGGCCAGCGCGGCGAGGGTCGCCGGCGGCGTGGCGCCATCCTCGCTGCCGCCGACCAGCGTGAGTGGCACCGCCAGCGTCGCCGCGCCGGCATTAGCGCCCAGCCGCCCGACAAAGGTGTGGCGACCGAGCATCTCGCACAGCAGCGCATAGGACTCGGCCTCGTTGCGCGCCATCGCCAACCGCCAGCCGGCGGCCAGGGCGGGGTCGGCCTCGACGCTCGCCGGCGCGAACCAGCGCGGGACGATCTCCGCGCTCATGGCCGCTAGCCCCTCGCTGCGTACCCGCTCGGCACGGGTCTGCCACATCTCGGCACTGCCGATCACCGCGCCGGTATTGGTCAGGGTTGCCGAGTAGAGCCGCTCGGGATGCGCGCTCAGCAGTTGCTGGCCGATCACACCGCCGATCGAGGTGCCGGCGAAGTGGAAACGCTCGGCCCCGGCGAGATCGGCCAGGGCGAGAGCCTCGGCGGCCAGCGCCGCCGGGGTGATCTCGCCGCGCGCAGGGTCCCAGCCAGCGCTGGCGCCGTGGCCCGGCAGGTCCCAGGTGAGTACGCGAAAGCGCCGGCTCAGCGGCGTGACGACGCTGTCCCATACTGACTGGCTCATCCCCAGCGGATGGGCCAGCAGCAGTAGCGGCTGGGTGTCGCCGCCGAGCAGACGATAGGCGACGGTGCGGCCGTCGAGCGTGACGAAAGGCATGACCAGGCTCCTTGCTTAGATTGCGCGGGTCAGAGGGTGTTTACAAAATGCCTGCGCTTGACAATACGGCGTTGAAATCGACCTCACTGAACGAAGTTCAGAACGTCCAAAGGACGGCCCGAAGGGCGAGCGGAGCGAGTAAAATACTCATTTACCCCCATGTAAACTCCGCTTTTTCGTTCGATTTCGCCTTGTCTTGTCTTCGCTCGTCGAATTTGTAAACACCCTCGCAGGTGGCGTAAAAGCCTAGGCGAAAGCCGCCAGGGCGACGAAAGTCCCCGCAATGGCAACGCCCGAGATCACCAGCCAGATCAACAGATAGCCCATGATGTCGCGGGCCGAGAGTCCGGCCACCCCGAGCAACGGCAGCGCCCAGAACGGCTGAATCTGGTTGGTCCAGCCATCGCCCCAGGTGAACGCCATGATGGTGCGCGCGGGGTCGGCACCGAGGGCGTAGGCCGCCTTCATCATGATCGGCCCCTGGATCGCCCACTGGCCACCCCCGGAGGGGATGAAGAAGTTGACCGCCCCGGCGGAGAGGAAGGTCCACAGCGGGAAGGTCTCGCGGGAGGCCACCGAGATGATCGCTTCGGAGAACTGGGTGACCAGATCGGCGTGGGTCATCATCCCGGCGATGCCGGCGTAGAGCGGGAACTGCACGATGATCCCGCGGGCAGCACCCACCGCCTTCTCCACCGCGCCCAGGTAGGCCGCCGCGCTGCGGTGCAACAGCAGGCCCAGGGTGAAGAAGATCAGGATGACCGTGTTGAGATTGATGCTGAAGTCACCCTTGGCCACTTCACCGAGCAGATAGGCGGCGGCGAGCAGCCCCAGGAACAGCGTCGGCAGGCGGCTGTGTTCGAGCCAGTCGGAGAAGCTGCCGTCGCCGCGCTGCGCCGGTGCGTCCGCCGCGGGGTCGTCGGCCGCCTCCAGGCGCACGATCTGCTCGGGCTGTTTCTGCAGCATGAAGAAGGCCACCAGCAGCGCCAGCAGGGCGAGAGTCAGGGCGATGTTCCAGCTGGCGTAGAGGGTCTCGGAGACCGGTACGATGCCGATCGCATCCTCCATGAAGTGGCCCGGCGTAGCGATCACCAGCGGGATCGAGGTCGAGGGCCCGCGCACCAGCTCACCCCCGTAGGCGGCGGCCACGATCAGCGGAAAGTGCACCGCCACCCGGCGCCCCATCTCGCGCGCCAGGATCGCCCCGGCGACCATGCCGAAGCCCCAGTTGAGGTAGTAGCAGACGAAGCTGACCACGATGGTGATCGCCAGCGCCTGGCGCGGCGTCGAGGCCTGCCGGGTCAGTGCTCCGAGGAGCTGCTGCATCACCGGCGTCAGCGCCAGCACGTAGCCGGTCAGCAGCACCAGCACCATCTGCATGCCGAACTTGAACAGCGAGGAGAACCCCTCGCCCCAGTACTGCGCCATGTCCAGCGGCGTGCGCTCACCCAGCACGATGCCGAGGACGAAGACGATGGCGGTGAGAATCACCGCCAGCACGAAGGCGCTGGGCAGATAGCGCTGCACCAGCCGCACGGAGAATTGCGTCACCGCTTGCATCGAGGTTCCCTCTACCGAGTTATCGTTTGTCGTTGGGGTTGAAGTGGCCGCGGCTCACACCCGCTCGATCACCGTGGCGATGCCCTGGCCCACGCCGATGCACATGGTGCACAGCGCGAAGCGCTTGTGGCTGCGCGCCAGCTCGTAGGCCGCCGAGCTGATGATGCGCGCCCCCGACATGCCCAGCGGATGGCCCAGGGCGATGGCACCGCCGTTGGGGTTGAGCCGCGGGTCGTCGTCGGCCACACCGAGTTCGCGCGCACACGCCAGCACCTGGGCGGCGAAGGCTTCATTGAGCTCGAGCACGTCCATCTGATCGAGGCTCATGCCCAGCTTGTCGAGCAGCTTGCGCGTCGCCGGTACCGGGCCGACACCCATGATGCGCGGCTCGACCCCGGCGGTGGCCATGCCGTGAATGCGCGCGATGGGCTCGAGCCCGAAGCGCGTGAGCGCCGCTTCGCTGGCCACCAGCATCGCCGCCGCGCCGTCGTTGACCCCGGAGGCGTTGCCGGCGGTGACGGTGCCATTCTCGCGGAACGGCGTGGGCAGCTTGGCCAGCGCCTCCAGCGTGGTCTCCGGGCGCGGATGCTCGTCGCGGTCGAAGATCAGCGGCGCCTGCTTGCGCCGCGCAATCTCGATCAGCACGATCCCCTCGCCCAGCCGGCCGGCCTCCTGTGCCGCCTGGGTCAGCTGCTGCGAGCGATAGGCGTAGCGGTCCTGGTCCTCGCGCGAGATCTTGAACTGCTCGGCGACGTTCTCGGCGGTCTCGGGCATCGAGTCGACCCCGTAGCGCTTCTCCATCAGCGGATTGACGAAGCGCCAGCCGATGGTGGTGTCCTCCATCTGCTGATTGCGCGCATAGGGCGAGCCGGCCTTGCCGATCACATAAGGCGCGCGCGACATCGACTCGACGCCGCCGGTGAGGATCAGCTCGGCCTCGCCGGCGCGGATCGCCCGCGCCGCGGTGCCGATGGCGTCCATGCTCGAGCCGCACAGGCGGTTGATGGTGGAACCCGGCACGCTGGTGGGCAGCCCCGCCAGCAGCGCCGCCATGCGCGCCACGCTGCGGTTGTCCTCGCCGGCCTGGTTGGCGCAGCCCATGATCACGTCGTCGATCGCCGCCGGGTCGAGCTGTGGATGCTGCGCCAGCACCGCCTCGAACAGCCGCGCCGCCAGGTCATCGGGACGTACGCTGGCCAGCGCGCCACCGAAACGGCCCACGGCGGAGCGCAGCGGCCGGCACAGATAGACGTCGTTCATGCGTTCTCTCCCGTCTCGTTGCCGGCATGGTGGCGTGCGGTGCGCGCCTTGAGCTCGCGCAGCACCTCCAGCTCCTCGGCACCGGGCTCAGGGGTGGTCTCGAGCCGCTCGGCGAAGCGGATCGCCCAGCCGGTGGCCTCCTGGACCTGCTCGGCGGTCACGCCCGGATGCAGCGAGACCACCACCAGCTCCTTGGTCTCGGGATCGGGCTTCATCACGCACAGGTCGGTGATCACCCGGGTCGGGCCACGGCCGATGTGCGGCACGCCGTCGCGGGCGGTGCCGTCGCGGCCGAAGCCGACCGTGGTGACGAAGTCCACCGCCTCGACGAAGGTGCGCTTGGAGTGCTTGACGGTAATGAACACCTCGCCGGCGTTGGTGGCGATCTCGGGCGCACCGCCGCCGCCCGGCAGCCGCACCTTGGGCTCGCGGTAGTCACCGATCAGCGTGGTGTTGAGATTGCAGTAGCGGTCGATCTGCGCGGTGCCCAGAAAGCCGACGTCGACGTGCCCGCCCTGCAGCCAGTAGCGGAACATCTCCGGCACCGAGACGGTGGTCAGCGCGGTCTCGCACAGCTCGCCGTCACCGATCGACAGCGGCAGCACATTGGGCTGGGTCTGCAGGGTGCCGGACTCGTAGATCAGCACCACGTCCGGGGCATGGGTCAGGCGGGCCAGGTTGGCCGCCTCGGAGGGCAGGCCGATCCCGACGAAGCAGGTGGTGCCGTTCTCCAGCGCCCGGGCGGCGGTGACGGTCATCATTTCCGCAGCGGTGTAGTCGAGGCTCATCAGGCAGCTCCTCCAGCGTGGTAGACATGTTCCTCGAGCCAGGCGGCGAAGGCCTCGCGGTCGCGGGCGATCTCATCCCAGGCCTTGTAGAAAGCGTTGTCCCGCGGGTAGTAACCATGGGCGTAGGAGGGGTAGGCGCCCTGCTCGGCCACGGTGATGGCATCGATCGCCCAGCCAGGAATGACGCAGGCGTTGGGCCCCGCCTGCAGCTCGTCGACCACCTCCTCGACGGTGACGATGCTGTGGCGCGCCGCCAGCACCACCTCCTTCTGCACGCCGATGATCCCCTCCACCAGCACGTTGCCGGCACGGTCCGCCTTCTGCGCGTGGACGATACCCACGTCAGGTCGCACCGCCGGCACCGCGGCCAGGCGCTCACCGGTGAACGGGCACTCGATGAACTTGATCTGCGGATTGACCTTGGGCAGGTCGCTACCCACGTAGCCGCGCAGTACCGCCAGCGGCAGACCGGCGGCGCCGGCCTCGAAGGCGCAGGCCATGGCGGCGTGGCTGTGCTCGAAGATCTCCAGCGGCCGCGGATACCCCTTCTCCACGGCGTCGCGCAGGCGGTGCAGCGAGCCCACGCCGGGGTTGCCGCCCCAGGAGAAGATCAGGCGACGGGCACAGCCGGCGCCGATCATCTGGTCGAAGATCAGATCCGGGGTCATGCGGATCAGGGTCAGCTCGCGCCGCCCCTGGCGGATGATCTCGTGCCCGGCGGCAAACGGAATGAGGTGGGTGAACCCTTCCATGGCGAGGGTTGCCCCATCCTCGACGTAACGCGCCACGGCGTCGTGGAGCGAGAGGAATTCGGCCATCGTGCGCGACTCCCTGTTAGGTGGTGGGCTATTGGGTGATGGGCTGTCATATGACGGGAAACCAGTGACCGCCAGCGCGGCCGCTGGGGTCTCGATCTCTCCACTGCCATCACTATTTGTTCGCTTTACGAACACTGGTTTGCATTACGAACACGCTATCGCCACCGTGGCCCGCGGTCAATCGCACAACGCGACGAGGCCTCCGTGGAGGCCTCGTCGAGATTGCTGCCGAATCGCTGAAGTGCGTCGGTGATGTCTTGTAGAACAGGATGTTAGGAGGGATCGAGACGCGCCAGCACGCGCGTGACCTGCGCCTCGCTACTACCAATGTATAAGTCGATCGCCAGCGCCGACCGTAGCGCCGCGGGGTCGATCGTCGCCGCCTCTACCGCCGCCGCCACCTCGGGCTGTGCCAGCACCACCTCGGCATAGTCACGCTGCTCGCGGCGCGTCGTCTCGCCTGCCTCGCGGGCGATCCGCTGCGCCGCCGCGCTGGGTAGCGCTTCCGCCAGCAGGCGCGCCGCCGGTTCCGCCAGCACCGCCCCGCCGCTCAGGCGCAGGTTGCGCGCCATCGCCTCGACGTGGACCTCCAGCCCCGCCAGCAGCGGCACCAGTGACCCCAGCGCGCCCTCCACCAGCAGCACGCCATCCAGCAGTGGCGCCCACTCCGCGTGCCACTCGCCGAGACCGCGCTCCAGCGGCTGGGCCCCGGCGTTGACCACGGTGGCGTGGGCCGCGTGCACCTGGCGTGCGGCGGCGCGGATGCGTGCGCAGGCGACCGGATTGCGCTTGTGCGGCATCGACGACGAGCCGCCCACCCCGTCGGCGGCGGGCTCGCTGAGCTCGGCGACCTCGCTCTGGCACAGCAGGGCGATATCCAGCGCTACCTTCTCCGCCGCCACCGCGGCGGCGTCGAGCGCCCCCATCAGCGCCAGCAGCGGCTGGCGGTCGGTGTGCCACGGCAGCAACGGCGCCGCCAGCCCGAGCCGCGCGGCGAGCCCGGCCATAATCTCGAGCCCCTGGGCGTCGAGGCCCGAATGCACCCCCACCGCACCGCCGAACTGCACGGGGAGCCCACCATCTATCACCGCCGCCAGACGCGCGTCGGCGCCCTCGAGCCCCCAGGCCCACTGCGCCACCTTGGCGCCGAAGGTGATCGGCAGCGCCTGCTGCATCAGCGTGCGCCCGATCATCGGCGTCGCGCGGTGGTCGCGCATCAGCGCGCAGGCGGCACGCCGCGTGCGCGCCAGGTGCTCGCGTATGGCCACCAGCCGCGGGCGCAGCAGCAGCATCAGCGCCGAGTCGACGATATCCTGGCTGGTGGCGCCACGGTGGAAATGACGCCGCAGCGACTCCGGCAGCCACGCCTTGGCCTGCTTGACGAAGGGA
>JNVT01000057.1 GCA_000737985.1 Gammaproteobacteria bacterium MFB021 | reverse complement strand
AAGAGGAGTGCATCTGGCAGCACCGGTTCGAGTCGCTGGGCCAAGCCAGAGCGGTGATCAGCCGATGGATACGCTACTACAACGATGAACGGCCGCATCAGTCTCTGGGCTATGTGGCACCCCGAGCACACCCCGCACTAGTCGCGTAGGGTGTGCAGAAAACAGGGGGTCATTACATCGCGGTAGCCAGTACTGCTCGACCCTGTACCAGTCGCTGCTGACCCGGCACGACCTGAAGTGCAGCATGAGTGCCAGGGGCAACTGCTACGACAATGCCTGTGCCGAGAGCTTCTTCCATAGCCTCAAGGTCGAGGCGATCCATGGCGAGCGATTCGAGACCCGGGACGCCATGCGGCGGCACGTGTTCGAGTATATCGAGATGGACTACAACCGGCAGCGTCGGCACAGTGCGATTGGGATGATCAGCCCGGAGGCCTTCGAGGCCCGAATGATCGCTTAGATCGGTGTCCACGATTGCTGGGTAAGATCAGTATGCTCCGGCTCGATAATAACGACTACCGACTCGCAGTGCTTTTGGTCGAAAGCATACTGGAGAACACCTTTTACAGCTTCTGTCGCATACCCCTGATGTCAGAACCTGCGCGCCAGACGATAACCTAGGTTGATCTCCTCAACATCGCCAACCAACTCCGGCCCAACGCCACAGAAGCCGATAAACCCCCCTGATTCTTTCTCACACAATGCCCATGGCCCTATCCCATGGGAGGCGTAACACCCAAGGCACCAATCAACGAATTTTCGGGTAGCTTCTTCGTCACAAACTCCACGGACGGAGAACTTCATAACTTCTGGATCACTGAGCATTGCGGTGAGCACCGGAACGTCTTGATGGGACAGCTTCCTTGCAATCAACCTCTCTGTTTCAAACAGTGGCACCTATCTCTCCCTGTGCACAACGTCGTTGAACACCGGTAAAAAATGAACGCCAGTGAATTTTTGTCCATAGCCCGGTACGGGCGGGCGCTTCACTTTGTTATGCATTGTGTGGATTTCCACCTAAGCACTGAGAGAACCGCAGTAGATAGCCACTTGGGTCCTGCACTAAAAACTCTTTAAAACCACTAAATTCTTTGCCCGTGTTGTACCAAGATTCTTTTAAGTCTCTGTAAAGGCTAAAGCCTGAATCTAACAACTTGGTTTTTAAAAGCAAAGCATCTTCACATTCGATTTGAAAGTTCATTCCAGAACCTAAAGGGTAACTTATTTCACCAATGTTCCAGCCTTCACTATGAACTTCTTCGATCATCAAGTGAGCTTGATCGAGCTTTAGATACGCAAAATTCGGGTCCTTCCTAGAGTTCTCAACCTCAAAGCCAAGTACAGTGACATAAAAGTTGAATGATTCTTTGAAATCGAGAACTGTGAGTTCCGGTACCAATTTAGGCCATTCCATTTCCAATTCTCATGCATAACAGTGATTATACAGCGCGCTCGCTTAGTGACTTGAACGCGCTAGCACGCTCAACAACATTATCGAGCACACCATTTTTTACCTAACCCATTGATAAAATCGGTTTCTCACAAGTTCTGCTACCTATGCCGAATTCGCGCGTTTGCGCATCTTGCCAGATCCAATAATACTGTATACAAATACAAAAACTCAGGCATCAACGTATGGATGCGCAGAGCAGACCACTCAAGCTGATGGATCGTGTAAAGGCCATCATGCGAGCGCACCACACGGGTCTGCACGAGAAGTCAGCGAGCGAAGGCCAGACCGGGGCGCGTAGCTAAGGCAAAAATTGGAGAAGATGCGGAGTTTACGGGGTGTAAATGAGCACTCTGAACCGATTTTTAACGCCGTATTGCCGAGCGCAGACAGTTTTCGTAGGAAGCCTACCGTACCCGCGGCAGCGGACGCTGTACATCTCGCCGACTCATTCCCCCTGATCGCCGCTGTCGGCCCCACGAATAAACGCAGCAAGCCGGGCCAGCTCGGCATCACCGGCACGCTGGTAGTCGTGAGAAGAGAGATACCCTTCGTAGCGCTCGAAATACTTGTCCACCCGCGATTCGATCGGCTGGAAGCCCGCATCGTCGCCGGTACCGTGCATGGGAAACAGCTTGGCGTGGAGATGATCGACGCCGTAGCCCTCGAAGAACATGCCGCAGCGGGCCACGCCCGCCAGCGCTCGATCCAGTCGCCTAGCCACCTGTTTGGTCGCCACGATCAGATCGCGTAGCACCGCGTCTTCCTGTTCGAAGGCATAGCTACCGTGATGCGCCTTGGGGATCACCACGCTGAAGCCGCGGGTATTGGGGAAGATGGAGAGAAAAGCGAGATGCCGCTCATCCTCCCAGATCCGATGACAGGGCGCCCGCCCGGCCACCATGTCACAAAAGAGACAGCTCATAAGGGTTTAGTCCTTTCATCTCGGCGCGAACGCACCGATCTCAGGCGGTGAGGGACAAGATAGACCATGGCGCCTTGGCAGCAGCCCCTCGGTGGCCAAACGCGAAGTCATAAAGTTTGATTAAGGGGGTAGGGTTTAGCGCGACCCATCGAGCAAAACGAACAGTTTGAACCACTAGTTAGATTTCACTACTCGTCCAGTTCCCACTGCGTTGTATCATCAACAGGTTGTGGCATGCGCCCTTCGAGCCATTTGGCAACAGTACCGGGTTTGTAATCTTTGTCTGAGCACTCAATTATCCAAGATAAGAAATCTCTTGGACCACCATTCAAGTAAGGCGGCGGCGAAACAGGTTTAAATACCGTCGGGAGACGCTCATTCAATGACAAGTAATTCAATACATGACCCAACTCTTGGACGACTTGCCAAGAATATGGATTATCAATATCGATAGTGAACTTAACCCACCATTGACCGTCTGGCGAGTATCCGTGACTGAACGGAGGCGAGATACCCGGAATCTTCTGCAGGAATACTTCAAGGCTTTTAAATGCACGATTATCCATAATGAGACCTAACGCCGCGCTTTGCGGCAAATTTGAAGCGCAGCGAAAAATTTGTCCGACAACAGCGCTTTGTTATGTATTGTTCGATTCAACCTTCTTCACCGTCATCAGACTCTATATTTAACGGTATAGGTGTGCCATGAGATATCATCGAAGTGCTTTCAGATCCAATTCCATGTAGGACATATTCTTTCAAATTTGAATAATCCGAATAATCCGAATTTCCACCATACCCATACATGCCTGACTCATATTCTATATGGGGTATTTTTTTACCATCTTTTTTTAATCCCTCTATCCAGAAGCATGGATTGCTATTTGCTTTCGGCTTAATTGAACACTTAAACCCTCGAATACGAGAATACGCCTGCTCAGCATAACCCTTCATAAAGAAGTTCCCGTCAGGCTCAATATCCTGTACCAGCCAAGTCAATATATGACCCATAAATTCTTCAGCATGGCTTTCAGCAGGAATCAAGCAGCGAGACCAAAAGCAGCCTATTTTCAAGCTTCTAGCCAGTCGGCCTAACTGAACAATGGACTCAAAAACAGCCACAACCGTCTGCGTGGACTTTAATTTAGCAGAATTGCATCCAAGATACGAAAGGCTTTCCATGCATCTATATGCAAAATGAGAATTACCATTATTAAGAGCAGAGACACCTAGCGCCTTAATATCATAAGCGTAAGCTGATATATTGTATTTATCGAGCTGCTCCAGATCATTCTCAGAAACTGCATTCTCCATCTCGTAAATATTAACTTCAGCCATTCTATGAATAGTGTTCAGTACTTTTATCGGCTCTACAACACTATGTGATTCGAGCATTTTTTTAGCAATCCATACGGAATCAGACGCAATAGATCTTGCTAAATCTGAACATGGTTTGTGAAGCACCTCATCTTTCATTAAAAAATCACATAGATCACTCGATAGTGATTGGAAAAATATACCGCCCTGATCCTTTTCAACCACAGAAACGATAATTGAACGCAGTCTTTTTCTGGCTATATATTTTATTCCGGCATCTATTTTATAGGAATCTGCGCCTTTAAATTTGAACGAGTAGAATCTTACGACAAGCTTTAGGATTGCATTTAATGACTGCCGAAAAATTGGATAGTCATTATTCTCGACGGCCAAGTTTGTTATGATAGTCGTTGAGTCCCATATATCATTTGGCTCAATCCCTAGCGTGCTGGGCTCGAAATCATAGGCATGTATGGGTATTTGATACCCACCCCCATCTTTCAAATAACGCTGATGCACTTCTACTTCAGACTTTATTTGTATAGACAGCTGCTCTAGGTATCGGGATATGGCGTTTTCGCTGATAGAATCTTCAATAAATTTTTTAGCGCTTAGGTATCTAGTTGTCAGAACTGCATTATCTATAGAAGAGAAAATCAAGATAGGAAGTACCCACAACGCTATTTTTCCAAAGTGTTCGGGCATGATTAAAAAACAGATTAGAGGAAAAAGGGGTAAAGTCAATAACGCAACAATATTGAACCATTGCCTTGCCGTTATCTCGCTGTATATCGCTTTGTATTTGGAAAGCTGATAACCAAAAAAAGTAAAGTTAATAGAAAATATCGCTATCGTAAAGTTAATACCCAAAAGCCACGGGGTGATCTTGCCCACATCAGCACTCACCGACCCAAGCATCAGTAACGTCATTACGATTAGCAGGATTATATATCTCAACTCAAATCCCCAGACCTAATTTAAGTGAATGCTTAAACCTTTTAATATGCTCGAATGGTGCTTCATTCAGACTCATACCGCGGAGCACAGCGGCGGCCCGTCAGGGACGTCCGGCGGCCATAGGCCGCGAACTGCTGCGAATTGTTAGGAGGTTTGCGCACGGACAAGGCTCCCGTCATGTTGAATGCACCAATCACTAACTGTTTTTGCACAGTTCAGCATTGCCTCTGGAGGATAATGCCGCACTGCACTTCCATAACGTATCTCGTTTGGATAAACGGAACCGCCCGACATCTCTGACTCAAGTAACGTCCCGACTGTGCCATTAGCGGTCTCTGGAATCACCCTTTTCGACCTGATGTAAGAAGCCCTCTCGCCAGTTGAGGCAACAGTGCAAGAACTGACTTCAGACAATAACCTCGATAGGTCGTGAGACAACTTCTTCAACTCCTTTGATGAGTAGCCAGAGTGTTCGAGAAGAGCTTTTAAGCTGATTTCACAAGACAAACAGCTCAAATACAGAACAGTGCGGCCAGCCTCATCCTTTTCGGCTCCATCACGGAACATCGACTCTGCTGTCTCGATGAGCCTCTTTGCGAACTCAAAGCTATAGAGCAAAACTCATCTCCTAACGTAAAGGTAAGGCACGCGGCTTTTGGCGCGCCCCACTTAAGCGAAGGGTTAGCGCTTCCGCCACCTAAGTACAAAGCTTAGAATTTCTGTGTCGTTCCCTGAAGCTCGCGGGATTTCAAACGTTTTTCCGTCAAATGTTTCTATCTTTACGTATTCTTTTTTGGGGCCAGCTATTGACATGCCACCAACATCAATAGGATGTACGCCAAAGAATTCTTGAAGATTCTTTACGTTTTTATAGGGAATTTTAATTTCCTTTCCGCCATAAACAGTTACGATAATTTCACTATCATCAAACATATTCATGTGTTCTCCTAACGCCTTGCTCACCGGTAAGTTATGAGCGCAGCGAGTAATTTATCCGCGTGCAGCAACTTGTTATGCCTAATCATGCCTATGCCGACCAATCAGCTGGTTTAATACCCATGGTTCCAGTTTTTCCCATAGCAGGCCGACCAAACGGTTATGCTGCTCTTCGGTTATTACTTCACCTTCTTTTGCTCCGCAATTGGCAAATGCGTACCGAACCGCCTCCTCCAAAACTCTTTCCCTTTCTTCTTTATGTTGGGCTTTCAGTGCCGGGCCTATAACTGCACCCATAGCCTTCTCAACGGCATTGCCATCCCACTTCTCATAGTCATATGCCTTCCGAATGTCAGCGGATGTCAAACCTAAGTCAACATCGAGATCCAGCTCCTTACCTTTGGTTGGATCAATCGAATAAGTTGCCGAGAATGCATTTCCTGCGTAACTGCTCGACAGACACATGACAACACGCATTACACCGAAGTATTCGACGTATCCACGAATGAGATTGCTTTCTGGATCGCCATTAACATGGACAATGTGAATTGGAACTCCATCGGGCCTTTTGAGCACTAAATCCTTCTCGTAGTAATAGCCAAAACACGGCTCAGATTCTTTTTCCTTTAGAAACTGGATGGCATGCTCGCATTCTCGCACGCTCACGCCAGTTGTAGAGATCAACGCAAGCGCTGTTTTGACAAATGAGCGTCCTGCATCTAGACCACCGAAGGACAAGTTGAATTTAATTGGATCCTGAGAATAACTGGATTTCGCCTGAGCTTTCTTAAGTAGTTCATCAGCATCAAGTTGAGGGTATTTCCTAGCGACACCTTTCAGCATCCTTTTTGCTTCATCCATGTTCCTCGCGGAAATGTTAATCTCTACGCCCTTTTCATTCTTCTGCTCTTTGAAAATAGGTTTTGGCAAATCGAGTGACCCATCAACATTGAGCACCCATTCATCTTCGCTGGTGGTTTGAAACTTCTGAGAAGGTGCATCACCACGCTCTCTATTAATGCGGAAAAACAGACTCAATGGGTTCATTTGGCGCGCAAGTACAGAATCCCAGTTATCACCAGATTTTGAGTTGCAGCCCACACACAGAAAGCCTGAGACCTTTTTCCTCCCACCAATAGAGTTGGGGATCAAGTGTTCACGAGAATCGGTTTCTGCGGAAATCACTTCGTCACAAAGCAAACATCGTTTTTCCAAATCGCTTCTCAAAAGGTCAACTCCATTTTGCATAACAGTGATTATACAGCTCGCTCGCTTAGTGACTTGAACGCAACAACAAGTTCAACAACATTATCGACCACGCCGTTTTTACCTAACCTCTTGATAAAAAGGCTTCTCCAAACAGCTCGGCTACCTATGCCGAATTCGCATGCTTGCGTATTTTGCCAGATACAATGAAGCTGTATAGAAACACAGTGGCTCGGCCATCAACGTATGGATGCGCAGAGCAGACCACCCAAGCTGATGGATCGTGTGAAGGCCATCATGCGGGTAAAACGCTACAGCCCGCGCACCGAGAGAGTCTAATGCCTGGCCACGCTACCGCCCCTACCTGGGCATGAGGGTGATGGCGGATTGCCATTCATGCAGTAGCTCTAACATTTAGCTAAGAGACAATTTCACCTGGCCATGCCATGGATCTTTAATAACAAGATTATTCACTCATCATGACAGATGCAAAACGTTGCGGGTCGCAATAGACACATAATCCGCCGCTTTGGGATTCAGCCCCCCGGGAACTCCACCACGCGAGCGGATGCCGGCGCGGTGAAAACGCCCCAAAGAAAGAAGCCCCGAGCCAGTTTTCCGGCCCGAGGCTTTTCTGATGTAGCGAGTTTTTAGACGAAGCTTACCTTTAGCTACTGACCCACTGCCCGCCACGGTAAGCGAGTACTTCGCCGCTCTGATCATCCAGCGCGAACAAATGCAACCAACCGTTGTGCGTCAGCGAGGTCAGCGCCTCGTGGCGCGCGACTATCTCGGCGATCGCCTCCGGGGGCGCAGCGAGGTAGGCGCTCAGGCGCAGCGGTTCGTGGCGCCAGCGCTCGCCGTCGTGCAGCGACTGCAGCGGCAGGCCGATACGCAGATCGCCGCCGTTGCCTTCGAACACACCGATATGCCCGCCGACCACGTTGTGTAACACCTTGTTGCCGCTGCCGAACTTGCGGTTATCGGTGACCGAAGCGTTGTACTGCATGTTGATCCAGTGGGCGACCACCAGCGGCGCGGTCATGATCGCTTCCAGCCGGGCGAAGTCGCTATCCGTGCGCCGGTCGTAGTCGTGCAGGAAGCTGCGCCCGGCGAGATCGAGCAGCGCGGTGCAGCGCCGTGGGGCGGCGATGAAGCTGGCGTTGTTGGCCAGCCCCCACTCGGGGCGGGTCTGCGACCAGTCGGCGCCACGGCGGTCCAGGGTCTGCTCGAGTTCGGGGGTATCGGCCGCAAGGCCGAGCTGCGGGGCGCGCCCGCGCCGGGCCTGCTCGCCGGCCCGCTGGAGCCAGGTGCGCATCTCTTCACCCAGCACCTGGGCGTCCGTCTCGGCCTCCAGCAGTTCGAGGCGGTCGGTAATGGTGTGATGCAGCGCCGGTACGAAGCGCGTCTCCTGGGGGATGACCAGCCCGTCTTCGGCCAGCGCCTCGCGCAGCGCGGGGTCGTTGAGCAGCCGCGCCAGGGCGCGTACCGAGACTTCCCCGGACTGGCCGCCGCAGGCGCCGCACTCGAGCCCCGCGGCATGCGGGTTATTGCTGCTGTGGCTGCCGTGCCCCACCAGCAGTACCCGAGAGGCGATTTGCTCGGTCAGCCCCATGCCCACCAGCACGCTGCGGGCGAGCGCGGCCTTGTCGGCCAGGCTCAGCGCCTCACCGCTGCCGCGCCAGTGCCAGCTCAGCGTATCCATGGCGAGCGGCTGGCGCCGGGACTTGGCCTCCAGCGAGCGGCGCAGCAGCTTGCCGGCATAGAGCAGCCCGCCCGCCTCCACCGCGGTGAAGCTGGCACTCGCCGTGCGGCTCCACTCCTGCAGGCGCGCCTGCCAGTTCAACCGTTGCGCGGTGTGTGTCGTTCCCGTGTTCGGTTCGCTCTTGAGCATCACCTGTGGCGCCAGCAGCCCCGGCAGGTGCGGCTGGGCCAGCGCGGTGCCACCCTGCTGGTGCGCCAGCGGCAGCCCGAAGAAGCCGGCGAAGCCCAGGGTCTGGATCGCTGGGCTCTGGCGCTCCAGCGCCCGGCGCATCGGCTCGGAGCGCACATCGATGCAGAACACCGCCTGGAGCCGCGGCGTCTGCGTATTGTCTGAAGCCACACCCGCAGCCTGCCGCAGCGCATGGTGCAGCGGCTGCTGGTAAGCGATTTCGCTGGCGAGCTGCCACACCCACAGCGGCTGCTGCGCACGCTGGTGGCGCTCGATGCGCTGCGGCAGCTCCACCAGCTCGGCGTGCCACAGCCGGTTCAGGCGCTCGGCCTGTTCTGGCTGCTCCGCTCCAATATAGCGCCACAGCACCAGCTCCCAGGCCAGGCGGATCGCCAGCAGGCTGCGCATGTCCGAAGGAGGCCGCGCGAACTGGCCCTGGCGCTGAGTCTCCTCCTGCCCCTCACCGGCGGAGGCATCCAGCCCCTGCTGCCAATCCTGATAGGCGACCCAGCTGGCCCAGCCGTTGATATCGAGCAGCAGCGCCTGGGCGTAGCTCTCGAGATGGCCGGTAGCGACATCCAGCTCGGCAATGGCCGCCTGGAACAGCCACTCTTCGCTCTCCGGCAGGGTCTGGAAGTAGCGCCGCAGCCGCGGCTCGCCCATCAGGATGGCGATGCCGCGATCCTCGAGAGTCATCTCGCGCCAGTGCTGGTAGAGCCGCTTGCCGCGGGGCGCGTGCAGGCGTTCGGCGTTGAGTGGCCCATCCGCCTGATAGTAGGCGGCGCAGAACTGGCTGATCTGATGGGTGATCTCGTCGCGCCAGGCCATCTGGTGCTGGCGATCACGGCGAGCATCGATTAGATCGCTGATGTTGTGCCAGTGAGGCAAGCGGCTCAGCTCGTCGACCACCGCCATGAGGTTGCGGTAAGCGCCGTGGTAATCGAGCCGTGCGGCGGCCTCACTCAGGTGCGCCTCGGTGATCTCACCGCGCTGCCACGCCGCCAGATAGTGGCTCGGCGGCATCAGACCGTGGACATTGCCCAGCGCCGAGAGGCGCGCCGATACAGTGGCGGCGTCTTCCCCGCGCTGGGTCCAGTAGGGGCTCACCGCGATCAGCCGATCCAGCGGCCAGCTCGGGGCGATGCGTGCGCAGGCGCGATCCAGCGCCGCGATCTGGGGCTCTGTGAGCGGCGTGGCGTCGCTCGCGTCGGCCAGCCGTGCGGTTCGAGAGGTATCGAGACTCATCATTGGAAACTCCCGCGAGAGACGGTGTGATGCTGCTTGGCCTGAATCCGGCCGGGCAGCGCGTGGGGCCAGAACTTGAGGGTGTTACGGGTGACCCATTCGTCGAGGTAGAAGCCGGCGTAGCAGTAGCGATTGAGCGCCTGCGAGGCGCGGTAGTGCAGCCCATGGCGCTGTAGCCAATAACCGGCGAAGAGCAGCACGAACAGCACGCTCACCCACAGGTCTGCCCAGGGCGAGACACTGTGCCCGGTAGCGGGCAGCAGCGTGACGAACAGCGTCTTGAGGCCGACATAGGCGAGCACTACCAGCACGGCCAGACCGAGGAAGCTGCCGAGGGCGCCCGCGCTACGCTCACTGCGGCGCTCGGCCAGCATCACGCTCAGAGCCAGCGTGACCAGCACCCAGGGGCTGTAGGCGGCGAAGGCCGGCGAATCGCTGAGGCTGCGTGCCAGCACCACCACCGTACTCACCAGCGCGGCGCTGATCAGAAAGGCGGCGAGCCACTGACCCGGCGAGGGGCTGCGGGCCGGGGCCTGGCGGCGCAGCAGATCTTCGGCCACCGCCTCGCCGGAGCTGAGGAAGGCGTAGGCCTTGTAGCAGGAGTGGGCGAGCAGGTGCAGCAGCGCCAGTTCGGTCAGCCCGAGGGCGATCTCGACCAGCATCAGGCCCATCTGGGCGCTGGTCGACCAGGCCAGGCGCACCTTGACGCTGACGCGGGTCATCATCACCAGTGCCGCCAGCACGCTGCTGACGCCGGCCACCGCCAGCACCAGCGCCTGGGCCGGCGCCGACTGCAGCAGCAGCGGCGAGAACAGCAGCAGCAGGTAGCCACCGAGGTTGATCACGCCGCCGTGCAGCGTCGCCGACACCGGGGTCGGCGCCTCGACCACCTGGATCAGCCAGCCGTGCAGCGGTAGCTGGGCGCACTTGATCAGCGCCGCCAGCCCGATCAGGCAGGCAGCGGCCTGGTCGGCGAGGGTCAGGGCGTGGCCGGGTACGGCATAGGCGGCAGTGATGACGCTGATCCGCGCGCTATCGTGCTCCAGGTAGAGGATGAGGAAAGCGGCTGCGGCGCAGAGCTCGGCGGCGCGGGCGAAGAGGAACTTCTTGTGCGCTGCCAGGGCGGCACGCGGGCGGTCCGGATAGAACATCAGCAGCTGGTGCATGGCCAGGCTGATGCCCAGCCAGGCGAACAGGAACAGCAGCAGATGATCGCTGAGCACCGCCACGCTGACCGCGGCGAAGAGCGCCTGAACGAGGGTGACGAAGCGCCGCTGGCGCGGCTCGCCCTGCAGATAGGTGGCGCTGTAGCGCACCACCACGAAGGCGATGAAGTTGGCCAGCGCCAGCATGCATAGTTGCAGCATGCCAATCTGCCACCAGCCGGCGAGTGCCGGCAGGCCGTGCACCAACCCCAGCACCAGCAGCGCTGCTGCCAGCAGCACGCTGACGCTGGTGGTGACCTGGCCGATGCGCCAAGCCCGCGCGGTGGCGCCGCGAGCGCTGACCACGGCCCCCAGCGCCAGGATGAGCGGCACCAGGGTGAACAGAAGAGTGAAAAATGGCTCGTTGCCGTGCATGAGTAGGCTCCGCTGATCCAGGGAGCGTGCAGTATCCGGCGAGCCGTTTTTTAATTAAAATAGATATTAATTGACGAATGGTTCTATAAAAGAGAACGAAATGAACCGCCTCAACTATCATCACCTCTACTACTTCTGGCGCGTGGCCCGGGAAGGCAAGCTGACCCAGGTGGCGGACTCGCTGCACCTCTCCCAGAGCGCGCTCTCGGCGCAGATCCGCAAGCTGGAAGAACGGATGGACAAGCCGCTGTTCGAGCGCCGCAACCGCGCCCTGGTGCTGACCGAGGCGGGCCGCCGGGTGTTCAACTATGCCGAGGTGATCTTCACCAAGGGCGAGGAGCTGGAGTCGCTGATTGGCCGCGGTATCGAGCCCGAGTATCAGCGCCTGCGCATCGGCACGCTCTCCACCATGTCGCGTAACTTCATCGAGAGCTTCGTCGCCCCTCTGCTCCATCAGCCCGAGCAGCGGGTGCACTTCAGCCTGCACGCCCGCGGCATGGCCGACCTGCTGGATGGCCTGGCCCGCCACGAACTCGACGTGGTGCTCACCAACACCCAGCTACCGTCTTCGCATTCGCAGGCCGCCGCCTGGCAGAGCCAGCTACTGGCGCGCCAGCCGCTCTCGATCATCGGCCCGCCCGGCACCGCCCCGGGTACACCCTTCCCCACCGGCTTCGAAGACAGCCGCTGGATCCTGCCCGGCGAGCACCACGAGATTCGTCGCGCCTTCGACGGCCACTGCAGCCTCTACCAGTACCGGCCGAAGATCCTCGCCGAAGCCGACGACATGGCGATGCTGCGCCTGCTGGCCCGCGACAGCGGCGCGCTGAGCGTGCTGCCGGAGGTGGTGGTCAAGGACGAGCTACAGCAGGGGCGGCTGATGCGCCTGGAACAGCTCCCCAACGTGTTCGAGAACTTCTACGCCATCACCCTGCCGCGGGAGTTCATGCCGGGTGTGGTCTCGGAGCTGCTGGCCCGGCCACTGGGGGATATGGCGTAGATATATAAAAGTGCTTAGTCATTCACTGAAAGGCTTATACGACTAATCGGGTTGATTTAGGGATATTCGTATGTAGGCGGCTAATCAGGCCTTTGAGATGAGTATTACAGTGCGCTTACCAACTGCACGGCCGTTTCTGGCCGATATCTCACACGCTTTGTAGCCGATCTCTTATAAACATCTCGCACATGATTCGCTATCCTCATCCTCTGACATTTCCTCTGCCCCCCATCGGCCGGCTCGGCCACCGCGATCAGGAGAGAGACCATGCCCCCGGACCTTCTCGATCTCTTCGATATCGACCTGTCGCAGTCGCAGCGGCTGCTGACTCTCGACGTCGCCGGCACCGCCCTAGTGCCCCACCGGCTGGTGGGTGAAGAGCGGGTTAGCGCGCCCTTCACCTATACCTTGGACTGCATCTCCCAGCAGGGCGATATCGAACTCAAGACGCTGATGGCGCAGCCGGCGCGGCTCTCGATCCTGCAGGCCGACGGCAGCTACCGCCCACTGCATGGGCTGGTCTCCGAGGCTGCGCTGCTGGGTGAAGATGGCGGTGTCACCTACTACCAGCTTACCCTGGTGCCGTGGATTCAGATGCTCGGCCTGGGCCGGGATAGCCGTATCTTCCAGGATCGCTCGGTGGTCGACGTGCTGACCCAGGTCTTCGACGACTATGACCTGGCCAAGGGTCGCTATCGCTTCGATCTGCGCCGTGATTACCCGGCGCGCAGCTACTGCGTGCAGTACCGCGAGAGCGATCTGAACTTTATCAGCCGGCTAGCACAGGAAGAGGGTATCTGGTGGTATGCCGAATTCGCCGGCGAAGACGATGATTATGCGGGCCACCGTATCGTCTTCACCGACGATGTCGACACCACCCAACCGGTCAGCCCCCAGGCGATTCGATTCCACCGCCAGGCGGCCACCGAGCGCGAGGACGCCCTCACCCAGTGGGGCGGCGTGCGTACCCAGCAGCCTACCCGGGTCAGCGTGGGTACCTTCGACTACAAGCAGCCCTCGCTGACCAAGCGCACCGGGCTCGACACCCTCAGCGACCAGGGCAACCTGCCGCCAACCGAACTCTACGACTACGCCGGCGAGTACTACTACCACGGCTATGAGCGCGGCGAGCGGCTGACCGAGAATCGCCTGGAAGCGCATGAATCCCGCGCCAAGCGCTTCCGCGGCAGCGGCGGCGCGCGCCAGCTCCAGGCCGGGCGCTGGTTCGAACTCACCCAACACCCGCTGCACGACAGCGGCGGTGAGGCCGAGCGCCAGTTTCTGCTGCTGGGCGTCACCGTCCACGCCGAAAACGCGCTGCCGGTCTCGGCCCAGCTCCAGGCGCTACCGGGCAGCCTGCAGCCGCAGCTCGACGCCGCCAAGCAGGCGCACGGGCTCGAGAGTGATACCGCAGATCCTACGGGCGAGCGTCTGTCGGATTATGCGACTGGCGGCACCGGCCACTTTCTGGT
>JNVT01000056.1 GCA_000737985.1 Gammaproteobacteria bacterium MFB021 | reverse complement strand
CGACCATCCAGTTGAGCGACACCGCGCTGGCTGCCGGTGAGACGGCGACCGTGACCATCACCTTCAGCGAAGCGGTCACCGGCCTGACCACGGGCGACTTCAGCGTGGCCAACGGCGCCTTGAGCGGCCTCAACTCCAGCGATGGTGGCGTCACCTGGACTGCCACGCTGACGCCCAGTGCCAACGTCACCGCGAGCAGCAACCTGATTACCCTGAGCAACCCGGGCGTGCAGGACGCAGCCGGTAATACCGGTATTGGCGGCACGCTATCGGGCAACTATGCCGTCGATACCGCGGTTCCGACCATCGCCAGCGTCGACGTGCCAGCCGGCGTACAGTACAACGCGGGCGATACCCTGACATTCGTGGTCAATGCCAGTGAAGCCGTTGTGGTCAATGGCACGCCAAGGCTGGCATTGGATATCGGCGGCAGCACGGTCTTCGCCGACTATGTGGCAGGCTCTGGCACCACGACGCTGGTCTTCCAGTACAGCCTGCAACCCGGTCTCAACGATGCGGACGGCATCACCGTATCGGGCCTGCAGAACAATGATGGCAGCCTGCGCGATGCGACCGGCAATGCCATGAACCTGACCCTGAACAATGTCGGAGAGACTTCCGGCGTGCGCATCGACACCACCACCCCCACCGCGACCATCGTGCTGGACACCACCGCCAGTGCCGACGGCAACGTGCGCTATACGCTGACCTTCAGCGAGGACGTGAGCGGTGTCGATCTGTCGGACTTCACGCTGATCAGCACGGGCAGCGCCCAGGGTAATCTGACCGGCCTGGTGCAGATCGATGCGCGCACCTACCAGATCACTATTAGCAATGTCGTCGGCAGCGGCAGCCTGGCACTGGCACTCAACGACACCGCTACCGGCATCAACGACGCCGCCGGCAATGCGCTGCCGGGTGGCCTGGTCGGCCAGCCCTACACCCAGTCCCAGATTCAGGGGGATCCGGAGTTCCGCATCAACCCGTCGATCCCGCTGACGCAGCCTGGCGTAGGCACGACAGTCGAGCCGATACAGACATCGGCGCCGCCCTCTCTGTTTACCTCGCCCCTGCGGCCCACACCGCTGTTCGAGGTGCCCAACCTGGGCAGCGGCATACCGCCAGTGGGCAATATCTTCATGCGCAATGGCGCCCTGGCCCCCAGCTATATCGCCCAGGTCTTCGCCAGCAGCGCTGCGAGTCTGGATATCGGCGCAGCGACTGAAGCGAGTGCCATCGGCGGTAGCGAGAACACCTTCGGCAGCACCAGTTTCTCGGCGCTATTCGACGGTATCGCACCGCCCGCCCAAAGCGACATTCAGCTCCGCCCGGGGCTGACCGTGGGTGACTCGGACCAGAACGCACCGCAGGGAGCCCTCACCCTGGCCCAGCAGTTACAAGCGCTACACGAAGACGAATGGCGCCAGGTCAGCAGGCTGAGCCTGGCATTCGAGCAGATGGCCGAGCCGACATCCAAGGTCTAGCAAAAGGCCGAACAATAATCGATAGATGCCGTACCAAGGGGAAGTTCGAGGATGAGTCGTCAAAAGCAAGTTTTCGCAGTCAGCCTGTTGGCGCTGGCCATCAGTGGCTGCGCCGTCACCAGCCAGCCCATCGATCACAGCGTCAGCGAACAGCGCGCGCAGCAGGATCTGCGCACGATGTTCAAGGACCAGGAGCCGCTCAGCGGTCCGCTTACGCTGCATGAAGCCATGGCCCGCGCGGTGAAGTACAACCTCGAGGGGCGTTTGAAGGTCATGGAAGAGGCCATGGCACAGCGTCAGGTCGATCTGGCCACCTTCGACATGCTGCCACGCATGGCGCTGTCCGCCGGTTACGCCGGGCGCAGCAACGTCAGCGCTTCCAGCAGTGAGAGCATTCGTACCGGCACACAGTCGCTCGAGCCTTCGACCTCACTGGATCGCGACCGCCGCGTCGCTGACCTGACCACGGTGTGGAACGTACTCGATTTCGGCGTCGGTTATGTCAATGCCAAGCAGCAGAGCGATCGACGCCTGATCGTGCAGGAGCGTCGTCGCAAGGTGGTCCACACCATCATTCAAGACGTGCGTTCGGCCTATTGGCGGGCCGTGGCGGCCGACCGTCTGCTGGGCCAGATCGACAGCCTCATGGCGCGAGTCGATCAGGCGAGTGAGAATAGCCGCCGCCTCAGCGATCAGCGTATCGGCGACATCATCCAGACGCTGAGCTACCAGCGCGCCCTGATCGAAGCCACGCGTCAGCTCGAGGAGCAGCGCCGCGCGCTCTCGCTGGCCAAGACCGAGCTCGCAACGCTGATCAATCTGCCACTGGGCACCGAGATCGAGCTGGCGCCCGAGACGGGCTATCAGGTACCTCAGCTCACGATCAATCTCGACCAGCTCGAACAGGCGGCCCTGACCCAGCGCCCCGAACTGCGCGAACAGGACTACGAAACCCGCATCAGCGCCGCCGAGACCCGCAAGGCCATGCTGCGCCTGCTGCCCGGCCTCGAGTTTTCCGCCGGCGCCCACTACGACAGCAACTCCTTCCTGGTCAATCAGAGCTGGGCCGATTATGGCGTGAAGGTCACCTGGAACCTGTTCAACGTGCTCTCCGGGCCCGCCGCCATCGACGCGGCCAAGGCCGGTCAGGCAGTCGTGGAAGCGCGCCGCCAGGCCATGTCGATGGCGATTCTGGCCCAACTGCATGTCGCCAATGCCAATTTCCGCGAAGCGCAGCGTCAGTTCGCAACCAGTCAAGAGTTGGTCAGCCTGGATAGCCAGATCGTCGAACAGCTGCGCAATCGCTATCAGGCACAGAGCATCGGCGAACTGGAGCTGATCCAAGGCGAGCTGAATACGCTGCAGGCCGATTTGCGCCGCGACCTGGCCTACGCCGACCTGCGCAGCAGCTATGGTCAGCTCGCCGCCAGCGTCGGCTTCGATCCCTTGCCCGAGAGCCTTGCCTCCAACAGCATCGACGGTATTACCGACGCGCTCGCCAGTCGTGAAGCGCAGTGGCAATCGGGTCAGCTGTAGCCCCAATCGCGGCGTGCGTTGGCCACCAGCGCCGCCCAGAGCGGCGCTTCTCCCGGCACTGCGACTTGCTCCCGAGCCGATCTTTGCCAGACTGACAGGGCCCCGCCTCACGGCGGGGGCCCATTCAGCCAGGCAAGGAGGCCATATGAGCATGCAATATCGTCCGCTGGGCAACTCGGGGCTGATGGTCTCGAGCTTGACCCTGGGCACGGTACCGTTCGGCGGTAGCCACGGTTTCGAGAAGGCAGCGAGCGTCGACGTCAAGGGCGCTCGGCGCCTGCTCGACATCGCCTTCGAAGCCGGCGTCAATCTGGTCGACACCGCCGATCTCTACTCCCACGGCCAGGCCGAGGAGATCACCGCCAAGGCGCTGGGCGACAAACGCCAGGACATTATCCTCGCCACCAAGGGCCGCAGCCCCCTGGGCGATGATCCCAATGCCAGCGGGGCATCGCGCTACCATCTGATCCGCGCGGTGGAAGCCAGCCTCAAACGCCTGAGCACCGACCACATCGACCTCTACCAGATCCACAACTGGGACGGCGTCACCCCGGTCGAGGAGACGCTGGAGGCGATGCATCATCTGGTCACCAGCGGCAAGGTGCGCTACTGGGGCACCTCCAACTACACCGGCTGGCAGATGATGAAGACCCTGGGCAAGGCCGAACTCAACGGTCTGACCAAGCCGATCAGCCAGCAGATCTACTACACCCCGGAGTCGCGTGAAGCGGAATACGAGCTGATGCCGCTGGCGCTGGACCAGAACCTCGGATCGCTGATCTGGGGGCCGCTGGGCGAAGGCTTCCTGACCGGCAAGGTGCGCCGCGGCCAGCCGACCCCGTCGGATACCCGCCAGGGCAATGGCTGGCCCGAACCCTATATCCACGACATGGAGCGCGCCTACGATATCATCGAGACGCTGATCGCCATCGGCGAAGCCCACGACTGCTCGCCGGCACGCGTGTGCCTGGCGTGGCTCAAGGATCGCCCGGGCGTCACCTCGCTGATCGTCGGCGCGCGCAGTGAAGCGCATCTGCAGGACAACCTCGCCGCCGCCGAGCTGACGCTGAGCGAGGCCGAACAGCGTCAACTGGAGCAGCTGACGCGCCCCGCCCCGCTCTACCCTTACTGGCACCGGGTCGTGGCCGGCATGGATCGCCTCGATCCGGCGGAGAAGCCGTTTCTCGACGGCTACGCCGAGACCATCAAGCACCGCAGCGACGATCGCGCAGCGGATGTCTGACCCGGCACGGCTTTAGCCGAGCCCAAAACGGCTCGCGTCATATACAAAGACGGGGCGCCTCCCTGGCGGAGGCGCCCCGTCTTTCGTCACACGGCCGGCCCTGGGGCCATAGCTTGCGTGATCAGGTGCGCGGCAGGGTCACCCCACGCTGCCCCATGTACTTGCCGCCGCGATCCTTGTACGAAGTCGCGCAGATCTCATCGGATTCGAGGAACAGCATTTGCGCCACACCTTCGTTGGCGTAGATACGCGCCGGCAGGTTGGTGGTATTGGAGAACTCCAGCGTCACGTGACCTTCCCACTCGGGCTCCAGCGGCGTGACGTTGACGATGATGCCGCAGCGCGCATAGGTGGATTTGCCCAGGCAGATCGTCAGCACGCTGCGCGGGATGCGGAAATACTCCACGGTGCGCGCCAGGGCGAAGGAGTTGGGCGGGATCACGCAGACATCGCCCTTGACGTCGACGAAGCTCTTGTCATCGAACGCCTTGGGATCGACCACCGCCGAATGGATATTGGTGAACACCTTGAATTCGTCGGCACAGCGCACGTCATAGCCGTAGCTGGAGGTACCGTAGGAGATCACGCGCTGGTCGTTGGCGTAGCGAACCTGGTCCGCCTCGAAGGGCTCGATCATGCCCTCCTGCTCCGCCATCCGGCGAATCCACTTGTCGGATTTGATGCTCATGCAGGTGTCCTTGGAGCGGCGTCACGGAGCGTCGTGGCTCCCCCGCGCCGGGTCGAGAAATGGGTAAGGCTGAATCGGCTCGCCATCATAGCGGCCCGCCCACACGAAGGGAACGCCAGGCGCCGCCAGCAAGGCCGCGCCCGGTCATGCGCCGGAGTGCCTAGTCGCTTAGTCGCTTAGTCGCTGAACGAGATACTCGGCCCGGCACCGCCGCTTTCGGCGACACCGCTGGCCACCGCGCGGGCGATGTGCCGGAAGGTCTGCGCCACCTCGCCATCGGGCTCGGCGACCACGCTGGGCTGGCCGCCATCGGCCTGCTCGCGGATGGAGAGCGTCAGCGGCAGCTGGCCCAGCAGCTGGGTCGCGTACTGCTCGGCGATGCGCTCACCGCCGCCGCTGCCGAAGATCGGCTCGCTGTGACCGCACTGGGAGCAGACGTGCAGGCTCATGTTCTCGACCACACCCAGTACCGGCACGCTCACCTTGCGGAACATCTCGATGCCCTTGCGCGCATCCAGCAGTGCGATGTCCTGGGGCGTGGTGACGATCACCGCACCATCCACCGAAACCTTCTGCGCCAGCGTCAGCTGGATGTCGCCGGTACCCGGCGGCATGTCGATGAACAGAAAGTCGAGATCGTCCCACAGCGTCTGATTGAGCAGCTGCTGGAAGGCGCCGGAGACCATTGGCCCGCGCCAGACCATGGGCTGATTGATATCCACCATGAACGCCATCGACATCGCCTGGATCCCATGGGCGACGACCGGCTTCATGTTCTTCTCGTCGACCACTTCGGGGCGGGTATTCTCCGGCAGCCCCAGCATGCGCGCCTGGCTCGGGCCGTAGATATCCGCATCCAGCAGCCCTACCCGATAGCCTTCGGCGGCCATGGCCAGCGCCAGATTGGCGGTCACGGTGGATTTGCCGACGCCGCCCTTGCCCGACGCCACGGCCACGATGTGCTTGATGCCCTCGGTCACGCTCCCTCCTTGACTCACTGTCGACGGCCACGGCCACCTGGACCGCGCTTTGGCGGCAGTATAACGGTCACGCAGGGGGATACCCTAGGGCTAAGGTCGGAAATTCCGCGCCGCCGGCGAGCGCCGGCGGTGGTCATGGCACCGCTGCTCAGCCGCGCGCTTCGAGCACGGCGAGCTTGGTGCGAATGAAATCGCTATGACTGACGTAGAGCAGATCGGCCAGACGGCGGATGCGATGCTCCTCGAGGGCGGCGAGTTCGTTGTCGGCGTAGGCCAGACGCCACATGGCGGCGACCAGCTCGACCCGCTGGGCATAGCTGAAACGCTCATTGAGCAGCGACACGTACTGGAAGTGGTCGACCGCATGCTCGACCTGCGCTTCGGCCTCCGCGATCAGCGCATCGGCCTGCTCACCGCTCAGCGAGAACTGCCTTACCAGCATCTCGCGCAGGGTCGCGAGCTCCTGCGGGTCGACCTCGTAGTCGGCGCGCAGCACCTCGCTGAGCAGCGCCGCCACCGCCAGCTGCGGGGTGACCGCATCGTGATGATCGTGGGCGGGCGCAAGCACCCGCTGGAAGAACTGCTGAACCGTATCGAGCATGGGAGTGTCCTGGTACAGAGACAATGAGTGACGACAGATGGCGATCAGGGCCGAACGCCGGTAACAGGTGGATGATCAGGTTCGACACCATTACCCATTGGACACCGCAGGCGCTGAAGGTTCGCCACCGCACGCCGCCCAGGATCTATAGCAGCCAGACCCAAAAGGCAGCTCCAGACATGACAGTATCGCGCACGACGGCCCCAGAAACGACGAGGCCCGCGGCAACGGTGCCGCGGGCCTCCTGGTCGCGTGTCGGACGCCTCAGGCGCCGTGCGCGGCCAGGAACTCCTCGGTCAGCTTCAGCTCGCTGTTGGAGTTGACGCCGATACCGCGGGTCGTGACATTGCGCGCGATCTGCTGAGCTTCGTCCAGCGAGTGCATCTCGGCGGTGCCGCACTGGTAGATGTTGAGCTCGGGGATCGCCTTCTGATCCTCGAGCGCCAGCACGTCGCGCATCGAGGCTTCCCAGGCTGCACCCACAGTGGCTTCGTCGACCTGACCGATCAGGCTCATGTAGAAGCCCGTGCGGCAGCCCATCGGCGAGATATCGATGATCTCGACGCCATCACCGTTGAGATGCTGGCGCATGAAGCCCGCAAACAGATGCTCCAGCGTATGAATGCCGCGCTCGGAGAGGATCTCCTCGTTGGGCACGCAGAAGCGCAGATCGTAGACCGTGATGTCGTCGCCATGGGGCGTGCGCATCTGCTTGGCCACACGCACCGCCGGAGCGTTCATCTTGGTGTGGTCGACCATGAAGCTATCGAGTAAGGGCATCGTTGCCTCCTTGTCCGTGAGTCGGGAGCGCCTCTACTGTAGCACGCTGGCCGCGCGTGTCAGAAAGGCATGGCCTTACGCCTGCCGACCCACTCGCTCAGCGGCAGGCCACTGCCTGACGCAGCGTACTCTTGACCCACAGACGCTGACCATCCGGCGTCTTGCCCTGGTCGTTCCACTGCTGGGTGGTCTGGACGCAGAACGAGCCCAGATTCTCGACCGCCGGCGCCGCCGTCTCAGGGCGCTCGCCGCCGATCCGCAGCACGTCGGTATTGTTGGACTGATAGTTGGGCGCGAAGGTGTTGGAGGCACACCCGCCAACGGCCAGGGCCGTCGCGGCGGCGAACAGGATGTGGCGCAATGCCATGGCGATGATTCCTCGGAAAGCGCGCGGCGCGGGCCGCGACGCAACACCGGCACGATTGCCGGCAGCGCGTATTTAGCACTGCCTCATGATCCTGTCAACGACCACTCGGAGCCCGTCGGATCTGGCCCTGACCACGCCCGAACAGCCCTTCAGAACAGCGCCTCAGAACAGCCCCAGCTGCTGGTCGATCAAGCGCGTGAAGTCGTCATCGACGAACGGCAGGATGGCGTCGGCCACCGGCTGTAGCTGACGGCTCACATAGTGTTGATAGTCGATCGGCGAGCGCCGCGCTTCCAGCGGCTCGGGTCCGTTGACGGTGATGACGTAGCGGATCCAGCCGCCGTGCTGGTACTGCAGCGGGCGCTTCAGCTGGCGGTTGAACTCGTCGGCCAGACGCGCGGCACGCACATGCGGCGGGACATTGCGCTGGTAATCATCGAGTCGGCGCCGCAGCCGCTTGCGATAGACCAGGTCGTCGTCATGCTCCCCCGCCAGGGTCTCGCGCACCAGCCGCCGAACATAGTCACGATAGCCCTCACCGACGAAGATGCGCCGGTAGAGCTCGCGCTGGAACTGCTGCGCCAGCGGCGACCAGTCGGCGCGCACCGACTCCAGCCCCTTGAACACCAGGTGCTCGCCACCCTCGGCATCGGCCACCAGGCCGGCATAGCGCTTCTTGCTGCCCTCTTCGGCGCCGCGAATGGTGGGCATCAGAAAACGCCGGTAGTGGGTCTCGTACTGCAGCTCCAGCGCGCTATCGAGAGCGTAGCGCTCACGCAAGTGCTCGCGCCACCAGGCGTTGACCCGGGCGACCAGTTGCTGGCCGATCGCCGCTGCGACCTCCTCAGCATGTGCGTCACCCAGCCAGACGAAGGTGGAGTCGGTATCGCCGTAGATGACCGTATAGCCCTCGGCCTCGATCAGTTCGCGGGTACGGTGCATGATCGCGTGGCCGCGCATGGTGATCGAAGAGGCCAGCCGCGGGTCGAAGAAGCGGCAGCCACGCGAGCCGAGCACGCCATAGAAGGCGTTCATGATGATCTTGAGCGCCTGGGCGAGCGGCGCGTTGCCTGCGCGCTTGGCCGCCTCGCGCCCTTCCCACACCTGCGCCACGATCGCCGGCAGCGCATGTCGGGTGCGCGAGAAGTGCGCGCCCACAAAGCCGGGCACGGCCTGCTCGGGATCGGCGAGACCCTCGACCAGCCCCACCGGGTCGATCAGGAAGGAGCGGATGATCGACGGATACAGACTCTTGAAGTCGAGCACCAGTACCGAGTCGTAGAGCCCCGGGCGCGAATCCATGACGTAGCCGCCGGGGCTGTCCTCGCCCGCGCGGCTGCCCAGATTGGGCGCCACGAACCCCAGCCGGTGCATGCGCGGCAGATAGAGATGCGAGAACGCCGCCACCGAACCCCCGCTGCGATCCGCCGCCAGCCCGGTCACGCTGGCCCGCTCTAGCAGGAAGTCGACGATTCGGGTGTGGGCGAAGATCCGCGTGACCAGCTCGCAATCCTTCAAGTTGTAGCGCGCCAGCGCCGGCTTGTCCTCGGCGAACATGCGATTGATGTCGTCCATCCGCTGATAGGGATTGTCGATCGACTTGCCCTCGCCCAGCAGGGTCTGAGCGACGTTCTCCAGGCTGAACGAGGGAAAGCTCCAGGTCGCCTGACGCAGCGCTTCGATACCATCGATGACAAGGCGCCCGGGCATGGTCACGAAGTAGTGATTGGGCTGCTGACCATGGGCACGCCACTCCAGCGGCGTACCGCCGCGGCCCAGGGTCAGCGGCACGTCGAGCCGCTCCGCGTGGCGCTGCAGCTGGCGCAGATCGAACTGGATCACGTTCCAACCAATGATCGCGTCAGGATCGAAACGCGCGACCCAGGCGTTGAGCGCGTGCAGCAGATCGGCGCGCGACTCGCAGTAGACCAGCTCGAAGTCGCGCTCGCGGTCGGCCACACTGCCCGTCCCCGCCGCTGGCCCGAGCATGTAGACGATGCGCTGGCCGCAGCCGTGCAGGCCGATCGAGTAGAGCTCGCCGCGCTCGCTGGTCTCAATGTCGAGTGAACACAGCGTAAGCGTGGGGCGATAGTCCGGCGCCGGACGTAACTGCGCCTGCTGCAGCGAACCGGCTTTGTCCGCCACGCCGCTGGCCAGCACCGGTGCGGTGATAAAGCGCTCCATCAGATAGCGCTCCGGCGGGCGTACGTCGGCCTCGAACAGCTCGATGCCCGCTTCGCCCAGGCGGCGCTCGAGCTGCATCAGTTGGCGATACGAGCGGCAGTAGAGCCCCAGCAGCGGCCGCCGCGCGAAGTCGCGCAGGTCGAGCTCGCGCAGCGTCACCTCCGCTTCACCGCGCAGCAACCGCTCGACCTCCGCCTGCGCCTCGCGCGCCACGAAGGCCACCGACACCTGCGGCGGCAGCTCGACCCGGCGCGGGCCGGCATCCGTCGCCAGCCATAGCCAGACCCGCGTCCCCGCCGGCGCGTCCTGCCAGTGGCGGGTCAGTACGAAGCCCTCGGTCGCGCCGCGCTGTGCTGCCGTCATACCGCGTCCACCCCTACAGCCCGAGCACCCAGGGCAGCACCAGCCCCAGGTAGAGCGGAATCAGCAGCGGCGCGGCGAGCGTGGTCAGCAGCACGGCGATAGCGCCTTTTTCGGGGCGGATGTTCAGCTCCATGGCGATCACCACCACGTTGGCGGCCATCGGCACCGCCCCCACCAGCAGGAATGCCAGCACCAGCGAGTCGGAGGCATCGCCCAGCAGGCGCAGCGCTACCGCCAGCGCCAGGGTCGCCAGCGGCCAGACCACGAAGCGGGTCACCACGCAGCCGACGACGAAGGCGCCATCCACCGCGCGCCAGCTGATGCGGCCCAGCGTCATGCCGATGATCATCATGCCGAGCACGGTAAAGCAGTACTTGAAGTAGCCCAGCCCTTCACTGACCGGCTGCGGCACCTGCCAGCCCAGGGCACTGATCAGCATGCCGCCGGCAAAGGCGTAGATCAGCGGCAGCCGAGCCAGTCGCGATAGACTCTCGCGCACCGAGAACTGGCCCCGCGCGCTGATGTAGAAACCGACCGTGAACTCGTAGAGCGAAATGCCCAGCATGCAGAACAGATACTGCGTCACGCCCTCCGGCGGCAGCAGCACCAGCGCGATGGGGAAGCCGAAGTAGCCGGTGTTGCCGGTGCCCGCGGAGAAGGCCAGCAGCGCCCGCTCCTGCTCGGCGTAGAAACGCCCCGCCACGGCGTTGACCGCGAGACACAAAATCGACGAGAGCAGCACCACGCTGAAGGTGAGCGCCAGCTTGTCGACGCTGGGTTGCCCCTGGGTCAGGGCGTTGAAGAAGGTCAGCGGCGAGATCAGATAGATCAGCAGTGTAGCGATGGGCCGCGGATCGAGCTGCAGGCGTCGCGCGGCCACCCAGCCCAGGCCGACGAAGGCCAGCAGCATCCACAGCGATTGAGAGAGATCGACATCGGGCATCACGGGGGTTCCAGACAGTCAACGGCGAGACACTTCGGCCGCTAACTGTAACATCCGCCCTGCGCCGTCGCGCGCCCCTGCTCAGCCCGAGGCCGCGCTGCGCCCGAGTTCCTCCGTACCGCCATGGGCGGCGAGACGCGCAGCCAGCGCCGCTTCGTGACGAGTGCCGCGCAGGAAGCGGGTGGCGCCATCCGGGTCACCCTGCTCGACCAGCGCCAGCAGCATGGATAGCGCCCGCGCGGCGCGCTGGCGGATCGCCTCGCGGTCGCGCTCGATCAGCGCACTGATCTCCAGGCGCTGCATGAAATCACGCTTGGCGCTGTCATAGGCGGCGAAGACCTCCCCCGGCCAGACCATCCGCCGCCCTACCTTGACGTTGCGATGCGAGCGGTAGCCCGGACGGTTGGTCTTGAGCTGCTGCTTGCCCGAGGGGCGCCCGCGCAGCAGCAGCGCCAGGTACTCCTCCTCGGAGCGGTACATGCGGTGAATCACGTACGCCTGACGCGGGGCGATCGCGGTGCTATCGGCCAGCTCCGGCTGGGTCTCGCTGTAGACCATCGGATGGCCGTCGGCGTCGATCGGCACGACGTCGCGAGCGAAGATCGGATGGTGCACGCGCACGTGCTGGATCTCGATGCCCTGGATCGGGAACAGTGTCTTCAGGTGCGACGAGAGCTCGTAGCCGGCGCCGTTCTGTAGTGGGCAGAACGCCTGCGCCTGGCCCAGCTCGCAGTGCCACAGAAAGCTGATCGGGCGCGGTGTGTCACCACACAGTCGCGCGATCAGTTGATCCACCCGGGTGGCGAGGTCCTGTGCCGTCCAGAACTCGTCGATATCCAGGAACATCAGCCAGTCGACACCCGCCGCGCGAGCATCCGCCAGCGCCTTGGCATAGGCGATGGTCTGCAGCTTGCGCCCCACGCTGGGATCGCACAGGTCGACCCAGTCGATGAACTCGAAGGTGACCTGGGGATAGGCCTGCCCGATACGCTCGAGCACCGCCGCCGAGGTGTCCGAGGTGCGATTGAGCAGGACGTGGATCTGATCGAACCCCACGTGCAGATGATGAAAGACCCACTCGGCCAGATAAGGCCCTTCATCCTTGGCCACGGCGCACAGCCGTATACGCGGTTTGTTCAATGACCCATCCTCGACGATTGGTGAAGCGCGCTTGCCTGCCACTAGGCATCGAGGATGAGATACCCCCTTCACCTTCTCAAGATGGTTTACGTCACACTCGCGATAGCAGAGGTTCTGACCCGCCGCGCCTTGACGCCTATCCCTGCCATCTCCCCATTCATCCCTGACGATCACGGCGAGGCCACAACCCTGCCCCGACGACGATGGCGAACAGAATCCAGAGCTGGAACGGCAGGCGCCACAGCAGCAGCCACCCCGGCACCGCGGGGAAGGCATCGCCATGCAGCCACATGTAGACGTTGGCCGGCGTCACGCACAGCGTCAGCAGCACCAGCCCCCACCCGGCCAGGCGGCGCCAGCGCGGCAGCAACAGCCCCACCACGCCAAGCAGTTCGAAGACACCGCTGACCCATCCCGCCAGGCGCGGCCACGGCAGCCCCGGCGGAATGATCGTGACCATGGCATCGGCATAGAGGAAGTGCGCGATACCGCCGAGGGTGAACCACAGCAGCACGAAGCCCAGGCACACCCGCCGCCACCACGGCATCGCTGAACGTACCGCGCGGCGGCTCGTCTCTGTCTGCATGCAGGGATCTCCTCTGGTTTCGGTGGCAGGCACTTCAGGGCAATCTCTGCGCATTCGCATGATGCCAGATCGCCGGACCTCGCCGCCCGCGGCATGGGCAGCGCGCATCGGCGCCAGCGATGCTACAATCGTCGCCCAAGTCTACAGCCTATTCATCCCCGCGGCGTCGTCAGCCGGCCCCGCGGGGATTTCGTCACGGGAATCGTCTAGTCACCATGTCGAACAACGCTTCGCTCTCGCGCCAGATCCTGGTCACCAGTGCCCTGCCCTACGCCAACGGCTCGATCCACCTGGGCCACCTGCTCGAGTACATCCAGACAGATATCTGGGTGCGCTTCCAGAAGAGCCGCGGCCACGAATGCCACTATGTCTGCGCCGACGACGCCCACGGCACCGCGATCATGCTGCGCGCCGAGCAGGAGGGCCTGACGCCGGAGCAGCTGATCCAGAAGGTGAGCGACGAGCACCAGGCGGACTTCGCCCGCTTCGGGGTCGCCTTCGACAACTACCACTCGACCCACTCGGAAGAGAACCGCGCCCACAGCGAGCGTATCTACCGCGCCCTGCGCGACGCCGGTCATATCAGTACCCGCGACATCGAGCAGATGTACGACCCGGTCAAGGGCATGTTCCTGGCCGACCGCTTCATCAAGGGCACCTGCCCCAAGTGCGGCACCGCGGACCAGTACGGTGACAACTGCGAAGCCTGCGGCGCCACCTACACCCCTGCGGAGCTGATCAACCCGGTGTCGGCGATCAGCGGCGCCACCCCGGAAGTGCGCACCTCGACCCACTACTTCTTCAAGCTGCCGGATTTCGAAGACTTTCTGAAACGCTGGACGCGCTCCGGCCGGGTCCAGCCGCAGATCGCCAACAAGCTGCAGGAGTGGTTCGACGCCGGGCTCAACGAGTGGGACATCTCCCGCGATGCGCCCTACTTCGGCTTCGAGATCCCCGACGCTCCGGGCAAGTACTTCTACGTCTGGCTCGATGCGCCGATCGGCTACCTGGCCAGCTTCCAGAACCTGTGCGAGCGTGAAGGCCTCGATTTCGACAGCTACTGGAAGGCCGACTCCGACGCCGAGGTCTACCACTTCATCGGCAAGGACATCGTCTACTTCCACGCCCTGTTCTGGCCGGCGATGCTCGAAGGTGCCGGCATGCGCACGCCGAGCGGCATCAACTGCCACGGCTTCGTGACCGTCAACGGCGCCAAGATGTCCAAGTCCCGGGGCACCTTCATCAAGGCGCAGACCTACGCCGAGCACCTCAATCCGGAGTACCTGCGCTACTACTTCGCGGCCAAGCTCAGCTCCCGCGTCGACGATCTCGATCTCAACCTCGAGGACTTCGCCGCCCGCGTCAACGCCGACCTGGTGGGCAAGGTGGTCAACATCGCCAGCCGCTGCGCCGGCTTCATCAACAAGCTCGCTGGCGGCCAGCTCTCCGCCCGCTGCGCCGAACCGGAACTCGTGGCCCGCTTCATCGCCGCGGGTGACGAGATCGCCGCCGACTTCGAGGCCCGCGAGTTCGGCCGCGCCATGCGCCGAATCATGGAGCTCGCCGACGAAGCCAACACCTATATCGCCGACAAGGCGCCCTGGGTGCTGGCCAAGGAGGGAGGACGCGAGCAGGAGGTGATCGACATCTGCTCGGTGGGCATCAATCTGTTCCGCACGCTGATGGTCTACCTGCAGCCGGTGGTACCGGCAATGGCCGAGCAGGCGCGTCACTTCCTGCAGCTCGACTCGCTCGACTGGGCCAGCCGCCAGCAGGTGCTCGAGGATCACGCCATCGGCAAGTTCAAGCCGCTGATGACCCGGGTCGAAAGCGACAAGATCGCGGCGATGATCGAAGCCTCCAAAGAGGTGCTCGCCGAGGAGAAGAAGCTGACCGACGGCGGCGATGCGCGTCCGGCAGGACCTTCGCCGCTCGTGGAGACACCGCTCGCCGACGAGATCGCCTTCGATGACTTCATCAAGGTCGATCTGCGGGTCGCCGAAATCCAGCGCGCCGAATACGTCGAAGGCTCCAACAAGCTGCTCAAGCTGACCCTCGACCTGGGCGGCGAGACGCGCACGGTCTTCTCCGGCATTCGCAAGGTCTATGCCCCCGAGGCGCTCGAAGGTCGGTTGACGGTGATGGTCGCCAACCTGGCGCCGCGCAAGATGCGCTTCGGCGTCTCCGAAGGGATGGTGCTGGCGGCGGGCGATGCCCCTGACCAGAAAGAAGCCGGCATCTACCTGCTGTCACCGGATAGCGGCGCCAAACCGGGGCAGCGTGTGACCTGAGCCTCGCCCTGCCAGCGCACTGCTCCCCCACGCGCGGCCTCATGGCCGCGCTCTCGTTGCGGGCAGGCGCCCGGCGCGCCTCGAAGCGCCAGCGGCAAGGGGCTATAATGGAGCGCTTTCCCCTCGCCATTACGACCCCGGAGCCTGCGCTTGTCCCTTGCCGAGATCAGCGTCGAACGTATCGACGCCGAACTGCCCCAGACCCAGTGCGGCAAGTGTGGCCACCCGGGCTGTCGCCCCTATGCCGAGGCGATCGTCGCCGGGGAAGCCGTCAACCGCTGCCCGCCCGGCGGCGAGGCGACCCGCGATCGTCTGGCAGCGCTTACCGGGCGGCCCGCGCTGGGGCTGATCGAATCCGCCCAGATCCCGCTGCTGGCGGTGATCCGCGAGGCCGAGTGTATCGGCTGCACCAAGTGCATTCAGGCCTGCCCGGTGGATGCGATCCTCGGTGCGGCCAAGCAGATGCACAGCGTGATCGAATCCGAGTGCACCGGCTGCGAGCTGTGCGTGGCGCCCTGCCCGGTGGACTGCATCGATCTCGTCACGCATCCGCAGTGGCAGAGCGCCGCCGATACGACCGAGCGTCAGCGCTATCTCGACCGGCGCGCCGCCAACGGGCGCCGGCGTTTCGAGGCGCGCAATCGCCGCCTGGCGCACAAGGCCGAGGAGAAGCGACGCAAGCGTGAACGTCGCCTGGCGGCTACTCGCACCCCAGCCGAGACGACGGCATCAAGCATGAGCGTGGACACCACCGCGCTCAAGGCGCAGCGCGCCACCCTCAGCGCCAAGGCCAGGCGTCTCACGCGCCAGCGCGATCAGGCCAGCGGCGAGACACGCGCAGCCCTCGAACAGCGCCTGGCAACGCTGGAGACCCAGCAGGCAGAGATCGAGCGTCAGCTCGAAGGCGCCCCGCCAGCGTCCGCCGCACCGGCAGTGCCGCACATTGCGTTGGCCGCCGCCGAGCAGGCGCTGCGCAAGGCGCAACAGACCGCGGCCCGACTCGAACGCGAGGGTAAGCACGCCGAGGCCGAGCGGGCCCGTGAGCACGTCGTCGAAGCCGAAAACCATCTGCGCCGGGCACGCGAGGCGGCGTCGACGCCAGGCGAAGCGGGCACTTCACCCTGACCGAGTGACGCGAGCCCAGTCCGAGACAGCCATAGCGAGATAGCCGCATGAACGCGAGCAAGCGTGAACAGATCTTCGCCCGTCTGAAGGCGCACAACCCCAACCCGACCACCGAGTTGAACTGGACCACGCCGTTCGAGCTACTGGCGGCGGTCCTGCTCTCGGCCCAGGCCACCGATGTCGGTGTCAACAAGGCCACCGCCAGGCTGTTCCCGGTGGCCAATACCCCGCAGGCGATCATCGATCTCGGGATCGATGGGCTGAAGGCGCATATCAAGACCATCGGCCTCTACAACACCAAGGCCGAGAACCTGATGAAGACCTGCCATATCCTGGTCGAGCGCTACGCGGGAGACATCCCACGCACCCGCGCCGAACTGGAAGCGCTGCCCGGCGTGGGGCGCAAGACCGCCAACGTGATTCTAAACACCGCCTTCGGCGAACTGACGATGGCGGTCGACACGCATATCTTCCGCGTTGCCAACCGCACTCGCATCGCCAAGGGCAAGAACGTGCTGGAAGTCGAGCAGAAGCTGCTGCGCCATGTTCCCAAGGGGTATCTCAAGGATGCGCACCATTGGCTGATCCTGCACGGCCGCTACACCTGTCTGGCGCGCAAGCCCCGCTGCGGCAGCTGCGTGATCGAGGACCTGTGCGAGTATCCCGACAAGGTCGAGATCGCCTGAGCGCGGTGATGCCGGCGCATCACCGCGCAGGATTCAAGGTGAGGTGGCAGGCTTCAAGGTATCGCGCACCCGCCCGTCTTCGCCCTGGCGGCCCAGGTCGTCAGTCGGCCGGCTTTCCGCTGCCGCTGCGCTATCCGGGGCGGCGCTTTCTGACTGAGCACTTTCTGACTTAGTGCTTTCTGAATTAGTACTGTTCGACGTAGCGCTAGTCGACGCACCGCCCATCTCGCCTGTCGGCGCCTCGGGCTGGGAGTCGGCGCTAGGGGACGACTCGGCGGTAGAGGTCGCGCCGGCCGTGTCGCCCGTGGTCGCGGCAGAAGGCTCGGCCTGGGATGGCTCGGCGCCGGCCGCGCCAGAGCCCGCGGCATCCGGCGCTTCCGGCGTCGAGGCGGCAGCAGGCGCGCTGCTCTCGGTCGCACCGTGGCGGCTGTAGACGATCTTGCGCGTCCCGCCATCGCAGCTGCCGACCACCTCGGCGCCGGCATGCGGCTCGCCAGCTCGCACCACGCCGTCCTCGATCTGGGCGTTGTCGACGATCTCCAGCAGGAAATGGCGCGCCCCGTTGGCACGTATCGTCTGCTCGATCTGGGTCTGCAGCTTGCTGCAGGCCAGGCGAGTCTCAGGCTGCTGATCGAACGGCGAATCGCCCTGCTGCGCCTGGGCCCAGGCCGTGGCCGAGATCAGGCAAAGCCCGCCGGTGATACCGATGAGTGTTCCTTTCAAGACACGCATAGTGACTCCTTTCCCCTACCTCTCCCTGGTGCCGGCGACGGCCGCCACCTGCTCGAATCGTCCAACTTTCATCTCTGACCACCGCACACCGATACTACAGCGCGAACTCACCGCCGCGCGCCACCGCGCGCTGATAGGCCGGGCGTTCCCGCATGCGTGCCAGCGCCCTAGCGACCGCCGGATAACCGTCGAGGTCACCGCTGCGGTTGGCCGCCAGCAGCACGAAGCTCATCTGGATATCCGCCGCGGTGAACTCACTACCGGTGAACCACTCATACTGACTCAGCTCGCTCTCCCAGTAGGCGTAATGGCGCGCCAGCTGGGGGTCGAGGAACTGCTTGCGCACGCCCTGCCCCAACGCCTTGCCGATAGGTCGGATCAGCGCCGGTACCGGCTTGTGACCGAGCCGGCTCATCAGAAGACGCATCAGCAACAGCGGCATCGCCGACCCTTCGGCGTAGTGCAGCCAGTGCAGATAGCGCACCCATTCGGGGGAGCCCACCTCCGGCACCAGCCAGCCGCCGTCATGACGCGCGATCAGATACTCGATGATCGCCCCAGACTCGGCCACGGTGTGCTCACCATCGGTAATCACCGGCGACTTGCCCAGCGGGTGGACCCGCTTCAGCGCCTCGGGCGCCAGCATGGTCCTGGGGTCACGTCGATAGATCTCGATCTCGTAATCGAGCCCCAGCTCCTCGAGCAGCCAGACGATCCGCTGGGAGCGAGAATTTTCCAGATGATGGACGACGATCATGAACTGAGCATCCTTGGATTGAGATCGAACTTGACTTAACGATAGGGGGTTATCGATGTCGCCGCCAGCCCCCGAACGTCGCCATTCGAGCGCGCTACTCAAGGCCCAGCACGGCGGCGTAGGCATCGCGCCAGCGTGGCCACTGCCAGGCGCGGGCATCGGGTAGCGCCGGGCGCTGCTCGGGATGACGCAGCCACTGCCCCAGGCGCGCGGCCAGCGCCTCGGCGCCACCGCGATAACGGTAGACATCGTCGTAGTAGTCAGGGAAGCAGAGCCGGTCGGGCACCAGCGGCACGCATCCATGGGTCACCGCCTCCATGATCGCCAGCCCCTGGAACTCGTGGTCGGTGGTGGAGACCACGATGGCGCCCGAGTCGAGCATCTGGTGATAGACCTCGCCGGGCTGTTCGCCCCAGCACACCACGCGCTCGCCCAGCCAGGCGCGGGCCTGATCGAAGATCGCCGGGCGGGCGCGGAACTGCTGGCCCATGACGGCGACCTCGAACGCCACCTCCTCCTCGATCAGTTGCCCCAGGGCGGCGAAGAACGCCTCCGGATTCTTGTCATACTCCCAGCGGTGGTTCCACACGATCCGGTGGCCGCCGTTGGCCTGGCGCGGCGTCGACTCGGGCAGCGGCACCGGCAGCACCCGGGCGCGCTCGGCCAGGCGCTCCAGCCAGGCCTGAGGACGCGGCCGGCTCGGCATGCGGCCGAGAAAGTCACGCACGCCGTCACAGAAGCTATCGCGGTTGTAGCGGCTGTTGAACACCACACTATCCGCCGCCATGGCCGCGTAGAGATTGACCATCATCGGCTCGGGGCGCGGGGTCTGCTGGGCAGAGGCGGGAAAGGCGAACTGGTTCTCGTGGAAGTAGACCACCTTGTGCGCCTGCCCCAGCGCCGGGCAGAGCCCGACCAGGGTGGCCAGATCCACCATCGAAGTCGCCACCACCAGATCGTAGGTCTGTGCCAGCGCCGCCTCCTGAGTGACCTGCCAGATCAGCGGGTTGGCGCGGATCGACCAGGCGAAATGGCGCGGCGGCAGCTCCAGGCGCGTCCACTCGATCTCGGGGAAGGCAGCCACCAGGCCATCGGCCCAGACCCGATGGCTCACCGCGGCGTAAGCGGACAGCAGTAGCGCTTTCATGGGGCTATCTCGCATGGGCCATGTCGCATGAGCTATCTCGCACGGACGATCTCGCATGGGTTATCTCGAGTAGCGCTATCTCAACTCGGGCTGTCTCGAGCAAGGGCTTTTTCCCGTCCGCAGCATCTGCGGACGAGGGAGCGGTGCGCAGCGCGAACGAGGGCGGTACAAAAAATAGGAGAGCACAAAAGACGACGGCGCCCGGGGGCGCCGTCATCGTTTGACCAGGGGAATGGCCGGGCTCAGTGCGCCTGCTCGAACATCGCCTCACCGATATCATCGATATAGCGCTGGCTCTTGCTCACCGTCAGCGCCACGCAGGCATCTTCGCCGGGCACCACGTCGGAGCGCTCGAAACGCCGCTCGCGCATCTGGCCATCGTCGCCGGGCTTGCGAATCCAGCCGCTGACCCGGTACTGGCCGTTGGCCGCCTGCGGCGCCGGTACGATCAGAAACCCCTTGTACTCGACCGCCTCGCGCTCCTTCTGCGGCTTGGCGGCGTCCGCTTCGCGCCCGCCACCCAGCAAGCCGGAGAACAATTTCTTGAGCATGGCACCCTCCCCTCGTGCAATGACCGGCGCAGTATCGCGCCGCTCTTGGCCTCAGCTGGCGGAACGGCCCTTGCCGGCGGCGATGCGCAGGCGCAGAGCGTTGAGCTTGATGAAGCCCTCGGCATCTTTCTGGTCGTAGGCGCCGGCATCGTCCTCGAAGGTCGCGATCGACTCGTCGAACAGTGACTGCTCGGACTTGCGCCCCACCACCGTGGCGCTGCCCTTGTAGAGCTTGACCCGCACCGTGCCGTTGACGAATTCCTGGGTCTCGTCGATCGCCGCCTGCAGCATGCGCCGCTCCGGGCTCCACCAGTAGCCGTTGTAGATGGTCTTGGCGTACTTCGGCATCAGCTCGTCTTTCAGATGGGCCGCTTCGCGGTCCAGGGTGATCGACTCGATGGCGCGGTGGGCACGCAGCATGATGGTGCCTCCCGGGGTCTCGTAGCAGCCGCGCGACTTCATGCCGACATAGCGGTTTTCGACGATATCGAGGCGCCCGACGCCATTGTCGCCACCCAGCTTGTTGAGCTTGGCCAGGACTTCGTGCGGCTTCAGACGCTCGCCGTCGATCGCCACCACGTCACCCTTCTCGAAGGTGAGTTCGAGATAGGTCGGGGTGTCCGGCGCCGCCTCGGGCGACACGCTCCAGCGCCACATGTCCTCTTCGGCCTCGGCCCACGGATCCTCGAGAATGCCGCCCTCGTAGGAGATGTGCAGCAGGTTGGCATCCATCGAGTAGGGCGACTTCTTCTTGCTCTTGGAGAAGTCCACCGGAATCTGGTGCTCTTCGCAGTAGTTCATCAGCTTCTCGCGCGAGGTCAGATCCCACTCGCGCCACGGCGCGATCACCTTGACTCCCGGCTTGAGCGCGTAGGCGCCCAGCTCGAAGCGCACCTGGTCGTTGCCCTTGCCGGTGGCGCCGTGGGAGATGGCGTCGGCGCCGGTCTCGTTGGCGATTTCGATCAGGCGCTTGGCGATCAGCGGGCGCGCGATGGAAGTGCCCAGCAGGTACTCGCCTTCGTAGATGGTGTTGGCGCGGAACATCGGGTAGACGTAGTCGCGCACGAACTCCTCGCGCAGGTCCTCGATGTAGATCTCCTTGACCCCGAGCGCCTGTGCCTTGGCACGCGCGGGCTCGACCTCTTCGCCCTGGCCGATATCGGCGGTGAAGGTGACCACTTCGCAGGCATAGGTCTCCTGCAGCCACTTCACGATCACGGAAGTATCAAGGCCGCCAGAATAGGCGAGGACGACCTTCTTGATATCGGACATGCGGCAACTCCTTGGGTGTGACGTCTCCAGGCACGACGGCCAAGAGCGCTCGAACGGCTGGCGTCGAGCGTGGCTGATGGTGGCACAGCCGCCCGCGGCGGGCGGCACGGGCGGCTGTGCGCGCAAATCGATCCCGGATTATAACGCCCTCGCCCCCGCACGAATACCGAGCGGCAGGACGCCGAGGCTCGAAACTGCTAGACTTTTCGCCATTCAAACCAAGCGCCACGGCGGCCGTCTCGCGAAGACGTGCCACGCGGCGCTGCTTCGATTCGGGCGGTGCCATCGCCGCCACCCCAGGCAACGGGAGTACTTGCATGTCGGACGCCAGCACGAGAGAGCTGATGGCGCAGCGTTTTCGTGGATATCTCCCGGTGGTGGTCGATATCGAGACCGGCGGCTTCAATGCCGCCACCGATGCCCTGCTCGAGGTCGCGGCGGTGCCGCTGACGATGGACGAACAGGGCAACCTGCTGCCACTGGAAACGCTCTCCTTCCATGTGGTGCCGTTCACGGGGGCCAATGTCGAACAGTCGGCGCTGGACTTCACCGGCATCGATCTCGACAGCCCCTTCCGCCAGCAGATCGCGGTGAGCGAGAAAGAGGCGCTGGACGGTCTGTTCAAGCCGATCCGCAAGACGATCAAGTCCCACGGCTGCACCCGGGCGATTCTGGTCGGGCACAACGCCGCCTTCGATCACGGCTTCTTGAACGCCGCAATCCAGCGCTGCGGCATCAAGCGCAACCCGTTCCACCCCTTCTCGAGCTTCGATACCGCCACCCTGTCGGCGCTGGCCTACGGCCAGACCGTACTCGCCCGCGCCTGCCAGGCCGCCGGCATCGAGTTCGACAACGCCGAGGCGCACTCGGCCAGCTACGACACCGAACGCACCGCCGCGCTGTTCTGCGCCATCGTCAACCGCTTCAAGGATCTCGGCGGCTGGCATCTGGCGATGCGCGAGCAGGGCTTCGAGGACATTTGACCCCTGCATCGAGTGCGCCCGTCTTCACAAGACCCGCTGAAAACGCCTCTCTAAAAACGCCAACGCCGCCCCGAATTCGGGGCGGCGTTGGCGTTCGTACCTGACCTCGCGGCCGGTGGCCGCGATATGCAAGCGTCTGCTCAGCTGTCGCTGGAAGCTTCCGCCGACTTCGCCGCCGCTTCCTTCACCATCGGCTCGAGCTCACCGCTCTGGTACATCTCGACGATGATATCGCAGCCGCCGACCAGCTCACCGTTGATCCACAGCTGCGGAAAGGTCGGCCAGCTGGCGTACTTGGGCAGCTCGGCGCGGATGTCCGGGTTGTCCAGGATGTTGACGAAGGCGAAACGCTCGCCGCAGGCCATCAGCGCCTGCACCGCCTGGGCGGAGAAGCCGCACTGCGGCAGCTGCGGGGTGCCTTTCATGTAGAGCAGGATCGCGTTGTCGCCGATTTGCTGCTTGATGGTATCGAGGGTATCGCTCATGGGACGTCCTTTGACGGGACGAGCGCGATCACGGCGCCCGTCGCGTGGCTGCATGAAGTTTGACCGTGACGCTCATTCTACTGATGACGTGGCACGAAAACACCCCTGCCCCGGCGATCGCCACGCCGCACGGCTCAGCCGCCACCACCACACTGAACCGCTGCCACCACAGCCACCACCACTACCGGCCATTGCGCGGCTGCGGGGGGCTGGTTAGGATGAACGATCTCGCACGAACCGGCATGCAGCCAAGCCGGTGACGGCGCCGTTCAGCGAACCGTTCCGACGGCTTTTCGCTCGCGGCGCTTTTTTCTTTGCAGGCCCTCCCCGCGCGGTGCGAGGGGCGCTGCCGCAGAATTAGGCCAAAACGGGAACTGCCCATGAGCGCACGCCACTTTCTGACCCTGCTGGATCTCTCCCGCGACGAGCTCGCCTATCTGATTCAGCGCGCGATCAAGATCAAGCACGAACTGAAGACCCAGGGGCCGACCTACACCCCTTTCAGCAATCGTACCCTGGCGATGATCTTCGAGAAGTCCTCGACCCGCACCCGGGTCTCGTTCGAGACTGCGATGGCTCAGTTCGGCGGGCATGCGCTGTTCCTGTCCCCGCGCGATACCCAGCTCGGCCGCGGCGAACCGATCGGCGACACCGCGCGAGTGCTCTCGGAGATGGTCGACGCGGTGATGATCCGCACCTTCTCGCATGACGGCCTCGAGACCTTCGCCGCCAGCAGCACGGTGCCGGTGATCAACGCCCTCACCGATGACTATCACCCGTGCCAGCTGCTCGCCGACGTCATGACCTGGACCGAGTGCCGCGGCGCGGTCACGGGCAAGACCGCGGTGTGGATCGGCGATGGCAACAACATGTGCCACTCCTGGATCAACGCCGCCCGGCAGTTCGGCTTCCAGCTGCGCATCTGCTGTCCGCAGGGCTACGAGCCGCGTCAGGACATCCTCGACGCCGCCGGTGACCACGCGCTGATCGTACGCGACCCCGCGACGGCCGTGCGCGGTGCCGATCTGGTGACCACCGACGTGTGGGCCTCGATGGGCCAGGAAGAGGAGCAGGCCAAGCGGGAGCGCGATTTCGACGGCTTCCAGGTCACCGAAGCGCTGCTCGACCAGGCCGCCGCCGACGCCATTTTCCTGCACTGCCTGCCGGCGCATCGCGGCGAAGAGATCAGCACCACCCTGATCGACGACCCGCGCGCGGTGGTGTGGCAGGAGGCCGGCAATCGACTCCACGCGCAGAAGGCGCTGATCGAGTTCCTGCTGCTGGGCCAGGTCGACTGAACCCGGCCGACCGAGCCAACGCAACGCGCTCCCCCATCGCCGCCGGCCCTGACGCGGGCGGCGATGCCGGCGGCGCGGCGAGCCTGCCAGGCGTCGTCTCGCTGCCTCGTCTATTCGCTATCTATCCGCCCTTCACTCGCCCTGCGTCTTCCTTGATTGCCCGCTGTGCCAGGCGACGCCGGCGCGCCTGACGCCAGGCCAACAGCGACACCGCAATCAGCGCCAATGCCACCAGCGCGCCCAGCGCCTGCCCCAGATCCCCGCTCAGGGCGGACTCCCCCAGGACCACGAAGGCCACGCCATAAGGGCCCGTGGTCAGCAGTGCCACCGTGAGATAGATCGAACGCGGCACGCCGGCCACCCCGAGGGCGTAATGCTTGATGAACATCGGCACGCCCGGTACCAGCTTGATCAGGAAGGTCACTCGCCAGGCGCTGCGGCGATCCACGTCGAGCGCCGCCAGGGCGGGGAAACGTCGCTGGAGCAGCTGACGCAGACGCGGGCGCAGGCGAGAGTGGGCGATGGCATAGCAGAGCAGCAGATTGCACAGCGTCGCCAGTGTGGCCACGGCGAGACCGCCGGCCACGCCAAAGCGCAGCCCAGCGATGATGAAGAAGGGAGTCATGGGGATGCCCAGCGCCGGCAGCACGATCATGGCGAAGGTGAACGGCAGCAGCTGGAGCTCTTCCAGCCAACCGCGGGGCACGCCGCCGTACGCCGCGAACAGCACACACAGGGCGACGCCGAGCCCCGCCGCCAGAGCCACCCGCCACCAGCGCCAGGCGCGTGTCATGGCGCGACGCTGTGGCGACAGGGGCCGCTGCCGCACGGCGGCGACAGCGGATCGGGCATCATTGGGGGAAGCGGAATCGGCATGGGTCATGCCTCTCGATGGAAAGCGACAAGCATGACACCAGGATGACAGCCGACGGGGTCAGTCGCCGACGGGGTCAGTCGCCGACGGGGTCAGTCAAGATTGTCGAGCCCCTTTTCCGCCATCGCCACCGCGCGGAACAGCGCGCGGCGCTTGTTGAGCGTCTCCTGCCATTCGTCGTCGGGGTCGGAGTCGGCGACGATGCCCCCGCCCGCCTGCACGTGCAGCTCGCCATCCTTGAGCACGGCGGTGCGGATGGCGATCGCCATGTCCATGTTGCCGTGCCAGGAGAGATAGCCCACCGCGCCGGAGTAGATACCGCGCTTGACCGGTTCGAGCTCGTCGATCACCTCCAGCGCGCGAATCTTGGGGGCCCCGGAGAGCGTCCCCGCAGGGAAGGTGGCGCGCAGCACATCCATCGCCGACATGCCGCCGCGCAGCTTGCCGGTGACGTTGGAGACGATATGCATGACGTGGGAATAGCGCTCGATCGCCATGCGATCGGTCACCTCCACCGTCCCGGTCTGGCTGATGCGACCGATGTCGTTGCGCCCCAGGTCGATCAGCATCAGATGCTCGGCGATCTCCTTGGGATCGGCCAGCAGTTCCTCCTCCAGCGCCTTGTCCTCGGCCGGCGTGGCGCCGCGCGGGCGGGTGCCGGCGATCGGCCGCACCGTGACTTCGTCGCCCTCCAGCCGGGTCAGGATCTCCGGCGAGGCACCGATCACGTGGTGGTCGTCCAGATTGAGGAAGAACATGTAGGGCGACGGGTTGAGACTACGCAGGGCGCGGTAGAGATCCAGCGGCGGCGCCTGATACGGGATCGACATGCGCTGGGAGGGCACACACTGCATCAGATCGCCGGCCAGCACGTACTCCTTGATGCGTGCCACCGCCTCCTTGTAGCCCTGCTCGCTGAAGCTGGCGTGGAAGTCCTGTTCGGCCACGTCGTTGCGCCCGGTACCCGGACTCAGGGTGTTGAAGGTCGCGCTGCGCAGCTTGAGTTCGAGCGCCTCGAGCCGCTCCCAGGCCGAGGCCAGCGCATCGGCCTCCTCGGGGTCGGCGTGGGTCCACAGCTGCAGCCGGCCGGAGAGATTGTCGAACACCACCAAGTCGTCGCACACCATCAGCAGGATGTCCGGCACCCCGATCGGGTCGGGCTTCTCGGCGGCGCGCTCGCTGCGCAGCCGCGGCTCGATGTAGCGGATGGTGTCGTAGCCGAAGTAGCCCACCAAGCCGCCGTCGAAGCGCGGCTGATCATCCAGATGCGGGACCTTGAAGCGCGCCTGGAACTGCTCGATCCAGGCCAGCGGATCTGCCACCTCGGCGACCCCGTGCTGCTCGCCGTCGATCAGGTGGCGCACGGTGAAACCACGCACCTCGATGCGCTCACGGCTGGGCAGACCGATGATCGAGTAGCGCCCCCACTTCTCGCCGCCCTGTACCGATTCGAGCAGGAAGGTCCAGGGGGCATCGGCCAGTTTCAAATAGGTCGACAGCGGCGTATCCAGATCGGCGAGCACGTCGCGGGTCACGGGAATACGGTTGTAGCCGGCTCGCGCCAGCTCGGCAAAACGCTCAGGGGTCATCGTCATGAGACCGGGCTCCAACAGTGAAAATCAGCGACAGGCAGATAAGGCAATCGGGCTGACGGTCACCATCGCCAACGCTTGACGTGGCGCATCAGGGCGCTGGAACACACGGGGCGTCGGCTATCCGGTTGCATGTGGGGCTCGGTCCAGAGAAAAGGGGCGTGAAATGAAGGCTCGCGGCCGGCGACAGCCAGGGCGCGACGCCGGTCGAAAAACCCTAAACGAGTTCCTGAAGCGATTCAACCAGACCGTCTGGGGCGCTCGTCTCCACCGGCTCGCCGTGGTTGTAGCCGTAGGGTACCGCCAGAGTACGAAAGCCGGCACGCTTGCCCGCTTCGATGTCGTGACGCGAGTCGCCGACCATCAGGCAGTGCTGCGGGGCGATGTCGAAGTGCGCGGCCAGATGTAACAGCGGCGCCGGGTGCGGCTTCTTCTCGGGCAGCGAGTCGCCGCCCAGAGTCAGTCGAAAATAGTCGCGCAGCGCCAGCGCTTCGAGGATCGGGTCGATGAAGGCCGCCGGCTTGTTGGTGATCAGCGCCAGCACCAGGCCGCGGGCAGAAAGCCCTTCGAGCGCCTCGCGCACGCCGGGGAAGACCCGGGTGCGCGCGCAGGGCGCTGCACGATAGTGCGCAAGGAAGCCCGTGTGGGCGCGCGCAAGCGTCGCCGCATCCGGCTCATTGCCATGGGCGTCCGCCAGCGCCCGGGATACCAGCAGGTGCGACCCGTTGCCGACCCAGTCGCGCACCTTGGCCTCGCCCGCGGGCGGGCACGCCATGTCTTCCAGCATCGCGTCCACCGCCGCGGCGAGGTCGGGCACGGAGTCGATCAGGGTACCGTCGAGATCGAAGGCGATGAGGCGGATATCGTCGAGCAGGGGCAGCATCTTGCACGGTCTCCAGTGGCGGCGCCGGAGCACCTTTCGCGGGTGCCAAGCGGCAGCGATGGGCGTATCCTACCGGCTATACTTTCGTCGAGTCGACCGGCCTTTTCGTGACTGTGATCCCTGCTTTAGCCCTTTGCGTCATCTCATCCATCACGGATCGCGTCATCCTGCTCCGCCCCGCGCTCGCACACCGTCTCGGCCCCGGCCGCCCGGCAGCGACGTCGCTCGACGCCAACGCTGACCCTTTTCCCTTCGTTTTCATCGTATCCGCAAGGAGTCTTCTGCCATGACCACACCGCGTATCGTGGTGGTCGGTGGCGGTGCCGGCGGCCTGGAGCTCGCGACCCGACTGGGCCGCAAGCTGGGCAAACGCCAGCGCGCCGACATCGTGCTCGTCGACCGCAACCCCACCCATATCTGGAAACCGCTGCTGCACGAGGTCGCCACCGGCACCCTCGACTCGGGTCTCGACGAGGTCTCCTATCAGGGCCACTCGAAGCACAACGGCTATCGCTTTCAGCGCGGCACCCTGAGCGGCATCGACCGCGACGCCCGCACCATCACGCTCGAACCGATTCATGATGCCGACGACGTCGTGGTGCTGCCGGCACGCAAGCTCACCTACGACTACCTGGTCCTGTCGGTGGGCAGCGTCTCCAACGACTTCGGCACCCCCGGCGTGGCCGAGCACTGCCACTTCATCGACAGCCCGCAGCAGGCGGAGGCGTTCCGCCGCCACATGCTCAACACCTTCCTGCGCTACAGCGATCCCGAGCGACGCACTCATCCCAAGCTGACCGTCGGTCTGGTCGGCGCCGGGGCCACCGGGGTCGAGCTCGCGGCGGAACTGTTCGGCGCCTCGAAGATGCTGCACAGCTACGGTTTCACCGCCCTCGACAGCGGCAAGCTCGAGGTGCACCTGATCGAAGCCGCGCCGCGGGTGCTGCCGGCACTGCCCGAGCGCATCAGCCGCGCGGTCCACGGCGAACTCGAGCGCCTGGGGGTGAAAATCCACGTCGACACCCGGGTCACCGAGGCCAACGAGCACGGCTTCATCACCGCCGATGGCGAACCGCTGGCGACCGACCTGAGCGTCTGGGCCGCGGGTATCCGCGCCCCGGCCTTCCTCTCCGAGCTGGGCCTCGCCACCGAGCGCAACCACCAGCTCAAGGTGCACCAGACCCTGCAGAGTCTCGACGACGAGCGCATCTTCGCCTTCGGCGACTGCGCCGCCTGCCCCCAGGCCGACGACAAGCGGGTGCCGCCGCGGGCCCAGGCCGCCCATCAGCAGGCGACCCACTGCTATCACAACCTGCGCGCGGCGATGGCCGGCAAGCCGCTCAAACCGTTCGTCTACCACGACCGCGGCTCGCTGATCTCGCTGGCCCACTTCGAGGCAGTCGGCAGCCTGATGCGCGGCACCTCGGCGCGCAGCCTGTTCATCGAGGGCCGGCTGGCGAAGCTGTTCTACGCCTCGCTCTACCGCATGCACCAGATGGCGATCCACGGTCTGTTCAAGACCGGCATGACGGTGGTGGTGGATGGGCTCAACCGCTATCTGCGGCCCAAGATGAAGCTGCACTGAGAGAGTGGCGGCCGTGCCCCGCGTTCGCTCAATCGAGCCGGGGCTCGGGCCACCAGGCCGGCAGCAGTGCCCGCGCCCGCGGCTGGGCGAAACGGTCGTCGAGCAGCTCGATGACGCCCCGATCGCTGGCGGTGCGGATCACCCGCCCGGCGGCCTGCACCACCTTCTGCATGCCGGGATAGAAGTAGGCGTAGTCGTAACCGTTGCCGAGCAGCGCCTGCAGCCGCTCGCGCATCTGCTCGTTGACCGGATTGACCTGGGGCAACCCCAGCGTCGCGACGAAGGCCCCGATCAGCCGTTCGCCGGGCAGATCGATGCCCTCGCCGAAGATTCCGCCCAGCACGGCGAACCCCACCCCTGCCCCGCCGCTTTCGAAACGCGCCAGGAAACTGGTCCGGGCGGCATCGTCCATGCGCGCCGCCTGGCGCCACTGCACCACCTCGGGGTGACGCTCGGCCAGGCGCTCGGCGACCTGCTCCAGATAGGCGAAGCTCGAGAAGAAGGCGAGATAGTTGCCGCGCCGCTGATGGAAACGCGTGGCAATGCGCGCCACCAGCGGATCGAGCGACGCCTCACGATGGACGTAGCGGGTCGATAGCCGGGTGGCGATGCTGACCTCGAGCTGGCCGGCAGCGAACGGCGAGCCCAGCGCCAGCCAGGGTGCGCTGTCGGGCACCCCGAGCAGATCGCGGAAATAGCCCTGGGGCGAGAGCGTGGCGGAGAACAGCGTGCCCCCATGGGCGGCGGCGAAGCGCGCGGCCAGAAACGGCGCCGGCACCACGTTGCGCAGGGTCAGCGTCGCCCCGGCGCGGCGCTGGCGTCCGCGCGCCGGCTGCCGGGTCAGGTCGCACAGCGAGTGGCTGCCGAACGTCTCGGCCACCCGGCACAGATGCTGGGCCTCGAAGGAGAAGCGCTGCAGCTCGCCGTCCAGCGCGATCGGCTGCTCGCTCTGATACTCGACGATCCGCGACACCGCCTGCTGCAGCGCCGCGATCAGCTTGCCCGGCAGCTGCTCGAGCACGCGGTAATCGCGCTCGTCGTCCAACTGCTCCGCCAGATCCTGCCAGGCCGTGGCGACCCGCGCCAGCGGCCGCTTCAGCGGCGCCGGCAATTGCGGCATCAGGCGCCGGAAGGCGGCGTGATCGAGCGTCGCGGTATACATGCCGCGACCGCGCTCGACCAGGTTGTGCGCCTCGTCCACCAGAATGCCCACTTGCCACTGCTGCTGCAGTGTCAGCGCGTAGAGCTGGGCGTGCATATCGAAGTAGTAATTGACGTCGGCGACCACCACATCGGCCCAGCGCGACATCTCCTGGCCCAGGTAGTAGGGGCAGACCTGGTGTTCGAGGGCCACCGTGCGCAGACCGGCGCGGTC
>JNVT01000055.1 GCA_000737985.1 Gammaproteobacteria bacterium MFB021 | reverse complement strand
CCGCCCGCGCCATTCGCGCCCGTCACGCGCGGCCGCCACCCAGCCCTGCGCATCGCGGCGCACGCCGACGATCTCGCAGCCGGTCTCGATCGCGGCACCCGGCTGCGCCGTGATGCACTCGGCCAGACGCTCGGCCAGTCGCGCAAGCCCGCCGGGGAAACTGACCAGCTGGCCGCGCCAGGCAGCGGGTACGGGCGAGGGCTCGCGCCGGCTCTGGCGCAGGCGTTTGAGACCACCGAGGATCAGCGAGCGGTGCTCGCGCTCGATCGCCGCCAGGCGCGGCATCGCCGCCTGCACCGAGAGCCTGGCCGGGTCCCCGGCGTAGACCCCGGAGACGAAGGGGTCGACCATGCGCTGGAGCACGCGCCGGCCGAGACGCCGCTCGACGAACGCCGCCAGCGACTCCTCCGCCTGATGCCCACGCGGTAGCAGCGGCTCGCGCAGCAGCCGGGCCCAACCGCGCCAGCCGATGATTGGGCTGGTCAGCGCCTCGGCTGGGGTCATCGGCAGCGCCACCGGCTTGCCGTCGAGCACCACATAGCGCTTGTTGGCAATACGGTTGGCCGGCTGCGCCTCACCCAAGAGATCGAGCTCATCGAGCAGCGCATAGAGCGGCGGCTTCATGATCACGGTGTTGGGGCCATGTTCGATCTGCCACTCGCCGTCGCGCTCGCTGGCGATATTGCCGCCGACGCGCGCCGCGGCTTCGAGCAGCGTCACCTGTTTACCCTGCTTGGCCAGGGCCCAGGCAGCGGCGAGGCCGGTGGCCCCGGCGCCGACGATCAGGGTATCGGCAGGCGCGTCATGGCGGGCGGCCGGCGTGTCGGCCGGAGCATCTGGAGCATGGCTGGTCATGGGAGCTCGCGCGGGAGAGTGTTCTGTGAAGTTTACGCAGTCATCGCGCGCCCCGCATCCGGCCGGCGTGCGGCGTCTTGCCGCCACGCCGACCGCTAGTGACGCTCACGGTTTACTTGTCTGGCGAGCCCGGATGACAGCCGGGGGCTGCCACATAAATGTCGCAGTCCGGCATTACCGCGGTCTCCTGATGCGGCGTACCCTGCGGCGCCCAGCCATAATCCACCAGCTGCGCCCGGTAGACCTGGTTGGTGACGTAGTCGTCGCCCGGCATCGACTTGCCGAAGAACGGGCTCACGTACTCCCACACGATCTCGCCTGACGGCGTCACCTGGAATAGCCGGCCGTCCTGGCCCTCGTCGATCAGCGTATTGCCGTTGGGCAGGCGCCGCGCGCTGGAGATGAACGAGCTGTAGAAGGTATAGGGCGAAACGCCCGACATACTGCCGGTGTACTGCCACACGATCTTGCCGCTGCTCGGATTGACCTCGATCACCCGGGAGGAGGAGAAAAACCCCTGCTTCGACGGCGGGAAGCCGGCATTGCCCTGGTTGTCGAAGATCAACAGGTTGCCGGCCCCCGGCAGGCCCTTGGGGATGAGATGGACGTCGTGGGCCCCCACGGTCTGGTCCACCGGGCGGCCGAGCTTGCCATTGAGCTTGAGCGCCGGCAGGTCGGGGCCGAGACGCCAGACGATCTCGCCGCTCTGCCGGTCGACGATGAACATGACGTTGGCGTTGCGCGAGTTGACCAGGATATTGTCCGGCGCGAAGCGCGCGTCGCCGGCGTCGTACCAGCGATTGGGGCCCAGCGGTACCGCCGTGTTCAGATGCAGAAAGTCAGGGTCCTCGGAATCCTTGAGCGCACGCAGGCCGGCGTCGGAGAAGCCCATCTCATCGAGATGATCGCCGGCCTTCCACGTCCAGACCACCCGGCCGGCGGGATCGACCTCCTCGACGGCGTTGTCGATGATCGGATAATCGAAGCCGTTGAGTTCGCGCATCCCGGCGGTCATCACCAGATTGTTGCCGTTGGGCAGCCGGCGCATGTCGTGATGCTGATAGACCGGATGCTGCTGGCTGCCCCACCGCCACTCAACATCGCCGTCCCAATTCACCTCGGCCACGGCGGCGTTGGTGAGACCGTTGCCGGGGCTGGCGTGCTCGGGGAGCTTGTCGACCCGCGCCAGCTGCACCAGCAAATGCCCTTTCTCGCCGCCGGCCTGCGCAGCGGAGAGCGGCACCGGCGGGAAGCTCTCGTAGTCCCAGCGGTGCACTTCGTTGCCGTTCATGTCGATCAGGTGGGTCTGGCGGTCGCCGCCGGGAAACAGCACGAAGCCGTTGTAGGCGCGTTCGGGATCGTAGTAGGTCGTGCCGGTGGGAAAGCTGCTGGGCAAGGCCAGCACCGTGGTCGCCGAGGCCGTCAGCCAGGCCCCCATCACTGCCGCTACGGCTGTGCTCCGTGACACCATCGCTCGTCGCTCCTTCGTCGAGTCTCGCCCTTTACGGGCCTGGCCGGCATGACAGCCTGCCGGCGATCCTTGTCTGGCCGATGATCGGGACAGCCATGATCAACGGCTTGTGGATAGACATCGACTCTGGCGTTTCGATCCCTGCCGATGGCATCGCCGCGGAATCGCGAGCTTAGAGGGGTTGGAAATGGGCTCTTAGTGGGTCAATAGCTGGCGTGAATAGGCCAGAAAGTCATCGAGATGCTTCTTGATGATGGCGACGATAATGGCCACTTGCAGCTGCTGGTAGTCATGCACGGCGATATTGCGAAACCCCACCATGCGTCGCATCACATCGGCCGTCGCGGGTGTGACCAGTCGCCCTGGGCCAGCAGCGTGAACACATCGCGGGCGCTCTGCGGCACGCCCAGGCGTTCGCGCCGAATCAGATGGTGCCCCATGTCCAGCGCCGCCTCGCAGGCTCGCTGAATGTTGAGAATGGCCGCATTCTGACGGGTGAAGTCGTCGACGAACGACGCCGAGCCCTTCGCATACTCTTCGCGAGCGCGGCCGACGCAGCGCTCGATGGTCGAGGCCTTGTTGACCAGCACGTCATCGATCATGGATACGCCCCTCGCGCTGAATGTCCGCCATCAGCGGCGCCCGAGCCTCGTCGAGCGCCATCTTGTCGCTGAGCACGAACGCTTCGAACAGCCCCGCCTGTTCATCGCGAGCCCACCAGCGCTCACCGCTGGTGACGACGCGGTGCTGCATGACGGTGGAGGCCTTTCGCAGGTCGACGAGGTCGACATCGATATCGAGCATGGCGGCGATATCCTGGGCCAGGGTCCACAGCGCGACGCTATCGGCCGTGCCGCTCAGCAGCACGGCCAGGTCCAGATCGCTGTCCGCGCGTGCCTGCCCCGATACCTGGCTGCCGAAAGCGTAGATCGCCAGCAAGCGCTGGCCCAGCGCTCCCTGCAAGGTTCGCACTACCGCCGCTTGATCGATTTTGGCCTGCATATGAACTGGCTCCGAGATGCGTTAGGGAACCACTGCACAAATGCCTGCACGAGCGAATGGCTGCGTTGCGCGGTACTGGGGCGCCAGTCCGATCGAAAATCGCCTAACCCCATGTTATGTCTCGCGTGACGCGTTGCCTTCGGCAACTTGCCCTGACGGGCCGCCCTGCGGGCGTTCTCTGCGCGTTGCTTCGAGTCTGCGTTCCGTGCGCCTTGCCCTTCATCTCGTTCGGCGATTTATTCAGCGCTTCCTTAGCTTTGGTAAGAAGACTACCTGCCCCTTCACATCTTAACCGTAGACACCCTGACTGCGCAGATAGTCGTCATAGCTGCCGCTGAAATCGACGATGCCATCGTCCTTCATCTCGATGATGCGGGTCGCCAGCGAGCCGACGAACTCGCGGTCGTGACTGACGAAGATCAGCGTGCCGGGGTAGTTCTCCAGCGCCAGATTGAGCGCCTCGATCGACTCCATGTCGAGGTGGTTGGTGGGCTCGTCCATCACCAGCACGTTGGGCTTCAACAGGGTCAGCTTGCCGAACAGCATGCGCCCCTGCTCGCCGCCGGAGATCACCTTCACCGACTTGCCGATATCGTCATTGGAGAACAGCATGCGCCCCAGCGCGCCGCGCACGGTCTGCTCGCCTTCGGTGGTCCACTGGCGCATCCACTCGAACAGCGTCTCGCCGCCCTCGAAGTCGGCGGCGTGATCCTGGGCGAAGTAGCCGACCTCCGCTGCGTCGGTCCACTTGACCTCGCCGGCGTCCGGGGTCATCGCCCCCACCAGGCAGTTGAGCAGGGTGGTCTTGCCGATACCGTTGGGGCCGATGATGGCGATACGCTCGCCGGCCTCGACCTGCAGCCCGAAGCGCTCGAACAGCACGTTGTCGCCCCACGCCTTGGTCAGCTTTTCGACATTGAGCGCGTGGCGGTGGATCTTCTTGTTCTGATCGAAGCGAATGAACGGGCTCACCCGCGAGGAGGGCTTGACCTCCTCGAGCTGGATCTTGTCGATCTTGCGCTGGCGCGAGGTCGCCTGCTTGGCCTTGGACGCGTTGGCCGAAAAGCGGCTGACGAACTGCTGCAACTCGGCGATCTCGGCCTTCTTCTTGGCGTTCTCGGCGTGCAGACGCTCGCGCGCCTGGGTCGCCGCGGTCATGTACTCGTCGTAGTTGCCGGGGAACAGCCGCAGCTCGCCGTAGTCCAGGTCTGCCATGTGGGTGCAGACGCTGTTCAGGAAGTGGCGGTCGTGGGAGATGATGATCATGGTCGAGCTGCGCGCGCGCAGCATGCCCTCGAGCCAGCGGATGGTGTTGATATCCAGGTGGTTGGTGGGCTCGTCGAGCAGCAGCACGTCAGGGTCGGAAAACAGCGCCTGGGCCAGCAGCACGCGCAGCTTCCAGCCCGGGGCGACCACGCTCATCGGCTGGGTGTGCTGCTCCAGCGGAATGCCCAGCCCCAGCAGCAGCTCGCCGGCACGCGCCTCGGCGGTGTAGCCGTCGAGCTCGGCGAAGCGCACCTCGAGATCGGCCACCTGCATGCCGTCCTCTTCGGACATTTCGGCCTGCGCGTAGATCCGCTCACGCTCGGCGCTGACCTGCCACAGCTCCTGGTTGCCCATGATCACGGTGTCGATCACCCGCTCGTTCTCGAACGCGAACTGATCCTGGCGCAGCTTGCCCAGCCGCGTGGTGGCGTCTTTCATGACCTGCCCGGCACTCGGCTCCAGGTCGCCGCCGAGGATCTTCATGAAGGTCGACTTGCCGCAGCCGTTGGCGCCGATCAGGCCGTAGCGATTGCCCTGGCCGAACTTGACCGAGACGTTTTCGAACAGCGGCTTGGGGCCGAACTGCATGGTGATATTGGCGGTAGAGAGCAAAGGTAGGTACTCGCGGGGGACGGCGTGAATGAAGCGTCCGGGCGCATGTGGCCGGCGCGGGCGCATTGTACGCGCCCGCCGCCGCGGCGATCCACCATCAGCCGATGACAGCGGAGCACCAGGACTCTCCGGCTCACTCCCCCCGCGGGAAGCGCTGCGCCTCCTCGAGCACGTTGAGATCCATGTGGTTGCGCATGTAGCGCTGCGAGGCGTCCTGCAGCGGCTGATGATCCCAGGGGTAGTAGTGGCCGTTGCGCAGCGCCTCGTAGACCACCAGCCGCTGGGCCTGACTCTCGCGCACCTCGGCATCGAAGCGCGGCATGTCCCAGCGCGCGCGCATCTGGGCCTGAAACGCCGCCAGCGTCTCGGCGTGGGCCGGGTCCGTGGCCAGGTTGTGGCGCTCGCGCGGGTCCGCCTCGAGATCGAACAGCTGCGGCGGATCGAGCTCGCAGTGGTTGAACTTCCAGCGCCCCTGGCGGATCGTCACCAGCGGCGCGTAGCTGCCCTCGGCGGCGTACTCCATGTAGACCGGCGCCTCGCGCGTGCCACCTCGGGCCAGCGGCAGCAGCGACTGGCCGTCGGTCCAGGGCGCGACCTCGGAGAGATCGATACCGACCAGATCGGCCAGGGTGGCGTTGATATCGATGGTCGAGACCGGCGTATCGACGCTGGCCGGTGCCAGCCCCGGCGCGGCGATCATCAGCGGTACCCGCGAGGAGCCGTCGAACGGGCTCATTTTGAACCACAGCCCCTTCTCACCCAGCATGTCGCCGTGATCGGAGCAGACCACGATGATGGTGTTCTCAGCCATGCGGGTGCGCTCGAGCACGTCGAGAATGCCGCCGATCTTGTCGTCGATATAGGAGATATTGGCGAAGTAGCCGCGCCGCGCCCGGCGCACGTGCTCGGGCTGGATGTCGAACTGCTCGTAATCGTTGGCGATGAAGATGCGCTGGGAGTGCGGGTCGAGATCCTCGAACGCCAGCGCGCCCTCGGCGGGTTCGAGCTGTTCGCAATTCTCGTACAGATCCCAGTACTGGCGCCGCGCCACGTAAGGATCGTGGGGGTGGGTGAAGCTCACGCACAGCGCCCAGGGCCGCGAGTCCTGGCCTCGCGAGAGGTCGAACAGTTTCTGCTCGGCGTGGAAGGCGACCTCGTCGTCGTACTCCATCTGGTTGGAGATTTCCGCCACCCCGGCGCCGGTCACCGAGCCCAGGTTGTGATACCACCAGTCGATGCGCTCGCCCGGCTTGCGGTAGTCCGGCGTCCAGCCGAAATCCGCCGGATAGACGTCGGTGGTCAGGCGCGTCTCGAAGCCGTGGAGCTGGTCCGGGCCGACGAAGTGCATCTTGCCCGAGAGACAGGTGGAGTAGCCGGCCCGCCGCAGGTGGTGGGCCCAGGTCGGCACGGCAGAGCGGAACTCCGCGGCGTTGTCGTAGACCCCGGTGCGCGACGGCAGCTGGCCGGACATGAAGGCGGCACGCCCCGGCGCGCACAGATAGCTGGGGGTGTAGGCGCGGTTGAAGTTGACCGCGCGCTTGGCGAGCGCCTTGAGATTGGGCGCATGCAGAAAGTCGGCCGGCCCGTTCTCGAACAGGGTACCGTTCAGCTGATCCGCCATCAGCACCAGAATATTGGGTCGTGTCATGGGTCCCCCGGCAGCGTTGCGTGGTCGTCGCCCCTGCGACGGCAGGGGAGTCCCAGCATGCGCGGCGGCGGCGCATTAGCACAAACGATGGATTCGGTGTCTCAGCCCCAGCCAGGCTGGGGCTCGATCCCGCTCACCCCACGGGCAGGCCTCACAGCCCCAGCGCGGACAGCCCCGGGTGGTCGTCGGGCCGTCGCCCCAGCGGCCAATGGAACAGCCGCTCGTCGGCGCGGATCGGCAGGTCGTTGAGACTGGCGTGGCGCTCGGCCATCAGCCCGTTGGCGTCGAAGCGCCAGTTCTCGTTGCCGTAGGAGCGGAACCAGTTGCCGGAGTCATCGTGCCACTCATAGGCGTAGCGTAGCGCACCGCGATGCGCTCGCCATCGAAGGCCCATAGCTCCTTGATCAGGCGGTAGTCGAGCTCACGCGCCCACTTGCGCGCGAGAAAAGCGCGCGCTTCGTCCCGCCCGTGGATGAACTCAGCGCGGTTGCGCCAGCGCGTATCGGCGGTATAAGCCAGCGCCACCTTGTCGGGGTCACGGCTGTTCCAGCCATCTTCGGCCAGACGCACCTTGCGTATCGCGCTGTCGCGGTCGAACGGGGGCAATGGGGGGCGGGATTCTGGGTTCATGCGGTTCTCCTCGACGCTACGTTTTGTGTGAAAAATGCCTGCATGCGGCGCCGCGACAGGGGCGCCCCCGCGTGCAGGGAGAAATGCTCGGGGTGTGATGCTCAGAGAGTAATCTGCCACACCCGTGCGCGTGAGGCGCCCACGGCGAGCGACCGCTCACCGTCCGTGGGCGACCCGTGCAGCCACGAAAAAGCCGCCCCCGGAGAGGAGGCGGCTCGATCGGTCATGACCCGGTTGGCGTCGGGGCCAGCGCTCAGCTTTCGCGCTTGCCGTCGACCAGACGCTTGAGCGCCAGCGGGTTGTCCTGCTTGAGCGCTTCCGGCAGCAGCGCGTCGGGCAGGTTCTGATAGCAGACCGGGCGCAGGAAGCGGTGAATGGCCGCCGTGCCCACCGAAGTGGTGCGCGCGTCCGAGGTCGCCGGGAAGGGGCCGCCGTGGACCATGGCGTCACACACCTCGACCCCGGTGGGCCAGCCGTTGACCAGAATGCGCCCCGCCTTGCGTTCGAGCGTCGGCAGCAGCTCGCGCGCGGCGTCGAGGTCGGCATCGTCCATCTGCAGCGTGATCGTCAGCTGGCCTTCCAGATGCTCGGTGACCTTTTTGAGCTCGGCGGCATCGGCGCACTCGACCACCAGCGAGGTGGAGCCGAATACCTCGGCCTGCAGCGCCTCGTCGTCGAGGAAGTCCTGGGCCGCGGTCACGAACAGGCCGGTCTGGCACTGGTTGGGGCCGTCGCCCTTGCTGCCGCGCGCGATCTCCCGCGCCTTGCCGCTGTCGGCGATGCCTTTGACGCCGCTTTCGTAGGCTTCGAAGATGCCCGGGGTCAGCATGGTCTGGCTGCCGCTGGCCTTGACCGCCTCACCGGCCGCAGCGACGAAGGCGTCGAGCGCCGGACCCTTGACCGCGATCACCAGGCCGGGATTGGTGCAGAACTGCCCCGCGCCCATGTTGAGCGAGGCGACGAACGCTTCGCCCATCTCCTTGCCACGCGCCGCCAGCGCCGCCGGCAGCGGGAACACCGGATTGATCGAGCTCATCTCGGCATAGAACGGAATCGGCTCGGGGCGCGACTGCGCCGCTTTCCACAGCGCCAGACCGCCGCTGCGCGAGCCGGTGAAGCCGGCAGCCTTGACCCGCGGATCGGTGACCAGCGCCTGCCCCACTTCGCGGCCGGAGCCGAACAGCAGCGAGAACACGCCTTCCGGCAGCCCGCACTGCTTCACCGCCGCCTGGATCGCACGGCCGACCAGCTCGCTGGTGCCGGGGTGGGCGGAGTGTGCCTTGACGATCACCGGGCAGCCCGCGGCCAGTGCCGAGGCGGTATCGCCGCCCGCCACCGAGAAGGCGAGCGGGAAGTTGCTGGCCCCGAACACCACCACCGGGCCGAGCCCGATCTGACGCTGGCGCAGGTCGACCCGCGGCAGCGGCTGGCGCTCGGGCAGGGCCGGGTCGACGCGCACGTCGAGCCACTCGCCGTCGCGCACCACGCGGGCGAACAGGCGCAGCTGGCCACAGGTGCGCCCGCGCTCGCCCTGGATACGCGCCTGCGGCAGGCCGGACTCGGCCACCGCACGCTCGATCAGGGTGTCGCCCAGCGCCTCGATCTGTTCGGCGATGGTTTCCAGAAACTTGGCGCGAGTCTCCAGCGAGGTCTCGCGATAGAGGTCGAAGGCCGTCCAGGCCAGCTCGCAGGCGCGCTCGACTTCCGCCTGGGTGCCACCCGCGTAGGCCGGCTCGAGACGCTCGTTGGTAGCCGGGTTGATCGCGTGGATGGCATCGCGGCTGCCTGTGACGGCCTGCTGGCCGATCAGCATGTCACCTGTCAGATTCATCTTGCCTCCTGAAGTGGGAATGGTCGTGCGTTCGCTGCCGGCCGCAGCCGGATCAGCCGCGCCAGGCCGCCTACGAAAACCGCCCTGGTGACGGCTTTTTCGTACGCACCCTGGCGTCGAGGATCGCAACGGAACTTCGAGAGCCTAGCAGCCTGGCCGCCGAGAGAGTGCCGCATACGACTAAGGGTTAATGACTAAAGGCTAAGAACTAACGGTCAAGAGCTAATTTTCAAGAGCTAAAGGTTAAAGACTAGGGTTTGTACGAAAAGTCAGCGAGCGAAGGCAAGACAAGGCAAAAATCGGCGGAAACGCGGAGTTTACGGGGTGTAAATGAGCATTTTGAGCCGATTTTTAACGCCGTATTGCCGAGCGCAGGTAGTTTTCGTACAAAGCCTAAAACCTAGAAATCGACGGCGAGGCCTCTCCTCAGCGTACCAGCGCCGGGCGCTTGGGATCGAAGCGCCAGCCGTCGATCAGGTACTGCATCGCCATGGCGTCATCGCGGCCTCCGGCGGGCAGGCGCCGGTAGTCGGCGTGGGCGCGCTCGACCGCGTCCCTATCGAGCTCGATGCCCAGGCCCGGGGCGTCGGTGACCGTCACCCGGCCGTCGACGATGCTCGGCGGCTCGCGGGTCAGGCGCGCATCGCCCTCCTGCCAGATCCAGTGGGTATCGAGTGCGCTCACCCGGCCCACCGCCGCCGCGCCGACATGCGCGAACATCGCCAGCGAGACATCGAAATGATTGTTGGAGTGCGAGCCCCAGGTCATGCCGTGATCCTGACACAGCTGGGAGACGCGCACGGCGCCGGAGAGGGTCCAGAAGTGCGGATCGGCGAGCGGAATGTCCACCGCGCGCAGCATCAGCGCATGGGCCATCTCGCGCCAGTTGGTGGCGACCATGTTGGTGGCCACCGGCAGCCCGGTGGCGTGGCGGAACTCGGCCAGGATCTCGCGCCCGGAAAAGCCCTGTTCGGCGCCGCAGGGGTCCTCGGCATAGGCGAGCACGCCATGCAGGTCGCGGCACAGCCGGATCGCCTCGTCGAGGGACCAGGCGCCGTTGGGGTCGAGCGTGGTGCGCGCTTCAGGGAAGGCTGCGTGCAGCGCACTGACCGCCTCGATCTCCTGCGCCCCGGGCAGCACGCCGCCCTTGAGCTTGAAGTCCCGGAACCCGTAGCGATCGTGCGCGGCCTGGGCCTGCTCGACGATCGCCTGCGGCGTCATCGCGGCTTGGTCGCGCAGGCGATACCAATCGTGCCCCGGGCCACCGCCGGAATGCGCGCTGCCGCGCCGGTAGTCGAGCGGCGTGGCGTGGCCGTCGCCGATGAAGAACAGATAGCCGAGCACCTCGACCTGCTCGCGCTGGCGCCCGTCTCCCAGCAGATCCACCACAGGCACCCCGAGGAATTGGCCCTGCAGATCGAGCAGCGCCGCTTCCAGCGCCGCCACCGCGTTGACGCGCAGCTCGAAGGTCCAGGAGCCACGGCCGAAATCCTCGAAATCGGCGCTGCGCCCGCGCGCGTGGAGTGACGCCACCACCCCGCGCAGCTGGCCCAGCGATTGACCCAGCACGCGCTCGCGGGCCTGCTCCAGCGAGCGCTGGATGGTCTCGCCCCCCGGCGCCTCACCGACCCCGACATGGCCGGCACTATCTTCGAGGATCACCAGATTGCGGGTGAACCAGGGGGCATGTGCACCGCCGATATTGAGCAGCATGCTGTCACGGGCAGCGACCGGAATCACCCGCATGGCGGTGATGGTCGGTGTGGCATGGCTGGGCGTGGCGTGAAGGGTCCGTGCGTGGCTGGGCATGGCGACTCTCGCAGTGAGATCGGTGCGGCCCACCGCCGAGCGGGCCGCGCTGAGATAGCGACAGCGGCCGCAGGCGATGGGCGGCGCTTAGATAGCGACAGCGGCCGCCGCAGCGCGGCGGCCGCAAGGATCACAGACGCTCGGCCTTCTCGATCAGCCGTTTCAGCGTCTCCAGCTCCTGGGCACTGGGCATCACCAGCGGCGCGCGCACATCGCCTGCGGGGTAGCCGACCAGCCCGGCACCGGCCTTGATCAGGCTCACCGCATAACCCTTGGTGGTGTCGCGCAGGGTGACGAAGGGAATGAAGAACTCTTGGGTGACCCGACGCACGAAGTCGTGGTCGCCCTCGCGCAGCGCCTGATAGAACTTCACCGCCAGCGCCGGCACGAAATTGAACACCGCCGACGAATAGGTGCTGACGCCGATCGCCAGATACGCCTCGGCGATGATCTCGGCGGTGGGCACGCCGCCGACGTAGGCCAGGCGCTCGCCCAGCGTCTTGATGGTAATGTTGAGCGACTGCATGTCGCCCTTGCCGTCCTTGAGGCCGACCAGGTTGGGGCAGCGCTCGGCCAGCGCCTTGACGCCGTCGACATCGAGCACGCCGTTGGCACGGTTGTAGTAGATCACCCCCAGCTCGGTGGACTCGCACACGCTGGCGGCATACTCGACGATACCCGCCTGCGGGCACTCGGTGAGATAGGGCGGCATCAGCAGGATGCCGTCGGCCCCCGCATCCTGCGCTGCCTTGGCATGCGCCTTGGCCAGCTCGGCGCTCTGCCCGGCGCTGGCGATGATCGGCACATGGCCACCCAGTACCTCCACCGCGATGGTGACGATTTCGCGGTACTCATCCAGCGTCAGGTTGAAGAACTCTCCGGTGCCCCCGGCGACGAACAGCGCCGAGACGTCGTAGTCCTTGAGCCAGGCGAGCCGCCGGCGGTAACTCTCGGCGTCGAACTGGCCGTGGGCATCGAAGTCGGTCACCGGGAAGGAGAGCAGACCGTCGGTAATGGAGGCTTTGAGCGCGTCTCTGGAAAAATTCACCTGGATTCCTCGCTAAGGGCTGGCACGGGCACACGAACTGGCATGGATGACGTCGGCAGCGCCCTGTCGACATCACCCACCTGCCGACACATCAGCGGCAGGCTCGATGCCAGCGATGTTGTCATACATCATACTATAGTGCCGTTATACCTTAGCCCAAAGCCCTGGACGCCCACCAGGCATCCGCTGCCACGCGTCCGCGTGGCAGCGGATGCCTTCAGGGGCGAGGTCGGCTCAGCAGACGAAAGCTCAGCGCCCCAGCGGAATCCGGGTACTCGAGAGCACTTCACGCAGCCCCATGAAGGAGCGGATCTGGCGCACCCCGGGCAGATAGATGAGCTGCTCGGCATGTAGCCGGTTGAAACTCTGGCTGTCGCGGGTGCGGATCATCAGGAAGTAGTCGAACTCGCCGGTGACCAGATGGCATGCCATGCAGCCGGAGATATGCCGCGCCGCCGCCTCGAAGTCGGCGAACGACTGCGGCGTGGAGCGATCCAGCACCACGCCGATCACCACCACCATGCCGGCATTCAGGCGCTCGGCGTCGAGCAGCGCCACCACCTCCTTGATCAGACCGCTGCGCTTGAGCCGCTCGACCCGGCGCAGACACGCCGGCGGGCTGAGATTGACCCGCTCCGCCAGCGCCACGTTGGAGAGCGAGGCGTCGTGCTGGAGCACGTCGAGGATCTGACGGTCGATACGGTCCAGCGGCGGCGCCTCGGCGGCATCCGAGAGAGTCATGACAAGGCCTCGCTTCATTTTATTGTGCAAAACCAATTTCTAGCACAACTATCGACGACAATAATCCACTTATTGCTCATATCAGTCCGAAAAACGATTGCAACTTGCAACATGCCCCGCCGGCTTTCCTGATAGCGTTTTAGGCACTAGCACCCAAGCATTGCATTCCCGCGACCAGCGGTCTTGCCGCTGCTATCACAACGACAATCCGGTGACCCCATGAGACTCGATCGTTTTCCCCGCTACCCGCTTACCTTCGGCCCTTCTCCGATCACCCCGCTCAAGCGTCTGAGCGAGCATCTCGGTGGCGAGGTCGAGCTCTACGCCAAGCGCGAAGACTGCAACAGCGGGCTCGCCTTTGGCGGCAACAAGACGCGCAAGCTCGAATACCTGATCCCGGAAGTGCTCGAGGGCGGCTACGACACCCTGGTCTCGATCGGTGGCATCCAGTCCAATCAGACCCGCCAGGTCGCCGCAGTGGCCGCGCATCTCGGCCTCGAGTGCGTGCTGGTGCAGGAGAACTGGGTCAACTACGACGACAGCCATTACGACAAGGTCGGCAACATCGAGCTGTCGCGCATCATGGGCGCCGACGTGCGCCTCGACCCGGCGGGCTTCGATATCGGCATCCGCGCGAGCTGGGAACGCGCGCTGGAAGACGTGCGCGCCCGCGGCGGCAAGCCTTACCCGATCCCCGCCGGCTGCTCCGAACACCCCTACGGCGGCCTCGGCTTCGTCGGCTTCGCCGAAGAGGTGCGCCAGCAGGAGCGCGAGCTGGGCTTCACCTTCGACTACATCGTGGTCTGCTCGGTGACCGGCAGCACCCAGGCCGGCATGGTGGTGGGCTTCGCCGCCGATGGCCGGGCGCGTCAGGTCATCGGCATCGACGCCTCGGCCAAGCCGGAGCGCACCCACGCCCAGATCCTGCGCATCGCCCAGAACACCGCCGAGCTGGTCGAACTCGGCCAGCCGATCGAGGCCGACGACGTGATTCTCGACACTCGCTTCGGCCATCCCGAGTACGGCCTGCCCAACGACGGCACCCTGGAGGCTATCCGTCTCTGCGGCCGGCTCGAAGGCGTGCTCACCGATCCGGTCTACGAGGGCAAGTCGATGCACGGCATGATCGACAAGGTGCGCCGCGGCGAATTCCCCGCCGGCTCCCGGGTGCTCTACGCCCACCTCGGCGGCGCCCCGGCGCTCAGCGCCTACAGCGAACTGTTCCACGCCGGCTGAGGGCCGTCGGCCTGGGGTATGCTGGCAGCTTCCCGTCATCCAACCAGCGAGGAGACGCGCATGCCCCACACCGACGCCGGCCCCACCATCGCGCACGCGCTCGATGAGATCGTCACCTGGAGCGCCACTACGCTCTCCCGGCGCATCCATGCCCGCGAGGTATCCTGCCGCGAGGTGATGACGGCCTATCTGGCGCATATCGATGCCGCCAACCCCTCGCTCAATGCGCTCGTCTCCCGGCGCCCGTCGGCGGCACTGCTGGCAGAGGCGGAGACGGCCGACCGCGAGCTCGCCGCCGGGCGCTCGCGCGGCTGGCTGCACGGCATCCCCCAGGCGATCAAGGATCTCTCCGACGTGCAGGGGCTGCCCACCGTGCAGGGCTCGCCGCTGTGCCGCGATCATCGCGCCGACGCCGACAGCCTGATGGTCGCGCGTATGCGCGCCGCCGGCGCCATCGTGATCGGCAAGACCAACACCCCGGAGTTCGGGCTCGGCTCGCACACCTACAACCCGGTGTTCGGCGCCACCAGCAACGCCCACGCCCCGCCCC
>JNVT01000054.1 GCA_000737985.1 Gammaproteobacteria bacterium MFB021 | reverse complement strand
TGGCGAGCACCACCGCCTCGGCGTTGGGCGCGTGCTGCAGCGGGTTCTCGCGCAGCAGCACCAGGCTGGCGGCATCCACCTGGCCCTCGGCATCGCGCCAGCCGAGCCAGGCCGGCTCCTGCATCACGTTGAAGCCGGGGAAGCGCCGGGCGATATCGAGATCGCGCATCCATTCATCCAGACGCAGCCCGCGGGTGACCTCCTTGACGCTGAGCAGACGCAGTGAATTGGTCAGGCGAGCGGAGAGCGAGCCCTTGACCATCCACGGCACGCCGCTGGCATAGAGCGAACGATGCGATGAAGTGGGGTACCACTCGGCCTGGCTCTCGCCCAGCCACACCAGCTCACCCGCGGCCTCGAGCGCCTGGACGCCGGGCTGCGCGCGCAGGTGCCGGGCCTGCCACGGGTGCATGGGCAGGGCGACGAACGCCTGCCCGGTCGCGCTCACCGGCAGCCGCGC
>JNVT01000053.1 GCA_000737985.1 Gammaproteobacteria bacterium MFB021 | reverse complement strand
CCGAGGGCTGCCAGCGCAGGCCGGGCAGCGCCTCGGCCAGGTGCCGGGCAAGATCCTCGCTGCCGCTGGCGATCTCCAGTGAAGCGTGCCGGGCCGGCAGCACCCGACGCAGGATCTCGGCGATGGGCCCGCGATTGCGCTGCGCCGCCGGACTCGATAGCCGCGGGTCGTCGGCTGCGCCGCCGATATCGTCCATGCTGTGCATCGCGATACCCGCTCAGCCCAGCCGCGCCTGGAGCCAGGCCGCGATATCGCTGGCCTGCTCGGGGCACAGGCTATGGCCCATGTCGTAGGTGCGATAGTTCACCGGGTAGCCCAGCGCCTCGACCCGCTCGGCGCCCTCGCGGCCCAGCGCCTCGGGCACCACCGGATCGGCGCTGCCGTGGTGCACCTCGATCGGCAGCTGGCGATTCTCCTCGGCCAGGGCGATGCTGTCGGCGGTGGCGAAGTAGGTCGAGAGTGCGAGCAGCCCGCCCAGCGGTTGCGGGCACGACAGCGCCGCCTCGTAGGCCACCGCACCGCCCTGGGAAAAACCGGCGACGATGATGCGCCGGCTGTCGATGCCGGCCTCGATCTGCGCCTCGATCAGGCCGTGCACCCGCTCGGCGGAGGCGCGCAGCTGAGCGACATCGACCCGCCGCCCCAGATTCATCTCGAGAATGTCGTACCAGGCCGGCATGCTCATGCCGCCGTTGACGGTGACCGGCAACTGCGGCGCATGCGGCAGCACGAAGCGCACCGAAAGCGTCGCATCCAGACCCAGCGCCGGCACCAGCGGCTCGAAGTCGTGGCCGTCGGCACCGAGGCCGTGGAGCAGAATGACGCAGGCGTCGGCGGCGCGGCCGTGACTCGGCTCGACGATGAGTTCCTGGGCGGATGGCATGGCAGCACTCCCTGTCGCGTGAAATCGTTAGTTTAACGTGGCTGCCACCACCCTGCCCACGACGATTGCCTGAGCGGCGCGCGCAGCGCCCGAACAATGCGCAGTGCTATGCTCGGGCCAAGACTTCCCGCTTACTGGATTCAGGACGAATCATGACGCTTTTCCCCGAGTCGGCCGGCGCCCGGGCCGGCTGGCGCCTGCTGCTGGCGTGGCTGCTGCTCAACGCCCTGCTGCTCACACCCGAACTCCCCTGGGCGGGCTTCCCGCCGCGCCACTGGCTGGCGCTGGAGGCGCCGCTGCTGCTCGGCCTGCTGCTGCTGATGCCGGTGTCACGCCTGCGCCAATGGGCCTGCGCCGGGGTTGCCCTGATCGGGGTGAGCATCGCCCTGGGCGCCCTCGGCGACGGCCTGATGCAGGCGATGCAGGGGCGCTCGATCAATCTCTATACCGATCTGTCGCTGCTGCCGATCCTGATCGAGCTGCTGGTCGCCAATCTGGGCCTGGCGCTGACGCTGGCAGTGACCTGCGGTCTGGGGCTGGCGCTGTTCGCGGTGGGCTGGGCGCTGAGCGCACTGCTGGCGGCGAGCCATCGCGCTCGACTCCCGCGCGGGCTGGGGGTAGCGCTGCTGGCCTTCGGTGCCGGCGGCCTCGCACTGCAGCACGCCGGGCGCCTCGACGCCACGCGTATCGGCAGCCCGGCACTGGGCTTCGTGACCTTCGAGTGGCAGCGCGCCATGGAGACGCGCCACGCCCTGGCGGCGTTCGGCGGCCAGCTCGAGAACGATCCTGGCGCGCGAGCGCTAACAGGGCTGGCAGGGGTCGACGTGGTGCTGGGCTTCATCGAGTCCTACGGGGTCGCCGCGATCGAGCGCGAACCGTTCGCCGACGAGATCCGCCCGCGCCTGGCGCGGATGGAGTCCGAGCTGGCCGCGTCGGGGCTGTCGATGGTCACCGGCCGGGTCACCGCCTCGACCCTGGGCGGCCAGTCCTGGCTCAACCACGCCACGCTGCTGAGCGGGCTGCCGATCACCTCGCAGCTACGCTTCGAGCTGATGCTAAACCGCCATCGCTCGACCCTGGTCGACGACTTCACCGCCAGCGCCCACCGCACCCTGGCGGTGATGCCGGGGATCATCCGCGACTGGCCCGAAGGCCGCCAGCTCGGCTACGACGAGATCCACACCGCCGACAGCCTCGGCTACCGCGGCCCGCCGATGGGCTGGGCCAGCATGCCCGATCAGTTCACCTGGAAACGTGTCGGCGACTATCTGGATGCGGCCTCGGCAAGCGCCACCGGGGCGTCGTCGGATGCCACCTTCGTCGAGCTGGCCACCCTCTCCAGCCACGCCCCCTGGTCACCGGTGATCACGCTGGTCGACTGGGACAGCGTCGGCGATGGTCAGGTGTTCTCGCGCTGGGCCGGCGCCGGCGACGACTACGCCTCGCTGTGGCAGAACACCGAGGCGATGCGCGCCCACTATGCGCCAGCCATCGACTACGCCCTGCAGGCGGCGGCGGGCTTTGCCGAGCGCCAGGTCGGCGAGCATACGCTGATGCTGATCCTCGGCGACCATCAGGCCGCGCCAAGCATCATCGGCCCGCACCCGGGTCGGGACGTGCCGCTGCACGTGATCAGCGGCGACCCGGCGCTGCTCGCGGGCTTCTTGCATAACGGCTTCCGGCCCGGTGCGTTGCCGCCCGGGCCGGAAGAGGCCATTCCCATGTCCCAGATCCGCGCGCTGCTGCACCGGATCTATGCCGCGCCGCCGGCGCTCAGCCGGCCTGCTGCTGCCCGCGGCTCTTGATCAGGCTGGCCACGGTGGTGACCACTAGGGTGCCGACGATGATCGTCATCGACAGCCAGATCGGGATCTCCGGCACCAGGTGCAGCGGCTGGCCATCGTTGATGAACGCCAGATTGTTGGTGTGCATCGCCTCGATGATCAGCTTGACCCCGATGAACGCCAGGATCAGCGACAGCCCGATCCCCAGATAGACCAGCCGCGACAGCAGCCCGCCAATCAGGAAGTAGAGCTGGAGCAGCCCGAGCAGTGCGAAGGCGTTGGTGGTGAAGACGATATAGGGCTCCTTGGTCAACCCATAGATCGCCGGGATCGAATCCAGCGCGAACAGCACGTCGGTCATGCCCAGGGCCACCACTACCATGAACAGCGGCGTCACCAGACGCTTGCCGTTGTGCACCGTGATCAGGCGGTCGCGATCATAAGTGTCGGTGGCGGGAAGCCGCTTCTGCACGAAGCGCACGATGGCGTTGGGCTCGTACTCCTCGTTGGCGTCGTGGCCACCGACGCCCTCGCGCATCAGCTGAAACGCGGTGTACAGCAGGAACAGCCCGAACAGATAGAACATCCAGCTGAACTGGGCGATCGCCGCCGCCCCCACCGCAATGAAGGCGCCACGCATGAGCAGCGCGATCACGATCCCGATCAGCAGCGCCTTCTGCTGGTAGGCCGGTGGCACCGCGAACTTGGACATGATGATCAGGAAGACGAACAGATTATCGACCGAGAGGCTCTTCTCGGTGATGAAGCCGGCGAAGTACTCGGCGCCGTGCTGCGGCCCCCAGACCCACCATAGCCCGCCGCCGAAGAGTACGGCGAGGGCGACGAAGAACACCGACCACCAAGCCGCTTCGCGGAAGGTGGGTTCGTGCGGCTTGCGCACGTGGGCGTAGAAATCGAAGACGAACAGTGCAGCGATGCCGGCAATCGTAGCCAGCCAGACCCACAGGGGGACATGCATGAGGAAACCTCCGGTTGACGGTGAACGTCACCGAAAGTCTCTCCCGCTGGCCGCGACACCCGCTGGGTGCCCGAACAACCGATGATCCCGGGGCAATGTGGCCCGTGCTGACGACATCATCGAACCGGCGGCGCAGGCAGCGCCGGCGGTGGGATACTCCCCTTCCGTGCCCGCGCATTGTGGCCCGCCGCCAACGGCGGAGCAAGAAAAAAAGCCCGTGGAAACACGGGCTTTTTCAGCTTTTCGACAGGCGCCGGCGGAATGCGCCGAGCCGCACTCAGCCGGAGAGCACCACCGTGCGCCCGGAGTGCAGGAAGACACGCTTCTGCAGGTGATAGCGCACCGCCCGCGCCAGGGTCAGGCACTCGATGTCGCGCCCGCGCGCCACCAGATCTTCCGGGTAGTGGGCGTGGTCGACCGCCTCGACGCCCTGGGCGATGATCGGCCCCTCGTCGAGATCGTCGTTGATGTAGTGGGCAGTGGCACCGACCAGCTTCACGCCCTTCTCGTAGGCCTGGTGGTAGGGTTTGGCCCCCTTGAAACCGGGCAGCAGCGAGTGGTGGATATTGATCGCGCGACCGGCGAAGTGGTGGCACAGCTCGGGTGACAGCACCTGCATGTAGCGCGCCAGGATCACCAGCTCGGCACCGCTCTCCTCGACCACCCGACGCACCTCGGCCTCCTGCTCCGCCTTGGTTTCCGGGGTGATCGGCAGATGGTGATAGGGCAGCCCGTGCCACGCCGCCAGCGGCTCCAGATCCGGATGGTTGGAGACGATGGCACGCACATCGATCGCCAGCTGCCCGGTCCGATAGCGATAGAGCAGATCGTTGAGGCAGTGGTCGGTCTTGGAGACCATGATCACCACCGGCAGACGATAGTCCGGCGGAGTCAGCTCGAAGTGCATGTCGAACGCCGACGCCCGCGCTGTGAATTGCTCGCGGAAGTCGTCGCCATTGAAGTCGGTCTGCTCCGGCAGAAAAGCCGCGCGGATGAAGAACTGCCCGCCGCGGTAGTCGTCGAAGGAGTGAAGCTCGGTGATATAGCAGCCCTGCTCCTTGAGGAAGCGGGTCACCACGTCCACCGTGCCCAGCCGACTGGGGCACTGGGCGGACAGAATCCAGCTGTTGTTTTCAGAGTGCATGTTGGCTCCCGCTGCGCGCTGTCGAGAAGCCGGACGCTGCTCGACCGGGGCGTCTCGACAGGGCCAGGCCCCCGCCACGACGGGGGCGCTCGATGATCAGGGCGACGCGGATTCCACGCGCAGCCCGTACTCGCGTCCAGCATCCCGCAGCCAGCGCACGCAGTAGTCGGCGAAGCTGCGCCGCACCACCAGCTCGAAGCGCTCTTCGCTGGGACGCCGCAGCACCACGCTGGTCTTGGCGAAGACGGTGCCTACCGCCTTGCCCACCGGCAGCCCATGCTCGTGGACATCGTAGGTGACCGACTTCATCAGCAGTTCGCGCGCCTTCTCGCCGGAGAGCTCGAGCAGGGTCTGGCCGCCGCCGACGTTGACGATGGCGAAGTGGGCATCCCCCAGCCGCGCCCGCAGCCGGTTCTCCAGCTCGAACTCCTCGCCAGCGGGCACGATCACCAGCCACTCGTCCGGCGAGACCCACTGCACCGACCGACTGCCCTCGGCGTCGAGCACCAGCCCCAGCGGCTTGCCCGGCAGGCTCACGCCGAGTTCGGCGCGCACCGCCTCGTCGAGGGTGATGGCGCCGCCGCGCAGCACCAGATGGCCGAGGAACGGCCGTTCGATCACTCGGATCTGCTCGGCGGCGCCACCTTCCTCGGTGACGCGCCCCTGTACCCGGCTCCACTGCAGCGGCGACTCGGGGGTGACGCCGGCGTCGGCGCCCGGATGCGTATCGAAAGTGGCGGCGTTACCGACACTCGCTTCGGAACGGGCTTCAGACATTCTGGCGCTCTCCCTTGGGATCGATGAAGACGGTACTCACGACTTCGGCCTGGTGGACACTGCCGTCGGACATCGGCAGATAGACGGTCTCGCCCATCCGGTTGCGTCCGCCCTTGAGCACCGCCAGCGCGAAGCCGCTCTCCAGTACCGGGCTGTAATAGCTCGAGGTGACGTGGCCCATCATGGTCATGGGAATCTTCTGCTCGGGGTCGAGCACGATCTGCGCCCCCTCCTCGAGGACCACCTTGGGGTCCTTGGGCTTGAGCCCCACCAGCTGCTTGCGATCCTCGCGGGCGGTGTCCGGACGCGTCAGCGCGCGCTGGCCGATCCACGAGAACGGCTTGTCGTAACCCACCGCCCAGTGCATGCCCAGATCCTCCGGGGTCACCGAGCCGTCGGTATCCTGACCGGCGATGATCAGCCCCTTCTCGGCACGCAGCACGTGCATGGTCTCGGTGCCGTAGGGCGTGAGGTCGTACTTCTCGCCGTGGGCGAACAGCGCCTTCCACACGTGCATGGCGTAATTGGCCTGGACGTTGATCTCGAACGCCAGCTCGCCGGTGAAGGAGATACGGAACACCCGCGCGGGGACACCGGCGACCTTGCCCTCCTTCCAGTCCATGAACTTGAACTGCTCACGGTCGAGGTCGATATCGGTCACTTCCGACATCAGCTTGCGCGCGTCAGGACCGGTCACGGTCATGGTCGCCCAGTGGTCGGTGACCGAGTTGAAGTAGACCTGCAGCTCCGGCCACTCGGTCTGGTGCCACAGCTCCAGCCACTCCAGCACGCCGGCGGCGCCGCCGGTGGTGGTGGTCATCAGGAAGTGGTTTTCGGCCAGGCAGCTGGTGGTACCGTCATCCATCAGCATGCCGTCGTCTTTGCACATCAGGCCGTAGCGCACACGCCCCGGTGCCAGCTTGGCCCACTTGTTGGTGTAGACCCGGCCCAGGAACTCGCGCGCATCCGGCCCCTGGATGTCGATCTTGCCCAGGGTCGAGGCGTCGAGAATACCCACCCCGCGGCGCACCGCGAGGCACTCGCGCGCCACCGCCTCGTGCATCGTCTCGCGCTTGCCGTTGACCCGGCGCGGGAAGTACCAGGGGCGCTTCCACTGGCCGACATCCTCGAACTCGGCGCCGTTCTCCACGTGCCACTGGTGCAGCGCGGTATAGCGCTCGGGATCGAACAGATCGCGGCAGTGGCGGCCGACGATGGCGCCGAAGCTGACCGGGGTGTAATTGGGACGGAAGACCGTGGTCCCCACCTCGGGAATCGAGCGATTGAGGCAGCGTGCGGCGATCGCCATGCCGTTGATGTTGCCCAGCTTGCCCTGGTCGGTGCCGAAGCCCAGCGCGGTGTAGCGCTTGACGTGCTCGATCGACTCGAAGCCCTCACGGGTCGCCAGCTCGACGGCGGCCGCGGTGACGTCGTTCTGCAGATCGACGAACTGCTTGGGCGCGCGCAGCGGCGGCTTTTCATGCGGAATCTGGTAGAGCGCGCTGGTCGGCGACTCCTGGCGCACCGCAACCTCGGGCACGGCGATCGCCGCGGCCTCCTCGAAGCCCGCCGCACGCGCCGCCTCGGCCCCCACGTCGGCGCCGTCGGTGAGCGTCTCGCCGAGGGCGTAGACCCCATGGGCGCCGCCGGCGACATGCATGCCCTTGACCTCGCCGGGCACGAAGCCGAGCAGGTCATCGCGCCACTGCGGGCGCTTGCCGGTGTGCGAGGCCAGGTGGACCACCGGGCTGTAGCCGCCGGAACTGGCGATGGTATCGCACTCGAGCGTCTCGACCTTGCCGGTCACCACGAAGCGTTCGGTGTCGATCGCCACCACCTTGGCACCGCTGACACGCTGGCTGCCGGTGGCCTCCATCACGGCGCTGCCGGTAATGACGCGGATGCCGGCGTCGCGGGCCTGCTTGACCAGATCGCCGTCCGGCTTGGCGCGCGAGTCGACCACCGCGACCACCTCGCGGCCAGCCTCCTGCCAGTCCAGCGCCGCGCGGTAGGCATGATCATTGTTGGTGGAGAGCACCAGACGCTGCCCCGGCACCACGCCATAGCGGCGGATGTAGACGGAGACCGCCCCTGCCACCAGGTTGCCGGGCACGTCGTTGTTGGCGTAGACCAGCGGGCGCTCGTGGCTGCCGCTGGCCAGTACCACGCGGCCGGCACGCACCCGGTGCAGCCGTGCACGCACTTCGCCCTCGCGACCGGCGCCCGCGGCGGTATCGGCGAGGTGCTCGGTGCGCCGCTCGTGCAGGGTGACGAAGTTGTGGTCGTGATAGCCGTTGGCGGTGGTACGCGGCAGCAGCGTGACGTTGGCCAGGCCACCGAGTTCGGCGACCACCTGCTCGGCCCAGGCGCTGGCCGGCGCACCGTCGATCGATTCACGGCTGTCGAGCAGCGATCCACCCATCTCTTCCTGCTCGTCGCACAGGATCACCCGCGCGCCGGCACGCGCAGCGGAAAGCGCGGCGGCAAGCCCGGCGGGGCCGGCACCGATCACCAGTACGTCGCAGTGCTGATTGAAGTGGTCGTAGATATCCGGGTCGGCTTCGGTGGGCGCGCGACCGAGGCCGGCCCCCTTGCGGATGAACTTCTCGTAGGTCATCCACATCGAGGCCGGAGCCATGAACGTCTTGTAGTAGAAACCCGGCGGCATGAAGCTGCCCCCCAGCTTGCCGACCCAGCTCATGACATCGCGCTGCACGTTCGGCCAGCCGTTGGTACCGCGTGCCACCAGACCGTCGTACAGCGCCTGCTGAGTGGCACGTACGTTGGGGACCTGGGCGGCTTCGCTGGCGCCGAGCTGGACGATGGCGTTGGGCTCTTCGGGCCCGGCGGCGGTGATCCCGCGCGGACGCGAATACTTGAAGCTGCGGTTGACGATATCCACGCCGTTGGCCAGCAGCGCGGAGGCCAGGGTGTCCCCGGCGAAGCCGGTGTATTGCTGGCCATTGAAGGTGAACGACAGCCGCCGCGAGCGGTCGATGCGCCCGCCCTGATTGAGACGGTTGGACTGGGTCATGACGGCGTCTCCTCGTTGAGCCGGCTGTTCTCGGGCTGTGCGCCCACGGTCTGCCAGCCGCCGTCGGCGGTCTGCACGCCCTGCTCGCGGCGCACCTCGGCGTTGGCGGCGGTGATGCTCGGCTGCTCGCCCATGCGATAGGTCTCGAGAATCTCGTAGGTCGCGGTGTCGCGGGTGATATTGAAGAACTTACGACAGCCCAGGCGGTGCACCCACATCTCGTGGTGGATGCCGCGCGGGTTGTCACGGAAGAACAGGTAGTCGCCCCACTCCTCGTCGCTCACGCTGGCGGGATCGGCCGGCCGGATAAGGTGTGCCTGACCGCTGGGATGAAACTCCTCTTCCTCGCGGTACTCCTGGCAGTAGGGACAGAAGATATGAAACATGGTGTGCTCTCCTCAGTGCGCCACGCCGGCGGCGCCGTGTTCATCGATCAAGGCGCCGGTATTGAACCGGTCGATGGAGAACGGCGCCGCGATGGGGTGCATTTCCCCTTTAGCCAGACTGGCTGCAAAAACGTGTCCGGAGCCGGGGGTGGCCTTGAAGCCACCGGTGCCCCAGCCGCAGTTGAAATAGAGTCCCTTGACCTTGGTCTTGGACAGGATCGGGCAGGCGTCGGGGCAGGTATCGACGATGCCGCCCCACTGCCGGTTCATGCGCACTCGCGAGAACATCGGGAACATCTCGACGATCGCCTGCAGGGTGTGCTCGATGGTGGGGAAGCTGCCGCGCTGGCCGTAACCCAGGTAGCCGTCGATCCCCGCGCCGATCACCAGATCGCCCTTGTCGGACTGGCTGACGTAGCCGTGCACGTGGTTGGACATGGTGACGGTGTTGAGAATCGGCTTGAGCGGCTCGGAGACCAGCGCCTGCAGCGGATGCGACTCTAGCGGCAGCTTGAGCCCGGCCATCTTGGCCAGCACGCCGGAGTTGCCCGCGGCCACGCAGCCCACCGTGTGCGCTTCGATGTCGCCGCGGTTGGTGTGCACGCCGTAGACCTGACCATCACGGATCTTGAAGCCGGTCACCTCGGTGTTCTGCAGCAGATCGACGCCCAGCGCGTCGGCGCCACGGGCGAAGCCCCAAGCCACCGCGTCGTGACGCGCGACCCCGGCGCTCTTCTGCCACGAGGCGCCCATGATCGGGTAACGCGCGCTCTTGGAGATATCCAGTGCCGGTTCGATCTCCTTGATCTGCTCGGGGGTCACCACCTCGCTGTCGATGCCGTTGAGACGGTTGGCATTGACCCGGCGCTGCACGTCACGCATGTCCTGCAGGGTGTGCGCCAGGTTGAGCACGCCGCGCTGCGAGAACATCACGTTGTAGTTGAGATCCTGGGACAGCCCCTTCCACAGATCGAGGGAATGGTTATAAAGCTGTGCCGCCTCGTCCCACAGATAGTTGGAGCGCACGATGGTGGTGTTGCGCGCGGTATTGCCGCCGCCCAGCCAGCCCTTCTCGATCACCGCCACATTGGTGGCGCCGAACTCCTTGGCGAGGTAGTAGGCCGTCGCCAGACCGTGGCCGCCACCGCCGACGATGATCACGTCGTAGCGCTTCTTGGGCGCCGGGTTGCGCCAATGGCGCTGCCAGTTCTCGTGGTGGCTGAGCGCGTGTTTGACCAGGCTGAAACCGGAATAACGTTGCATGGGGACCCTCTCTACGTCGCTCGTCGCCGTGGCGACACGCGGTCGGCGTGCGGTGATTTTCCGCGATGGTATCGCCCGCCCGGGGGAGCATGATGCTCTGCCACGTCACGCTAGAGTGCGTTTGCGACATGGCCTGACGATTAGCGACAACAGGGGGCATCGCGGCCTTCCGCGGCGCGGCCCGGAAGGCGATGTAGCGGCGGCCCGGAAGACGGTGTAGCGGCGGCCCGGAAGACGGTGTGGCGACGGCCCGGAAGGCAATGTAGCAGCGAGAGCCGAGGCCATGGTCTCAGCAGCGTGGCGCGGGCGTGCCGACGATCTCCGGCATGACCTCCAGACACTGCGTCGGGTCCGCCGGCGGCGTGTCGATCCACTCGAAGAGGCGCGCGATCATCGTGGTCACGTCCTGGCGCATCATGATCAGGCGCGGATGGAAGGCCGCCGCCAGCGGGTCCCAGTCGAAGCAACCCATGATGATCTCGTTCATGTCGTGCCCGCCCAGACGCAGCCAGCGAACGATACCCTCCAGCGAGATGGTGGAGTTGACGAACATCGCCGCGGGCAGGCGGCCCTCACGCTCGACATAGGCCTCGAGCGCCGCCTGGGCCTTCTCGGCGGCGTAGTCGCAGGGCACGACATCCGTGGGCGCCGTGGCCAGTCCGCGGCTTTCACGGGCCTGGCGGAAGCCTTCGATACGCTCCCGAGTATTGTGATCCTCGACGCGCCCGCCGATGAACAGCACGCGCGTGGCATCGATCTGCTGCGCCTCCAGGCGATCGAGCAGCGCATCGGTCAAGCGGCGCGCGCCCTCGCGATTGGCGGATATCACCGACGGTGCGGCCGTGCCGGGCAGATCGAGATTGAGGCTGGCGACCCCTGCGGCTCGGCACAGGTCGGCGATGGCATCGGGATTCGTCGCCCCGGTACAGATCAGATGCTCGACGCGATAGGCCAGCATCATCCTGGCCGCCTCGCGTTCCTGGTCCGGGTCGCGGTTGGTGCAGGCCACGATGGTGAAGATACCTCGTCGGCGCGCCTCGGCTTCGAATATCTGGGCGATCGAGCTGAAATAGCGGTTGTCGTACAGCGGCAGGATCATGCCGAGGATGCCGGAGCGGTCGCGCCGCAAGGCGCGCGCCTGCATGTTGGTGGAATAGCCCTCACGCTCGGCCAGATCGAGGATGTGCTGCGCCAGCTTGCGACTGATCCGGCGACGCTGCCAGGTGCCGTTGAGCACGGCACTGACGGTACTCGGCGACGTGTTCGCCAGCTTGGCGAGATCGTAGATCGTCAGCTTTCTGGATGGTTCGCTAGACACTTGGGCACTCCCTTTCGGTAGATCAAAAGTAGCATTGACCTGAGCGCTACAGAAACCAATAGTTGCACAACCGATTGCGCACCCATCACTGGCTCCGGCCAGAAGCGCTGAAAAGGGTGTTTACGAATTCGACCGGGATAGGCCAGAGCGGGCCAAGGCGACATCGTCCGCAAAAGGGCCTGGCTCGCGTACGAGGTCGATCCCAACGCTGTCTCACCGAGCGCTGGCACCGTGTAAACACCCGCTGAGCCGGCTGCGCTGTCGGACCATCAACGACGGGGAACCGATCATGAAACGCAACTTGTATCTCGCCGCGAGCCTCATCGCGGGCGTCATCGGCAGTGCCGGCATGGCGCAGGCTCAGGACAAACCCACCATCGCGGTCGTGGCCAAGGTCGGCGGGATTCCCTGGTTCAACGCCATGGAGCAAGGCATCGAGGAGATGGGCGACGAGCTCGGCGTCGATGCCTACATGATCGGCCCGACCAGCGCCGATCCCGCGCTGCAGGTGCGTGCCGTGGAAGATCTCATCGCCCGCGGCGTGGATGTCATCGGCGTGGTACCCAATGATCGCGAAGTGCTGGAGCCAGTGCTCAAGAAAGCCCGCGATCAGGGCATCATCGTCATCACCCATGAAAGCCCCGACTCTCAGAACATCGACTACGACTTCGAGATGATCTCCGCCCAGCAGCTGGGAGAAGAGCATGCCAAGCTGCTCGCCGACACCACCGGCTGCCACGGCTCCTATGCCGTCTATGTCGGCGGACTCAACGTGCCGGCCCACAACGCCTGGGCCGATGCCGCCGTGCATTGGCTCGACCAGCACTGCCCGGACATGAAGCAGGCCGCCGATCGTTTCGGTGTCGCCGAAAGCGTCGACGACAGCCGCAACACCACTCTGGACCTGATCCGCGCCCATCCGGACCTGGCCGGCATCATGTCGTTCGGCAGCCAGGGCACCATCGGCGCCGCTCGAGCGGTCAAGGAGCGCGGCCTGGCCGGAGAGATCAAGGTCATGGGCCTGTTCTCCCCCGGTCAGGGTCGCCGTCTGGTGCATGAAGGAGTCATCACTGGGGGCTTCCAGTGGAGCCCGCTGGAGGCCGGCAAGGCCTTCGTCGCGCTCGGTGACAGGCTCTACGAAGGCGGCGAGATCGCCGATGGCGACGACCTGCCGGTACTCGGTAAAGTCCGCCTCGACGGCCATACCCTGTTCGCCTCCAAGCCGCTGGAACTGAACGAGCAGACGGTCGACGAGCTGGCCGCGCTCGGCCTCTGAACCGCGGCGACCGTCACGGCTGCGCGACGTTCGCGCAGCCTGTCTTCATCTTGCCTTCAGGGAGAGAGCGATGGATGACATCGCACTGCGTGCCGAGGGTGTCAGCAAGGTATTCGGCCAGAGCCGGGTGCTCGATGACGTCTCCTTCGAGCTGCGCCGCGGCGAGGTGCTCTGCCTCGCCGGCGAGAACGGCTGCGGCAAGAGCACGCTGATCAAGATACTCAACGGGGTCTACACGCCGGAAGCGGGCGCGACCTTCTCGTTCGGCAACGCCGACAGCGTGAGCCGCATCACCCCTCACGACGCCCGTGCGCTCGGGATCCATGTCATCTGGCAGGATCTGGCCCTGTTCCCGCACCTGAGCGTTGCCGAGAGCATCGTCTTCGACGACTACGTGGCCAGCCCCTGGCGCCCGCTCTCCCGGCGTGCCGCCCGTCGCGAGGCGCGCGAGGTGATCGAACGCCTTGGGGTTCCCCTCGACCCCGACACTCGGGTCGAGGATCTCTCCATCGCAAGGCGCCAACTGGTGGCGATCTGTCGAGTGCTGCGCGCCGGCGCACGCATCGTGTTCATGGACGAGCCCACGGCCTCGCTCACGCGCAACGAAGTGCAGACCCTGCTGGAGATCACCCGCTCGCTCTCGGCGCAGGGCATCTCGATCGTCTTCGTCAGCCATCGGCTATCGGAGGTGCTGGCGGTCTGCCAGCGGGTGACCGTGCTGCGTAACGGCGCCCTGGTCGGTACCTACTCGACCGAGGGCATGACCCAGACCCGGCTGTCGCAATTGATGACCGGCCACGAGCTGGCACTCACGCCGCGTGAGCCCGACGGTGCCGGTGAGCCGGTGCTCGAGCTGCGTAATCTGAGCCGTGCGGGTGAGTTCGAGAACGTCTCGCTGACGCTGCACCGCGGCGAGATACTGGGGCTCACCGGACTGCTGGGCGCGGGACGCACCGAGCTAGCCCACGTGCTGTTCGGCATGACGCGCCCCACCGGCGGAGAGCTGCTCAAGAACGGCAAGCCGCTGACACTGCGCTCCAACCGGGACGCGATCCGCCACGGCATCGCCTACGTCTCCGAGGACCGCCTGAACCTGGGTCTGGTTCAGAATCAGTCGATCATCATGAACACCGCCGTGACGGTCCTGAACGAACTGGAGAAACCGCGAGGTTTCCTCTCACCCCGACGCCTTCTCGCGCTGACCACCGAGTGGATCCAGCGTCTCGGCACCAAGGTCAACGACGCCGAACTCGCGGTCTCCTCTCTCTCCGGTGGCAACCAGCAGCGGATCGTGCTGGCCAAGTGGCTGGCGACCCGACCCGACGTACTGATTCTCGACTGCCCCACGGTGGGCGTCGACGTCGGCGCCAAGGCCGGCATCTTCGACATCATTCGAACCCTGGCCGACCAGGGCATGTCGATCATTCTCATCTCGGACGAGGCCAGCGAAATCTGGATGAATTCGGACCGCGTCGTGGTCCTCAAGGCGGGCCGGATCAGCCGCGAACTCACGCCGACCACCACTACCGAGGCATCGCTCGAGGAGATCATCAATGCCTAGACTGCACCTCGGCACCGAGGGGGTGCTGGCCGCGATCATCGTCGTGCTGTGCATCGCTCTCGGGCTGACCACGGATACCTTCCTGACCACGCAGAATCTGTTCGACCTGCTCAACAACCAATCCGTGAACATGATCTTCGCCGTGGGGCTGGTGGTGGTGCTGATCGCCGGCGGCATCGATATCTCGTTCGCGGTGGCAGCGTCGGTGGTGCAGTACGTGGTCATGACCCTGCTGATCGATCACCTGGGCGGCGGCAACTGGTTGCTCGGCATCCTCCTGTCGATGGCCGTGGGGAGCCTGCTCGGGCTGGTGAATGCCTTTCTGATCCACCGTTTCCGCATCGTCTCGATCATCGTCACCATCGGCACCTTCAACCTCTATTTCGGGCTGCTGATGGTCTTCACCGGGGGCGTCTCGATCTACGACATCCCTGACTGGCTCTACTACTCGATTCCGCTGATCGATCTGCCCGCCGCACGCGGCAGCGCGACACTCTATCTCCCCGTCGCGGTGATGGCCGTGATGAGTCTGGCCACCGGGTTCATTCTTACCCGGACCGGTTTCGGACGTACCCTCTACGGCTTCGGCTCGAGCCCGGAAGCGGCCCGACGCTCGGGCGTGCGAGTCGGCGTGATACACGCCTTCGCCTACGGCTGGCTGGGTCTGTGCGCCGGTGTCGCCGGCCTGATGCAGGCCCACATCGTGCAGGAGGTGGTTCCCAACGCGCTGATCGGCCAGGAGCTACCGATTCTCGCAGCCGTCGTCCTCGGCGGCGCGACGCTCGGCGGCGGCCGCGGCTCGGTGACCGGGGCGCTGCTCGGCGTGCTGCTGCTGGCCGTGGTGCAGAACGGGCTCAACCTGCTCGGCGTGACCCCCTACGCCTTCCGCATGATCGTCGGTTTCATCATTCTCGTCGCGATCACCTGCAGCAATCTCGACAAGCTGCTGCCGCGTCGCGCGATTCCCAAGGAGGCACGCCAATGAGCGCCGTATCCGCCCTCCGCCGTACCTTTCGCCCCGGCGCCGAGTCACTCGAAATCGGCATCATGGCGCTGCTACTGGTCGTCAGCTTCGCGTTCTTCGCCTTGATGGCTCCCGGGTTCTTGAGCGCGGTCAATGTGCGCTCGATGGCCGTGCAGCTCCCGGAACTCGGCCTTCTCTCGCTGGCCATGCTGGTGCCGATCATCTCCGGCGGTCTCAATCTGGCGGTGACCTTCACCGCCAACATCGCAGGGCTGACCACCGCCTGGCTGGTGCAGAACGCGCTCGGCGATGCTGGCGTGATCGGCATCATCGCAGGTATCGGCGCCGGGCTCGCCGTCGGCAGTGCAGCCGGCTTGCTGATCGGCGTCATCGTGGCAAGGGTCGGCGCTCACCCGATTCTGGTCTCGCTGGGGGCGATGATCTTCCTCCAGGGGCTGGGGGAATTTCTGACTCGCGGCGGCGGCATCTCCGGCATGCCGGCAGGCTTTCAGTGGCTCGGCAGCGGCAGTTTGATCGGCATCCCCGTCCCGATGCTGATCTTTTTGCTCTCCGCCGGTGGGCTCGCCTACTTCATGCAGTTCACCCGTACTGGATTCTCGATCCACATGATCGGCTCCAACCTGCGAGCCACCGAATACTCGGGAATCGACGTGCGCCGCGTGCTGATCGTGCTCTACACCCTCTCCGGGCTGCTGGCCGCGATCGCTGGGATGGTGATGCTGGCACGCTTCAACTCGGTACGTGTGGGCCATGGCGAAAGCTATCTGCTGATCACGGTTCTGGCCTGCTTCCTCGCTGGCGCCAATCCATTCGGCGGTTTCGGGCGCGTCCTGCCGCTGGTACTGGGCCTGATGAGCCTCCAGGTGATCGCCTCGGGCATGAATCTGATGGGCGCCAGCCAGCACCTCGCCACCGCCGTGTGGGGCGCATTCCTGATCGTCGTCATGACACTGCGTATGCCCTTTCTCAAACGCTCTTGAACAGGCCAACCATGACCGAGACACACTATTCACTGGGCGTCGACATCGGCACCGGAAGCGCCCGCGTCGGGGTCTTCGATGATCGCGGCGAGCTGCTGGGCGAGGCGAAGGCGCCGATCGCCATGCATCGCCCGCAAGAACATCACGTCGAGCAGAGCACCCGCGATATCTGGCGAGCCATCTGCGACGCCACCCGCCGCGCCGTCGACGCGGCGGGTATCGAGCCGGCCCGGGTCAAGAGCCTGTCGGTGAGCGCGACCTGCTCGCTGGTGCTGCTCGACCGCCAGCATCGGCCGCTGGCACTGTCGACCGGCGACGAGGGCTGGAACATCATCGTCTGGATGGATCACCGGGCCACGGCGGAAGCCGAACTCTGCACCGCGACCGGTGCCGCCCCGCTGGCCAATCTCGGCGGCGTGATGTCGCCGGAGATGCAGATGCCCAAGCTGATGTGGCTCAAGCGCAATCGACCAGCGTTGTACGACAGCATCGGCTACGCCGGTGACCTCGGCGACTGGCTGGGCTACCACTGCACCGGCATCGATCGCCGCTCGGTCTGCACCCTGGCCTGCAAGTGGACCTTCGACCCACGGCCGAACCGCGGCTGGGACCGGGACTTCCTCGCCCAGGTCGACATGACGGACGTGCTCGAGCGCGCCGCACTACCCGCCAGCGCCGCCGCCGTGGGCGAACCGTTGGGGCCGCTGAGCGAGACCGCCGCAGCGGAGCTCGGGCTCACCACCGACTGTCTGTTTGCCGTCGGCATGATCGACGCCTACGCCGGCGCCATGGGCACGCTGGGGCGCAGCCTCGACGCGCACTCGGCACATCGGTTGGCTGTCATCGCCGGCACCTCGACCTGTCATATCGGTGCCCAGCCGGAACGTCGCGAAGTCCCCGGCGTATGGGGTCCCTATCCGGGAGCACTGTGCGACGGATTCGTCGCCAACGAAGGTGGCCAGAGCCTGACCGGCGCCCTGCTGGACCATATCGTCGCCCTGTTCAGCGCGGGTAGCGACTTCGGTGACGATCCCCACGGCGCCCTCTCGGCGCTGCTGCTGGAGCGCCTGGCAGCAGGCGATCCGGCACCGGAGCTGCATGTTCGTCCGGACTTCATCGGCAATCGTTCACCGCTGGCCGACCCCGAGCTTCGTGGCGCCATCGACGGCCTCACGCTGGAATCGCCGCGAGAAACCTTCATCAAGGTTTACTGGGCCGCGGCGACGGCGCTGGTCTACGGTACACGCGCCATTATCGAGCGCATGAATGCCAACGGCTACGCCATCGACACGCTCCACCTCAGCGGCGGCCACAACCGCTCCCAGCTGCTGCGCAAGCTCTACGCCGATGGCACCGGCTGTCGGGTGGTACTGTCGGAAGCGCCAGAACCCGTGCTGCTGGGGGCCGCAATCATCGCCATGGCCGCCCGACGACACGAGAACCCGCTTGCCGTGGCCCGTTCACTCGCACCCGGCGAGGACCTGCTCGAACCCGACGCGGCGGCACGCGACCTGCACGACAAACGCTATGCCGCGTTCCGCCAGCTGTTCGATGGGCGCCTGGACTGAGCGCGACGCGCGCAGCCCACGCCAGGCATCCGACGTTCAGCCCATGGCCGCCACGGGCTTGCGGCGATGGCAAGCCTCGGCGTGGTCGTTGACCATGCCGACGGCCTGCATCCAGGCGTAGACGATCACCGGCCCGACGAACTTGAAGCCGCGTTTCTTGAGCGCCTTGGAGATATCGACAGAGAGCGGCGTCTGGGTCGGCACCGAACCGTCGCTGCCGATAGAGTCCTGGATCGGACGGCCACCGACCATGCCCCACAGGAAGTCGGCAAAATCCTCGCCGCTGTCACGCATGGCGAGATAGGCGCGGGCGTTGCCGATGGTCGCCTCGATCTTGGATCGCGAGCGCACGATGCCAGCGTTACCGAGCAGGCGCTCGACGTCGGTCTCGTCATAGCCGGCGATACGCTCGGGGTCGAAGCCTTCGAACGCCTCGCGGAAGGCGTCGCGCTTCTTGAGGATGGTGAGCCAGGAGAGCCCGGCCTGGAAGCCGTCGAGGATCAGCTTCTCCCACAGCGCCCGGCTGTCGTACTCGGGGACGCCCCACTCGGCATCGTGGTAGGCGGCATTCAGCGGGTGTGTCTGCGCCCAGGCGCAGCGTGGAAGATCAGGGTCGGATACGATCATGCTCGGCTCTCTGCGACGGATGGCGGTCGCTCTCGATTCTGCCGCCCGGCGCGCCCAAAACCAAACGCAAAACGGCCGGAAGCGCCCGCAGGCGCTTCCGGCACGTCACACTCGCCTGACATCGGGCGGGGTCGGTCGGGCTTCTCGATCAGCCGAGGGTCCCGTGGGGGTCGATCACGAACTTCTTGGCCGCCCCGCCATCGAAGGCGGCGTAGCCCTTGGGCGCGTCGTCGAGCGAGATGGTCTGGACGTTGACCGCCTTGCCGATATGCACACGCTCGTGAAGGATCGCCTGCATCAGCTGACGCTGATAGCGCATCGCCGGGGTCTGGCCGGTGTGGAACGACATCGCCTTGGCCCAGCCCAGCCCGAACTTCATCGAGATGTTGCCGTGCTTGGCGTCTTCGCTCTCGGCGCCCGGGTCTTCGGTCACGTAGAGCCCCGGGATACCCACGGCACCGCCGGCCTGGGTGATCTCCATGGTCGCGTTGAGCACCGTCGCCGGCTGCTCGTGGGCGTGGTTGTGGCCGTGGCAGTTGGCTTCGAAGCCCACCGCATCGACCGCGCAGTCCACCTCCGGCACGCCGAGCACCGACTCGATCAGGTCGGACATGCTGGCGTCCTGCTTGAGGTCGAGCCCTTCACAGCCGAAGCTGCGCGCCTGCTCGAGGCGCTGATCGTTCATGTCGCCGACGATCACGCAGGCCGCGCCCAGCAGCTGCGCCGAGACCGCCGCCGCCAGGCCCACCGGGCCCGCGCCGGCGATATAGACGGTCGAACCGGGCTTGACGCCGGCGGTGACACAGCCGTGGAAGCCGGTGGGGAAGATGTCGGAGAGCATGGTCAGATCGAGGATCTTCTCCAGCGCCTGCTCCTTGTCCGGGAACACCAGCAGCTGGAAGTCGGCGTAGGGCACCATCACATACTCGGCCTGCCCGCCGACCCAGCCGCCCATGTCGACATAGCCGTAGGCGCCGCCGGCACGATCACCGTTGACGTTGAGACAGATATGGGTGTCGCCGCGTTTGCAGTTGCGGCAGCGGCCGCAGGCGACGTTGAAGGGCACCGAAACGACATCGCCGACCTTGATGAACTCGACGTCGCGTCCGCACTCGACCACCTCACCGGTGATCTCGTGGCCCAGCACCAGGCCTTCCGGCGCGGTGGTACGGCCGCGAACCATGTGCTGGTCGCTGCCGCAGATATTGGTGGTCAGAACCTTGAGGATGACACCGTGCTGGCACTGACGGCTGCCCAGTGCGAGTTCCGGGAACGCGATGTTCTCGACGGCGACTTTACCGGGGCCGCGATAGACGACGCCGCGATTGGCGGGTGAAGACATGACGTGAACTCCTGTGGCTGGTCTCTGGCTGCCGTCGCGTCCGACCGTCTGGCGGGGCGGATCCGGAACAACAGGCCGCAGTCAGCGTAAGAGTCCCGGCCCCGCGGGAGATGTCTCGTTGCGCCACCGGGTGACGCAACGACGACAGTGGCGATGTCTAAAGGTCTTAGGCCTGGCGTGACGGCTAACCGTCAGGACCTGGCCCCAGAGCATGGCGAGACCGGAGGTGGGTGCTGCGCGAGCAGCGATCGCCTAGCAGCGATCACCTGGCAACAAGCGACCCGCCCCGACCTGCAGGCCGGGGCGGGGTCGGCGATCAGTAGTCGATCACCACCTTGCCCTTGGGCTTGGAGCAGCAGGAGAGGATGTAACCCTCGGCTTCGTCCTCCTCGGTGATCCCGCCGTTATGCTCCATCTCCACCTCGCCTTCGAGCTTCATCACCCGGCAGGTGCCGCAGATCCCCATGCCGCAAGCCTTGGGAATGTGCAGGCCCAGCTTGGCGGCGGCGGCGTGGATGGTTTCGCTCTCGCCGATACGGATGCTTTTGCCGCTGCTGGCGAACTCCACCGGTGTCAGATCGGCGACATCGACCTCTTCGGCCTCTGCCTCGGCCTGCTCGGCCAGCTCGATGACATCCTCCTGGACACCCAGCGGCGTGGCCCCGAACGACTCCTGGTGGTAGTGGGCCATGTCGAAGCCGTCTTCCAGCAGCACCTGACGCACCGCCTGCATGAACGGTGCCGGACCACAGCAGAAGATCTCGCGCTCGAGATAGTCCGGCGCCATCAGACTCAGCATCTGACGTGACAGGTAGCCGCGGAATCCGGCCCAGGCCTGGCTCAGCTCGTCGCTGCGCTCACACACGATATGCAGGCGGAACTCCGGCAGCCGCGAGAACATGTGCACCAGCTCGCGGTGATAGATGATGTCGTTGGGCGCCTGCGAGCAGTGCACGAACTCCAGATCCACCGCGGCATTGGTATCGAAGAACCAGCGCGTCATCGACATCAGCGGGGTGATGCCGACCCCACCGGAGAGCATCAGCACCTTTTCCGCCGGGTGATCGATGACGTTGAAGTCACCCACCGGGCCGTGCACGACCATCTCGTCACCGGCGCTGAGGTTGTCATGCAGCCAGTTGGAGACCTGCCCGCCCGGCAGGCGCTTGACCGTGATCGAGAAGCTGTAAGGGATCGAGGGCGAGCTCGAAATGGTGTAGGAACGCATGACCTGCTTGCCCGCGATTTCAAGCTCGAGGGTGACGAACTGCCCCGGCTTGAAGAAGAACATTACCGGCTGATCGGCCATGAAGCAGAAAGTCTTGACGTTCCACGTTTCCTGGATGACTTTGACGCAGCGAACCTGGTGGCGGCCGTTGGTCCAAGTCTGAGTTGTGACCGGATTGAAAAATTGCATCGTCATGGCACTCGATCAGGGGAAGCGGCCACAGCGCCCACTTCCGGTGGGTTACCTCATGGCCGGATTCTGGGCACGCCGGCCGGGTACGACTTTCCCGTCAACGACACGGGCATGCCAGCCACCCCCAACCCGGTCACTCTTTCGTCGATTTGGCCGCCGTATCGCGCCCCGGGGAAAACGCCACCGGTCGCCCTGGTATCGACGAATGTCGCGGCTGGACAACTTCCAAGCTATCGCCTGAGCGACACTCCGCCGAACGGATCGAATCGCTACAGCCTAGCCACGCGCCGCCACACCCAGGTCGATCCCGCCGATGGGCTCGGGAAAGACCCACAATATATTGTTTGATGAGGATGCGACCATGTCACCACTTCCACGCGACAGCCTGGATGACTCTCTCAGCGCGACCCGCAAGGCCGTGGCGGATATGCTGGAACAGCGTAACCCGACCTATTCGCTGCCCCAACCCTTCTACAACGACCCGCGTCTGTTCCAGGTCGATATGGAGGAGATCTTCGAGAAGCAGTGGCTGTTCGCCGGCATGAGCTGCGAGATTCCCGCCAAGGGCAACTACTTCAAGCTCGAAGTGGGCAGCAACTCGATCATCATTCTGCGCGGCGCCGAAAACAAGATTCACGCCTTCCACAACGTTTGTCGTCACCGCGGCTCGCGCCTGTGTCTCAAGGACAAGGGCAAGGTGGCCAAGCTGGTCTGCCCCTATCACCAGTGGACCTACGAACTCGACGGCCGCCTGCTGTTCGCCGGCAGCGACATGGGCGACGACTTCGACATGAGCGCCTTCGGCCTCAAGCCGGTGGCAGTGAAGAGCGCCGGCGGTTTCGTGTTCATCAACCTGAGCGAGAACCCCGAGCCGATCGACGACTTCCTGGTCTCGCTCGAGCACTACCTCTCGCCCTACGACATGGACAACGTCAAGGTCGCGGTGGAGTCCAACATCGTCGAGCGCTGCAACTGGAAGCTGGTGATCGAGAACAATCGCGAGTGCTACCACTGCAGCGGTTCGCACCCCGAACTGCTCAACTCGCTGATCGAGTTCGACGACACCGACGACCCGCGCTCGACCGGCGAGTACCGTGATCTGGTCGCGCGCAAGCAGGCCGACTGGACCGCCTGCGAAGTGCCCTGGCAGTTGGCGCGCTTCGGCAAGCGCAACCGCCTGACGCGCACGCCGCTGCTCGACGGCATCGTCTCGATGACCCTGGATGGCAAGCCCGGCTGCAACAAGCTGATGGGCAACATCCCCAATGCCGACATGGGCTCGCTGCGCATCCTGCACCTGCCCAATTCGTGGAACCACTTCATGGGCGACCACGCGGTGGTCTTCCGTGTCCTGCCGCTGGGTCCGCAGGAGACCCTGGTCACCACCAAGTGGCTGGTGCACAAGGATGCCGTGGAAGGTGTCGACTACGACCCGGCGCGCCTGCGCCAGGTGTGGGATGCCACCAACGAGCAGGATCGCCGTCTGGCGGAAGAGAACCAGCTCGGGATCAACTCGCTGGCCTATCAGCCCGGCCCCTACTCGCAGACCTACGAGTTCGGCGTCATCGACTTCGTCAACTGGTACAGCGAAACCATGCGCGAGAATCTCGGCGTGCAAGCCTCGACTCCGCTGCAGGTGGCTTCGCAGTAGCGCCATGGCGCTCAGTGCGACTCACTGACGCCAGGGTCGCCCATGAAAAAGGCGCCTCCCGAGGGAGGCGCCTTTTCATTGATGGTCATGCTATCCGAGGACTAGAACTCCACGGTTGCCGACAACTTCAACGTCCGCGGCTCGCCCTGGATCAGATAGCCGGCAAAGGCCGTGGATGCGCCAGACCAGTAGTCCTCGTCGGTGACGTTGTCGATGCCGGCACGCCATACCCAGTCGGCACCACCGATTGGCGTGGTGTAGCGCACGCCCAGGTCCAGTCGCGTCCACGGGTCAAGCTCGAGATCGTTGCTGGCATCGGCGTACTGTGTCCCGGTATGAATGACACGACCGGTCGCGGTAAGGCGGTCGACATGCGGGATATCCCACTCGCTGCCCAGCACGACACGGTACTCGGGCACGCCGGTCGCATTATTGCCTTCGGTGCCGTCCTGGGTCTTGGTCAGCTCGGCATCGATCCAGGTCGCGCTGCTGAACAGACGCAGACCCTCGAGGGGTTCGCCGTAAAGGCTGAGCTCAAGGCCACGATTGCGCTGCTCGTTATCCAGACTGCCGACACCGTCGACCACCGCGGCCGTCGGTAGCTCGATCTGAAACAGACTGATACCGCCGCCGATGTTGCCATAATCGAACTTGCTGCCCACTTCATACTGCTTGGCGTGGGCGATGCCCAGGTACTCGCCATAGTTCGAGGCGCTGGTATCGCTGACGGTGCCACCATCCTGCAGGGCCTCGACGTAGTTGGCATAGAGCGACACGTTGGACGTCGCCTTGAACACGACACCCACCGCAGGCGTGACTCGGCGGTCGGCATAACGGTTGTTACCACCGGCGTTGGGGCGCTCGTCGACTTCCAGCTCCTGATAACGCGCCCCCAGGGTCAGCAAGACGCGATCATTCAGGAAACCCAGCGTATCGCTCAGGGTGACACCCTGAGACCGCGTCCGCGTCACGCTACCACCGACAGAGGGATCGCCCTGCGGCCGCGACAGATCCTGCGGGTCGTAGATGTTGGTCGTGCCCGCCGCCAGGAAACTCCAGTCGGTATCGAACTTGCGGTAGGCACTGGAGTAGCCAAGGGTCACATCGTGGCTCACCGGGCCGGTGAGGACATAACCGCGGACACCCGCCTGACTGGCGAAGTTATCGATATGGTTGCCGGTCTCGAAATCGTTGACGCTGGCATTGCCGTTGTCATCGGTCAGTCTCGGGTTCGCCGAGACGATATTCTCGATGGTGCGGTTGCCGCCGACCGCGGCAAAGGCGGTCCAGTCGTCGTTCAGGTCGTACTCCCCGCGCACCATGCCGAAATTGGTTTCGAGCGCGGAGCCACCGAAGGCGGGCGTGTAGTTCGAGGAGGCATCCGGCACCGCAGGCACTTCCGTCGCCGCCCCGGTATAGATGCTGGAGCGCGCGCCCTCCAGCGTCGACTTCTGGTGGCCGACATCGAACAGCACGCGTCCCCGCTCACCGCGATAGTCGAGGCCGACGACGACCGAGGTATCGCGCTGGCTCTCGTCATCGATGGCGGTATCGCCGCGGCCACGCGTGGCGCTGACCCGCGCGCCCCACTGTTTCTGGTCACCGAAGCGCCGGCTCGCATCGACCCCCACCTCACCGTAGCTGTCGGAGCGATAGCCGCTGGAAAGCTTTAGCATCGGCTCGTTACCGGCATGCTTAGGCTCGATATTCACGGTGCCACCGATCCCCCCGTTGCCCCCGATGGGAATACCCGAGGTGAAGGCGCTGGCCCCTTTGAAGACTTCGATACGCTCGGCAATATCGGTGTTGATGAGCTGACGCGGGAGCACGCCATAGAGGCCGCCGTAGGCCACGTCATCCCCGTTCAGATCGAAGCCGCGAATCTTGAAGGCTTCCCCGTAGATGCCGTACCCCTGACCCACGCTTACGGAGGCGTCGTTCTGCAGCGTATCGCCCAGGGTTTGCGACTGCTGATTCTCGATCAGCTCGCTGGTGTAACTGGTGACGCTGAAAGGGATGTCCATCGCATCCTTTTCACCCAGCAGGCCGACACGCCCACCCGCGGCGATCTGGCCGCCGGCAAAAGCCGGCGGCGGCGTATCGCCATAGGTCGGCACCGTGCCGGTCACGGTTACGGTGTCCAGCGAGGGCCCGTCTGCCGCGCTCTGCGCCCAGGCCGGTGTCACCAGGGGCGCACTCCCCATGGCAACGATCGTCAGCACATGACGAGCCTGAAGCCGGCTCGCCGAAGGAGAGTTCCCTGATGACATGGTCTAGATCCGTTGTTTTGAGAAATCGTTCTGAGAAATCGTTTTGATGAATTGTTGTGACGAATAGTTGTGATGATTCGGCGCGTGACTCGACCGCCGCAATCGAACGTATGCACCACGTCCGGCTATTCTAGACCGCTTTGCGATAGATGAAAATGCGAATGCTTCTTAGACGTACTCATGACATTCTCCTGTATAGCGATTGATAACGATTGTCATTCGATCTACCATCACTCGCGGTCGCCGGCCCCGGCAGACGGCCCCTCAACCGCCCATGCCACCACGCCAGGCCGGGTATCCCGCGCTCGAATCCCGCTGTCAGGAACCGTCACGTTGCCGCGAGTTCGCCCTTCACGCCCAGCCGTCGTCACCCGAATCGCGCTGCTGGTGGGCGTGTGGCTGCTGCTGACGGCAGCCGCCCAGGCCGCCACCACGCCGCGCATCGCCGCCGCCAACTGGTCCTCCGCCGAGACGCTGATCGCGCTCGGCGTCGCCCCCTACGCGGTGGCGGACATCGCCAACTACCGCAAGTGGGTCAGCGCCCCGGCGATACCGGCGGAGACGATCGATATGGGCCTGCGCAACCAGCCCAATCTCGAACTGCTGGCCCAGCGCCCGCCGGATCTGCTGCTGACCAGTGCCCTGTTCGTGCGCGACGGCCAGCGCCTCTCTCGACTGATGCCGGTGGAGATCGTGGACAATTTCTATACCGGCAAGGACTACTTCGCCGGCACCTGCGCCATGACCCGGCGTATCGGCGAGCTGGTGGGGCGAGAGACGGCGGCCGAGGCGTTGATCGCACGCACCGAGCTCGAGCTCGCGTCGGCCGCGAAGGCGCTCGCCGATAGCACCCGGCCGGTCTACGTGGTGCAGTTCGCCGATGCCCAGCACGTGCGCGTCTTCGGCGCCGGCAACATGGTCGGCACGCTGTTCGAGCGCACCCCGCTCACCAACGCCTGGCAGGGGCCGACCAACGGCTGGGGCTTCGCTAGCGTGCCGATCACCCGCCTGGCCGAGCACCCCGAGGCGCGCATCGTGGTGATCAAACCCTATCCGCGCAACGTCGCCGCTGAACTCGCCGATAACCGTGTCTGGCAGCTGTTACCTGCGGTGCGTGCCGGCCGCGTCAACGAGATCGAGCCGGTATGGACCTTCGGCGGCCTGCCCTCGCTGTCGCGCCTGGCGAGTGAGCTGGTGGCGGCGCTGCAGCCCGCGGCGGCGAAGCAACCATGAACACACATCCCCTGCCAGGCTCGGCCCTGCCCCGCTCGCTGCTGCGCCACTCCCCGCTGGGGCTGGTCGCAGCCATGGGCGTGATCGCCGCCGTGCTCGGCTATCTCACCCTGGCGTCACAGTTCGGCGATCTCGCCGGTCACTGGTGGCAGGCAGCGATCTCTCCCGACGACGGGAATATCCGCCAGGTAGTGCTCCACTACACCTTTCTGCCGCGGCTGTGCGTGGCGCTCCTGGGGGGGGCCGGGCTGGCGCTGGCTGGCTGTCTGATGCAGCAGGTGCTGCGCAATCCGCTCGCTTCGCCGGCCACCCTGGGGGTGACCAGCGGGGCCCAGTTGGCGCTGGTGATCGCCACCCTGTGGGGGCCGAGCTGGCTGCTGGCAGGGCGTGAGTGGATCGCGCTGGGCGGCGGGGTGCTGGCTACCCTGGTGGTGCTGGCGCTCTCCTGGCGCCGGCGGCTGGCGCCGATGGTGGTGGTGCTCTCCGGCATGGTGGTGAGTCTCTACATCAGCGCTCTCAACAGCGCGCTGCTGCTGTTCCATCAGGAGAGTCTCGCCGGGCTGTTTATCTGGGGCTCGGGGTCGCTGTCCCAGAACAACTGGGAAGACACCCGCTTCCTGCTCGCGCGCCTGATCGTCGCGCTGGGGCTGGCGTGTATTCTGCTGCGCCCGCTGGCGCTGCTCGATCTCGAAGAAGAAGGCGCCAAGAGCCTGGGCATTTCCCTGCGCAACCTGCGTATCGCCGGGCTCGGGCTGGGTATCTTCATCACCGCCTGCGTGGTCAGTGCGGTCGGCCTGATCGGCTTCGTGGGGCTCGCCGCGCCGGCCATCGCGCGCCTGGCCGGCGCGCGGACCCTGGGCCAGCGGCTGGGCTGGTCGATGGCGATCGGCGCCCTGCTGCTGCTGCTGACCGACCTGGTGGTACAGCAGCTCTCGCCGTTGACCGCCTCGATGCTGCCCACGGGCGCGATGACCGCA
>JNVT01000052.1 GCA_000737985.1 Gammaproteobacteria bacterium MFB021 | reverse complement strand
ATCGCTTAGAGCTTCTGCTCTAAACGCTCTTTAACAATGTGGATCATGCTGACAGTTCTTCACCATTCGTAGTTGGAATGGCGAAGAGCGAAAAGTGATACGTCTCAAGCGTATCCGGCAATTGTCGTTGTGATCGCGCGACCAGACTCCTTCGGGTTATATGGTCAAGCGATTAAGCGCACACGGTGGATGCCTTGGCAGCCAGAGGCGATGAAGGACGTTGTAGCCTGCGAAAAGGCTCGGTGAGGTGGCAAACAACCTGTGACCCGGGCATGTCCGAATGGGGAAACCCACCCAGCATAAGCTGGGTATCCCACACTGAATCCATAGGTGTTGGGAAGCGAACCGGGGGAACTGAAACATCTAAGTACCCCGAGGAAAAGAAATCAACCGAGATTCCCCCAGTAGCGGCGAGCGAACGGGGAGTAGCCCTTAAGCAGGTGACTGGTTAGACGAACGGTCTGGAAAGTCCGGCCATAGCGGGTGATAGCCCCGTAGTCGAAAACCTGATCCTGTGAAATCGAGTAGGTCGGGGCACGTGAAACCTTGACTGAACATGGGGGGACCATCCTCCAAGGCTAAATACTCCTGGCTGACCGATAGTGAACCAGTACCGTGAGGGAAAGGCGAAAAGAACCCCGGAGAGGGGAGTGAAATAGATCCTGAAACCGTGTGCGTACAAGCAGTGGGAGCAGACACGTTCTGTGACCGCGTACCTTTTGTATAATGGGTCAGCGACTTATATTCAGTGGCGAGCTTAACCGTATAGGGGAGGCGTAGAGAAATCGAGTCTTAACTGGGCGACCAGTCGCTGGATATAGACCCGAAACCGGGCGATCTATCCATGGCCAGGGTGAAGGTCAGGTAACACTGACTGGAGGCCCGAACCGGGATCTGTTGAAAAAGATTCGGATGAGCTGTGGATCGGAGTGAAAGGCTAATCAAGCTCGGAGATAGCTGGTTCTCCTCGAAAGCTATTTAGGTAGCGCCTCACGTATTACCGCCGGGGGTAGAGCACTGTTTCGGCTAGGGGCCCATCCCGGGTTACCAACCCGAGGCAAACTCCGAATACCGGTGAGTAGAGCGTGGGAGACACACGGCGGGTGCTAACGTCCGTCGTGAAAAGGGAAACAACCCAGACCGTCAGCTAAGGCCCCCAAATTCTGGTTAAGTGGGAAACGATGTGGGAAGGCATAGACAGCTAGGAGGTTGGCTTAGAAGCAGCCATCCTTTAAAGAAAGCGTAATAGCTCACTAGTCGAGTCGGCCTGCGCGGAAGATGTAACGGGGCTCAAACCAGATGCCGAAGCTACGGGTTCATCCTCAGGATGAGCGGTAGAGGAGCGTCGTGTAAGCCTGCGAAGGTGTGTTGAGAAGCATGCTGGAGGTATCACGAGTGCGAATGCTGACATGAGTAACGACAAGGGGAGTGAAAACCTCCCCCGCCGGAAGACCAAGGGTTTCTGTTCTACGTCAATCGGAGCAGAGTGAGTCGGCCCCTAAGGCGAGGCTGAAAAGCGTAGTCGATGGGAAACGGGTCAATATTCCCGTACCGGATGTGGTTGCGATGGGGGGACGAAGAAGGCTAGGTGAGCCAGGCGTTGGTTGTCCTGGTGAAAGTCAGTAGGCTGAGAGCTTAGGCAAATCCGGGCTCTCAAGGCCGAGAGACGAGACGAACGGACTACGGTCCGGAAGTCATCGATGCCACGCTTCCAGGAAAAGCCTCTAAGCTTCAGATCACATGCGACCGTACCCCAAACCGACACAGGTGGTCAGGGTGAGAATCCCAAGGCGCTTGAGAGAACTCGGGTGAAGGAACTAGGCAAAATGGCACCGTAACTTCGGGAGAAGGTGCGCCGGCGTAGCGTGAAGAGACTCGCTCTCCTAGCGCGAACCGGTCGAAGATACCAGGTGGCTGCAACTGTTTATTAAAAACACAGCACTCTGCTAACGCGTAAGCGGACGTATAGGGTGTGACGCCTGCCCGGTGCCGGAAGGTTAATTGATGGTGTTAGCGCAAGCGAAGCTCCTGATCGAAGCCCCGGTAAACGGCGGCCGTAACTATAACGGTCCTAAGGTAGCGAAATTCCTTGTCGGGTAAGTTCCGACCTGCACGAATGGCGTAATGATGGCCACGCTGTCTCCACCCGAGACTCAGTGAAATTGAAATCGCAGTGAAGATGCTGTGTACCCGCGGCTAGACGGAAAGACCCCGTGAACCTTTACTATAGCTTCACACTGGACGCTGATGTTGCTTGTGTAGGATAGCTGGGAGGCTTGGAAACCGTGACGCCAGTTGCGGTGGAGCCAACCTTGAAATACCAGCCTGGCATCATTGGCGTTCTAACTTCGCACCGTGATCCGGTGTAAGGACAGTGTGTGGTGGGTAGTTTGACTGGGGCGGTCTCCTCCGAAAGCGTAACGGAGGAGCACGAAGGTACCCTCAGCACGGTTGGAAATCGTGCATTGAGTGCAAGAGCATAAGGGTGCTTAACTGCGAGACAGACACGTCGAGCAGGTACGAAAGTAGGTTCTAGTGATCCGGTGGTTCTGTATGGAAGGGCCATCGCTCAACGGATAAAAGGTACTCCGGGGATAACAGGCTGATACCGCCCAAGAGTTCACATCGACGGCGGTGTTTGGCACCTCGATGTCGGCTCATCACATCCTGGGGCTGAAGTCGGTCCCAAGGGTATGGCTGTTCGCCATTTAAAGTGGTACGCGAGCTGGGTTTAGAACGTCGTGAGACAGTTCGGTCCCTATCTGCCGTGGGCGTTGGAGATTTGAGAAGCGCTGCTCCTAGTACGAGAGGACCGGAGTGGACGCACCTCTGGTGTTCCGGTTGTCACGCCAGTGGCACTGCCGGGTAGCTATGTGCGGACGGGATAACCGCTGAAGGCATCTAAGCGGGAAGCCCCCTTCAAGATGAGATCTCCCTGAGACTTCGAGTCTCCTAAAGGGTCCAGCAAGACGAGCTGGTTGATAGGCACGGTGTGGAAGCGCTGCAAGGCGTTGAGCTAACGTGTACTAATGCCCCGTGAGGCTTGACCATATAACCCCAAGGGGTCTGGATGTCGACGTCAGTTTTGCCTGACGACCATAGCGAGTGGGAACCACCTGATTCCATGCCGAACTCAGAAGTGAAACCGCTTAGCGCCGATGGTAGTGTGGGGTCTCCCCATGTGAGAGTAGGTCATCGTCAGGCACCTATACCGAACCCC
>JNVT01000051.1 GCA_000737985.1 Gammaproteobacteria bacterium MFB021 | reverse complement strand
ACCAGCGCTTCTTCCAGTGCGGCCTCGGCGGTCTTGCTGCTGCCGTTGTCCGATAATCGCCAGCCGAGAATCTCGCGTGTGCAACAGTCGGCGCTTCTTCCAGTGCGGCCTCGGCGGTCTTGCTGCTGCCGTTGTCCGATAATCGCCAGCCGAGAATCTCGCGTGTGCAACAGTCGATGATCACGGCCAGGCTGGCTCGACGATCCTTACCGCACCACACATGGGTAAGATCGGTGGCCCATCGCTCATCAGGCCTCGAGGCGACAGACGGCAGGCTCTTGGCACGAGGACGAAAGCCTTGAGGCCGCTTGCGCACCTGCCAGCCCTTGAGCTGCAGCATACGCTGGATGGGCTTGCGGTTTTCGCCCAGAACACACGCCAAACGGCGGTAGCCATAGGTGGGAAACCGCTCTAAAGCCAACTTCACCCTGCTGGCCAGCTCGACATTGATCATGCGGTGCCGCGGCTTGGGTCGGTAATACAACGTCCGGCGGGGAAGCCCCAGCCACCGACAAAGCTTGACCAGCGATACCCCATGGCCTTCCTGGGCCAGCTCCGCCTGCAGCGACCTTACGAATTCTCGTCCTCGTCGAGCAGGCGGCGAAACTTTTTTAGCGCGTAAATCTGCAAGTGGGCTTCGCCCAGCGCTTCCTTGGTTTCCCGCAGTTCGGATTCGTATTGCTCTCGGATGTCCTTGGGACGCGCCCTGAACCCGTTCTCCATGCTGCGCTGGGCGTCATCGATCCAGCCTTCGACCTCGGAGACGGTGAGATCGTACTGGCGAGCCACCTCTGCGGCCGTAGTCTTGCCCTTGAAGATGTCCATGACCACGGTGGCCTTGCGCTTCGCGGTCCATCGTTTGATGGGGTTGTCGTCGCTCATCTGGTCCTCCTAATGGCTGCACTATAGCCTGTGCAGCTATGGAGGGGGTCACTTCAGCATCTTCTATCACCCTACGCACCTCACTTAATAATCGTGCTACCTAGCAGATGATGAAGATAACTTTCTGCATCCATCGAAATCACTTCCAAAAGGTTGTCGTCCACTTCGAAGAAGCCACTCAAGAACATTGACTTCATTAAAAAGAAATGCACCACATGGTCATGATAAAAGCCTGCCAGACGTTTCTGCTTGAATGAGGACTCGTAGGCAATACTACTTGAATTGACCACGCTCCTCAGATAGCTCTCCCTATGCGAAGAACCTGAAACGTCCAGCATCATTGTGGAACTATAAATCTTTATCTTGGCTGGGGAAAAATAGAGAATATCGATCAATACACGCGGCACTGCCGGCGGCATTGTCAACAAATTATTACCCACCTCAAACAGAACCCGCGATCTTTCATTGACGTTACAATGAGGCAGCGCCGACTGGTAGGTAACAAAAAAATCATCGTTATAGCCAAGCCGATCAGAAGCTTTTCTAGAAAATGCCAGAGAAGTATTTAAAATAGTAGTTTTACTACCAATATAAGGAACTTCGTCAGCAGCAATATTTGGAAAACGGAAGCGAACGACATTATCGTGAGCATCTATTTCCTCACCGTTTTCATGTGTAGTCGGGGCAGGACCGACTATGGCCACAGATGAGTTTTTGACAAGATCCGAGAATTCTTGATCCTTTCGGTTACGCTTCTTGAAGCTCGATATCTCTCGTTGAAGATAAGAGAAGAAAGCGTCCAGGAGCTCTCCGTCCGATAAAAACTTGGCACTGGTAGAGGGGATGCCTAGCTGCTGTCCGAGCTGCATTTTCTTACAGACGAGATAGTCTTTTACTCTGCCGGTAGCGGCGTAAATATCTGACAACTTATTCAAAGCCACAGGAAGATGCCATAGTGACTTAAAGCTAGCTAGTCCCGGGGGCTCCCCTAATTCCGTCACTCCATCGTAAAAAAACTCGATGCCTTTACGATGATCGTTCGAACACTCTATCTCTGCGCGTAATGCTAAATTTTCGATGGCTAGCAAGTAGCGATGACCGTCCAGATTGTTTACCTTGTCGGCCATCTGGAAATAATCAGCCAAGCTCACCAGGTGGCTTTTAAACTTATAATTACACGTCGGCCACTTGCGCGATCTTGAAAGAAAAGAATACTGCGCGTAACTGTGAAACAGACGTCCCACATCATGAAAGCTTTTACCTAAAACGGTCTTTCTAGTACTTTTCGTTACCTTTATCCAATCGGCCCCAGTCGCCTTTCGCAACAAACTCAAATTCAAAAAATATTTTTTGGGATTGTACGTAAAAAACCAATCACAGTCTTTTCCGTAGAAGCTCTGGTGAAAAAAATATTTCTTGGCATATCTTTCATGGAATTTAGTAACTACTGCTTTTTGAGGCGAGTAGAAAACCAAATCTGGCAAGAGCAGAACAGTAAAAACTATCGGATACCGCAGTTTCAGTGTCAGTACTATACGCCAATCATAGGAAGCGACGGTCACGCGGCGCCCCTTATCTAAGTCCTGCTCCACGACGGCCACGACTCTCTCAATTTGACGCTCGGTCACCGTGGTAAAAATATCATTGCAAACGCGTACGTAGACACCGTTCGAAAATGGCTGCTTCTTTCTCTTTATAATCATGCTGACGCTTCGCTAGCCGTCTTGAAGTTTACCACAATATCTGCAATAGCATTATAGACACTATTAGAGATCTTGAGGCCGTAAACTGCCTCGAGTTTAAAACAACTAAGCCTCAGCGACGGCAAACAACCTTCTTCAATCGTTTTGGTCTCTATAGCAACCGGTGCTCGGCCAACTGCCTGGACTTGCGAATCGATAAGACCAGCAACTTCCAGCAATGTTAGTGACTCATGGCTGGCCAAATTGACTGTATCTTTACCCGCCGTTTTTTTCGAGAGCGCAATATTCAAAACACCCTGAGCCGCGTCATTTACTGACAATAGACTTACATATTGTTTCCCGCCGCTGAGCTGCAACTTTCCTTCTTGCAATGCGCTCAATGTCATTTTATACAGAGCACGCGCTTCCATCCCCTTGCCAACCAAACTTGCTAGACGTATATTAACGACTGTCGGATGGCTAAGGCGATTGAATATTAACTCAGATGCGTATTTTGCCAAACCGTAACGGCTAGATGGTGAAACTGGTGTTTTTTCGCTAATCAGTTGGCCATGCAGATTATTTGGATAAACACTTTGCGACGATATATTGATTACTTTGGGAACAGAGCGCTTCTCGCAGAATGATGCCACTTCTTGTGTCCAAGTCAGCGACTCCGTAAGCGCCACGAGCGATTCGCTTCTCGTAAACGCACAATGTATGACACAATCTACAACCTCTCGAAAATCCGCAAGCCGGCCATTCTCGATACCCCCGCCTTCTTCCATTCCATTTATTAGATCTGGATGACGAGAAAAAGAATGTACCACATGCCCCAAGTCGCTCAGACGTTGAATCAATGCTTGAGCCAAGATGCCGGAGGCTCCCGTTATAAGAAAAACCATACCTATTCCCCGCAAGCATTTATCTAATTACATTTAAACAGTATGAAATGGAATTCCCGAACCGTCATCGGCAATAATTTTAAAGTTTTTCTTCACATATGAAACGACCTCCTTGAACTGCCTTTTAGACTGGGCAAAGAAAAGCACACGGCATACGACCAACCCCAGTGTGGCAGGCTCGGTCACTTGTCTCACCTTTTCTCCATGGCTTACATGGCAATAAATGACATCTGGGTGATTAGCAATCCTATCAACACCTTCCAATCTAGCAATACTGTCTTTTTGTGCACAAGAGATCGTTAGATTATAGCCTGTTGAATGTGAGTGAGAGGGGCTCATTTCTTGCCTGCTCAAACCTACCGCAAATGCAGCCAGCTCTTTAGCAGCATTCAACCCTTTCTTTTTCTCGAAAATTTTATACTCAAGACTACCGGTCAATCTGAATGAAAATTCATAAACCCAAAATATGCCAGAAGCAAAGAACATTTGCATGTAAACCAAACCATTGCCGATGCCTAAATTTTTGATTAGACTTCTGACTTTTTCATCAAGTTGACAGGCATACGCTGATTCATTCTGCGAAGGAAAACGGTACAGCACGGGCAAGGGAAGTTCTCCTTGCGCCATTGGCTTTACCTCTCTGTCAGCAAGCCCGAGAAACGATATTTCGCCATCCCGAACGTAGTAAAAAGCTGTTGCTTCAGGCGCTTTTAACATTCTTTCGACCAACACTTCGCCAGAGCTTGAATATTGCCTTGCCGATTCTTTCAAGGACGCAAGCTGATCCTGACACTCACAGATCTTTATGCCCCGACTGCCACTATTATCGGTAGGCTTGACGATTATAGGAAACTCTTCTAACGGAACGGCATCATCGTCATAACTTTTCAAGACAGGTATGGAAAACTTGGACAACTCTTTCTTCAACTTAGCCTTATTGGTTGTGATGGCTATTTGCCGGACATCCGAAATATAGCACGGCAAATTCGAATATCTGCAGATCTCATAGTAACTAGGCAACAGAGAATCCACAAAACCGCAGAGAACACCATTAATTCCATGTTCGCGAATTAGCTCCAAGATTGCAGGAACGTCAAACACACTGACATCATGACTTCTGTCGGAAGCTTTTTTCGCTGGAGAGTCAACAGCATTGTCAGTAACGTGAACTTCTAGGCCCATGGACCGACATTCTTCAACGAGCGACGTCATCAGGTGGTTTCCACCCAATAAAAGAATTCGCTTTACGGGCTTCTGTTTATCGCTCATGGGATACCCTTTAGACCAACTCGAAATCATTAATTACGCACAAAATATCATCGGAAGGCAATTTCATTAAGTAGTCTATGATAGAAACCTTTAATGCACTCAGATTGTTGACAAAATGCAAATCATAGCCCCGCACTTTGAAATCATCCTTGCTGTAAATAGCTTGCCCACCCATGAGATTATAATAGCGAGACATTCCCTTAGCTTCCAAAATCGCTTGAATACGGTGCTCTTTTCGCAATGTACAAGTGGCTGAGAACGACTCAGAAGACTTTTTCCAATCCAAATTAATATTCAGGTGTTGACACGTACGCACGATAGAATCTATAGCGATATCGGCCGCCGTTTCGTGGGGCTGTTCCAGCACTTCGCTGACAAGTGAGTAAGCTCTATCAAAATAGGGCGCCCCTCTATAACAATGCCATACACTATTCAGCAACTTCTGCTTCCATCGAATGTCGTCAAGCAGTTTGATGTCACAAATTTTTTTGTTGATAGAAGCTTTTTGCAGAGGAACAATGATAGAAGCACCATTGCCAAGCACGTTCTTATTTATCCAGCCTTTCTTTATATACTGTACATCATCAAAGAAGACGAACTCTTTCGCCACCATTGCCAAGCTATAATAACCAAGATAGGGAAAAAAATAAGGCTGCATAATAGCCAAGCCATCGCTGGCGTTTCGAACATTCATCGAGCACCCGCGCCGATAACAGAGACAATGAAATCAACATCTTCCAAAGGCAGTTCAGTAAAAACAGGAAGACACAAGACCCTTTCGGATATTGCTTTTGCATTTTCCACGCCGTCGCTGCGTGAAACTCCTCGGTAGACGCTGTGATCATTAATGAGAGGATAAAAATATCGCCGCGCGTGGATACCCTCTTGCTTCAAGATATGGTACAGCGCATCTCTGGATAGGGGATAGTCATCCTCGATAATAACGGGAAAATAAGCATAGTTTTCAATACACTGCCCCACTGGCTTTGGCAGCCGAATACCTTTTAGTCTATCCAGACCTGTGCGATAACGGCCATCAATTAGTCTGCGTTTTTCTATGGTCTGATCAATATGCTTAAGCTGCAACAGACCAAAAGCCGCGTTGATCTCGCTCATCTTGCCATTGATGCCCGATGCCACCACCGTCGTCTCGTTGACGATGCCGAAATTCTTGAGGTTATCGATATGTCGCTTGGTCTTGGCATCAGGACAGACTATGGCGCCGCCCTCGAAAGTGTTGAAGACCTTGGTGGCGTGGAAGCTGATCGCGCTCAGATCACCATGACGCAGAATGCTGCCGCCTTCGTCCTCGACGCCGAAGGCGTGCGCGGCGTCATAGATCACCTTGAGGTTGTAGGTATCGGCAATCTCTTGGATCGCCGCGACATCGCACGGGTTGCCGTAGCAGTGCACCGGCATGATCGCGGTAGTCCGCGGCGTGATGGCCGCCTCGATCTTCTCGGGGTCGAGATTGAAGGTCTGCGGGTCGATATCGACGAAGACCGGCGTGATGCCGTTCCAGAGCAGTGAATGCCCGGTGGCCACGAACGAAAACGGCGTAGTGATCACTTCACCGCTGATTCTGAGCGCCTGCAGCGCAGTGAGCAGCGCAATGGTGCCGTTGTTGAAGAGCGCGATCTCCGGCACGCCCAGGTATTCCCGAAGCGCTGCTTCGAGCTGCTGGTGCATCGGCCCGTTGTTGGTCAGCTTCTTGCTCGCCCATATCTGTTCGAGATAGGGGATGAACTCGTCAAGCGGTGGCAGGTAGGGCTCGGTGACATAGATGGGCTTGCCGTTCATGTATGACCTTCTAAGATTGCCCATCAAGGTAGAAAATGGTGGGCATATCGCCGCTGAATGCCGGTGACGTTAACAAGCCAGGCGATATTGAACTTCGCCGGGAGGTACTCTTGAGTCGAGACAGTCAGTTACGTCACCTTGAGATAGAGCCCGGCCGGCCCACTCTCGACCACACCAGCATGCCCGCATCGGCGACGAGCGTTGCGGTGAATAAGTGCCTCTACCCTCTCTAGTTCGTCGCTTATCGATGACCAGCGATCGACGGCCGATGCCCGGCATCAAAAGCAAGCGACCGATGAGTGACAAGCGCACCAGGGAGCCCCAGACACGCGCTCTATCTTTATTCGGCCGCTCGGCCAGCGTTGGCGCCGCCTGTTTCTTCTATCTCTTCTCTCTCTTCAGCCTCTGCGCGTCTCTCCGCCGCCGGCTTCACCGAGCTGTCGCGGTGCTCGGCGCCAAACGCCTCGCGCAGCACGGCGTGCTCGGCGTTCATATCGATGTTGCCGTGGAAGGCAGCGCCATCCTCGAGGATCAGTCCGGGCGCGTAGAGCTCGCCCTGGACCGCGGCAGTGGCTTTCAAGGTGATCCGCTCGGCAGCGATCAACTGCCCTTCGACTCGCCCTTTCACCGTAATCTCGCGGGCGATCAGGCGACCCTCTAACTGGCCATCACTGCCGACCGTCACCGCATGATGAGGAAAGCTGACATCGCCAACGATTCGGCCTTCGATCAGCAGGTCTTCGTCGCCGTTGACGTCGCCACGAATCGTGGTCCTGGCGCCAATTCGCGACATGCCGTGCAGAGACTGAGTGGGCTCACTCCCCCGGGCCGGCGCCGGCGTGCTGGTGGCCTCACTCGAAGCGGTCTGGCGAAGCGCTTGGCTGGATTTCGGAAACATCGGACAGCTCTCGATCAGGGGTTGGCGATATCCGGGCGCATGCCGCCCGAACGCTGGATTACTACTTCATCGGCGATCGTGCAGATATCTTGATTACGGGTAACCTCAATCGCCCGTTCCGCCCGACGCGCTACTCACTCCTTTCGAGGATCGCCACTACCCTGACGCTGATGATTCGACAGGCGCAATGGGTAACGTCGCGGTATGCCACCGGAACGCCGCGGACACCTTCAGATTTGCGTATCAGCGCCGATACAGGGTTCAAGTACTCCGATCAAGATGGTGGGCGGAACCAACCCTGCACTTTGCCCTCGCCGGGATGCCGACGAGGGCACCCGAACGTTCGCGGTTCTTGGCTTATTGAACGAACACGGATAAAGGCACGTCTCGAGCACAGGAAGAGGACAGCATGGATTTGGGAGAGTGGCTTCTACTGGGCGGCCTGAGCTGCTGCTTACTGCTGCTGGTCGATGGCTACCGTCGAGCTCGCCGACGGCGTGAGCACGTGCTGTCAGCGGCAACATCGTCAGCGCTACCGACGCGCCAGATCGAGAGCCGGCGGGCCGAACCTGATCGAGCGCCGACCATAGCGGAAGCGCCCTCTGCCCCTTCGCCCGCCGCGTCTCCGGCGCCGGCCGGCTCGTCATCGAGCCTCGAGAGTCACGCCGCAGCGACGTTGATCGGGTCCAGCATGACTGTGATCGGCGATATCGACTGCGCCGAACCGATCCATATCGAGGGCCGGCTCGACGGCATATTGGCCGCCGATGAACACCACGTCGTCGTCGGCGCGCAGGCCGATGTCGGCCCGCAGCTGAGTGCTGGCACGCTGCACATTGCCGGTCATGTATCGGGTGAGCAGCGTGTGCGGGGTACGGCGATGATCGTCTCTGGCGCACGAGTGCAAGGCACGCTCTCGGCGCATCGCTTGCAATGTGACGAGGGCGCGACCCTGTCAGGGAACATCAATGTCGGCGACCATCGCTTGGGCGACCCGCGGCATTGAAGCGATCACTCAACAAAAATGGCTGACAGCGGCTGGATGCTGGCAGCAGAGGCCTCTGATCCAAGTATCGCAACGGGAGTGACAAGCCATGCCCAGCCCCATCGATCTCAACACACTATCGCTCAACTTGGGAACCGGGAGCTCGCCGCAGCAGCGCCTCGATACCCTGATTCAGCAGGCGCGGCAGAATCTGCCCTTCGCTCAGGAGGCCAGTGCAGCCGCCAACGATGAGGAACGCAAGGGCAAGGGCTACTTGAGCGACCAGATCAACGAGCTCAACGCCGTGATGTATCAGTACGGCCTGCGCTTCGAACTGAGTGACTTCGACAGCCAAGTGATCACCCAGGTCGTCGACCGAGCCACCGGTGAGGTCATCCGTCAGGTCCCCTCGGAAGAGATGCTGCGCATCGCCCAGGCTTTCGCCGACGATCAGGGGCGCCTGGTAGACGCCTCGGCCTGACGTCAGGTTCAGCCCCCGTCACTGGCTGGCTCGCTGAGACGACACGATATCGTGGGGCACGGGATAGAACCCGCGGCGCAAGGTCCCGAACTCGTCGAATCGCGCAACAGCGCTTACGCTGAGGTCACGACTGATGGCCGAGGGAGCGGCGAGATGATGGCGCGATGGGTGGTGACATGCATGATGACATGGATGGGGAAACGGAGAACGCCATCGATGGCGCGCTCGCTGCGTGCCCTGCGAAGCTTGAGGGGAGCAGGAGCCTGGCTACTGCTGAGCCTGGCGCTGGGCGGCTGCTCGACCTATGTCAACGCGCCCGACGATGCCGGCGCCGCGGCAGCCCGCACACCACAGGGGCTCGACTACCAGGTTCTGCATGACCAGCGCTTCACCCCGACGGACTGGCCGCAGGCGCTGATGGCGGATGTCTATCTACCCGACACCTCGGGCACCGAGCTGCGCCCGGCAGTGATGATGGTTCACGGCGGTGGTTGGGAGGGGCGCTCGAAAGACGACATGACCCCGATCGCCAAGCGCTTCGTCCGCCACGGCTACGTGGTGATCAACGTCAGCTACCGTTTCGCCCCAGAGTTCCGCTTCCCTGCGCAGTTGCACGATCTGCAGCTGGCGCGTCACTGGATCGACGCCCACGCCAGCGAGTGGCGGATCGACCCGGATCGCATCGCCGGTCTGGGCTACTCCTCCGGCGCCCACCTGGTCAGCCTGCTCGCCCTGGTGGCCGGCACCGACAGCCCGCTCGATCGCCCCTACGGTGGCCAAGACACCGGCTTCGCCGCGGTGGTCTCCGGAGGCACCCCGGCAGATCTACGGCTCTGGGACAGCGGCCGATTGCTGATCCAGTTGCTGGGTGGCACCAAGGAGGAACTCCCTGAAGCCTATGCCGCCGCATCGCCGCTGACCCACGTCCATGCCGGCGCCCCACCCTTCTTTTTGTTCCATGGCACCTGGGACGATCTGGTGCCGCCCGAGCACGCCCGGGTGCTGTTCAGCGCCCTGCAATCACACGGCGTCCACGCCGAGCTTTATTGGATGCGCTGGCGCGGCCATATCACCGCCTTCCTGCTGCGTGGCGATGCCGAAGCGGCGGCGCTCGATTTTCTCGCCCGTGAGATGCCGGCCAATTGAGCACGTTCAGCGGCGGCCCGCTTGCATGCACTCCGGCGAGCGCGCACCATTATCGCTTCCAACGATAAGCTTATGAACAGAGGCCGAAAACACGATGAGCCGATGGCGCCGATGGCTCGCTAGCGAGCCCCGCGAACGGATTCGGCTGCGCGCTCGCATGGCCGGCTACTTTCCCATCACCACCTGGCTGCCCTACTACAATCGTCATCTGCTCGGTGAGGATCTGATCGCGGCGGTCATCGTGACCCTGATGGTGATACCGCAGGCGCTGGCCTATGCCATTCTCGCCGGGCTGCCGGCGGTCGCCGGGCTCTATGCGAGTATGCTGCCGCTGATCGCCTATACCCTGTTCGGCACCAGCCGCACCCTCGCCGTCGGCCCCATGGCGATCGTCTCGCTGATGACCGCCGCGGCGCTATCACCGCTGTTCGTGCCCGGGAGCGTCGCCTACAGCCAGGGGGCGGTCACCCTGGCGCTGCTCTCGGGGCTGATTCTGGCACTCATGGGACTGCTGCGGCTGGGTTTCTTCGCCAACTTCCTGAGTCACCCGGTGGTCTCGGGCCTGCTGACCGCCTCGGGCGTGCTGATCGCCGCCAGCCAGATCGCCAGCCTCATGGGGATCGGCGGCTCAGGCTTCACGCTGCTCGACCAGCTCCTGCACATCCTGCGCCAGCTAGACCAGTTGCACTGGCCCACGCTGGGCCTGGGGCTGAGTGCGCTGATCTTCCTGCTGCTGATGCGCCGCGCCGCGCCGTTACTGCGCCGCCTGGGGCTTGCCGCCGGCACCGCCACCTTCATCGTGCGCCTGGGCCCGGTGATGGCGGTGGCCATCACCACAGTGCTCTCGTGGACGCTCGACCTGCCCGCCCTGGGCGTGGCCGTGGTCGGCGAGATTCCCGCCCATCTGCCGCCGCTCAGCCTGCCCTCGCTCGACCCGTCAGTGTGGCGCGAGCTGCTGCTGCCGGCCTTTCTGATCAGCGTGGTGGGCTTCATCGAGTCGGTGTCGCTGGCGCAGATGCTGGCCGCGCGGCGGCGCGAGCGCATCTCGCCCGATCAGGAGCTGATCGGTCTGGGCAGCGCCAACCTCGCCGCCGCCTTCACCTCGGGCATGCCGGTCACCGGCAGCTTGTCGCGGACCGTGATCAACTTCGATGCCGGTGCGCGGACCCCCGCCGCCGGCGCGCTGGCGGCGCTCGGCGTGGGTCTGGTGATCCTGTGCCTGACGCCGCTGATCGCCTATCTGCCGATCGCCACCCTGGCCGCCAGCATCATCGTCTCAGCGATGACCCTGGTCGACCTGCCCGGGCTCAAGCGAACCTGGCGCTACTCACAAAGCGACTTCGCCGCCATGTTGATCACCATCGTGCTCACCTTCCTGGAAGGGGTAGAGGCTGGCGTGATGGCCGGGGTGGGCGTGTCGCTGGCGCTCTATCTGTATCGCACCAGCCGGCCGCACACCGCGGTGGTGGGCCGGCTGCCGGGCACCGAACACTTTCGCAACGTGCGCCGCCACGAGGCCGAGATCGATGCCGAGATCGCGCTGCTGCGGATCGATGAAAGTCTCTATTTCGCCAATGCGCGCTATCTCGAGGATACCGTCTACGCGCTGATCGCCGATCGCCCGGCCATGCGCCATCTGGTGCTCATCTGCTCGGCGGTCAACATGATCGACGCCTCGGCGCTGGAGAGCCTGGAAGCGATCAATGCACGTCTGGCCGACTCCCAGATCGCGCTCAATCTGGCCGAGGTCAAGGGCCCGGTGATGGACCGGCTCAAGAAGAGCGACTTTCTCGACCATCTGAGCGGCGAGGTCTACCTCAGCACCTACGCCGCCTGGACCGAGCTGCGCCACCGTCTGGACGACGAGGCCCGAGCCAGTGCCGAATCACCGGACGCCGCCAGTTGACGTTTTAGGCATCGGCGAACCCACCGCCGATGACATGCCCCGGTCTCTCCAGCCCTTCGCGACGACGCAGGATCGGCAGCAGCAGATAACAGGTCGCCAGCGGACGGCGGTCGGTCTTGCCCAGTGGGCTCTTCTCACGCGAGTAGGGGCGATTGTCCGCGGTCAGCGTGGCATACCAGCCGCCGCGCGCAACGTCGATCATATGCTGGCCGCAGTAGTCGGCGATGCGATCGTACCAGCGCCAGTAGCGCGACTGTCCGGTGGCATCGGCGAGCAGCGCCGCGGCCGCCAGGCTCTCCGCCTGGACCCAGTGCTGCTTGTCCCGATTGACCACCTCGCGGCGCATGTCCACGCCGCTGACCAGCCCGCCATGCAAGGTATCCCAACCCGCCTCCATCGCGCCGACAAATAGCGATCCGGCGGTGTCCAGCAGCCAGCCGCGCGCACTCGGCGCCCACGCCGCGAGTCGCGTCATCAGCTTGGCCCACTGGGCGAGATGGCCGATCTGGAAGCCCCAGGGGCGGTAGCGATCATCGGGGCGGTCACGGTGCAGCTCGAAATCCACCCGCCAGTCGCGATCGAAGTGCTCCCACAGCCAGCCGCCGGCGAGCGGTGCCAACTGCTGCCAGACGCTGCGGGTCACGCTCAGCGCCCGCGCCAGAGGCTCGTCATGGCTGCTCACCGCCTGGCAGGCCAGCAGTGCCTCGCACATCTCCAGGTTGGCGCGTTGACTGCGATAGGGCGCGAGCCGCCAGCGCGCATCCGTCGAATCGGCGTAGCGTGCGCTGCCGGTTTCGTAGAGATGTTTGTCGATCAGTGCCCGCACCCGCGCAAGCCCCGCTGCCGCCTCGCCGATGCCGGCGTCCAGGGCTACCGCGTAGGCCTCGAGCACCCGCGCCAGCCCCAGACAGCGCTGGGTCTCGTCTTCCGGCGTGGCGCCGTCGAGCAGCCAGGCGTAGCCCTGGGTTCGCGTCTGGTAGTGGTGCTCTTCGAGAAAGCGCAGGCCGTGGCGCGCCCAGTGCAGATACTCCGGCTCGCCGCGATACACTGCGTAGCGCGCATAGTTGATCACGAAGCCGGCGCTGGAGAGTAGATGGCGACGCTGGGGCTGAAGCCGTTCGCCACTATCGGTGAAAGCGTGGAAGAAGCCTGCCTGGGTATCGATGCAACGCGGGTGATAGAACCCCATCAGGCTATCGATGTGGTGAGCGACTTGTGAGGCTGAGGTCAACGGCATGGGCAAAGCATCCTTAGGATCGCTCCGTCTGGTTTAGCCTGCCGGCCCGTGCGATGCAATGCGCCTCTGGTCGTGCTTCTCAAGACGTCGATATTTTCGTTCAATGTCGATATCTCATCCTCACTCATCGTCTCGGCCGACTCGCCATGCCATCCGACACACCCCAGGGCGCTACCAGCGCCGCGCCTCAGAGTGCCGAAGCCGCCTATGTCGCTCTCAAGCGCGATCTCATTCGAGGCCACTACGCCCCGACGGAGAAGCTGCTGATGAACGAGCTCAAGGCGCGCTACGCCATCGGTGTGGGGCCACTGCGCGAAGCCCTGACCCGCCTGGTGGGCGAGCGCCTGGTGACCAGTGTCAACCAGCGCGGCTACCGCGTGGCGCCGATGTCGCTAAGCGAGCTCGAAGCGCTCTACGATGCGCGCGCCGAACTCGAGGGGCTGCTCGCCAAGCTGGCGATCGAACGCGGCGATGACACCTGGGAGGCGGCGATCCTGGCCGCAGCGCATCGCCTGTCTCGAGTCAGCGAGCTGCACTCGGGTGATGACATGCTCGATCTTTGGGATGCCCGCCATCAGTCGCTGCATACGGCGATCGTCGACGGCTGCGGCTGCCCACCGCTATTGCAGGCACGCGCGGCGCTGTTCGATCAGGCCCAGCGCTATCGCCACCTGTGGCTGCACCAGACGGTATTCTCGGTCGAGGCGCTGGCCGCCAAGCGAGTCGAACACGCGGCACTGATCGAGCGCGTTCTGGCGCGCGACGCCGAGGGCGCTGCGCGCGCACTGCGTGACCATCTGCTGACCCCGGTAGCGATCATTCAGCGGCGGCTGACGGAGCGTGGCTGGGCGTAGCCGGCACGTGGCTGGGACCGAACCAAACGAGGCTGGGCCCGAATCAAGCCTGGCTGGGAATAGAGGACATCAGCCGATTACGCCACGCTCGCGCAGCGCTTCCCAGTCCGCGGCGCCAGGGCCCAGCCACCCTTCCAGCACGGCGAGGGTATGCTCGCCCAACCGCGGCGGCATACCCGAGGCACCCAGGCGCTCGCCATCCAGCTTGATGGGGTTGCCAACCAGACGCGCGACGCGGCCATCGTCGCCACGGCGTTCGATCTGCATCCCGCGATGGCGCACCTGCGGGTCGTCGAAGACCTGATCCAGGGTATTGATCGGCCCGCTGGGCACCCCTGCCCGCTCCAGCGCCAGCAACCAATCGTCGCGACGTCGCTCGCTCAGGCGCGCCGCCAACTGCGCCACCAGCAGCTCGCGGTGGGCCACCCGGGCGGCGTTGGTGGCGAAGCGCGGATCGTCCGCCAGTGCCGCCAGCGAGAGCACCTCGCATAGGCGCCGGAACTGGGCGTCATTGCCCACGGTGATGATGAGATGGCCATCGGCGGCGGCAAACGCCTGATAGGGCACGATATTGGGGTGAGCGTTGCCCAGCCGCTGGGGCACATTGGCGCTGGTGAGATAGTTGAGCGCCTGATTGGCCAGCACGCCGACCTGGACATCGAGCAGCGCCATGTCGATATAAGCACCCTGGCCATCTTGTTCACGCCGGCGCAGCGCCGCCAAAATGGCATTGGCGGCATACAGCCCGGTAAAGATATCGGTGAGGGCAACGCCCACTTTGGTCGGCTCGCCGCCGGCCGCATCGGGCTGCCCGGTGAGGCTCATCAGCCCGCCCAGGCCCTGGATCAGGAAGTCGTAACCCGCCCGCGCGGCGTAGGGGCCATCCTGGCCGAAACCGGTGATCGAGCAGTAGACCAGGCCGGGGTTATCCGCCTGGAGACTAGCGTGATCGAGCCCATAGGCCGCCAGACCGCCCACCTTGAAGTTCTCGATCAGCACGTCGGCACGCGCCGCCAGTTGGCGCACCAGTGCCTGACCCTCGGAGTCGGCGAGATCGATCGCCACCGAGCGCTTGCCGCGGTTGGCACTCAGGAAGTAGGCAGACTCCCGGGTACCGGGTAGCCAGGGCGGTCCCCAGCCGCGGGTATCGTCACCGCATCCGGGGCGCTCGATCTTGATCACCTCGGCGCCCAGATCGGCCAACTGCTGGGTACACCAGGGGCCTGCCAGTACCCGCGACAGATCGAGCACACGCAGGCCGGCGAGCGGGAGTCGGCTATCGCCCATGGCCTTACCCGAACGCCTGGATGCCGGTCTGGGCGCGTCCCAGGATCAGCGCATGGATATCGTGAGTGCCTTCGTAGGTGTTGACCGTCTCCAGGTTGAGCATGTGCCGGATCACCCCGAACTCCAGCGAGATACCGTTGCCGCCATGCATGTCGCGAGCGGTGCGCGCGATGTTCAACGCCTTGCCGCTGTGGTTGCGCTTGATCAGCGAGATCATCTCCGGCGTCGCCTTGCCGGCATCGAGCAGTTGCGCGACGCGCAGACACGCCTGCAGGCCCAGCGCGATTTCGGTCTGCATGTCGGCCAGTTTGAGCTGGATAAGCTGGTTGGCCGCCAGCGGCCGGCCGAACTGCTGGCGGTCCAGGGTGTACTGACGCGCCGCGTGCCAGCAGAACTCGGCGGCGCCCAGCGTGCCCCAGGCGATACCGAAGCGCGCCTTGTTGAGACAGCCGAACGGCCCGCTCAGTCCAGCGGCACCGGGCAGCAGCGCCTCCTCGTCGACGAAGACGTCATCGAGCACGATCTCGCCGGTGACCGACGCCCGCAACGACGCCTTGGCCTGGATGGTAGGCGTTGAGAAACCCTCTGCGCCGCGCTCGACCAGAAAGCCTTTGATGCGCCCTTCGTGGGCATCGGATTTGGCCCACACCACCGCCACATCGGCGATCGGGCTATTCGTGATCCACATCTTCTGGCCGCTGAGCCGGTAGCCGCCGTCGACCTTGCGCGCCCGGGTCTGCAGGCTGCCGGGGTCGGAGCCGGCGTTGGGCTCGGTCAGCCCGAAGCAGCCGACCAGCTCGCCGCGCGCCAGCCCCGGTAGCCAGCGCTGCTTCTGCGCCTCGCTGCCATAGGCCTCGATCGGATACATCACCAGCGACGACTGCACGCTCATGGCCGAGCGGTAGCCAGAGTCGACCCTTTCCACTTCGCGCGCGATCAGGCCATAGGCCACGTGACTGGCCCCGGCGCCGCCGTAGGCTTCACTCACGGTCGCGCCGAGCAGGCCCAGCTCGCCCATCTCGGAGAGAATCTCGCGCTCGAAGCGCTCCGACTCGAACGCCTCCAGCACCCTGGGCTGCAACCGTGTCTGGCAGTAGTCCCGCGCCACCTGCTGGATCTGACGCTCTTCATCGTCGAGCTGCTGGTCGAAGAGCAGCGGATCGTCCCACTGAAAACCGGACATGGCACACGCCTCCTGGCGCTATGTCGAAAGGAGAGAGTGGCGCATGAAGACAGCGCCCTGGCAAAAGCCTACGCCAGGGCTGACAGAAGGGATATGCGAAAAACGTCGATATTCCATATGAAATATCGACGTTTTCGTCGAGCCACCGAGACTGCGTGGCATTCAAGACATCGGCTGCAACGCGGCCCCCTGAGCGCCGGGCACCAGTCGCCAGCAGCTATCACATGCCGGGAGAGCTGCCGGTTCATGCGCCAGCAGCAGCGCGGTGCGCCCGGCCAGCCAGTGCGACAGGGCCTTTTTCACCACCTGCGCGGTTTGCGCATCCAACCCACTCAGCGGCTCGTCGAGAATCACCAGCGGCGAGTTGCGCAGCATCACCCGCGCCAGCGCCACCCGGCGGGCCTGGCCACCGGAGAGCTGACGCCCCTGCTCGCCGACCCAGGTCGCTAGCCCCTGAGGCAGCGCCTCGGCCCACTCGCGCAGGTCTACCTGCTCGAGTACCGCCCATAGCTGGGCGTCGCTGGCGGCGGGGTCGCCCATGCGCAGATTGGCCGCCAGCGTGTCGTGGAACAGCTCGCTGCGCTGGGTGAGGTAGCCGATACGCGCGCGCAGCGACTCCGGCGCCAGTTCGGCGATCTCATGGTCATCGAAGCGCAAGTCGCCGATATCCGGGTCGAAGGCGCGCACCGCCAGCTGCGCCAGCGTCGACTTGCCGCTGCCGGAGGCGCCGATCACCGCGATCTGTTGCCCCGGTGCCAGGACGAGATCGACCCCACGCAGCACCCAGCGCCCGCCTTGGCACAACCCGACATCGCGATAGACCAGACTCGGCGCGGCACCACCGCCCTGCAGCGTCATGCCCGCCCGCTCGGGCGTCAGCGCGGTCTGGGCATTGAGGCGCTCCGCCGCACGCTGGGTCGCGCCGAGCTGGGTGAACGCCATCGGCAAACCGCCGAGGCCCTCCGCCACCGCCAGCGTGCCCAGGGTCAGCATCACCATCTGCGCGCCACTCAGCGCAGCGCTCGACAACGCCGCCAGGCCGAGTGCGAGGACACCCACGGCGGCCAGCTGGATCACCAGCGTGGTCAGGGCGTTGGCGGCGGCGGTACGCTTGCCCAAGAGCCGCTGATCGTCGAGCAGGCCCTGCTCTTCGGACCGCCAGTGGCCCAGATGCGTTTCCAGCGCACCATAGGCGGTGAGTTCGGCCAGCCCTTCTACCTGCTCCACCGCGCGCACTCGCAGCGCCTCCTGGCGATCCACCCGGCGATGACTGGCACGCCAGCCCCAAGCCGCGCAGCCCACCGTCAGCACCAACCACAAGGGCACTAGCAGCACCAGCAGTAGCCAACCCGCCACGGGCAGGAACAGCATGGCGAACAGGGCGAAACCGAGAATCGCCGCCAGCGCCACCAGCGGCGGTGCCAGCAGGCGCAGATAGAGATTGTCGAGGGTATCGATATCCGCAGTGAGACGATTGAGCCACTGCGCGGCGCGGGCGCGGGAGAGCGTGCGCGCGTCCAGCCGCACCAGCCGCGCGAACACCCCACCACGCAGATCCGCCAGCAGGCGCAGAACGGTGTCATGGTTGTAGAGCCGCTCGAGATAGCGGCTCGCGGTGCGCGCCACGGCGAAGGCGCGCACCCCGCTGCCCGGCGCGAAGACATCGAAGAACACCGGTAGCGAGAGCGCCGCCACCGCGGTGGCGGTGATGAACCACCCAGACAGCGACAGCAAACCCAGCGCGCTCACCAGTGTGGCCAGCATCAATGCGGCACCGAGCCACAGCCGACCACGCCGTGCACCGAGCACACCGAGCCAGGGGCGCAGGCTGCGGTAGAGATGCGTCACTCCAGTTGCCAACGGACTCATGAATTCGAGGCCTCCTGCCACGGGGTGCCGGGTGCGGTGATCAAGCGGCCATCATCGAGGGCGAGCACACGATCGGCCATCGCCATGAGCGCCGGATGATGGGTCGCCACCAGCAGGGTGCGACCGCTGGCGGCGAGCCGCTGGAGCGCGGCCACGACCACGCGCTCGGTCTCCGGGTCGAGAGCGGCGGTAGGCTCGTCGAGCAGCACCAGGCGTGCCGGCGACAGAAAGATCCGCGCCAGCGCCAGCCGCTGACCCTCGCCCCCGGAGAGCCCCACACCCCGCTCGCCCAGTGGCGTCTCGAGGCCGTAGGCGGCGGCGCGCAGCCAGTCGCCTAGCCCGGCCTCCTCCAGCGCTTCATGCAGCGCGGTGTCGCTTGCCGTCGGCGCCACCAGGCGCAGATTCTCGGCAAGTGTGCCCTGGATGATCAGCGGACGCTGGTCGAGCCAAGCGATCGCGGCACCGGGGGCCACCGCGACCCGGCCGCGGTCAGCGGCGACGAAGCCGGCGATCAGTTGCAGCAGGCTAGACTTGCCGCTGCCGGAGGGGCCGACCAGAGCCACCACCTCGCCGGTTTCCACACGCAGCGAAAGCGGCCCCAGCACCCGCTGGCGGCCGACATGACTGAGTTCGACGGCCTCCAGCTCCACCGCCGCCGTCACTGGCGCACTCGGGGTTGGCGCCGCTGCCGAGTCCGACTCTGGCACCGGCTCGTCGAGCAGCGCCATCAGCCCTTCCGCCGCCCCCAGCGCCGAGGCGCGGTCGTGGTAGTGCTGCGACAGCGTGCGCAGCGGCTGAAAGAACTCCGGCGCCAGCAACAGGATGAACAGGCCGCTGAACAGATCCAGCTCGCCGGCCGGGCCGTAGTCGATATAGCCCAGCAGGCCGAGACCGATATAGATCGCCACCACCGCGACGGAGACGGCGGCGAAGAACTCGAGCACCGCCGAGGAGAGAAACGCCACGCGCAGGGTGCGCATGCTGCGCCGCCGGTAGTCATGGGCGACGTCGCTCACTTCGGCAGTGGCGCGCTCGCCAAGGCCGAACAGCTGCAGCGTGGTGATCCCGCGCACGCGGTCGAGAAAGTGACCGGAAAGCCGCGTCACGGCGCGAAACTGCGCCTCGTTCAAGCGCTGCGCGCCCATGCCGATCAGCGCCATGAACAGCGGAATCAGCGGTGCGGCGATCAGCAGCCAGACCGCGGCCAGCCAGTTGAGCCACAGCACCACCGCCAGATAGAGCAGCGGCACCGCCAGCGCCAGCATCACCTGAGGACGAAAACGCGCGTAGTAGCCCTCCAGCGACTCGACCTGGTCGACCAGCTGGCTGGCGAGACCGGCGCTGTGCCGGGAGGCCAGGCGCACCGGGCCGAGCGCGTGGAGCTTGGCCAACAGCTGCGCACGCACCGCGCGCTTCACCGCCAACCCGCAGGCCTGGCCGCTCACTTCCTGCCCCCACTGGGCGACGGCGCGCAGCGTCAGCGCCAGCCCCACCACCAGCAGTGCCGGCCACAGCTCGGCGATGCCCTGCCCCGCGATCATCGCCTGGGCGACGATCCAGGCCAGCCCGCCCAACTGAACCAGCGTGGCCAGGGCGGCAAGCAAACCACAGCCCAGCGCACGCCGGTGCCACGGCCGAATGGCCGTGGCCTGGGCCTCCAGCCACGCCCGCGACGGATTGCGCGGACGTGAGCTGCTACCTGAACGCGACGCTCGGCTCAATGGTAGCCCTCGCCGACGCGCACCTTGCCGCGAAATACCCAGTAGGACCAGGCGGTGTAGACCAGCACGATCGGCAGCACGAAGAGCACCCCGATCAGCAGGAAGAACTGCGATTCCGGCGCCGAGGCGGCATCCCACAGGGTGATCTGCGGCGGCACCACATAGGGCCAGCGGCTGACGATCAACCCCAGATAGGTGCACACGAACAGCCCCAGGGTGAGCAGGAAGGCACCGCCTTCACGGCCGTGGCGGTTGCACAGGAAGATCCCCAGCGCGCACAGCAGCGCCCCAGCGGGCAGCAGCCAGATCACCTGCAGGTGGTCGAACCAGCGCTCGAACACACCGCGATCGATCCACGGGGTCCACAGACTGACGATGGCGAACACCGCGAGCACACCCAGCAGCAGCTTGGGCACCAGCGCCCGCGCCCAGTCACGCACGTGGCCTTCGGACTTGAGCACCAGCCAGGTCGCCCCCAGCAGCGCATAGCCGACCACCAGGCCGAAGCCGGTGAGGATGGTGAACGGCGTCAGCCAGTCGAGGGCACCACCGACATAGACCCCATTGGCGGTCTCGAAGCCCTGGATATAGGCGCCGACGACGCAGCCCTGGGCAAAGGCCGCGAGGAACGAGCCGCCGGCGAAGGAGAGACTCCAGTAGCGCTTGGAGCGGTGCGACTTGAAGCGGAACTCGAACGCCACGCCGCGGAAGATCAGCCCCGCCAGCATCAGGAACACGCCCAGGTAAAGCGCCGGCAGCAAAATGGTGTAGACCAGCGGGAAGGCGCCGATCAGCCCGGCGCCGCCGAGAATCAGCCAAGTCTCGTTGCCGTCCCATACCGGCGCCACCGAGTTCATCATCACATCGCGGGCATCCTCGTCCGGGGCGAACGGGAAGAGAATACCCAAGCCCAGGTCGAAGCCATCCATGAGCACGTACATGATCACGCCGACCGCGATGATGACCGCCCAGATCAGAGAGAGATCGAACATTTGCATGCGCTTAGCTCCTGGAGGCCGAAGTGTGGCCGTCGAACGGCACGTGGGTGGCGGAGAGCGGCCGCGCCGGGCGATCCGCGTCGTGAATCTCCTCGTCCGGATCGAGCTCGTCGAGCCCCTGGCGAATAACCTTGAACAGGTAGTAGACCCCGGAGACGAAGATCACCGCGTAGACCGTGATGTAGCCGATCAGCGTCACCAGCACCATCCAGCCGGAGAGCGACGGCGTCACCGCATCCTTATAGGAGAGCACGTTGTAGACCAGCCATGGCGAGCGCCCGATCTCGGTGACGAACCAGCCCGAAAGCACCGCCAGGAACGGCGCCAGGCTCATGAACTGCAGCCCGCGCAGATAGAACCGCGAGGTGTAGAGACGCCCCCCCTTGCGCAGGAACAGCCCGGCCAGCGCGAAGGCGATCATCAGAAGCCCCATCGCCACCATCACCCGGAAGCTGTAGAACACCATCCACACCGGCGGCTGCTGCGACTCGGGAATCTCCTTGAGCCCCGGCACCACGCCGTTGGGATCGTGTCGCAGGATCAGGCTGGCGCCGTTGGGGATGCCGATCTCCATGCGGTTGGCCTGCAGCTCGCGATCCGGCAGCGCGAACAGCAGCAGCGGCACGTTGGACTGGGTGTCCCAGTTGCCCTCCATCGCCGCCACCTTCATCGGCTGGTGCTCGAGCGTGTTGAGACCGTGCTCGTCGCCGACGAAGGCCTGCAGCGGCGCCAGGATCAGCAGCAGCCACAGTGTCATCGACAGCGCACGGCGGTGAGCCTCGACGTCACGCCCGCGGATCAGGAACCAGGCGCTGACACCGCACACCACGAAACCGCCGGTAAGGAAGGCCGCCAGCGCCATGTGCGCGAAGCGATAAGGGAAGGATGGCGTGAACATCGCCTCCATCCACGAGGTCACGTGGGCCACACCCTCACGAATCTCGAAGCCCTGTGGAGTCTGCATCCAGCTGTTGGAGACCAGAATCCAGAACGCCGAGATGAAGGTGCCCACCGCCACCATCAGCGCGGCGAAGAAGTGCACCGAAGGCGACACCCGGTGGCGGCCGAACAGCAGCACGCCGAGAAAGCCCGCCTCGAGGAAGAACGCCGTGATCACCTCGTAGCTGAGCAGCGGTCCGATGATGTTGGCCGCGAAGCGTACGAAGTTGCTCCAGTTGGTACCGAACTGAAACGCCATCACGATGCCCGAGACCACGCCGATACCGAACACCACGGCGAAGATCTTGGTCCAGAAATAGCCCAGGCGATCCCACACCGCGTTGCCGGTAGCGACATAGAGCCCCTGCAGCACGGCAACGTAGGAGGCCAGGCCGATGGTGAACACCGGAAAGATGGCGTGGAAGGAGACCACGAAAGCGAACTGCAATCGTGAGAGTAGGATGGGATCTAGTGCCATGGCTGGCTCCTCGGATGCGTGAGAGCGTCGCGAGGCGGCTGAACGGATGGGGCCATCCGCGCCGCCGGGCGCGCTCCCTCTATAGTGACCGGCCGTCGAGGTCGGCGGAGATCGACCCTTGCAGGTCTTGGCAACGATGATACGAGCGCTGACAGCCGCTCACACGATGTCGCAATGTCGCAGCCCTGCCGCAGGTCCTGAGCAAACATTAGGCAATTCTGCTTAAAGCCGCCAACCACGCGGCCTGGCGCCGACCACCTCAAGGTCAGCGCGTCCGGTCTCCCCCTTGGGGTGCGACAAAATGCCAAGTCCTGGCGCTTGCCTTTGTCGGCCCTGGCTGGAGAACCCTCGGCCTCATACCAGTACGGTAGAGACCAGCCAGACGGTGTAGGCGATGAAGCTGGCCAGCAGCGCCCCGCCTTCGAGACGATTGATCCGACCCTGGCGGCCACGCAGACCGATGCCAAAGACCAGCAGCGCCAGGGTCAGCCCCGCCATCACCGGCCAGTCCCGGGTCACCACCACGGTGTCGACGTCGATCGGGTGGATGATCCCTGCCAGCCCCACCACCGCCAGCGTGTTGAAGAAGTTGGAGCCCACCACGTTACCGAGCACCAGATCGTGCTCCCCTTTACGCACCGCCACCAGCGACGAGGCGAGCTCCGGCAGCGAGGTGCCGATAGCCACCACGGTGAGGCCGATGACCAGATCGCTGACCCCCAACGCCTGGGCGATGCTCACCGCGCCCCACACCAGCAGCCGTGAGCTGGCGATCAGCAGCACAAGCCCGGCAAGGGTCCAGAACAGGCCGCGCTTTAAGCTCATGGCGTGCGCTGCGGCGTGACTCTCGACGTCGACTGCCAAGGTATCGTCATCCTGACGCCGCGCGCGCAGCACGCTGTAGATCAGGTAGAGTGCCAGCAACCCCAGCATCAGTACGCCGTCGCCGCGCGAGATATCACCATCGTGCAGACACCAGAGCGAGACCAGGGTCGCCACGCCGAGCAGCGGCAACTCCTGGCGGATGACCTGCGAGTTCACCATCAGCGGACTGATCAGCGCCACCAGCCCGACGATCAGACCGATATTGGCGATATTGGAACCGTAGGCATTACCCAGGGCCAAACCCGGATTGCCCTGGCTCGCCGCCAATGCCGAGACCATCAGCTCCGGCGCCGAGGTGCCAAAGCCGATCACCAGCATGCCGATCAGCAGCGGTGGCAGCCCCAGATGGGCCGCGGTGGAGGCGGCACCCTCGACGAAACGATCGGCACTCCATACGAGCAGCGCCAGTCCAATGATGATTGCCCCTAGAGCCAGCATGGCTATCCTTCTCCTTAGCGATCCATTCGAGCGCACCCGAGGGTGCGCACTTCTCTCATCGACGCCGTGTAAACGTTTGTTCTTCTAGGGCACTAACGCCTTGACCTACTATAGTATCGGAGCTCAACGGTATCGAAGTGCGGCCGTCTCGAAAGACACAGGAACCCAGCACGGCTCATGCCCAGCGGGAGCGCATCTGCGCTGCTTTCACCAGCGCTCCGACAACCCAGCAAACATGCACGAATGTATGTATTCAGGTAACATGACGACCCGGCACGACCGCGACTCGAAGGAAGCTTGATTGGCCTCTCTGCGTATCGACCACCCCGTCGCTCAGGACACCGCGCCGTGGCGCCCTGCCACGCGACGCCGGCGGCTGCGCGCTTGCCACGAGTGTGACCTGCTGGTGGCACTACCGCCGCTGCGTCCTCATCAGCGCGCCAACTGTCCGCGCTGTGGACATACCCTGAGTCACCGCCACGCGCGGCCGGCCCAGCGCAGTCTGGCGTTGGCGATCACCGCGCTGATCGCGCTCGTCGCGGCGCTGAGCTTTCCCTTCATTCGCTTCGAAGCGCGCGGTGTCAGCAACGCCATTCAGTTGACCGATACCGCGATCAGCCTGGTCGACTTCCACGAACCCTTCGTGGGTATTCTGGTACTTCTCACCGTCGTGGTGCTGCCGGTGTTCTACCTGCTCAGCGTGATCTGGTTGCAGATCGGCCTGCTGCGCCGCCGACCGCTACCGCGCAGCAGGCGCATTGCGCGCGCCCTGGTGCAGCTGTCGCCCTGGATGATGGCGGATGTCTTCGTGATCGGCGCCCTGGTCAGCCTGATCAAGATCGCGGGCATGGCCTCGGTCGATCTGGGGCTGTCGTTCTGGTCGTTCTGCGCCTTCGCCCTGCTGCTGCTGTGGACCTCGCGCTCGCTGGATATCGACTGGATGTGGTTCTCGCTTGCCGGCGAACCGCCTGCACCGGAGCACTGCCGGCTCGGCGAGCCAGCGGCGGCGCAGGGTGTGACCGGCTGCCCCACCTGCGGTCTGGTCAATCGATTGAGCCACTTCGGCCGCGGGCGCTGCACGCGCTGTGGCGAGCGGCTGCGCTTTCGCAACGCACACAGCCTGCAGCGCACCTGGGCCCTGCTGATGGCAGCGGTGATCCTCTATATCCCGGCCAACCTCTATCCGATCATGACCACCACCTCGCTGGGCAGCGAGACCCCGTCCACCATCATTGGCGGGGTGCTGATCTTTCTCTCCCATGGCGACTGGCCGATCGCGCTGATCATCTTCACCGCCAGCGTGGTGGTACCCATCGGCAAGATTCTGGCCATGGCGTGGCTGTGCATCGTGGTCCGCAAACGTGGCCAGCTCAGCTACCGGCACAAGCGGCTCAAGCTCTATCGCATCACCGAGTTCATCGGCCGCTGGTCGATGATCGACGTGTTCGTGGTGGCCATCCTGGTCTCGCTGGTGCATGCAGGCTCGCTGCTGGCCATCACCCCAGGGCCGGCGGCGCTCGCCTTCGCCTCGGTGGTGATCATCACCATGCTGGCGGCGATCACCTTCGATGCACGTCTGATCTGGGATACGCGCGACGTTCAGCCCCACATGCCAGCGGCGCTCAAGCGCCAGTCCCCCTACTCTCCGGTCAAGGAAGCCGACGATGTCTGATTCGCTGCAGCGCGCCAAGCGCTTGTCCCAGTCGCGCCTGTCGCCGATCTGGATCGTGCCGCTGCTGGCGGCGCTGATCGGTGCCTGGATGGTCTGGGACAACTTCTCCAGCCGTGGCCCGCTGGTGACCCTGGACATGGAGAATGCCGAAGGCATCGAGGCCGGCAAGACGCTGATCAAGACGCGCAACGTCGAGGTCGGACACGTCGAGAGCGTGCGCCTCTCCGACGATCTCTCCCACACCGTGGTGACCGCGCGCATGTCCAGCGACGCCGGGCGCATGCTCAACACTGACACCCGCTTCTGGGTGGTCAAGCCGCGTATCGGCCGCGAGGGGATCAGTGGGCTGGGTACGGTGCTCTCGGGTGCCTACATCCAGCTGGCGCCGGGCAAGAGCGACAAATACCAGGATCACTTCGACGTGCTCGATCAGCCGCCGGTCGCTCCGCCCGATGCACCGGGGCTGCGCATCAATTTGGTCAGCCAGGTGGGTAACTCGCTCAGCGCCGGCGACCCGGTCACCTATCAGGGCTACACCGTGGGTCGGGTGGAGAGCACCGACTTCGACCCCGAGAAACGCGAGATGCGCCATCGCCTGTTCATTCAGGCACCCTACGATTCGCTGGTGACCGATACCACGCGCTTCTGGAGCGCTTCGGGCATCGACGTTCAGCTCAACTCCGAAGGCGTCAGCGTCAATCTGGATTCGTTCGAAACCCTGATCAGCGGCGGAGTCACCTTCGGTGTGCCCGAGGACGTGACCCAGGGCAATCCGGCCAAGCAGAACGCCACTTATACCCTCTACAACAGCGAAGAGAGCGCCCGCGAGGGCACTTACGATCAGTACGTCGACTACGTGCTGCTGGTCGACGACACCGTGCGCGGCCTGAGCCGCGGCGCCCCGGTGGAGTATCGCGGCGTGCGTGTCGGTACCGTGGTCTCGGTACCCTGGCACTTCACCGCGCCGCAGCCGGATAGCCTCAGCCAGTTCGCGATTCCGGTGCTGATCCGGATCGAACCGCAGCGGCTGGAGAGCGGTGAGGACATCAACAAGCAGATCGACGACAAGGAGGTGCGCGAGCGCTTCGAGAAGATGTTCAAGGATCTCGGTCTGCGCGCCACGCTCAAAGCCGGCAATCTGCTCACCGGCGCGCTCTTCGTCGACCTCAACTTCAGCGACGATGCGCCTGCCTACAAGCCGATGACATTCGACGGCAAGCCGGTCTTCCCGACGGTCTCCGGCGGCTTTGCGCAGATCGAGCAGAAGGTCTCCAACCTGCTCGACAAGCTCAACAACCTCAAGGTCGAGCCGATCCTGTCGAGTCTGGACAAGACCATGCAGACCTCACAGAAGACCCTCGAGCAGGTGCAGCAGATCGCCGAGTCGGTCAACGCGATCGTCTCCGACCCAGCTACCCAGCAGTTGCCGGGTAGCGTCAACGATACCCTCGAGGAGCTGCAGAACACGCTGAACGGCTTCTCCTCCGGATCGTCCGGCTACCGCCAGCTCAATGATACGCTCAAGCAACTGGAGCAGCTGATGCGCGACCTGCAGCCGGTGGCGCGCACGCTGAGCGAGAAACCCAATGCCCTGATCTTCGATCGTGAGGTTCAGGCCGATCCGACGCCGAGGGCCGCGCCATGAGATCGTCTTTCGAGACACCGTCCACTACATCGACGCGCAAGATGCAGCGCCGGGTACCAGCACGAAAGCAGCGTGTCCGCCGCCGTACTCTAGGCCTGCTGCTGGTCGCCGGCCTGTTTACCCTGGCCGGCTGTGCCGGCACGCCCAGCACTCCCAGCCGCTATGTCCTGCCGGCGGCCGGCGACGTGACACCGGTGACCGGCGTCAGCACGCCGACGCTGGTGGTGCAGCCGGTGGCGATCTCGAGCTATCTGGATCAGGAAGGCATCGTGATGCAGTTGAGCGATATCGAGCTCAATAGTGCCAATCAAAACCTGTGGGCAGATAGCCTGGGCAGTCAGTTAACCCGTAACCTGCGCCAGACCCTGACCCAAGCGCTGCCGCAGACCCTGGTACTGGGGACGGGTAGCGGCAGTGACGCACGTCTCAGCGTCGAGGTGGATCGCTTCCAGGGGCGCTACGACGGTCAGGCGGTGGTATCGGGCGAGTGGCAGTTACGCGAGGGCAACCGCGTGGTGCGCCAGGCGCCCTTCAACGTCACCCGGCCGCTCAACGCAGATGGCTATCCGGCGCTGGTACGCACCCTGGGAGAGGCTTGGCAGGCCGTCGGTGAGCGGATTGCCAGCGAACTAGCGCACCCGAGCAGCACCGGCCAGCACAGCGGCGAGGCCCCCTGAGTTCGACTCCACCCTTTGAGCCCGACTGAAAAGACACCGCACCAGAAAAGCAGCGACCCGGGCGAAGAGAGACTTCGCCCGGGTCGCGGGATGCGCATGGTCGGCCGCCAGCGCGACCACCGCCGGGAAACGGCCAGGGTTTGTACGAAAAGTCAGCGAGCGCAGGTCGTTTTCGTATAGAGCCTAGTTGACCAGGCGGCTACGCAGGCGAGCCACCGCCTGACTATGCAACTGACACACACGGGATTCACTCACACCCAGCACCGCGCCAATCTCCTTGAGATTGAGCTCCTCCTGATAGTAGAGTCCCAGCAGCAGCTTCTCGCGCTCCGGCAACGCATCGATCGCCGCCATCAGGCGCTCGCGGTTGTCACCATCGAGCAGCGCCTCGAAGGGTGAAGGCGGCCCACCTTCGCTGACCGCGCCCACCCCATTCTCGCTGTCGCTCTCATCGTAGGCGAGCAGAAAGCCGTTGTTGGCGTCCGTCAGCAGCTGGTGATACTCGTTCTGGGATATGCCCATCTCCTGGGCGATCTCGCGCTCTTCGGGCGTGCGCCCGAGCCGCTGTTCCAGACGTCCAACCGCCTGATCGAGGGCCCGCGCATTACGCCGCACGCTGCGCGGCATCCAGTCACGGCTGCGCAGCTCGTCGATCATCGCCCCGCGAATACGCTGATTGGCGTAAGTAGAGAAGCTGGCCCCATGGGCGTTGTCGTAGCGCCCCATGGCATCGAGCAGCCCCACCATGCCAGCCTGGATCAGATCATCGAGTTCGACACTCGCGGGCAGCCGGACCTGCAGCGAGAGCGCGTGTCGCCTCACCATCGGCATGTACTGTTCGATCATTGCCCGCTGATCGATCTTGCCCTGTACGGTATACATCGCATCGCCTCGTGATTAACCCGTCCGGCCCGACGCAAAAGCGGTGCCAGTCGATCCATTATGCGTCGCCGGGGCCAGCGCTAGCCGTCAAACTCCCGGGCTCGGGGACGCTATTTTGCCTTTTTGCCGCCCGGCAACGATGCGCTACGCGTGAAATCCACCATGATCCGACCATGGCTGATCACCGCGCGCGAGCCACTCTGTGGACGCAGACGAAACTCGAACCGCAGCGGCTGCGCGGCATCCCGGCCGGCGAAGCGCCGGGTGCTGCCATGGGTCGCCTTCAGCGCCACGCAGAGTTCGGCCTGGCATAGCCGCGCCTCTAACCCCTGCACCGGGCCCTCGACGTCGAAACGCCAGGCCACGCGGGTCACGCTGGCCTGGCCGAGATGCTCTGGAGGCATGACCGGATCGCTGCTCAGCGCGCGCTGACTGGCCACCACCACCTGTCGCGGCAACGCGCCAACCCAGGAACCAGCCGCCGCGGCCACTGCGGTACTCGTTCCCAGCGTAGCGCACATCACCAGCGCCAGAGACATCAGCGCCGCGCGAGTCATCAGCCGTTACCACCGATGGTGGCGGTGACCCGCAGCGAGCGGTCATCGGGTATCTCCGCCTGGGAGAGCACTACCAGCGACTTGATCTGGCGCCGCAGGAAACGCGCCAGCAGCGCCCGCAGGCCGTGCTGGACCACCAGCACCGCGGGCTCATCACGGCTCTGCTGGCGCTCGACCGCGGCGGCGGCCTGCTTCATCAGGGTATCGGCCAATCCCGGCTCGAGCGCCCCACCGTTATTGAGCGCCTGGGTCAGCACCTGCTCGAGGCGCGGCTCGAGACCAATGACGTGCATCGGCTCGTGCCCGGGGAACCACTGCTGGGTGATGGCACGACCCAACGCCACGCGAACGATCGCGGTGAGCTCGTTGGCGTCGGTTTGCTGCGGCGCGAATTCGGCGAGCACGTCGAGGATGGTGTGCATGTCGCGGATCGGTACGTCTTCGGCGAGCAGATTCTGCAGGATACGCTGCACCGTGGTGAGCGGTACGAGCTTGGGCACCACATCCTCGACCAGCGATTTCTGCTGCTCGGAAACCTTGTCCAGCAGCTGCTGAACCTCCGCGCGACCCAGCATGTCATCGGCGTGCTCGTGCAGCAGGTGGTTGAGATGGGTCGCCACCACGGTGCTGGCGTCGACCACCGTATAGCCATAGATCTGTGCGCGCTCGCGCTGCGCGGTATCGATCCAGTAAGCCTTGAGACCAAATGCCGGATCCTCGGTCTCGACGCCTTCGATCGCCCCGGACACCTGGCCCGGGTCGATCGCCAGCCAGCGCCCGGGGAAGGCCTCGGCACGCCCGATTTCGACCCCTTTTAGGGTGATCACGTAGGTATTGGGGCTGAGCTCGAGGTTGTCACGGATATGCACCACCGAGGGCAGAAAGCCGACGTCCTGAGCGAACTTCTTGCGCACGCTCTTGATCCGCCCCAGCAGCTCGCCCTGCTGGCGCTGATCGACCAGCGGGATCAGCCGGTGCCCGACCTCGAGCCCCAGGGTGTCGACCAGCTGCACATCGTCCCAACTCGCCTCCGGGGTTTCCTGTACCGCCGCTGGCGCCTTCTCCTCCACCCGCTGCGCCGCTTGCTGCTGATTCTGGCGCGACAGCCACCAGCCGAGACCGCCAAGGGCGCTCGCGAACAGCAAGAACACCAGGTTGGGCATGCCGGGGATGACCCCGAGCAGCGTCATCACGCCGGCGGCGAGATACATCACCCGCGGATTGTTGAACAGCTGGCTGAGCAGCTGCTGACCGACGTCCTGGTCGGTGTTGACGCGGGAGACCGTGACACCCGCCGCGGTGGAGATGACCAGCGCCGGGATCTGCGCCACCAGGCCGTCACCCACGGTGAGCAGCGTATAGGTCTTGGCCGCTTCGGCGAACGGCATGCCGTGCTGGCCGATCCCGATCATCAGCCCGCCGATCAGGTTGATCACCATGATCAGGAGCCCGGCCATGGCATCACCGCGCACGAACTTGCTGGCACCATCCATGGAGCCGTAGAACTCGGACTCCTGGTTGAGTTCGCTGCGCCGCCGACGCGCGTCCTCTTCGCCGATCAGACCCGCGTTGAGATCGGCGTCGATCGCCATCTGCTTGCCGGGCATGGAATCCAGGGTGAAGCGCGCGCCGACCTCGGCGATACGCCCGGCCCCCTTGGTGATGACCATGAAGTTGATCACCACCAGAATCAGGAACACCACCAGCCCCACGGCGAAGTTACCGCCGATCAGGAATTCGCCGAAGGCCTCGATCACCTTGCCTGCGGCGTCTCCCCCTTCGTGCCCGTCCATGAGGACCACCCGGGTCGAGGCCACGTTGAGTGACAGCCGCAGCAGGGTCGAGAACAGCAGCACCGCTGGGAAGGCGGCAAAGTCGAGCGGCTTCTCGGTGAACATGCTGACCAGCAGCACCATGATCGAGAGCGCGATATTGAAGGTGAAGAAGAGATCGAGCGCAAACGGCGGCAGCGGCAGGATCATCATACTCAAAATCATAATGATCAGGACCGGGCCGGCCAGCAGCTTCAACTGTGAGTTGCCGGCCATCTGCTGCCGGCCAAACCACTGGGTCAGCGCGTTCATTCACCCTCCTTGGGGGCATCGGTACCGTCACCGCGATCGTCGAGACTTGGCGGAACGGGAAGATCGTGCGGCGTCGGCGGCGTCTCGCCACCCTCGCTCGCTACCTGTTTGAGCCGGAACGCCCATGCCAGCACCTCGGCGACCGCGGTATACAGATCGGCCGGAATCTCGTGGTCGAGATCGACGTGGTGGTAGAGCGCCCGTGCCAGCGGCGGTGCCTCAAGTCGCGGAATGCCATGCTCATCGCCCAGCTCGCGAATGCGCGCGGCGACCGCGTCGGCCCCCTTCGCCACCACTCTGGGTGCCGCCATCGACGCCTGTTCGTAGCTCAGCGCCACGGCGTAGTGAGTCGGGTTGGTGACGATGACGTCGGCAGCGGGTACCTTGCTCATCATGCGCCGGCGCGCCATCGCCTGCTGCTGCGAGCGTATGCGCCCCTTGACGTGGGGGTCGCCCTCGCTCTCCTTGTGCTCTTGGCGGATGTCTTCGCGGCTCATACGCAGTTTCTTGTGATGGCTCCAGATCTGATAGGGCACGTCGATCAGGATCACCACGATCATCGAGGCTACGATCAAGCCACAGCCAATCGCCGCAATACGCATCGCCGTGGCCAGCGCCTGCTGGATCGGCAATTCCATCAGTCCGAGCAGGTTGCCCTTGTGCGACCACAGATAATAGACGCCGACCCCGCCCACCAGCGCAGACTTGGCGATCGCCTTGGCCAGCTCGGCCAGCGCCTGGGTCGAGAACATGCGCTTCAACCCTTTGAGCGGGTTGAGCTTGCTGAGCTGCGGCGCCATCGACTTGGCCGACAGCAGCCAGCCGCCGAGCAGCGTGTGCCCGAGCACCGCCGCCACCGCGAACAGCAAAAACAGCGGCAGCAGCACGATCAGCGTGCTCTGGCCCAGGGTCCAGACGTGGCTGAGCGTGCGCGAGGTATCGAAGATCATGCCGCGATCGAACATGAACGACTGTTCCATCACCATGCCCAGGTCGTCATACAGGCTGTGCCCCATCAGCCACAGCCCGCCGACACCGCAGACCAGCAGCAGGAAGGTAGCAAGCTCGCGCGAGCGTGCGACCTGCCCCTCCTCGCGCGCCTTCTGCAGGCGTCGAGGTGTCGCTGGTTCGGTCTTTTCCTGATCGCTGTCGTTCTGCTCGGCCAAGCGGACTCCGCCACGGTGAGGCGCATCATCGCGTGGACGACATTTTGCGTGGCGGCGAGGAAAGTCAAAGGCAGAAATAGCACGGCCAAGTGACGGCTATTTCTCGTGCGAGCACCGCGGAGCGACCGAGCCCCTGTCCAGGGCAAGGGCATGGAAGGTCAGCAGCGAGATGTCAGTTGCAAGATTTCAGCTGCGAGACACAGGCCGGCGAAACGCTAGCGATAGAACGGCCTGCCGGGGGAAGCTGACGCGCCCCCCAATGGGGGCGCGGCGTCGGTTCAGAAGCCTAAGCTGTCGAGCAGATCGTCGACCTGATCCTGGTTGCTCACCACATCGGCGGCCTGCGGATTGACCTGAGGGCCATTGAGCAAGGAGTTCGACTGCTTGGCCGCAACGGTCGCCGAGAGCTCGCGCCGCTCGGCGCTGTCCGGGGCATTGTCGATCAGCACCTGCAGCAGCTGCTGCTCGATCTCGCGGATGACGTCCATCATCTTCTTGATCACCTGACCGGTGAGATCCTGGAAGTCCTGGGCCATCATGATCTCGAGCAGCTGCGCATTGGTGGCGCTGGTCTGCTTGGGTACCGTCTGCAGGTAGCTGCGGGTATCGGTGACCAGCGCCTTGGCCTCGTCGAGCTCCTTGGGCTCGGCGAACCAGGCATCCCAGCGCTTGTCCAGCGCCAGCGCTTCGCTCTCCAGCGAGTTCTGGATCGGCTGCGCCTGGTCGATGGCATTGAGCGCCCGCTCGGCGGCCTGCTCGGTCATCGAGGCGACATAGCTCAGGCGGTCACGGGCGTCGGGAATCGCCTGGGCCGCACGCTCGACTTCCTTGTCCAGGCCGAGCTCACGCATGTTGTCGCGCAGCATGCGCGTGAGGTGGCCGATGCGACGAATCAAGTCGTCGGGAGCCGCCGTCTCCTGAGGGTTGGCACCGCTCATGATCTACCCTCCTGTGGCGTCATTTGCCCAGTTTTTCGAAAATTTTGTTGAGCTTCTCTTCCAGCGTGGCAGCCGTGAACGGCTTGACGACGTAGCCGTTGGCGCCGGCCTGGGCCGCGGCGATGATGTTCTCTTTCTTGGCTTCCGCCGTGACCATCAGCACCGGCAGTGACGACAGCGCCGGATCCTGGCGGATCTCCTTGAGCATCTCGAGACCGTCCAGGTTGGGCATGTTCCAGTCAGAGACCACGAATTCGAAGCCACCGGCGCGCAGCTTGGTCAGCGCTTCCTGGCCATCTTCCGCCTCTTCGACATTCTCGAACCCGAGCTCCTTGAGCAGGCTGCGCACGATTCGGCGCATGGTCGGGAAGTCATCCACGACCAGAATGCTCATGTTCTTGTCAGCCATCGTCTTTCCTCAATCCTTGTCAATACGCGAGCGATTGCCCTGATTATCGGCAATCGCGTCGTCAGCTTTAAACCCGCTGTGCGCGACCGGAGGCGTGCATCTGCTGTACCAGATGGCGCGCGATATCCGGCAGCGACACGATCTCTTCGGCACCGCCCAGGGCGATCGCTTCCTTGGGCATACCGAACACCACGCAGCTGGCTTCGTCCTGGGCCACGGTGTGCGATCCCGCCTGGCGCATCTTGAGCAGCCCGGCGGCGCCATCCTTGCCCATGCCGGTGAGAATCACCCCGAGCGCGTTGCGGCCGGCGCAGCTGGCCGCCGAGTCGAACAGGACGTCGACCGAGGGGCGATGGCGATTGACCGGCGCGGTATCGTCCAGTGCGATCACATAGTTGGCCCCGGAGCGTGCCAGGCGCATGTGCCAATCGCCAGGAGCGATATAGACATGCCCCGGCAACACCCTTTCACCTTGCTCGGCCTCCTTGACCGTAACCCGGCACAGGCGGTCGAGGCGCTCGGCGAACGAGCGCGTGAAACCACTCGGCATGTGCTGAGTCACCAGGATCGCCGGGCTGTTGGCGGGCAGCGGTTCGAGCACCTGGCGAATCGCCTCGGTGCCCCCGGTGGAGGCGCCGATGATGATCAGCTTCTCGCTCGACAGCATCGGTGCCTTGAGCGCCTCACGCGGCACCGCCGGTGCCGAGGTCTCGGGCTGGCGACGCGGCCGCGCCTGCGCCGCGGCGCGGATCTTGTCGGCGATCATGCCGGCATACTCGAGCATGCCTTCACGAATGCCTACCTCGGGCTTGGCAACGAAATCGACCGCTCCCAGCTCCAGCGCACGCAGGGTGATCTCCGAGCCGCGCTGGGTCAACGAGGAGACCATCAGCACCGGCATGGGGCGCAGGCGCATCAGGCGTTCGAGGAAGTCGAGTCCATCCATGCGCGGCATTTCGACGTCCAGGGTCAGCACATCCGGGTTGTGACGCTTGATCAGATCCCGCGCCACCAGCGGATCGGGCGCGGTGGCCACGACCTCCATGTCCGGCTGCGACTCGATGATCTTGGTCATCAGATCGCGAATCAGCGCCGAATCGTCGACGCACAGTACCTTGATCCGGGGTTTCATGCTGGGCGCCCTCCTCGCGCGGCGCCGGCGACGGCATTCGCCGCCAGCGTGTAGATGGTCTGACCGCGCAGGCGGAACGTCTGGTTCAGAAACGAAAAGTTCTCGGAGTGACCGGCAAACAGCAGGCCATCCGGCTTCATCTGCGAGGCGAAGCGGCGCAGGATCGCCGACTGCGTCTCCTTGTCGAAATAGATCATCACGTTACGACAGAAAATGATGTCGAAAGGCGCGTTCAACGACCACTTGTCGGTGACCAGGTTGAGCGTGCGGAAATCGATCATCGACGCCAGCTCCGGCCGCACCCGCGCCTTGCCCGCGCGCGCGCCGCTGCCGCGCTGGAAGAAGCGTCGGCAGCGCGTCTCACCGAGTTTCTCGACCGCTTCCAGCGGGTAGATCCCCTGGCGCGCGGTATTCAGCGCTTCGGTATCGATGTCGGTGGCCAGGATCTTGACCTGGGAAGCCGCCGAACCCAGCGCCTCCTGCACGGTCATCGCCAACGAATAGGGCTCCTCACCGGTGGACGCGCCGGCGCACCAGATCTTGATGCTCGGACCACGGCGCTTGATCTCCTCCGCCAGCACCGGGAAATGGTGGGCCTCGCGAAAGAACGCGGTGAGGTTGGTGGTCAAGGCGTTGGTGAACGCCTCCCACTCGTCGGATTCCGGGCGTGCGTCGAGGTGCGCCAGGTAGTCACCGAAGCGCGTCATGCCATGTAGCCGCAGGCGCTTGGCCAGACGGCTATAGACCATCTCGCGCTTATTGTCGGCCATGACGATACCCGCGCGCCGATAGATCAACGCCCGCACCCGCTCGAAGTCGCGCACGGTGAAATCGAGATCGCGAGAGAAGCTCGCCGGGGCATCGGCTGCTTCCGAATTGGCAGCAGCAAACATGGTCTGATCGTTTTTCAAAATGCCTCCCACTCCCCTGTATCGTTACCGCTGGCCGGGCGTGCCCGGGACTTGTCGTTCGATACCAATGCCGGGGCAGCCCGTTTCGACGTTGCCGGGGTGGACGCCAGGCGCGGCTCTTGGCCACCGCCGGGCACGCGCTCTTTGCCACTTCCGGCAAGCCGGAACACCGCAATGGAGCGAGCCAGGCTGTCGACGCTGGTGCGCAGCTCGACCGCGGACGCGGCGCTGGTCTGCACGCGCTGGGCGTTCTGCTGGGTCACCTCGTCCATCTGTGCCACCGCCTGACTGATCTGCTGAATGCCGCTGGTCTGCTCTTCGGAAGCGGCCGAAATCTCACTGATGATGTCGTTGACCCGGGTCACCGCGTCGACGACCTCTCCGATCGCGCCCTCGGCCTCACGCACCAGATCCGCGCCGTGCCCCACTTCCTGCGTCGAGCTATCGATCAGGTTACGAATCTCCTTGGCCGCATCGGCGCTGCGACTGGCCAGACTGCGCACCTCGCCAGCCACCACCGCGAATCCGCGCCCCTGCTCACCCGCTCGCGCCGCCTCGACCGAGGCGTTGAGCGCCAGGATATTGGTCTGGAAGGCGATCGAATCGATCAAGCCGACGATATCCGCGACCTTGCGCGAGCTGTCGGTGATGCGTCCCATGGTATCGACCACCTGCCCCATGACCTCGCCGCTGCGTCTGACCGTATCGGTCGCGCCACCCGCTAGCTGGCTCGCCTGGCGCGCGTTGTCGGCGTTCTGCTTCACCGTCGCGGTCATCTGCTCCATGCTGCTCGCGGTCTGCGCCAGGGAGGCGGCCTGCTGCTCGGTACGCGTGGACAGGTCCTCGTTGCCCTGGGCGATGTCCTGGGTTGCCGGGCGCACTACCGCCACGTTGGCATCGACATCACCAACGATGGTGCCCAGGCTCTGGCGCATGCCATTGAGCGCGACGATCAGTTGCCCCAACTCGTCCTTGCGCCGCTGGTTGAGCTCCGCACCGAGGTTGCCGGAAGCGATCTGCCGGGTGAAGTCGAGCGCTTCGCGCACCGGCTTGAGCGCCGCGCGGATCGTGGTCGCGCCGATCACCAGCAGCACCACGGCACCGACCAGCAACAGTCCAACCAACACCATCAGCGCACGGTGCTGAGCCGAATTAGCGGCAACCACCATCTCCTGAGCGTTACGGCGTTTGGCATCCACCAGCGCATTGAGATCGGCACTGGTCTTGTCACTGTCCGCCTGCAGGACGTCGTTGAAGGCAACGTAGGACTGATAGAAGTCGCCGCTTTCCAACGCTTTCATCACCGCCCCCAGCCCCTGCTCCTGATAGCGCTGGAGGTCGGCGGCGAACGTCTCGGCAGCCGCTGACTGATTCTCCGGGCGACCTTCATAGTAGGCCTGCCAGGTGGATTGCAATTCGCCGGTCAAGGCATCGACCTGGGTCTTTACCGGAGCCAGATCGGCGGCCATGGGGTTACTGACCGGCTTCGACACCAGATCGCGCCCCTTCGACATCAACTGATCGATCTTCTGCAGGCGCGCCAGATCGCCCATGCCCTCCTCGGCGAGGGACTGCAAGCGCTCACCGCTGGCGTTGAGCGCGTAGACCGCAAGCCCGCCGCTGGCCCCCAGGATCAAGAGCGCAAACACCATCATCGCGATCAAACGACCCTTGAGCGACCCCAGATTGAAACGTCCAATGGCCGCGACCACACCACGCCGCTGCAGACGCCCCTGCTGCAGGCGATAACCGCGGCCGCGGCCGGCAAGCATGCGCGGATAGACGGCCTCGGCGAGCTTGCGCTCCTCGGCGCTGGGTTTGATGCGCACAGAGGTATAACCAACCACTTCCTCGCCGTCGATGATCGGCGTCACCGTCGACTGTACCCAGTAAAAACTGCCGTCCTTGCAGCGGTTCTTGATCACCCCGGTCCAGGCCTTGCCCTGCTTCAGCGTCTGCCACAGATCGGCGAAGGCCGCCGGCGGCATATCGGGATGGCGCACGATATTGTGTGGCGCCCCCAGCAGCTCTTCATAGCTGAAGCCACTGACGCTGACGAAAGCCGGATTGGCATAGGTGATCCGGCTATCGAGGTCGGTGCGCGAAATCAAATAGGCGTCGTCGTCCAGCGGGACTTCCCGGTCAATCACGGGTTGGTTGTTTCGCATGGCAGTTTCCCTGGCATTGTCATGGCTTCGCGGAAGACTTGGCTCCCCGGAGCCGTTTTATTAGTTGCTCTAGCTATCGGCGTGTCGGGCCCGAACTTTAGTCTCGACGGCGGCGCCCGGCCTCAGGCCGTCGTGGCCGCCAGCCTCGGCCGCGCCGCGGTCCGAGGCTCGACATGGGCAGTGCTGCCAGCGGTATCGGAGGCCTGCACCCGATACTGCTCGAGCGCCGCCTCGAGGCGCTTGGCCTGCTCGACCAGGGACTGCGAAGCACTGGCCGTCTGCTGTACCAGACTGGCGTTCTGACCGGTGACCTGATCGAGCTCGGAGATCGCCTGGTTGACCTGCTCGATCCCGGTGCGCTGCTCGCGCGAGGCGCCCGCGATCTCGTCCATCAGGCCGCTGACACTGGATACCGAGGCCACGATCTCCTCCATCGCCGCGCCGACCTTGCCGACCAGATCGACCCCGGTCTCCACTTGCTCGCCGGCGGTGCCGATCAGTCCGCGGATCTCGCGCGAGGCGTCGGCACTGCGGCTGGCCAGGTTACGTACCTCCTCGGCGACCACGGCAAAGCCGCGGCCCGCGCTACCCGCACGCGCCGCCTCGACCGAGGCGTTGAGCGCCAGGATATTGGTCTGAAAAGCGATGTTGTCGATCATGTCGACGATCTCGGCCATGCGGCGCGAGCTGTCCTGGATCTTGGCCATGGTCGATTCGACCTCGTGCATCATGCTGCCGCCCTGCTCGGCCCGGCTCCGGGTCTGCGCCGCGGCCTGGGTCGCGGCATCGGCATTGTCGGCGTTGTGACGCACGGTCTGGGTCAACTGCTCCATGCTCGAGGCGGTCTCGACGATCGCCGCCGACTGCTGATCGGTGCGCACCGCCAGATCCTGGTTACCGCTGGCGATCTGCCCGGCGCCCACGTTGACCCATTCGGCCCCGGCCCGAACCTCGGCGAAGGTCTCGTTGAGCCGCTGGCGCATGCCCTCGATGGCGTGCAACAGGCTGCTGTCGTCGCCGGACTTGAGCACCAGGGGCTGCGTGAAGTCACCGCCCGCGATGCGCTGAACGCGCTCCCGGGCATGCCCCGGGTCGCCACCCAGGCGCGACAGCACATTGCGAATGACCCAGACCATGATCAGCGACAGCACCCCGCCGATGGCCAGGACCAGCCCCAGGTAGACCAGCAGGCCACGCATGATGATGGCGTCGATATCATCGACGTAGACCCCGGTGGCGATCTGCCAGTCCCACGCCGGGACGCGCATGACATAGCTCAACTTGTCGAACATCTTGTCGCCGCCGCTGCGCCGCGACACGTAGCGCACAAGGCCACCGCCCGGCTGCTGCCCTGCGGCGAGCATGTCGCGATACAGATAGTTGCCGTTGGGGTCCTGATAATCACGCATGCTGCTACCCGCATCACGGCGCGGGTGATAGACGATATCGAGCTTGGAATCGAAGACGAACAGATAGCCATCGGCACCGAAACTGAGATGAGAAAGGTCGGCAATGGCGCGCTGCTTGGCCTCCTGCTCGCTCAGTTTGCCCTGCTGCGCCTGATCGACGTAGCTGTCGACCAGCTGCTTGGCGCTACCGATGAAGTACTCGAGACTCTGGGTTCGCTGTTCGAACAGATTGGCACGCATGGAGTAGAGCGACCATCCGGCGACCATGATCAATCCGACCCACATCAGAATCAGAGTCGCCCACAGCTTGCGGCGCATGGTCCAATCACGAAGGTTCAACATGTCATTACATTCCTGGAAGTTGGCGAGAGCCGCTAAACGATGTCTGCGCCGGCGGTAACCTGATTCCCGAGGCCGCCTGCAGAATCGATGACTTGAGATATATCGGCTAATACAGCGTTGTCTTAAACCTTCCATGGTCTGTCATCGACGTGGCCTGACTGGACCGCCACCTGCATCGTCCCTGATTCGCCTCCCCTGACGCCCCCATCGCGCCGCTGGCTGCCTCGATTGGCCTGACCCGCCCACCGCCGCCACGTGTCGAGAGCGACGACATCGATAATCGGGGACTCTAAACGCAAGACCGCAGCCGAAGCTGCGGTCTTGATCTGCATGGCGCTGGCGATAGCTCAACCCTGCGTGGCGGTGCGGTCGACCAGTTGCATCTCTTCGTGAGTCAGCAACTTCTCGATGTCCACCAGGACCAGCATCCGATCGTCGAGGCTGCCGATCCCGTTCAAGTAGTCGGAAGAGAGCGTGACGCCGAACTCGGGGGCCGGTTTGATCTGATCCGGCGTGAGGCTCATGACGTCGGAGACGCCGTCGACCACGATACCCACGATGCGATCGGCCACGTTGACCACGATGACCACGGTCTGACCACCATACTCGACGTTCTCGAGATGGAATTTCAGGCGCAGATCGATGATCGGCACGATCACGCCACGCAGATTGGTCACGCCCTTGATGAACTCGGGCACGTTGGCGATCCGGGTGACGTTCTCATAGCCGCGGATCTCCTGGACCTTGAGGATGTCGACCGCATATTCCTCATCGCCCAGGGAGAAGACCAGATATTCGTTACTGGCTGCCTCGCTGACGATGGCCGCCACGCTCGCTTGTGCTGTCATGCTGGCTGTACCTCCACTGAATGATGGTGTTTCGCCTGATGGCGCTGCTGGGACTTGCGCCGATCGAGGCGATGCAAGTCGGCGATATCGAGAATCAGGGCGACGCTGCCGTCACCCAGAATGGTCGCCGCGGAGATACCCGGCACCCGGCGATAGTTGGTTTCCAGGTTCTTCACCACGACCTGCTGCTGACCGATCAGGTCATCGACCAGCAGCGCATAGCGGCGACCCTCACCCTGCACGATCACGGCGATCGCTTCGGTCACCGTGGTCTTGGCACCCGGGATGTCGAGCGCATGGTGTAGCGTGATGATGGGCAGATACTCGTCGCGTACCTTGAGCACCTGATCATCGCCGGCCATCGAGTAGATGTCCTCGGCCAGCGGCTGCAGCGATTCGAGCACGGCGTTGAGCGGCAGCAAAAAGGTCTCTTCGCCACAGCGGATCGACATGCCGTCGAGGATGGCGAGCGTCAGCGGCAGCACGATGCGCGTGTTGGTGCCCTTGCCCGGCTGGCTCATGATCTCGACGTGACCACCCATTTCCTGGATGTTGCGCTTGACCACATCCATGCCCACACCGCGACCGGAGACGTCGCTGACCTGCTCGGCGGTAGAGAAGCCCGGCGCGAAGATCATCTGCCAGACGTCGTCGTCACTGATGTTATCGGGAATGGTCAGGCCGTTGGCGCGCGCCTTGGCCAGGATCCTGTCACGGCTGAGCCCGGCACCGTCGTCGATCACCTCGATCAGGATGTTACCGCCCTGATGCTGAGCCGAAAGCGTCAGCCGACCGGTGGGCGACTTGCCCGCGGCCTCACGCTTGTCCGGCGATTCGAGACCATGGTCGAGACTGTTGCGCACCAGGTGCGTGAGCGGATCGATGATGCGCTCGATCAGGCTCTTGTCGAGCTCGGTCGATTTACCCTCGGTGACCAGCTCGACGTCCTTGCCCAGCTTGTCGGCCAGATCGCGCACCAGTCGCGGAAAGCGGCTGAAGACATAGTCCATCGGCATCATGCGCACCGACATCACCGCTTCCTGCAGATCGCGCGCGTTGCGCTGAAGCAGATTCATGCCGTTGACCAGCGGGCCGTGGGAGACGATATCCATGTCGTTGGCGGTCTGTTCGAGCATCGACTGAGTGATGATCAGCTCGCCCACCAGATTGATGATCTGATCGACCTTATCGACGGGCACCCGAATGGTGCCGGATTCGCCGCCCTTGGATTTGGCCTTGGCCGCCGCCTTGGCCTTGGCGCCACTTGCAGCGGGCGGCTTGGCGGCAGGCGTGGTAGTAGCACTGCCTCCGGTACTTTCCCCGGCGCGTTCACCACCGCCTTCCTCAGCACTGTCTCCCGCGCTATCTCCAGCACTATCCGCGGCCGCACTGGCCTGACCCGGCGCGGCAGCCGCAGAGTCGACATCGGCAGCGCCGGCGGCAGCCGTCTCGATCTGGAGTTGCTCGGGCTCGATGATGAAGCACAGCACCGCCTCGATATCGCTCTGGGATTCAGCGCTCTCGAGAATGACCTGAAAGCGCGTCTCGTCACCGGATTGAGCGCCGATATCACCGAAGTGCTTGAGTTCATCGACCAGCAGTTCGCGATCCTTGGCACTCACCCCAAGCAGCGTGATGGTGAGCTGACGCGCCCCTGAAGCCGCCGATTCACTAGCATCGGGGGCCGTAGATTTGACCTCGGGCAGAGGCTCGGGCTCGGGTTCCGCGACAGGAGCCGGCGCGGCAGCCGCCGTTTCCGCCGCCGCGGAAACGGCGTTGCGCAGACCCAGCTCGTCCTGCGCGATCTGCTGGAGGATACGGCAGATGCGCTCGAACGCCTCGGCGTCGGGTTCATTGCCGTTGCGATAGGCATCCAGTTGATCGTGAAGCATGTCTTTGGTTTCCAGGAACGTGTCGACGATGTCGCGCCGCAGGGTCAATTCGCCACGCCGGGTATAGTCGAGCAGGTTTTCCAGGATGTGCGTCGTCTCCTGGAGCACCGTGAAGCCGAACGTGCCTGCGCCGCCCTTGATGGAGTGCGCGGCCCGGAAGATGGCGTTGAGATCCTCGACATCGGGATCGTCCACGTCCAACTCGAGCAGCAGGCGTTCCATATCCGCCAGAAGCTCCTCGGCCTCTTCGAAGAACGTGTCGTAAAAATCACTTATGTCCATTATGAAGCACCCAAGCCATTGATAATGCTGGCACGATAGCGAACTCGGCACGGCCTAACCGCTTGCACCAACGCCCGTTCATGGCAACCCGTGCGCTGAACAGCGTCGTTACCTGGCACTATCGGCAGCGCATGCGGATTGTTTAGGTGTTGGCGTTAAATACCCGTCTCTGCGGGCCACCCGACGGACGAAAGACTTGGCACGGGAGGGAATGGAGTCAGACATGGCGCCCGCCACGCGACCGATCGGCCGGCAGCGAGTCCAATATCGGGACCCGCGGGCCCTCTCGATGCCCTAGCCCGGATGCCTCGGGACAGGACCGACAGCCGCTCACGCACAGAAACCGCGGCCGCCTATCCGCCTATCCGCCTATCAGGACTGGGCGCCACCTGCCGGCGTGGCGGTAGCAGCCGGTGCGGCGGGCGTCTGCCCCCCCGGCGTGGCCGCCTGGTCACCTGATGGTGTTGGCACCGCAGGTGCCGCATCGTTACCCGGCACGCCGGTGGTAGCCGGCACTGCTGGCGTCTGGCCATCCGGTGATCTCGGCACTGCGGGCGTCGCGTCGTCACCCGGCACGGCGATTGCCGGCGTCGGAATCTCGCCGCCAGCGTCAGGCCGTCCCTGCTCATCGAGCGGGTTGGGCAACGCCGACTCGTCGCGCTGCTCGATCGCCCGTGAGGCACGGTTATCGAGTACGACGATGCTGATGCGACGGTTGACGGCGTCAGTCGGGTCGGTGCCCGGCAGGGTGACGCGCGAGCCCATGCCGGCAACGCGCAGCAGCTTGTCGGGCGACAGCCCGCCGGCGATCAGCTCACGCCGTGAGGCGTTGGCACGGTCGGCGGAGAGCTCCCAGTTGCTGTAGCCTTTTTCGCCCCCGGCATAGGGCAGCGCATCGGTATGTCCGCTGATACTGATCAGGTTGGGCATCTCGTTGAGCACCGGCGCGATCTTGTGCAGGATCTTGACCATGTAGGGCTCCAGCCGATCGCTGCCGAGCTCGAACATCGGCCGCTGATCGCTATCGACGATCTGCACGCGCAGTCCTTCGGGAGAGAAGTCCATGCGCAGCTGCGACTGCAGCTGGCGTAACTGGGGGTCATTGCGAATCACACTGCTCAGGCGATCACGCAGGGCACGTAGCATGCGCTGCTCGTCGCTGGGGCGCGTCTGCTGGCGCATATCGATGCGATGCACTTCGCCTTTACTGGCAGAGGGGTCGGGGCCGCCGCCGGGTATGGCGCTGGTGCTGGCACTACTCTTGTCGCCATTGGTCAATGCCACCGCCAGCGGTGTGCGAAAGTATTCAGCGATACTCTTGAGTTCGCTTTCGTTGACAGTCGAGAGAATCCATAGCACCAGGAACAGCGCCATCAGCGCAGTCATGAAGTCAGCGTAAGCGATCTTCCAGGAGCCACCGTGATGCCCACCCTTCTGGATCCGCTTGCGCTTGACGATGATCGGCCGCCGGTCTCCTCCCGCACTCATGAGTTGTCCGTCCCGGTGCCTCGCAGAGTCTGCCCGCTCGAGCGCACATGCTCCTCGAGCTCACTGAACGACGGCCGTACCGCCGTGAACAGCGCCTTGCGCCCGAACTCCACCGCCAGCTGCGGCGCCAAGCCGTTGAGACTGGCCATCAGCGTCACCCGAATGCACTGCAGCATCTTGGTCGCTTCACCGACCTGGAGATTGAGATGGTGAGCCACCGGGGTGACGAAACCATACGCCATGAGAATGCCGGCAAAGGTCCCCACCAGCGCCTGGGCGATCATCTGCCCCATCACCGCCGCGCCCTGGTCGGCGGAACCCAGCGCATGAACCACGCCCATGACTGCGGCCACAATACCGAAGGCGGGTAAGCCATCGCCGACCGCAGACAGAGAATGCGCCGGCACCTCGGCCTCGTGCTGGAAAGTCTCGATCTCGTGCTCCATCAGGGCGTCGATTTCGAACGGGTCCATGTTGCCGCTGACCATCAGCCGCAGATAGTCAGTCAAAAACGCCATGATCATGGGGTCGGAGAGGATCTTGGGGTAGTCGGCGAAGATCGCGCTCTCCTGAGGCGAATCGATGTCGCGCTCGATCGCCAGCATGCCATCGCGACGGGCCTTGGTCAGCAGGCGGTACTGGAGCGCCATCAGCTCCATGTACATCATCTTGTTGTAGCGCTTGGTGCGCTTGAGCTTGGAGAACGACTTCAGCGTCGCCTTGATCGCCTTGCCGTTGTTGGCACAGATGAAGGCACCGATCGCGGCACCGCCGATCATCACGAACTCGAAGGGCTGTATCAGCGCGCCCAGGTGGCCGCCGATCGCCGCATAGCCTCCGAAGACGCTACCGATGACGACGATGTAACCGATTAAAATCAACACGAGGCACGCTCCTGGGGATGATACATGGCGAATCTGCCTTTTCTATCGGCAGAGGCCCGGGCCCACTTGAGGGTGAGCGGGACAGAAAAGCGCATAACCCTGGCGCACAGACACGCGCCCCCGAAACGCAAAACGGACCCCCGAAGGGGTCCGTCCTAGGTCACACTCATCCGCTCAGCGCGAAGCGACGCGGCGCAGCGGCTGCACTTGCTCGGTATCGCCGGCGGGCTCCTCGCTGCCGATACCTCGCTTGGCCTTGCGCGTCTTGCCAGCCCGCGAAGGCGGCTGACAGATACCGCAGACGTAGTCACGCGTCGGGCTGTGGGCGTGAGCGACGAAGTCGCCGCCACAGCTCTGGCAGCGCGAGAGCTGGAGCAGATCGCTCTCGAAGAAGCGCACCAGGGTCCAGGCGCGGGTCAATCCGAGGGTAGGCTCTGCCTGATCCAGCTGCACCTGCTCGAGGTAGAGGCGGTAAGCCTTGACGAAAGCGCTCATGCGCTCGCAGCCGAGCTCTTCGTTGAGACGGCGATAGATGTTGTAGAACAGTGACGAGTGGACATTGGGCAGCCAGGTCACGAACCAGTCAGCAGAGAACGGCAGCATCCCCTTGGGCGGCGACATCCCCTTGACTTCCTTGTACAGCTTGATGAGCCGGCCACGGCTCAGTGCAGTCTCGGTCTCGAGCACCTGCAGACGAGCGCCCAGCTCGATCAGCTCGATGGCCAGTTGAACCTGCAGCATCTCCCCCACCAGGCTCTTGTCACTCATGACTCAGCCCTCCTGGGATGATGGCAGCGCAATACGATTGGCTCCCGCCATCAGCAGCGCGGCATGGGTCTGGCTGAGCCCCTGGGCGCGCGGATTGTTGAGCAGCAGATCGAGCTGGCGCGCGTCGGAGAAGCGCAGGTGGCACAGCAGCTGATTGGTTCGCGAGAGCTGAGTCAACTGCTTGATCGATAGTCCGGCAATGGCATCGGCCATCTCGGCATCGAGATTCAAGCGAAACATGGCAGTCTCGCGGTCTTCATTCAGAAGCCGCTGAACTAAAAGCAGATAAGACAGATTGAGGTCTTGGATGTCTTCGAGATAGCCGTTCTTGTGCATGCCTGGGGTCCCTGCGTGTGGGTTTTTTGTTGGCGCCCGTACACCAGGCGCTCCGCCTGCTTGTAAGCCGATCATGCTTACATCAGATCTTTGTGATGGATATAGTGTGCAACTTTTGGATGAAAAAAATCAACCTTTGTTACTAAATTTTTCTTAGAGTAACGCTTTTTGTGGTGCAAGCACCCTATTTCCTGCCGGAAGTGGCTGATTGTTCTAGATGTTTAGTGGAGATTAGCACTCTCACGTTACAAAATGATGAGCCGCCAATCGAGTGCCAAGCCCGCGGATACACCCAGATCTAACGGACTTCAGCCGTCAGGGCGGTGCCATCGACCTGGGCAATCCACACCAAGAGCTCTGCGACCACCTGGTAGAGCGACTCCGGGATGCGCTCGTCGAGGTCGACCTGCATCAGCAGGGCCACCAGCTCGGGCGCATCGTGCACGAAGATGCCTGCGGCGCTGGCCGAGGCAATGATGCGTTCGGCCACGTCGCCATACCCCTTGGCGACCACCCTTGGCGCATCGTGACGTTCGCCCGAGTAGGCCAGGGCAACGGCACGTTTGCGCGCATCGCTGTCGCTCATGCCAACTTCTCCTCGGCCATGTCGAGATCGACGCGCAGCTGCCGTGCGTTCAGCTGCTCGCGCAGCGCCGGCAACGCCTCGACGATGCGCTGTTGCGCCTGCACATCGCTCGCACCAATAACGACGCGCCAGTGATCGGCGGTGACACTCTCCAGCTCGACCTCGATCTCGCCCAACCGCGGCAGCGTCAGACGGATCTCACCACGCCACTGACGCTGTGCCCGTTCACGCTCGCCGGAACCCTCCGACTCATCGTGAGAATCCCGATAAGGCACCTCCGTGAGCATGAAGAACATCGGCATGCCCGGCAGCAACTGTCCTTCCCAGCGCAGTGTCGGCGACGCCATCAGCTCGAGCTGATGGCGCACCAGCGACTGCAAATGCTCGGGCGGCTGATGCGCCAGCTGATGCACCTGCCTTGGCGATACCGCATCGTCAACCGCGGTTGATTGCCCGCCACCTAGTGGCGGCGCAGCTGTCACACCGGCAGCCGGCCGCGCTGCGACCGGCGTGCCATCCGCTCTATACGAGCCGGCAGGGGCACTGGATGCAGCACTGGACGAAGGCGCAGGCATACCAGCTCGCGGCGCGATGCTGGCCGTAGAAGCGGCACTTCCCACGTTTCCATCACTGCGCGGGGGCGAACCAGACGACGAGGCCCCCGGGCGCTCCAGTAACAGTGAGCGCCACGCCGACAGCAGCGGCGACAAGGCAGCCTGGGGCTGAGCGCTGGGGCGGAAGCTGAGACCCATCCAGGCTTGTGGCTCCTGCCACAGCTTCGCCAGCGGATAGTTGCCTTGCAGCCAGCGCGACAGATGAGACTCATAGAACACGCCGCTGCCGCTGATACTGTTGGCCAACGCGCTGGCTGCCGCCTCGGCGCTGGGGTTGCGCGCCGACAGCAGGGCCGCGGTGGACGTGATGGCAGAACTCTGCGCCACCGGATGGCGTGCCAGCAGTTGAGATATCTCCACCGCGGCGCGGCTCAAGGAGGTCTGAGCCGAGGCCAGCGGCGCCGCTCGCTCCGATGCGAGTGGCGCCTGACGGCCCGTGGTCGGGCGCGCCAGCTCGCCCTCTGCCGCGGTCAGTCTCGAATGGCTTTCACCATGCAGGCGCGAGTCGCTGCGGGCAGGCTGTATTGCATCGGAAGAGGCTTTGGGCGAGATCGGTGTCGGCTGGTCCCGGAGTACGGGAACATCCACCCGTTTGCCCAGCACCTGGTGCAGCAGGGTGTCCAGAATCGGGGTAATCCCGCTCACATGCTGCCGTCAGGCGAATTGAAACGAAGGCGCGTGGCGATACCGCCCTGCCCACCCTGGTAGGCCTGCCCCACGGCCTGCTGGCGCCGGGAGTTGCCGATCATCTGTGCCAGCTCGTCGCGGCGAGCATCCAGTAGGCGCCGCGTCTCGGCATCTTGGGTCAGTATCTGCTCGAGCAACTGGAGCTGAACCTGACGTTCGCTCTCGCTCAGCGAGCCCGGATCGCCGATCAAGCGCACCCGATCCAGCTCGACCGCGTAGCGCGCTTCCTGCTGGATCAAGGACTCCCAGTCCTGGGACCGGGCATAGCCCAGCATCGTATTCGAGACTTCCAGCAGCTCGCGGTAGCGCGCGACCACGGACTCGTGGGCCATTCGATCTCCTCCGCTCACGGGGCAGCTCCGGCAGCACGCAGCTCGCGCCAGCCCGAGCCGAGATCATCGAGGATCGCCGCCGCCTGGGTCAGCGGCGCGGCGTCGTCGCGCAGGTTCGCCTGCAACAGTAGACGCGATACGTAATCGTAGAGGCGTGCCAGGTTGGCCGCTATCTCGCCCCCTTTCTCGAGATCGAGGGCCGCAGCCAGGCCGTTGTTGACGATATCGATCGCCTTGGAGATCGCCGCGCCCTTGGCTGCGCGGTTGCCGTCCTGCAAGTGCAGCTGGGCACTGCTGATGGCGGCTTGGGCGCCATCGAACAGCATCACGATGAGCTGGTGCGGATCGGCGGACATCACCGCCGACTCCACCCCTACCCTCGCGTAGGCACCTGCGCCCCGTCGGTTGGTCATCATCATGCTAGGCACCTGTCACTACTTGGTTTGTGCGCTGAGCGCGCTGAACTGCTGGCTCAGATAACTGCTCATGGAATTCATCTGCGACACCAGTGAATCGAGCTGGCTGAACTGCTTGCGATAGCGGTCGATAGTGCCGGAGATCGAATCCTGCATGCGTGAATAGCGATCCTTGAGGCTCGCCAGCGTGGAGTCGATGCCGTCGGTCGCTGCTTCCAGCGAGCCGCCGCTGTCGAGAATCGTCCCCAGGGCCTTGTCGAAGTTGCCAATAAAACCGCTCTCGCCGTCGGCACCGGAGAAGAACTGGCTGACGCCGGCGGTATCGTCACTCAACGCCTTGTCGAACTTGTCACTATCGATCTTCAACGTGCCATCGAGCTGGCGCTCGATGCCCATATTCGAGAGCAGACGGTAGCTGCCGCCATCATCGTTCGGCGTGCTCAGCGCACCACGCAGGCGCGACTCGATCGAGCGCATGGTGGAATCGCCCAGCAGCAGGCCAGCCGTATCGGTGTCCGCGTTGTACCCCGTGAGCGCATCGGCGGTCTTTTGAACCGCGTTGTAAGCATCGACGAACGCCTTGACCGACGCGCTCATCGCCTCGGTATCCTTGGACACCGTCAGGGTGGCCGCAGTGTCGGTCGTGGCGTCGAGTTTGAGCGTCACGCCCTGAATGGCTTCCTCGACAGTGTTCGTCTGGCTGACGATATCGATACCGTTGACCTTGAGCTTGGCGTCCTGAGCCGCCACCTTGGTCTCGAAGCTGAAGTCGTTGTCGCTGGAAAAGGCGATCTCGGCATCGGTGCCGGTTTCGCTGGAAGTCATCACCAACCGATAGCCGCTGCCGTCATTGATGATAGAGGCATTGGCACCGGCATCCTTGGCGTTGATGGCATCGCGAATGTCACTCAGCGAATCGCCGCTGGCGTAGTCCACATCGATCTGGTCGCCGCCGCCGACGCTGAAGCTCAGGGTACCGCTGATGCCCAGATCATCGGCCTTGCTGGAGAACCCCTTGGAGGCAGAAGACTGCGCCTGGGCCAGCTGCGACACCTCGATCTGATAACGACCCGCCTCGGCGCCCTTGCCCGTGGAGACGCTCATCGCGCTGCCGGTCACCTCGCTGCCGACGGCGGTGAAGGTGGCCGGATCGCCGAGCTTGCCGGCCGCATCGCGCAGCGCATTCAGCGAGCTCTCCAGCTTGCCGAAAGCCGACAGCTTGGTCTTGTAGCTGCTCTGCTGCGCAGCGATCGGTTCGAGCCGCTTGTTCTCGGCTTTTTCGAGATCGCCAAGCAGCCCGTTCAGATCCAGGCCGGAGCCGATACCCAGGGACGCTATGCTAGCCATGATGCCTCTCTCGTTCTGGATGCCATTTCTACCACGCCGGGCCCGCGCGCAGCGGCTGAATAGGCGTGATTCGGGTCGTCTTATCACATGATCGGCCGACGACGCACAAAACTTTAGCATTTACCGCAGCATCTTTATGTCGCCACGAGGGCAAGGCGTGAACACGTCTCACGCCGGCAACTTACACGTCGCGCGGGCACGCGCGGGTGGCCAGAGGACGGCCGAATAGGCGATCATAGGCGGCTGACGATTCGTCATTACTGGAGAAGACATGGACGCGAACTCCCTGTACGCCGACTACCGCCTGTGGCAGCGCTTCCAGCGCCAGGATCAGCTGTCGCGCGAGCATCAGGCCGCCGTGCGCAAGCTGGCCGAGACCGGGGCCATGGCATCGCGTGTCACCGAAGCCTACCGCAGCATGGCGGATCGCGGCGCCAAGGAGGGCGCGAGCTATCGCACCCTGTTCCAGCGCCAGCGCGAGAACGGCGACAATCTGGCCTGCGAGGGCTGGCTTTTCGTGCGCCGAGTGCTCACCGAAGGTGGCACCACGCGTATCCGCGCCACCCTGTTCGAGGGGTTCACGCTTGAGCAGGGGACCCTGACGCCCACCCCAGATAGCGGCATCAAGATCACGCTGGACATCTATGACGAACTGCTGATGCAGAACAGTCTCAAGCTCGGCTGTCGCACCGACCGCCACGACGACGCGCGTGATACACGCTTCATCACCTTCCTGGATAGCGTGCGTGGCGACCTGCAGCAGCGCGGCTGATATCGCGCCGCTCTCTTATCAGCCGACCTGCCACCGCGTGAGCGACGTCAGCGTGGCAGGCCGGCAGCGCTCTTCCTTCATGTAGATACATCTCGATTCAGACACTTAGATACTTCTCGATTCAAACACTTACCGGGAGATTTTCGATGGACAAGACCCCCCACCCCTCCAAGATCCACTTCACCGCGCTACCGCTGGCTAGCCTCGATGGTGTCAGTGGTATCGTACAGCCCGAATCGCCGACGCACAGCGTCACGCTGGAGAGCCCGGCAGTGCTGCTGGTCACCGACTTCAGTATCAGCCGCCCGCACACGCTGCCGACCTCGAGCTCCGTCGATCAGGCGCTGGAAACCATGAAGCAGGCCGGCGTTCGGCTGCTGATGCTGATCAATCCGGAAGGCCGTTTCACTGGCGTGGTCAATGCGCGCGAACTGATCGGCGGCCGACGCGTCACACTGGCCATGCAGCAGCATCAGATCGGACGCGACGAAGTGACCGCGGAGATGATCCAGACGCCGCGCAGCGAGCTGCACGCGCTCTCCTACAGCCGGGTCTCCCACGCCAGTGTCGGTGACCTGGTCGAGACGCTGAAATCTTCCGGCGATCAGCACGTCCTGGTCACCGAGCCGGACGGCCAGGGCGGTGAGCGCATTCGCGGCATGATTTCCGCTTCCGATATCAGTCGTGCGCTGAGTGTCGATCTCAACCACCCGCCGGAAGCGCGCACCTTCGCTTCGATCTGCAAGGTGATCCGTGGTTACGACCTCTGATACGACACCGCTGCCGCTGCTCGTCATTTACGCTGGCGGCACCATCGGCATGCAGGCCTCGAGCCGCGGATTGATCCCCGCGGGCGACATGGCGGCGCGCCTGGAGGCGGCGCTGGCGACACTGCCGCCGCTGCGGCGACGTGCGCTGCCGGCCTACGTGCTATGGGAATCTCCCGAGCCGATCGACTCCAGCAGCGCGACCTTCGCCGACTGGTCGGCGCTCGCCGCGCTGATCGCGGCGCAGCACGAAGCCTATGCCGGCTTCGTCATCCTCCACGGCACCGATACCCTCGCCTGGTGCGCCTCGACGCTGGCCTTTCAGTTGCAAGGGCTGACCAAACCAGTGGTGGTGACCGGCTCGCAGCGTCCGCTGGGCCAGCCCGACAGCGACGCGCTGGACAACCTGGAAGCCTCACTGGCCTTCGCCGCCACCCCGGGCTGGCGCGAAGTCGGCCTGTGCTTTCATGGCCGGCTGCTGCGCGGCTGCCGTGCGCGCAAGTGGTATACGCGTGACGACACCGGCTTCGAAAGTCCCAACTGGCCGCTCCTTGGGGAGTTGGTGGATGGCGTGGCCGTACTCTATCCCGCGCGCGCCTGGCGCGACGACGATGGCGCCCCGCGATTCGAACTCCCGGCACGGGAACCAGCGCCCCAAGTGGTCCGCGTGACGCTGTGGCCCGGCATCGATGCCACACTGGTCGAACGCTGGCTCGAAGCCCCCCAGGTGGCCGGCGCGGTGCTGGAGTGCTGGGGCAGCGGCAACCTGCCCGACGATCCGGCACTGATCGGCGTGCTCGCGCGCGCCGCCGCCGAGGGCAAGCCGCTGGTCGCCCTCAGCCAGTGTCCGATCGGCGGCGCCGCTCCCGGCACCTACGCCAGCGGCCAGATACTCAACGACATCGGCGTCATGTCGGGTGATGACATGACCGTCGAGGCCGCCTGCTGCAAACTGACGCACCTGCTCGCCCAGGACCTGCCCCAGGAGGAACTCAGACGCCGCTTCCTCACCCCGCTGGTCGGCGAGCGCGGCGCGTTCACGCCACAGGTAGATTCCGCATGACTTCTGCTCCGACATCCGTCTCGGCCGACCCCGCCGTGGTGATCTACTCCGGCGGCATGGATTCGTTCACCGTGCTGCATCGCGCGCTGCGCGAAGGCTACGCGGTCCACGCGCTCTCTTTCGACTATGGCCAGCGCCATGCCCGCGAGCTGGAGGTCGCCCGCCATGTCTGCCAAGCGCTCGGCGTACCCCACCGCGTGGTCGACATTCGCGCCATTCACCGACTGATCGGCAACTCGGCGCTGACCGATGCCAGTCGCGAGATGCCCAAGGGCGATTACGGCGAGGAGAACCTCACCGCCACGGTGGTGCCCAACCGCAACATGATCCTGCTCTCGCTGGCGATCGGGCATGCCGTCAACATCGGTGCCGCCAAATGCTTCTACGGCGCCCATGGTGGCGATCACGTGCTCTATCCGGACTGCCGCCCGGCGTTCGTCGAGCGAATGAACGATGTCGCCGCCATTGCTAATTTCGAGGCAGTCGAAATCGTCGCCCCCTACCTGCACGCCGACAAGACGCGCATCCTCGCCGACGGACTCGCCATGGGCCTTGACTACGCCGACACCTGGACCTGCTATCTGGGCCAGGCCCAGGCCTGCGGCGAGTGCGGTAGCTGCCGCGAGCGCCTGGGCGCGTTTGAGAGCCTAGGGATGACGGACCCGCTGCCCTACGCCACCTCCTGACCATCGCCAGATCGAGACACCCGCTTCATGTATAGCGTCAAGGAAGCCTTCTACACGCTCCAGGGCGAAGGCGCACAATCGGGACGCGCCAGCGTTTTCTGCCGTTTCACCGGCTGCAATCTGTGGTCCGGGCGCGAGGTCGATCGCACCCGGGCACAATGCACGTTCTGCGATACCGACTTCATCGGCACCGACGGCCAGAACGGCGGCCGCTTCGCCGATGCCGAGGCGCTGGCCACCCACCTCGCGTCACTCTGGCAGAGCCCTGCGGATAGCCATTCGGGCAGCTCTTCGAATGGCCTCGGAGGGCGCCGCTATGTCGTCTTCACCGGCGGCGAACCGCTGCTGCAGCTCGACCCGGCGCTGCTCGAGGCGATGCACGCGCGCGGCTTCGAGATCGCCGTGGAGACCAACGGCACTCTACCGGTACCGCCTGGCGTCGACTGGATCTGTGTCAGCCCCAAGGGCGACAATAAACTCGTCCAGACCCGCGGCGACGAGCTCAAGCTGGTCCACCCCCAGCCGGGCGTCGACCCTGAGCGCTTCAGCGGACTCGACTTCACTCACTTCTTCCTGCAGCCGATCGACCCTGAACCTGGGCGCATCGCGACAGACCGCGCCCCCATGGCCAGCGTGGTCGACTACTGCCTGCGCCACCCCCAGTGGCGCCTGTCGCTGCAGACGCACAAAATCGCTGGAATCGATTGATGACCCTGTTCGTGAACAACCTGACCAATATCGACGCCTCGATCTGGTCACCGCAGCTCGGCCTGATGGGGGCGAGCTGGCACGTCGACGTCGAGCTCGATGGCGAGCTCGGCGAGGACGGGATGCTGTTCGACTTCGGCGAGGTCAAGCCGTGGATCAAGTCGCGCCTGGACGCCGGCCTCGATCACACCCTGCTGGTGCCGGCCCAAGCCACCGGAGTCAAGGTCGAAGAGTGCCTGGAAGGGTTGCATCTGAGTGCCGAGCTGCCCTATTCGTTCGAGGTGCGGGCACCGCGCCAGGCCTTCACTCTCCTGCCCTGGGGTGAGATCAACGCCGAACGCCTCGGCGCCTATCTCAGCCAGGAGCTGAGCAAGCGCCCTCCGCCGCGGGTGGAAGCGATCCGCGTACGCCTGCGCGAGGAGCTTGCCGACGGCGCCATCTACACCTACAGCCACGGCCTCAAGCACCACGCCGGGAATTGCCAGCGCATTGCCCATGGCCACCGCTCGCATCTGCGCATCTGGCGTGACGGCCAGCGCGACCCGGAGCTCGAGGCTCACTGGTCGCGGCAGCTCGACCACAGCTACCTGGTCGACGAAGAAGATGCGCTCAATCCACGCGAGAGCGGTCCGCTCAAGGTGCGCTATCGCAGTGCCCAGGGGCAGTTTCAACTGCGCTTGCCGCGAGAGCGCTGTCATATCCTGCCCGCGCCCACGACGGTAGAGCATATCGCCGCCTGGCTCGCTCGGCAGATCGCCCAGGCCAGCGGTGCGCATATCCGGGTGCAGGCATTCGAAGGTATCGACAAAGGCGCTCTGGCTCAGCACCGCGGCGAGCCGAGCCCCGCATGAGCACCTGTCGTCCCGGCTGCGGGGCCTGCTGCATCGCCCCGTCGATCACCTCCCCTATCCCCGGCATGCCCCAGGGCAAGGCGGCGGGGGTGCGCTGCGTTCAGCTCGATGACGACCATTTGTGCCGGCTATTCGGCGATCCCCGCCGCCCGGCGGTCTGCGCCCGCTTCGACTTCGACCCTGATCTATGCGGCGACAGTCGCGAGCAGGCACTGCAGCTGATCACCCGCTGGGAGCACGCCACGCAATAGCCAGGCGCGGCAGATGCCGAAGACCCGTGCAGTGCCGGCAATCTGCACGACGCCAGCATTCGTAATACGTATCCGCCCCCGTGAGAGACCTTTGCCATGCAAAAGGCCTCGGCTGCAGGTAACAGCCGAGGCCTTTCGCCTCATGTGAACAACGTTAAGATAACGGTATAACTTCAGACGTCGGCGGCACTGGCGTCGAGACGTACCAGCATCTTGCCCTCGTTGTCGCCGGAGAAGAGTTTCAGAAACGCTTCCGGCGTCCGTTCGAGCCCCTCGACCACAGTCTCGCGATAGCGCATCTTACCGGCGGCAACCTGCGGTGCTACCTCGGCCAGGAACGTCGGGTAGTGGGCCCAATGCTCGGCGACGATGAATCCCTCCATACGCGCCTTGCGGAACAGCAACCGATTCAGATTGCGCGGCCCCTCGCCCGCCTGGGCGTCGTTGTAGCGGTCGATCAACCCGCACACCGCGATGCGCGCATGGTCTCGGAGATTGGCCAGCGCCGCGTCCAGCAGCGGCCCGCCGACGTTCTCGTAGTAGACATCGATGCCCTCCGGCGCCGCCTCGGCCAGCGCCTGGGTCAGCGCCTCGACATCCTTGCCGCGGTAGTTCACTGCCCGCGCGCCGAGCCCCTCGAGCCATTCGCACTTGGCATCGCTGCCGGCGACGCCGACCACCTGGCACCCCGCGGCGAGCGCCAGCTGCACCGCCAGCGAGCCCACCGCGCCGGAAGCCGCGCTGACCAGCACCCGCTCTCCCGGCTGCATCTGCGCAATCCGATTGAGCCCGGTCCAGGCAGTCATGCCGGGCATGCCGAGCACCCCGAGATAGGCCTGAGGCGGCACATCGTGCTCGGGCAGCGGTTCGACCTGATCGCCCGACAGCTGGGCCACATCGCGCCACCCCGCCATATGGCGCACGAGATCGCCCGGCGCATAGCACGAATCCTTGGATGCCACGACCTCACCGACGGCCCCACCGTCCATTGGCGCATCGAGGGCGTAGGGCTCGACGTAGGTGGTAACGCCACTCATGCGCCCGCGCATGTAGGGGTCGACCGACAGCCACAGATTGCGCACCCGCACCTCGCCCTCGGCCAGGGGCGCCAACGACTGTTCACGCAGCGCGAACTGATCTTCACGCGGCAGGCCCTGGGGGATCTCGGTGAGTGCGATATAACGACTGGTAGCCATAAACGAAAAAGCCCTCCTGGCAGATAGATACGTCGATCTAGCCTAGGAGGGCATACGCTTTCCGGCAAGCCATGCGCTTGCCGGCAAGCGAGCGTCGGGTGCGGGCACCCGGCGCTCGCAGACACAGCTCAGCGCTTCTCGATCTCAGCCTCGCTCTGCAGCGACTCGCTCAAGCCCTGAATGGCGTTCTGCGCCTTGATGCGCTGGGCCAGACGCCGGGTGAAGTCGGCGCTCTGGGCATCGGGTTTGCCGGCCGCTACCTTGTCGAGTGCCACGACGGCGACGGCGTCGGGCAGCTCGACGCTGGTGTAGCTGGCCCCGTCGGCCGCCGGGCGCGGCAGGCCGAAGGCCGCTTCCAGTACCGGCTGGGGCACGCCGTCGGCGCCATCGCGAGTGACCGCATCGACGCGTTGCCAGTCGAGCCCGGCCACCGTCTCGCCCTGTCTCAGGCTCGTCACCGCCTGCTCGGCCTGGGCCTTCAAGCGCTGGCGCGTCATCTCGGCCTTGACCGCCGCGGTGACCCTGTCGCGCACCTGGTCGAGCGGCAGCACGCTGGCATCGCGATGATCGACCACCCGTAGTACAACGCGCTGCTGGGCGTCGGTCTCGATGGCCTCGCTGTTGTAGCCATCCTCGAGCACGTCCGGCGAGAACGCGGCGGCGATCACGTCGGGATTGGAGAGCACGCCTTCGCCCCCGCCATCGCGCGAGAACCAGTCACTGCTCTTCAGCGTCAGCCCCATCTCCTTGGCCACGCTGGCGAGGTCGTCGGCTTCATAGGCGTCATTGGTCAGTTTCTGCACCGCCTCGTTGAAGGCATCCTGCGACTGCGCCAGCTGAACCTCCTTGACCAGCGCCGCCCGGTCCTTCTCGAAACTGGGGATCTCGATGTCGGTCACCTTGATCAGGTGCAGACCGTAGTCCGACTTGACGATCTGAGAGACCTGACCCTGATCCAGGGCGAAAGCGGCATCATCGAACGCCTGGCCGAAAAAGCCCTTCTGGATGACACCAATGTCACCGCCCTTGGCCGCGGAGGAGCTGTCGTCCGAGTAAGTCTTGGCCAGCTTGGCGAAATCTTCGCCCTTGGCCAGCTTGGCCTTTACCTCTTCGAGCCGCGCGCGTGCCTGCTGCTCGGTGCGGTCGCCATCACCGTAGGTGACCAGGATGTGCGAAACCCGACGCGGCGCAGCCTTGCGATCCTGCTCGTAGGCCTGGCGCAGCTCGGCATCGGTCACCTCGACGTTGTGCGCCAGGTCCTGCTGATTGAGCACCAGATAGTTGACCTTGACCTGCTCCGGGCGCCGGAAATCGTCCTGGTGCGCCTCATAATACTTCTGGATCTCGGCATCGCTCGGCGTCACCGGCTCGGCCAGATCGGCCGGCGTCAGTCGCGCGTAGCGAAAACTACGCTGCTGCTGCTGCAGGGCTGCGAGACGCTGCTGCTCGCCGGGCAGCACGAAGGCCGATACCGCCAGCCCCTGCTGAATCTGGCGCCGCAGGGTATCCGCGCGCAGCTCGCGACGAAACGCCGCCGGTGTATAGCCGGCCTGTGCCAAGCGGGTGGTGAACAGCTGGTCCGAGAAGCGGCCCTGCTGATCCTGGAACTCAGGCAGCGACACGATAAGTTGATCGAGCTGAGTATCGGAGACGAACAGGCCACCCGCCTCGGCGTACTGATCCAGCGTCTTCTGACTGATCAGTTGGTCGAGCACCTGGGCACGATACTGGCGCTCCTGCTCCGGCGGCACCTGGCCGGAGCGAATGCCCCGCTGCACCTGAGTCTCCACAGCCTGACGACTGATCGCCTCGCCGTTGACCTTGGCCACGTCGTTGCCGCCCGACTGGAAATAACTGACCAGTGACTCCGCGCCGAACAGCGCGAAGGTCACGATGATGGCCCCCACGATGACCTTCGCCACCCAGCCCTGGGAGCCTTCACGAATTTTCTGCAGCATGCTGTCCTCGCATGTCGGTAACCCTGTCTTCGGGGCGCATCGTACACCGCCGCCCGCGCCCAATGCATCCCCACCGCGAGAGCCCCGCGCCACTATGGCAAGGGCAGCGACAAGGGGCGTCGCAGGCTGGCACACCCCGTAAGGCGGTCATAAAAAAAGCGCATCGCTGAGGCGATGCGCTTACATGGTTACGGACCTGACCGTGCGTAACAGCCGCAGCTAAGTCACCCGCGGGAACAGGGCCCGTATCACGCGGCAAACTTAGTTGACAGCGTCCTTGAGCGCCTTGCCCGCCTTGAAGCTGGGCACCTTGGCAGCACTGATGTTGATCGGCTTGCCAGTCTGCGGGTTACGGCCGGTGCGTGCAGCACGCTCCTTGACCGAGAAAGTCCCGAACCCAACCAGTGCCACGGAGTCGCCGTTCTTCAGGCTGTCGGACACGGACTCGATCATGGCGTCGAGTGCACGCGTCGCAGCTGCCTTGGGAATGTCGGCAGACGCGGCAATGGCTTCGATCAGCTCGGATTTATTCACACTTCACCCCTTGACTGTGTACAAAATTGAGAGGAAATCGACGCGCAATCTCTAACTGCGATAGCGATCACAACAAGTGGGCATTTTATAGCAATGCTCCAATTATGCTGTCAATCAAGATCTCGAGAAAAACCGCGTCACGTCTGACTTCACGCCTCGAATTCTCGCCGGAATTCGATCAATGTGTGCTGACATTGGCCTGCGATGAAGCGGCATCGTCGGCACGCTTTTCATCGACCTCCAGCGGGTTCGTCAAGGCCACCGCCAGCACTTCGTCGATCCATTTCACGGGGCGGATATCCAACGCGCTCTTGATGTTGTCAGGCACCTCTTTGAGGTCCCGACGATTCTCTTCGGGAATGAGCACGGTCTTTATACCACCGCGCCGTGCAGCCAGCAATTTCTCCTTCAGGCCGCCGATCGGCATCACTTCGCCGCGCAAATTGACTTCGCCGGTCATGGCGACATCGCAGCGAACGGCGCGCCCGCTGTAGGCAGAGATCATCGCAGTGACCATGCCGATGCCAGCGCTGGGGCCATCCTTGGGAGTGGCGCCCTCGGGCACATGGATATGCAAGTCTTCCTTCTCGAAGCGCTCTGGGTCGATACCCAGCTGTGGGGCCCGCGCGCGCACCACCGTATGGGCAGCGCTGACCGACTCCTTCATCACGTCACCCAGCGAGCCGGTCTTGTTGAGACGACCCTTGCCCGGAGTCACCACAGATTCGATGTAGAGCAGTTCGCCACCCACCGAGGTCCACGCCAGCCCGGTGACACGCCCGACCTGATCGTCCTGGTCGGCCAGGCCATAGCTGTAGCGACGCACACCGGCGTAGCGATCAATATCCGCCGCTGCCAGGGTCTGCCCCGCCTGGGCACCCTGGCCCTTCTCCGCTTCCAGGCGCTCGCGCAGCACCTTGCGGCACACCTTGGCGATCTGCCGCTCGAGCTCGCGCACACCCGCCTCACGAGTGTAGTAGCGAATCAGCTCGAGTACCGCCTCGTCCCCGAAGGTCAGCTCTTGGTCCTTGAGCCCGTTGGCCTTGAGCTGCTTGGGAATCAGATAGCGCTTGGCGATGGCCAGCTTCTCGTCTTCGGTATAGCCCGGCAGCCGGATCACCTCCATGCGATCGAGCAGCGGCCCAGGGATATTTATCGAGTTGGCGGTGCAGATGAACATCACATCGGAGAGATCGTAGTCGAGCTCCAGATAGTGGTCGTTGAACTTGTCGTTCTGCTCCGGATCGAGCACCTCGAGCAGCGCCGAGGCAGGGTCGCCACGGTGATCCATACCGATCTTGTCGACCTCATCGAGCAGGAACAGCGGATTGCGCACCCCGGCCTTGCTCATGCGCTGAATCAGCTTGCCCGGAAGCGACCCGATGTAGGTACGCCGATGGCCGCGAATCTCGGATTCGTCACGCACGCCGCCCAAGGCCAGACGCACGTAGCGACGATTGGTCGCACGCGCGATCGACTGTCCTAGCGAGGTCTTGCCCACGCCCGGCGGACCGACCAGACACAGCACCGGGCCCTTGAGTTTCTTGACCCGCTTCTGCACCGCGAGATACTCGAGGATGCGCTCCTTGACCTCTTCGAGGCCATGATGATCCTCGTCGAGCACCTTGGCCGCCAACGGCAGATCATGCTTGACCCGGGTGCGCTTCTTCCACGGCACCGACAGCACCCAGTCGAGATAGGAGCGCACCACCGTGGCCTCGGCAGAGGTCGGCGACATCATCTTGAGCTTGTTGAGCTCCTGGGTCGCCTTATCCACGGCCTCCTGCGGCATGCCCGCTTCCTGGATGCGCTGTTCGTACTTCTCGGCCTCGTTGGGCACGTTCTCGAGCTCGCCCATCTCCTTCTGGATGGCCTTCATCTGCTCGTTGAGATAGTACTCGCGCTGGGACTTCTCCATCTGATCCTTGACCCGCGACCGGATCCGCTTCTCGACCTGCAGCAGGTCGATTTCAGACTCGATCAGCGCCATCAGGTGCTCGATGCGATCGCGCACGCGATCCATCTCCAACAGTTCCTGCTTGTCATCGATCTTCAATGACAGATGCGCGCAGATGGTGTCGACGAGACGGCTGGGGTCCTCGATCTCTTGCAGCGAGGAGAGCACCTCGCTGGGCACCTTCTTGGACAGCTTCACATACTGCTCGAACTGATTGAGCAGCACCCGAACCAGCGACTCCTGCTCGCGCTCGCTGAGCGGCTCGCTGTCGCGCGGCGTGGCATCGGCAGCGATATAGCCACCCTCCTCCTCGACCACGCGCTGCACGTCGACGCGAAAGGCGCCTTCGATCAGCACCTTCACGGTGCCATCGGGCAGCTTCAGCAACTGTTTGATATCGGCGACGGTGCCGACGCCGAACAGATCATCGGCGCCCGGGTCGTCATGCGCCGCTTCACGCTGGGCGACCAGCAGGACGCGCTTGTCGCTCTCCATCGCCGTCTCGAGCGCACGGATCGACTTCTCGCGCCCGACGAACAGCGGGATGACCATCTGCGGATACACCACCACGTCGCGCAGCGGCAGCAGCGGAAGTTTGAGTGTCTGGTCTGAGCTCTGCGCCATTACAGCATTTCCTCGACAAACGTTCGGATGGGTGAGCCACCAGAGCGGCAATAGCGGGGTACGTGGGGGCGAGTCCACCGGGTTCCAAGGGGGAGGCGACCTTGACCTGACACGATGATGTCATGCCCCCGACATCAAAGGTACACGTCATCGCCGCTGCACGGCCGAGGGCATCGTGCTCCCGACAGGCAAGCGGTCCCGACATGCAAAAAGGGGCCCCTGAGGGCCCCTTCCCTGAGTCAAGCGGTCAACGCGGAGGCGTCAGCCGTCCTTGTTGGCGACCCGACTCTCTTCCTGCTTGGAGTAGATCAACAGCGGCTCGCTGTCGCCCGAGATGACAGAACCGTCGATCACCACCTTGGTCACGCCCTCGAGAGACGGCACGTCGTACATCGTCTCCAGCAGCACCGATTCGAGAATCGAGCGCAGACCACGCGCACCTGTCTTGCGTTCCATCGCCTTGTGGGCCACGGCGCGCAGTGCGTCCTCGCGGAAGTCGAGCTCGACGCTCTCCATCTCGAACAGGCGCGAGTACTGCTTGACCAGCGAGTTCTTGGGCTCGACCAGAATTTGAATCAACGCTTCCTCGGTCAGCTCGGTGAGCGTGGCGATCACCGGCAGGCGGCCGACGAACTCGGGGATCAGGCCGAACTTGACCAGATCTTCGGGCTCGACATTGGCCAGCACGTCACCGACACCCTTATCGCTTTCCTTGCTCTTGACCGTGGCGTTGAAGCCGATGCCGCCCTTCTCGGCGCGATCACGGATCACCTTGTCCAGGCCAGCGAAAGCGCCACCGACGATGAACAGGATATTACCGGTATCGACCTGCAGAAATTCCTGCTGCGGATGCTTGCGCCCACCCTGGGGAGGCACCGAAGCGGTAGTACCTTCGATCAGCTTGAGCAGCGCCTGCTGGACCCCTTCCCCCGAAACGTCACGGGTGATCGACGGGTTGTCCGACTTACGCGAAATCTTGTCGATCTCGTCGATGTAGACGATGCCGCGCTGCGCCTTCTCGACGTCGTAGTCGCACTTCTGCAGCAGCTTCTGGATGATGTTTTCGACATCCTCGCCGACATAGCCGGCTTCGGTGAGCGTGGTCGCATCGGCGATGGTGAACGGCACGTTGAGCAGCCGCGCCAGCGTCTCCGCCAGCAGCGTCTTGCCGCTACCAGTGGGGCCGATCAGCAGGATGTTCGACTTGCCCAGCTCGATGTCGTCGTTCTTGCCACCACTCTTGCCGCCGCCGCGCAGCCGCTTGTAGTGGTTGTAGACCGCCACCGATAGCACCATCTTGGCGCGATCCTGGCCGATGACGTAGTCATCCAGCGTGTTACGGATCTCACGGGGTACCGGCAGGCGATCCTCATCGCTCTCGGCGTCGGCTTCCAGCACCTCTTCGCGGATGATGTCGTTGCACAGATCGACACACTCGTCACAGATGTAGACGGACGGCCCTGCGATGAGCTTGCGTACCTCGTTCTGATTCTTGCCGCAGAACGAGCAGTAGAGCAGCTTGCCGTTGTCGTCTTTGCCTTTACCGTCGGCCATTCGTGTACCTCGTCAGGACGGCGATGCCGAACATCGCCGTGTGAAACCTTGACTCAAAACGCTATCAGGATACCGGGCGCTTATCCAGTTTGGCATCGATCAGCCCGTACTCAACGGCCTGGTCGCCATCCATGAAATTGTCGCGGTCGGTGTCCTGGGCCACCTTGTCGATATCCTGTCCGGTGTGATCGGCCAGGATCCGGTTGAGCTTGTGACGAATCGTCAAAATCTCCCGGGTGTGGATCTCGATGTCGGAAGCCTGCCCCTGATAGCCGCCCAGCGGCTGGTGAATCATCATGCGCGAGTGCGGCAAGCAGTAGCGCTTGCCCTTGGCACCCCCGGTCAACAGGAGTGCCCCCATGCTCGCCGCCTGGCCGATACACACGGTCGACACGTCCGGCTTGATGAACTGCATGGTGTCGTAGATCGACATACCCGCGGTGACCGAGCCACCAGGAGAGTTGATATAGAGGTGGATATCCTTGTCCGGATTCTCCGACTCCAGGAAGAGCAACTGCGCCACCACCAGATTGGCCATGTAGTCTTCGACTTGGCCGACCAGGAAGATGACACGCTCCTTGAGCAGCCGGGAGTAGATGTCGTAAGACCGCTCGCCGCGCGCACTCTGCTCCACGACCATTGGAACCAGGCCGCCGGCATTACTGATGTCGAACTCGTTACGCATCGCGATTTCCTTGCATCTGGTGAGTGTCACACTCCTCTAGACGGTGGTCGCGACCCCACATTGCCGTCACCGACCACCGCCGAACCCCGGCATCTCGCCGGGGTCCGTCGCTTACCAAGCAGCGCTTATGCTTTGGAATCGCTCTCTTCGCTCTCATCTTCATCGGCCGCGTCGTCCGATTGTTGAGCGGCCTGCAGCACGTCTTCATAGCTCATGCTGACGTCTTTAACCTGGGCCTGCGCCAGCAGCTTGTCAACGGCCTTGTCTTCGAGCACCGCGGACTTGATCTGGTTCTTGAGCTCGTCGTTCTTGAGGTACTGCTCGACCACCTGCTCCGGCTGCTGGTACTGGGTCGCCAGCTCCTCGGCGCGGGCACGGATCTCGTCGTCGCTCGCTTCGAGTTCGTTCTGCTTGATCACTTCGGCCAACAGCAGGCCGACCTTGACCCGGTTGCGCGCCTGATCGGCGAACAGCTCGTTGGGCAGCTGGCTGACGTCGAAGTCGTCGCCCAGGCCGAACTGCTGCGCTGCCTGACGCTTGAGACCATCGGTCTCCTGGTCGATCAGCGACTGCGGCACGCTGACTTCGTTGGCCGCCTGCAGCGCCTCGAGCACCTGCTGCTTGACACGGTTCTGCGTGGCCTGCTTGACCTCGCGCTCCATGTTGCTCTTGACCTCGGCGCGGAACTTGTCGAAATCACCGTCATCGACACCGAACGCCTTGATGAACTCGGCGTCGACTTCCGGCATCGTCTTGGCCGACACTTCGTGCACCTTGACCGCGAAGGTGGCTTCCTGACCGGCCAGATGCTCGGCCTGGTAATCTTCCGGGAAGGTCACCTGAATACGCTTCTCGTCGCCGGCGCTGGCGCCCACGAGCTGCTCTTCGAAGCCCGGGATGAAGCGATTGGAGCCCAGCTCCAGCTCGTGCCCTTCGGCGGCACCGCCCTCGAACGGCTCGTCACCGAGGAAGCCCTGGAAGTCGATCTTGACCTGATCGCCCATCTCGGCGCCACGCTCGACCGGCTGGAACTCGGCGCGCTGGGTGCGCAGGGTCTCGATCATCTGATCGATGTCGGCTTCGGTGATCTCGGTCTGCGGACGCTCGACCTCGGTACCGGCGATGCTCTGAAGCTCGATCTCCGGGTACACTTCCAGCGTGGCCACGAACTCGAGATCCTTGCCGTCCTGATTGACGGTCGGTTCGATCGAGGGGTAGCCGGCCGGGTTGAGGCTCTCTTCGGTGATGGCACGCACGTAGTGCTGACGCATCAGCTCGCTGACCACCTCGTTGCGCACGTCCTGACCGAAACGCTGACGCACGACGGCCATCGGGATCTTGCCTTGACGAAAGCCATTCAGACGAACGCGCTTGGCGGTGTCTTGCAGACGAGCGGCGACGGCCTGATCGACCTCGCTCGCCGGCACCTGGACGGTGATGCGACGTTCGATCTGGGATGTCGTCTCAACGGAAACTTGCATAGATGATCCTCTACCGACGGGAGCGTTCTGTGATTGCAACTTCAAAAAATAAGGGAGAGATTCTATGAATCCCCATGCCTACTGGCAAGCAGACTTGCCGCCTACATTGGGCTGAAGCGCCCGAAAACCAAGGGGCAGCGACAAAAATCGGCAGAATAAAAGGATGACTGCTCGTCATCGACAGGCGAGCGGCGCCTCGGGCAACCACCAACCAGACGACACAGCCTGCGTCGACCACGCCATCGGCCACCCGACACTCGACCAGGCAGACTCACGCAGCTGGAGCCGAGCTCGGTGCGAACCCGTGCCAGTACGAGCCAATGCCAGTACGAGCCAATGCCAGTACGAGCCAATGCCAGTACGAGCCAAGAGGCAGCGCGAACAGAAATAGGGGGAAGAACCAGAAGGACATCCGAAGGGACAGAAATGGGGTGGATGATGGGGATCGAACCCACGACCACCGGAGCCACAATCCGGGGCTCTACCACTGAGCTACATCCACCATTTCTGAGTGCGTGTCGAAAGTGGGGTGGATGATGGGGATCGAACCCACGACCACCGGAGCCACAATCCGGGGCTCTACCACTGAGCTACATCCACCATCTCGACACTGGCATCGCTTGGAACAAACGCAACTCACAAAACGCTTCACGACGTGAAGTCCGTCCGGAGAGTGGCGCGCCCAGCAGGACTCGAACCTGCAACCTACGGCTTAGAAGGCCGTTGCTCTATCCGGTTGAGCTATAGGCGCATTCCAATACCGGCTGCCTGTCCATCGATCGCCGACCTGCTGGTCGGGGTAGAGGGATTTGAACCCCCGACATCCTGCTCCCAAAGCAGGCGCGCTACCAGACTGCGCTATACCCCGTTGCCGGGCGATGCGATCGATGACGCTACGAGCCCCTCGATGCGCTGCGTATTCTACGGATCATTTCTGTCAGGTCAAGCCCTTACGTGAATTTCAGGCAACTCGGGGTCGCATCTGGCGCGCCCTGCTGTCGCCCCGGTGACATCCATCCTCAACGCCTGCGTTGACTGGATCGGCTGGCGTGCGAAAATTGCCGCCTTCGTCGGCCTGGTCGAAGCCCCGCTTCGCCCAGCGAGACCGGCCGCTATTTCCGCTACTCAGAAAGGACAGTCGATGACCGCTCAGTTGATCGACGGCAAACGCATTGCCGGCGCCATCCGCGAACAGGTGACCACCGAGGTGGCCGAGCGCCTCCAGCTGGGACGCCGGCGCCCGGGTCTGGCGGTGATTCTGGTGGGCCATGAACCCGCCTCCGAGATCTACGTGAGCCACAAGCACCGTGCCTGCGAGCAGGCCGGCATTCTCTCGTTCAGCCATCGGCTCGATGCCAGCATCGGCCAGCAGGCGCTGGAAGCGGTCATCGATGAACTGAATGCAGACGACACGGTCGACGGCATCCTGCTGCAACTGCCGCTGCCCGAGCACCTCGACGCCAACCCGCTGCTCGAGCGCATTCGCCCGGACAAGGACGTCGACGGCTTCCACCCCTACAATCTGGGGCGCCTGGCCCAGCGCATGCCGCTGCTGCGCCCGTGCACGCCCAAGGGCATCATGACCCTGCTCGAACACAGCGGTATCGAGCTGCGTGGCCTCGAGGCGACGGTGGTCGGCGCCTCCAATATCGTCGGTCGACCCATGTCACTGGAGCTACTATTGGCAGGCTGCACCACCACCGTTTGCCACCGCTTCACCCGCAGCCTGGAGGAGAAGGTGCGTCAGGCCGATCTGCTGGTGGTGGCCGTGGGCAAACCGGGCCTCATCGATGGCAACTGGATCAAGCCGGGCGCCGTGGTGATCGATGTCGGCATGAACCGCAACGACGACGGCACCCTGGTCGGCGATGTCGACTTCGCCAGTGCCGCCGAGCGTGCCAGCTTCATCACCCCGGTCCCCGGCGGGGTCGGCCCGATGACGGTCGCCACGCTACTGCAGAACACCCTGCAGGCCGCCGAACTCCACGACGCCCATTGACCCGCGTCGCCACTCAAGGAATCTCGTGATGCAAACCATCGGCCTCATCGGTGCCATGGAGCAGGAAGTCACCCTGCTCGCCTCGCATTTGGAAGACGCGCGCGTCGAACGCCACGCCGGCGCCACCTTCCACTGCGGTCGTCGCCACGGCGTCGAGATCGTGCTGCTGCAGTCGGGCATCGGCAAGGTCAATGCCGCCGTCGGCACCACCCAGATGATGAATCGCTTCCGCCCCGACGCGGTGATCAACACCGGCTCGGCGGGCGGTTTCGGCGCCGAGCTCGAGGTCGGCGACGTGGTCATCTCCAGCGAAGTGCGCCACCACGACGTCGACGTCACCGCCTTCGGCTACGCCCTGGGCCAGGTGCCGGGCATGCCGGCGGCGTTCACCCCCGCGCCCGAGCTGGTCAGCGCCGCACGCGCGAGCATCGAGAGTCTCGGCGAGCTGCGTGTGTTCGAGGGCCTGATCTGCACCGGCGACAGCTTCATGTCCGACCCGGCCAGGGTCGAGGGGCTGCGGGCACACTTCCCCGAGATGCTGGCGATCGAGATGGAAGCCGCGGCGATCGCCCAGACCTGCCATCTCTTCGACTGCCCGTTCGTGGTCATTCGCGCGCTGTCGGATATCGCCGGCAAGTCATCGCACCTCTCCTTCGACGCTTTCCTGGAGCGTGCAGCCACCCACTCGGCGCGCATGGTCGATGCCATCGTCGCGCGCCTGGCCGAGCGCTAACCCATCCAACCTCAGGTGCCCGGAAGCGACGGTTCTGCAAACGACCGCCTCTGAAAACGACCGTCTCTGAAAACGAATAGGCCCCGCCGGATCGGCGGGGCCTATTCGTCACAGGTAAAGACAAAGCAACAGTCACCGACGCCGCTTTCGCGCTCGGTCGCGACCGCCTTCAGATCAGTCGCCAGCCGTCTCCAGGCTCCAACGGGTACCCTCGCGGGAATCCTTGAGCACGATACCCAGCGCCGCCAGCTCGTCGCGAATCCGGTCGGCGGCGGCAAAATCGCGCTCACGCTTGGCCTGAGCGCGCGCCTCGATGCGCGCCTCGATCTCGGCTTCCGCCAGCGGCAGCGCCTGGGCGCCGGCTTTGAGAAAGTCCGCCGGCTGGCGCTCGAGCAGACCCAGCACCCCGGCCAGGCGCTTGAGCTCGAACGCCAGCGCCGCGGCCCTCGGGGCATCCGTGTCGCGCAAGCGATTGACCTCGCGCACCAGCTCGAACAGTACCGACAGTGCTTCGGGGGTATTGAAGTCGTCGTTCATTGCCGCACTGAAACGGGCCGCGTACTCCGGCGCGACCTCGCCCTGAGACGGCTTGACGCCGTCCAGCGCGTGGTAGAAGCGCTCCAGCGAGCGCCGCGCCTCACCGAGGGAGGCCGGCGCATAGTTGATCGGGCTGCGGTAGTGGCTGGCCACCAGCAGGTAGCGCACCACCTCCGGATCATGACTCTCGAGCACTTCACGAATGGTGAAGAAGTTACCCAGCGACTTGGACATCTTCTCCTGATCGACGCGCACCGCCCCGGCGTGCATCCACACATTGACGTAGGGCTTGCCGGTGGCGGCCTCGCTCTGGGCGATCTCGTTCTCGTGGTGGGGAAAGGTCAGATCGGGCCCGCCACCATGAATATCGAACGTTTCGCCCAGGCAGCAGGTCGACATCGCCGAGCACTCGATATGCCAGCCCGGACGCCCTTCGCTCCATGGCGAGGGCCAGCTCGCCTCATTCGGCTTGGCGGCCTTCCACAACACGAAGTCGAGCGGGTCCTCCTTGTGGGAGTCGACCTCGACCCGTGCCCCGGCCCGCATCTCGTCCAGATTGCGGTTGTTGAGCTTGCCGTAGGCGGCGAACCGGCGCACGCGATAGTAGACGTCACCGTTGTCCGCGGCATAGGCGTAGCCGTTGTCGATCAGGCGCTGGATCATCGCCACGATCTCGTGGATATGCCCGGTGGCACGCGGCTCCTGATCCGGGCGCAGTACACCCAGGCGCGCCTCGTCTTCGTGCATTGCCGCGATCATGCGCTCGGTCAGCGCCGAGATCGGCTCTCCATTCTCCTCGGCACGCTTGAGGATCTTGTCGTCGATATCGGTGATATTGCGCACATAGGTGACGTCGAGACCGGTCTGGCGCAGCCAGCGGGTGATCACGTCGAACGCCACCATCACCCGGGCATGCCCCAGGTGGCAGTAGTCGTAGACCGTCATGCCGCAGACGTACATGCGCAGCTTGCCGGGCTCGATCGGTTGCAGCGGCGCCTTGCGCCGCGTCAGCGTGTTATAGACCTGCAGCTCGCTCATGCCGTCCCCTGCTGCTTCTGCTGAATCTTGGCCCAGGAATCCTTGAGTCCGACCGTACGATTGAACACCAGCTTGCCATCGCGACAGGCGTGGCGGTCGGCGCAGAAGTAGCCCACGCGCTCGAACTGATAGCGCGCCTCGGGCGCCGCATCCGCCAGCGCCGGCTCGGCGATGCCGTGCACGGTGACCAGTGACTCGGGGTTGAGATGATCGAGGAAGTCGGCGTCCTTGTCGCGATCCGGCGCCTCATCGAGGAACAGGTTGTCATAGAGACGGACTTCCACCGGCACGCCGTGCTCGGCGCTGACCCAGTGGATCACCCCTTTCACCTTGCGCCCCTCGGGGTTCCTGCCCAGGGTCTCGAAGTCGACCGAGCAGTGCAGCGCCGTGATCTCGCCGCTGGCATCCTTGATCACCTCGTCGCAGCGGATCACGTAGCCGTTGCGCAGGCGCACCTCCTTGCCCGGCGCCAGACGGAAGAACTTCTTCGGCGGCTCCTCCATGAAGTCGTCGCGATCGATCCAGATCTCGCGGGTCAGCGGCAGGCGCCGGGTACCCATGTCTTCACGCGCCGGGTGCCCCGGTACCTCGAACACTTCGCCGTGGTCGGCGGTGACATTGGTCAACACCACCTTGAGCGGGTTGAGTACGCACATCGCGCGTGGCGCGTTGTCTTCCAGGTCGGAGCGAATCGCAAAGTGCAGCATGGCGATATCGACCACATTGGCCGCCCGGCTGACCCCGGTCATGTCGCAGAACTTGCGCAGCGAGGCCGGCGTGTAGCCGCGCCGGCGCAGCCCGGAGATCGTGGGCATGCGCGGGTCGTCCCAGCCGTCCACCACCTGCTCGTCGACCAGCAGCTTGAGCTTGCGCTTGGAGGTCACGGTGTAGTTGACGTTCATCCGCGCGAACTCGGTCTGGCGCGGCTGCGAGGGCACTGGCAGGTGCGAAAGGAACCACTCGTAGAGCGGGCGGTGATCCTCGAACTCGAGCGTGCACAGGGAGTGCGTAATGCCCTCGATCGCATCCGACTGGCCGTGGGCGAAGTCATAGGAAGGATAGATCTTCCAGGCATCGCCGGTCTGGTGGTGATGCGCGTGACGAATACGGTACAGGATCGGGTCGCGCAGATTGATGTTGGGCGCGGCCATGTCGATCTTGGCCCGCAGCACCTTGGCACCCTCGGCGAACTCGCCCACCCGCATGCGCTCCAGCAGGTCGAGGTTCTCCTCTACCCCGCGTTCGCGATAGGGGCTCGGCCGGCCCGGCTCGGTCAGGGTGCCGCGGTATTCACGAATCTCTTCCGGCGAAAGGTCGTCGACATACGCCAGACCTTCGCGTACCAGATGCTGGGCCCAGGCGTAGAGCTGATCGAAATAGCTCGAGGCGTAGCGCACCTCACCGCTCCAGCGATAGCCGAGCCACTCGATATCCTCGCGAATGGCATCGATATAGGCCTGCTCTTCCTTGGCCGGATTGGTGTCGTCGAAGCGCAGATGACAGCGACCGCCGAACTGTTCCGCCAGACCGAAATTGACCCAGATCGACTTGGCGTGACCGATGTGCAGAAAGCCGTTGGGCTCCGGCGGGAAACGGGTCACGATCGTCTGTGCCTGCCCCGATTCGATCTCGTCACGAATCTGATTGCGCAGGAAATTCGGGGCTCCGTGCTGGGTTTCGTCGTTCTCGACGCGACTCTCGACGCTCATGGAATGCAGACAACCTCTGTAATTCGTCGGACCGTGCGGTGACGGCGCTGGTGAAGGCAGGTTAACACGCGTGCCGGGCGGTTTCTCCCACCCGCGCAAAGCGGCTATTATAGCGCGACGCGCGGTCTCGGCGCCAAGCCGGCGCCGGCCCGGAACACGCCCTTTCGCTCAGGAAATCCCATGATCGTTCTGCACACCAATTACGGCATCATCAAACTCGAGCTGAACGCCGACAAGGCGCCCAAGACGGCCGCCAATTTCGAGCAGTACGTCCGCGACGGCCACTATGACGGCACCCTGTTCCACCGCGTGATCGACGGCTTCATGGTCCAGGGCGGCGGCTTCGACACCGACTTCGAGCAGAAGGCGACGCGGGCGCCGATCGAGAACGAAGCCGACAACGGCCTTACCAACCAGAAGGGCAGCGTCGCCATGGCGCGCACCCAGGACCCGCACTCGGCCAGCGCGCAGTTCTTCATCAACGTTTCCGACAACGACTTCCTCAACCACCGCGACAAGAGCCTGCCGGGCTGGGGCTACTGTGTGTTCGGCAACGTCGTCGAGGGCATGGACGTGGTCGACCGTATCCGCCAGGTCGCCACCGGGCGCCGCGGCATGCACAGCGACGTGCCGGTCGAGGATGTGATCATCGAACGCGCCGAAGTCGTCTGAACGGCCACCCTTCGCCCTTTCCCACCGACCGCCACTGCCATCGAGTCCGCCATGCAACTGCTGATCGCCGACCTTCATCTGCAACCCGACCAGCCCGAGATCGCCCAGGGTTTCATCGACTACCTGCGCGGCCCTGCCCGCGAGGCGTCGGCGCTGACCATTCTCGGCGACCTGTTCGAGGCGTGGATCGGCGATGACTATCGCGGCGAGTTCGAGCAGCGCATCATCGCCGAGCTGCGCGCCTGCCATGACGCCGGCACGCGGCTCGCCTTCATGCACGGCAATCGTGACTTCCTGATCGGAGAGGCCTTCGCCGCCGACAGCGGCTGCGCCCTGCTCGAGGACCCCACCGTGGTGGAGCTGGGCGGACGCCGCGCCCTGCTGATGCACGGCGATAGCCTGTGCACCGGTGACAGCGCCTATATGGCGTTCCGCCGTCAGGCTCGCGATCCGGCATGGCAGGCACAGATCCTGGCGCTGCCGGTGGAGGAGCGCCTGGCGCTGGCACGCAAGCTGCGCCAGCAGTCCGGCGAGGCCAACTCCAACAAGGCCGAGGACATCATGGATGTGACCCCGGCGGCGGTGGTCGATACGCTGCGCGCGCATGAATCGCGCCTACTGATCCATGGCCACACCCACCGCCCGGCGGTGCACGAGCTGGCGGTCGACGGCGAGCGCGCCGAGCGCTATGTCATCGGCGACTGGCGGCCCAACCAGGGCTGGCAGCTGAGAGTCGAAGGCGACGACATTACGCTGGAGTCTTTCGCCCTCGCCTGAACCGGCCTTTTCCGCCGCCGGCCCCGCCTGAGTCTACGCACAACGGCGTGGCCGACGGTGCTAGCACCCGTCCACTGATGTCACTGCCCAACGCTCGTCGCCCCACCCGTGACGGGTGGCGTGCCTTTAGTCAGCCATGCTGCGCCCGAGTCGTGGTGGTCCGCCGGGGACGCTGCGGCGGGCGCGCCTCTCCGCTGAGGTTGTCGAGCAGCGTGCGCCAGCGAATCAGCACCGGCGCATCGCAGAGCGCAATCTCGCCCAGGCGATAGCGCAGCGCCCGCTGACTCTCAGCATCATCGGGATCCACCAGGGTTAGCCACAGCGCCAGGCTGTGAAGCTCGAGATGGGCACAGCCGGCCTCCTCCGCCCACGCCCGCGCCTCGGCGATCAGCGTTTCGATTTCGGCCATTGGCCGGCCCTGACGATGCTGGATCCGGGCCATCTGCAGCAGTAGCTGCGGCAGCATGGTCGAGCGATTGTCACGCGCCTGCGCCAGACACGGCATCAGGTAGTGTGCCGCGCGCTCGAGCTGATCGAGCGCCAGACAGGCATCGCCGTACCATAGCGAGGCGCGCTGGTGGCGAGCCCGACCGGTTAGCTCGATCAACCGCTCGACCCCCGACTCGACCTGATCCAGACCGGCCGTATCGCCGGCCAGCGCCTGCCCCCAGCCGAGCACGCAGAGCGCTTCCAGATGCCAGCGCTGCAGATCCTGTGAACGGGTCATCTCGAAGGCACGCTGGCCGCGCTCCAGGGCCAGGTGGACATGCCCCAACTGACGGTAGAGCGAGGCGGCAAAGATCAGCGCCATGGCTAGCGATGCCGGATGGCCGATGCCCTCCGCCAGCCGGATCGCCGCCTCCATCTGCTGCTCGGCCCGGCGATAGTCGCCGCGCAGGCACAGCGCCCAGCTCTGATAGCAGCTGGCCGCCACCTGCGGATGATCCGAATAAGGCAGCCACTCGAGCACCATCGGCTGACGCAGGGGATCGATCTGCTCCAGATGTTCGAAGGCCCGCCCCACCTCACCGCTCCAGTACTCGCCGTAGGCACGGGCATAGAGCGCCAGGCGGCGGTAGCGCGGATCGTCGATGCGCTGCGCCAGCTCGCGCAGGTGCTCGGCCAGGGCATCGGCATCGCGGTTGGCATAGCGCTGGCTGGCGCCGACCCATAGCCCCCAGGTGACCAGGAAGGCCTGATCTTCGGCGTCCTCTTCCTGGGCGGGGCCGTCACGCCACAGCTGCTGCGCCTCGATGAAGCACGCCTGGGCCGGGCGCGAGCCGTGCCCTTCCAGGGCGTAATAGGCCTGCCCTTGTACTGTCAGCAGGCTGATTCGCCGTTCCACCGCCCCGCCCGGTACGCGCGCCAGACAGGCAAGGCCAGCCTCGGCCAGACGCAGTGCGGTGCGATTGGCGCTGGCGCGCAGGGCGCCACGTGCAGCCATCTCGAAGTAGCGGGCGCCGCGCCCCGGGTCCCCGCTGCGCTGCAGATGCTCGGCGAAATCGCCGGGATGCCGGCTGATCCAGGCCGGGCGCTGGGACTCGATCAGCCCGACCAGACGGCCGTGCAGGGTCACGCGCACATCCTGGGGGCAGGAGAGATAGGCGGCCTCGTGCAGCAGCGGATGGGTGAACTGGAAATCGAACGGCGCGCTCTCGCACGGCTCGATGATCTCGAGCCGGCGCATCTGTTCGAGCGGCCCCCGCAGCGCCGCGTCGCTGATGTCGAGACACGCCCTGAGCAATGCGGTCTCGAACTGGCGCCCGCACACCGCCGCCATGTGCGCCACGCTGCGATCCTGGTGCAGCTGGTCGATGCGGCTGGCGAGCAAGCCGAGCAGCCCGCGGGGCAAGGCGGCGGCATCGAGGATGCGCCCCTCCCGGCGGTCGATCTCGAGCCAGCGGCAGATCTCCTGCAGATAGAGCGGCACGCCCTCGCAGCGCGCGATCAACTGCTCGCGCAGGCCCGGGTCCAGCGTCAGGCAGTGACGCCGGGCGAGCACGTCGAGCATCTCCGCCGACTGCTCGGGACCCAGGCGACCGAGCGCGATCTGCTGGTCCCAGTTGAGCCGGATCGAGGGCATTTCGCGATTCTGATGCGAGGCCAGCAGCAGCAGCGAGGAGTGAATCGGCAAGCGCACCTGCAAGTTGTGCAACACCTTGAGCGAAGGTTCGTCGAGCCACTGCAGATCGTCGATGATCATCACTAGCGGCCGGCGCGAGGCAGTCAGTTGCAGGATCAACGACTGGGTCAGATGACTGACCAGCTCCACCGCCTCCTCGGCCGCCTCGCGGTTGGTGACTTCGCGCACCAGCACGTCGAGCAGCATGCGACGCCGTTCGGCGCCGACCTTGGCCAGCGTCGGCGTGGCATCGATCAGTGCCTCAAGACTGGCGAGCGCCGGCTCCGCGCCGAGATGCCAGCGCAGCAGCGACTGCACCACCGCATAGGGCGTCTGACTCGATAGCCGCGTGGTCTGGCGCCAGAACAGCGCGACATTCTCGTGCTGCAAATACTCGCGGAAGCGGATCATCAGCGCCGACTTGCCGATGCCGGTATCGCCCAGCACCAGAAGGCTCTGCCGCAGCCCCAGCGTGACCAGGGCCAGGGCGTCACGCAGCTGGCGCAGCTCGGCATCGCGCCCCAGCAGGCTCGGCACTCGGGCCACCCGGTCGCCGTCACCGGAGGCCAGCGCCAGGGCACGGCGCGCCACCCCGCCCTCTGCCCTCAGCAGCCGCGGCGTCAGCCGCGCCTGCAGATCGAAGGCCGGGGGTAGATGCTGGCTGGCATTGAGCGAGATCATCAGCTCCCCCGGCTCGGCCATGGCCAGCATCGCCAGCGCCACCTGGGTGACATCGCCGAGCGGGTCAATGGTGCGGCGCTCCGGCAGCCAAATCACCCGGCCGCTATCCAACCCCGCACAAAGGGTAAACGCGGGCGACGGCGCATCCCCGTCCCAGCACGCTGCGACCTGCGCCATGAGGCCTTGCTGGCAATGATCGTAGAGCGCCACCAGCTCGGCCAACTGATGGGTCGGGCCTTGGGTGGCGAAGCAGGCCAGCCCCACCCCGCTGCCCACCGCCGCCTGCCAGAAGCCGCCGAGCTGGTGGCACTGGGTTTCCAGCCAGCGGAACAGCCGCTCCTGCAGATTCAGACAGGCCAGCGCCTGACCGATATCGTTGCCGCTTTCCGGCGGCTTGAGCGCGAGCGCCATGATCGCCACCTGGCGAAAGTCGATCTCCGCCGCCGAGTAGCCCTCGGCCGGTACGGGAGATGCCGGTGCTGGCAGCGCGACCTCTGCCGTCGGGGTAATATCCGGCCAGTCACCGGCGAACTGCAGAAAACCCGCGCTGGGCTGCTCGCCGGAGAGCGCCAGTTGACGCAGCAGGGCATGAAAGCGCTCGCGCGCGGCGGCCAACTGGCCGTGGCCGGCAAGACAGCGGATCAACTGCTCCTGGAACGCCGCATGCTCGGGAAAGCGTGTCACCAGCGTCCGCAATAGCGCCTCAGGCAGCGTCTGCGCATGGCTCAGGGCGCGTTCGGCGTAGTCGGTCACCCGACAGCGCCAGTGACCACGCGCTTGCGCAAGCCATTGGCTAAAGGCCTCGCACTGGGGCAGCGCCAGCTCCGCCACCAGCGCACCTCGATAGTGGCTGAGCAGCCTCTCGAGCCCTGCCAGGTCCGGCGTCAGCGCGAGCTCGCGCTCGATCTCGCGCAGGTCCCATGTCACCGATGCCGGCGGCACGCAGGCGATGGTCTGGCGGGTGACCGTCAGCGCATCCTCGGCACACGCGCCCAGGGCGTGACGCAGTGAATGCAGCGCATGGCGCAGATTGGTGCGCGCGGCGTCGAGGCGCTGCTCCGGCCACAGCAGCGCCGCCAGCTGGGCCCGGCTGACCGGCTCGCGCTGCAGCAGTAGATAGACCAGCAGCGCCTTGACCTTGTCGTAGCTGAACTGGGTCAGCGCGGTAGCACCCCGGTGCAGGCCGAACTGCCCGAACAGGGTCAGGGTCGCGCTAGCGGATGGCTGCGTCATGCGTCTCCTCGAATACGCCCAGAAGCGCCTACAGCGGCGTCAGCCGCCGTCATACCGCGGCCGGCACCCCACTGTGGAAGCGAAAGTGAGTGTCCGTCTCCTCGATCAGGGCCCGCTCGTGGGCGGCGAAGAAGGCGATCCGCTCGTCGACCGCGGCGGCACCGGCATAGCGCTGGGCGAGACCGATATAGTCTTCGAAATGGCGCCCTTCCGAGCGCACCAGCGAGCGGTAGAACTTGGCCAGCTGCGCATCGAGCCGCGGGATCAGCCGCGCGAAGCGCTCGCACGAACGCGCCTCGATGAAGGCACCGACGATCAGGATGTCGATCAGGCGCTGCGGCTCGTCACGCGCCACATGGCGTCGCAACCCTTCCGCGTAGCGCGACGCCTGCAAATGGCTGTAGTCGACCCCGCGCTCCTGCATGATCTCCACCACCTGTTCGAAGTGCAGAAGCTCCTCCCGCGCCAGCTGCGACATCTTGGCCAGCAGTTCCGGGCGGTCGACATAGCGGAACATCAGGCTCATGGCGGTGGAGGCCGCCTTCTTCTCGCACTGGGCGTGGTCGATCAGCAGCAGCGCCGGATTGGCGAGCGCCGCCTCGATCCAGCTCTCGGGGGTCGCGCAGGGCAGGAACTCGAGCAATTCCTGCGGCAGCGCGGCATCGGTCTCGGTAGCGGTATAAGCGGTCATGGCGATGTCGTCCGTGGTCGATCTCGGGCGGCCTCATGTTAGGGAAAGCCCGTGCAAATGTCTCCACACGCACCGCCGGCGACGCGGCGAGCCCCGTAACGGAGCCCCACGACACCCGTCGAACGCCTTCATGACGGGGCCTGCACGCCTCGCCTTAACATTGTCGACAGTTTCACGTAGACTGCGCAGCGCCCACCGCAGCCGGTCGTCTGCCGCCGCTTCCCCCGCCGTTCACGGCGGAGTCATCGCGCGCCGGCGCCGCCGCTCTCGCTGCGGGCTCTGACATTAGATGAGGGTTCAACCGTGCTCGAAGCTTACCGCCAACACGTCGAGGAGCGCGCCCAGGAAGGCGTGCCGCCGAAACCGTTGACCGCCGAAATGACCGCCCAGCTGATCGAGCTGCTCAAGCAGCCGCCCGCCGGTGAAGAGGCCTTTCTCCTCGAACTGATCACCGATCGCGTGCCGCCCGGTGTCGACGAAGCCGCCTACGTCAAGGCCGGTTTCCTCACCGCCATCGCCAAGGGCGAGGCGACCTCGCCGCTGATCGACAAGATCCACGCGGTCAAGCTGCTGGGCACCATGCAGGGCGGCTACAACATCGCCACCCTGGTCGAGCTGCTCGACGACAGCGAGCTGGCTCAGGAGGTCGGCGAACAGCTCAAGCACACCCTGCTGATGTTCGACGCCTTCCACGATGTCGCCGAGCGGGCCAAGAACGGCAACGCCGTGGCCCAGGGCGTACTCGAGTCGTGGGCCGAGGCCGAGTGGTTCCTGGCCAAGCCCGCGCTGGCCGACAAGATCAGCATCGCGGTGTTCAAGGTGCCCGGTGAGACCAACACCGACGACCTGTCGCCGGCACCGGACGCCTGGTCGCGCCCCGACATTCCGCTGCACGCCAACGCCATGCTCAAGAACCCGCGTGATGGCATCGAGCCGGAAGTGCCGGGCAGCAAGGGCCCGCTGGCGCAGATCGAGGCGGTCAAGGCCCAGGGCTTCCCGGTCGCCTACGTGGGCGATGTGGTAGGCACGGGCTCCTCGCGTAAATCAGCGACCAACTCGGTGCTTTGGTTCTTCGGTGACGACATCCCCCACGTCCCCAACAAGCGCGCCGGCGGCTTCTGCTTCGGCGGCAAGATCGCACCGATCTTCTTCAACACCATGGAAGATGCCGGCGCCCTGCCGATCGAGATGGATGTCGACAAGCTCGAGATGGGCGACGTCATCGACGTCTACCCATATGAAGGCAAGGTGACCCGTCACGACAGCGACGAGGTGATCTCCACCTTCGCGCTCAAGACTCAGGTGATTCTCGACGAAGTGCGCGCCGGTGGCCGTATTCCGCTGATCATCGGTCGCGGCCTCACCGAGAAGGCCCGCGAAGAGCTCGGCCTGCCCGCCTCCGACGTGTTCCGCAAGCCGGAGCAGCCCGCCGATAGCGGCAAGGGCTTCACCCTGGCGCAGAAGATGGTCGGCAAGGCCTGCAACCTGGAGGGCGTACGCCCGGGCATGTACTGCGAGCCGAAGATGACCACGGTCGGCTCCCAGGATACCACTGGCCCGATGACCCGCGACGAGCTCAAGGATCTGGCGTGCCTCGGCTTCCAGGCCGATCTGGTGATGCAGTCCTTCTGCCACACCGCCGCCTATCCCAAGCCGGTCGACGTCGAGACCCACCACACGCTGCCGGACTTCATCCAGAACCGCGGCGGCGTCTCGCTGCGTCCGGGTGATGGCATCATCCACTCCTGGCTCAACCGCATGCTGCTGCCCGACACCGTGGGCACCGGTGGCGACTCGCACACCCGCTTCCCGCTGGGCGTCTCCTTCCCGGCGGGTTCCGGTCTGGTCGCCTTCGCCGCCGCTACCGGCGTCATGCCGCTGGATATGCCGGAATCGGTACTGGTGCGCTTCAAGGGCAAGCGCCAGCCGGGAATCACCCTGCGCGATCTGGTCCACGCGATCCCCTACTACGCCATCCAGCAGGGGCACCTGACGGTGGCCAAGTCGGGCAAGAAGAACATCTTCTCCGGGCGCATCCTGGAGATCGAAGGCCTCGAGGATCTCACCGCCGAGCAGGCGTTCGAACTCTCCGACGCCTCCGCCGAGCGCAGCGCCGCGGGCTGCACCATCACCCTCTCCGAGGAGAGCGTGACCGAGTACCTGACCTCCAACGTCACCCTGCTCAAGTGGATGATCAGCGCAGGCTACGGCGACGCCCGCACCCTGGAGCGTCGCATTCAGGGCATGGAAGCGTGGCTGGCCAACCCCAGCCTGATGCGCGCCGACGCCGACGCCGAGTACGCCGCGGTGATCGAGATCGACATGAGCGAACTCGACCAGCCGGTACTCTGCGCCCCCAACGATCCGGACGATGCGCGCCTGCTCTCCGAGGTCGCCGGCGAGAAGATCGACGAGGTCTTCATCGGCTCGTGCATGACCAACATCGGCCACTTCCGTGCCGCCGGCAAGCTGCTCGAGAAGCAGCCCGCGGGCAGCCTGAAGACGCGCCTGTGGCTTGCGCCGCCGACCAAGATGGACCAACATCAGTTGACCGAGGAGGGCTACTACGGCATCTACGGCAAGGCCGGTGCTCGTATGGAGATGCCGGGCTGTTCGCTGTGCATGGGTAACCAGGCACGTGTGGCACCGAAGTCGACCGTGGTATCCACCTCGACCCGTAACTTCCCCAACCGTCTCGGTGACGGCGCCGATGTCTATCTGGCATCGGCAGAGCTCGCGGCCATCGCTGCCGTCGAGGGCCGCCTGCCGACGGTCGAGGAGTACAAAGCGACCATGGGCGAGTTCGATGCGATGGCGGGCGAGATCTACCGCTATCTGAACTTCCATGAGATCGAGGACTTCCAGAAAGCGGCCTCCACCGTCATTCCGGTCGCCCAGGAAGCCTGATACGACTCTTCCGATGCTCGCAGCTTCATGAAGAGGCTACCGAAACGCCCCGCACCGCGCGGGGCGTTTTTTATGCACGAGGGCCGCCGGACCAATGGCGCTAGAGGCTACGTCAGCGTGCCGCCAGCCCCTCGATGCCGAGGCACCAGTGCGCCGCGAAGACCGCCCCGGCGGGTGCCGCGCGCTCGATCGCATCGCGCTCCGCCGGCGTGGCGTAGACGAGGTGGTCGACCTCGAAGCGGTGGCACAGCGAGAACACCTCGCTGGGGTAGTAAAGCCGCACGTTCTCGACCCGGGTGGCGTGCTGCCAAGGCGCTTCGGTGACCATGGCGATCACCGCGTGAGTCGCGCTGAGGTCACGCAACCAACCGTAGTGGCGCGCGTCGCAGCCGCAAAGCACGACACGTGGTGAACGGCGGCGGCCCATGGGACGGCCAGCAGTCAAGCGTCGCAGCGCGTCGAGGGGGCGAAAGAAGTCGATAACGGCAGCGCCTCGTGGCGTGATAGTGGGTTGGCCCATTGTCGCGCGCCCCCGTGTCGACGCCAAGCCTGGCCAGGCCAGGGTTGCGCCGGGGCGGTTGGCAAATTAGAGTTTTTAGATAAAAGAACAGCGTTCATCAACGGGATGGAGATAGAAAACATGAAGATCAACACCTGGCTGGCACTCCCGCTGGCGCTGTCGCCGCTGCTGCTGGCACCCGCCGCCCAGGCGGCCAACGCCGATGGCCTGTATGTCGGCCTCGGCGGCGGCTACGGCAAGGTCACCAGCAGCGACAGTGATGTCGGCCGCTTCGCCGGTGCCAGTGGCGGCGGCTACCACGTGGATGACGACGACAGCGTATACAAGGCGTTCGTGGGCTACGAGTACAACCCCTACTTCGCCACCGAGGCGTTCTACGCCGACCTGGGCAAGCCCAATATCATCCGCGGCGGCAACGTGGTCGACCTCAAGACCCGCGCCTATGGCCTCAACCTGATCGGCAAGTATCCGCTGGCCGCCGGCTTCGAGGTGTTCGCCAAGGCCGGTATGGCGAAGTGGGACGTCGACGCCCGGGGCGATCTCGGCGCGGGCTCGAACCTCGACGACAACGACGGCATCGACCCGGTCTACGGCGCCGGCGTCCAGTACCACTACCAGCATCTGCTGCTGCGCACCGAGTACGAGCGCTACGACTTCGACAGCGACTACAAGGTCGATGCCTACACCGCCTCGGTGGGCTGGCAGTTCTGATCTTGGGTCATCGCGCGACCAAGGCCGCCTGCGGGCGGCCTTGACGTTTCACGCAGATGAAAACGCCTCTCGGACAGGGGGATCACCTGTGCGACTTGCGCCGATGACACTTTGAAGACAAGACTGACAGGGTCACACGGATGATGACCCCACACTGACCAGGACGTCGACGACCGCTACATGCTTGCACCACGCCCGCTGATCGAGGACATCACGCGCCAAATCGCCGTACACTGGCGCGCGCTCATCGCCTTTCATCTCTTCTTCACCCTGCTGGCCACCGCGCTCTGGGTGCCACTCTCCGCAGGCACCCTGGCCGGGCTGCTGCAGCGTATCGGGCAGCCGGTGCTCAGCAACGGCCAGATCGTCGATGTCGCCCTCTCCGCCTGGGGTCTGCTGTGGCTGCTGACGGCGCTGGGGCTGAGCTTTCTGGTGATCTTTCTGCAGCAGGCGGGCATGATGCGCGTGGTCTCCAGCCGCGATGGCGGGCGCTACCGGATCGCCATGGGCGCCCTCTGGCATGTGCTGCGGCGTTTTCCGGCGCTGGCCGCGCTGGCCTTTCTCCAGGTCGGTGCGCATCTGCTGCTGGCGGCGCCCTTCGCCCTCGGCGTAGCCCATCTCTATGCCTGGCTGCTGGGAGACACCGAACCCTACGTGCTGATTCGCGTACTGCCCGCGGCGCTATGGCAGTTTCTCGCCCTGGCGCTGCCGTTACTGTTGGTATGGGCAGTGCTCGCCGGCACGCTCTATCTGCGCTGGTTTCTCGCCCTGCCGGCGCTGGTGCTGGAGGGCCTGGGTCCGCTTGCGGCGCTGGCCCGCAGCCATCGATTGACCCGCCGGCGACGCTGGCGCATGGCGCTGCTGGTGTTGGGCACGGCGCTATCGGTGGCAGCGATTCCGGTGCTCTTCAGCCTGCTCTTCAACGCCCTCGGCGGGCCGCTGCTGGGGCATCTACCCGAGCGCGCGAGCGTGCTGATTCCGGCCATGCTCGCGTATCTGGCACTCTATATCGTGGCCACCATCGCCCTGACCTTCCTCGGCGTCAGCGCCAACAGCCTGCTGGTCACCACCCTGTTCCAGCGCGCCAGCGGACGCGCGCCGGTGCTCGACGGCGAGCCCGCACCGCGGCGTTCGGGGCTGATCGCCTGGGGCGCGGAGATTCTGGTGCTGGCGTTCGCACTGCTCCAGGCGGGCTGGATTCTCCAGGGGTTCGAGATCAACGACACGGTCACCATCACCGCCCACCGCGGCGCCTCGCATCAGGCGCCGGAAAACACCCTGGCGGCGCTGGAAGGCGCCATCGACGCCGGGGCCGACTACATGGAGCTGGACGTGCGCCTGAGCGGCGACGGCCAAGTGATCGTCGCCCATGACGACAACCTGCGTCGGCTCACCGGTATCGATCGCCGCTTGAGCGAGATGACTCTCGACGAGATCGCCCAGGTCGACGCCGGAGCCTGGTTCGGCGATGCCTTCGTCGGCGAGCGCATCCCCACCTTTGCCGCGCTGCTGGCGCGCGCCCGCGGGCGGATCGATCTGTATGTCGAACTCAAGCCGGCCCCGCTGAGCGCCGACCGCCTGGCCCGCCAGGTGATCGACCAGGTCCGCGCCAGCGGCATGGTCGACCACGTCGTGATCGCGTCGCTCTCGCCGTCAGTGGTGGCGCGGGTCAAACAGCTGGCGCCGGACATTCGCACCACCCTGTTCCTGCAGTTCATCTTGCCCGGGGCGCTGGCGGAGACCCCCGCCGACATCATCGGCTTGCGCCATACCCAGGCCAATCCGAGCCTGCTGCGCACGCTGCACGGCAGCGGCCGTGGGGTGGCGGTATGGACGGTGAACAGTACCAGCGCCATGTCGCGCTATATCGACATGGGCGTCGACAACATCATCACCGACCGTCCCGAGGCGCTAAGCGCCCTGCTCGCCGAACGCCGTGACATGTCCGATGGTGAGCTGCTGCTGATCAAGCTGCGCAACTGGTTGAGCTCGTGAACGTAAAAAGCCGGTGCGATCGCTCGCACCGGCTCGGGTGACGCTACCTCGCGCGGCGAGGCCTGGCTGGCAATCAGCCGAGGGTTTCGCCGGCCAGCATGAACCAGGTCTCGAGCACCGCGTCGGGGTTGAGCGAGACGGAGTCGATGCCCTGCTCCATCAGCCACTTGGCCAGTTCGGGATGATCCGAGGGGCCCTGGCCGCAGATGCCGACATACTTGCCCTGGGCCTTGCACGCCTGGATCGCCATCGACAGCAGCTTCTTCACCGCCGGGTCACGCTCGTCGAAGAGGTGGGCGATGATCCCCGAATCGCGGTCGAGCCCGAGGGTGAGCTGGGTCAGGTCGTTGGAGCCGATCGAGAAGCCGTCGAAGTACTCGAGGAACTCATCCGCCAGCAGCGCATTGGCCGGCAGCTCGCACATCATGATCACTTTGAGACCCGGGTCTTCGGAAGATGAAGAGGCGCCGCGCTTGAGCCCGTTGGCCTCGAGCAGTTCGACCACCCCCTTGGCCTCCGCCGTGGTACGCACGAAAGGCACCATGATCTCGACGTTGTCCATGCCCATCTCGTCGCGCACGCGCTTGAGTGCCTGACACTCCAGCTCGAAACAGGGGCGGAAGTCGTCGGAGAGATAACGTGAGGCGCCGCGGAAGCCGAGCATCGGGTTCTCTTCGCCCGGCTCGTAGAGCTTGCCGCCGATCAGGTTCTCGTACTCGTTGGACTTGAAGTCCGACAGCCGCACGATCACCCGCTTGGGATAGAACGACGCCGCCAGGGTCGAGATGCCCTCGACCAGACGGTCGACGTAGAAGCTGACCGGATCGGTGTAGCCGGCGGTACGCAGATCGATGGTCTGCTTGAGGTCGCTGGAGAGCTTGTCGTAATCCATCAGCGCCCGCGGGTGCACCCCAATCATGCGGTTGATGATGAACTCCAGCCGCGCCAGCCCCACGCCCGCATTGGGCAGCCCGGCGAAGGCGAAGGCGCGATCGGGGTTGCCCACGTTCATCATGATCTTGAACGGGATATCGGGCATGCTGTCGACGCTGGTAGCCCGGCACTCGAACTCGAGCTTGCCGTTGTAGACATGTCCGGTATCGCCCTCGGCGCAGGAGACGGTGACCTCGAGACCGTCTTCGAGCAGCTCGGTGGCGTCGCCACAGCCCACCACCGCGGGGATGCCCAGCTCGCGGGCGATGATCGCCGCATGGCAGGTGCGCCCGCCACGGTTGGTGACGATCGCCGAGGCGCGCTTCATGATCGGCTCCCAGTCGGGATCGGTCATGTCGGTCACCAGCACATCGCCGTTCTGCACCTTGTGCATCTCCTCCGGCGATGCCACCAGCCGGACCTTGCCCTGGCCGATACGCTGACCGATGGCGCGGCCGTCGACCAGCACGCGCCCCTTCTCCTTGAGGGTGAAGCGCTCGAGGGTGCCGGCATCCTGATTGGAGACCACGGTCTCGGGCCGTGCCTGGACGATATAGAGCCGACCATCGTCGCCGTCGCGCGCCCACTCGATGTCCATCGGGCGGCCGTAATGCTGCTCGATGGTCACCGCCTGACGCGCCAGCGCCATGACGTCGTCGTCACTCAGACAGAAGCGCTGACGATCGGCATGCGCGACATCCACGGTCTTGACCGAGCGCCCGGCGGCGGCGTCCTCGGTGTAGACCATCTTGATCCGCTTGGAACCCAGGGTACGCCGCAACACCGCCGGCCGGCCGGCGGCCAGGGTCGGCTTGTGCACGTAGAATTCGTCGGGGTTGACCGCGCCCTGCACCACGGTTTCGCCCAGCCCCCAGGCGCCGGTCACGAAGACCGCGTCGCGATAGCCGGACTCGGTATCCAGGGTGAACATCACACCGCTGGCGGCGGTCTCGGAGCGCACCATCTTCTGCACCCCGGCGGAGAGCGCCACGTTCTCGTGGGCGTAGCCCCGGTGCACACGGTAGGAGATGGCACGGTCGTTGAACAGCGAGGCGAACACCTCGTGCACCGCGCGCTTGACGTTGTCGAAGCCGTCGATGTTGAGGAAGGTCTCCTGCTGCCCGGCGAAGGAGGCATCGGGCAGATCCTCGGCGGTGGCCGAGGAGCGCACCGCCACCTTGAGCTGCGGATAGCGCGCCTGCAGGGTCTGGTAGGCATCCGCCAGCGCCGCCTCGAAAGCCGGCGGCAGCGGCGTATCGATCACCCAGCCGCGAATCTTTTCACCCACCTTGGCCAGTGTCTCGGTGTCGTCGACGTCCAGCGTGGCGAGTTCGGCATTGATACGGTCGTTGAGCCCTTCGTGCTTGAGGAATTCGCGGTAGGCATGTGCCGTGGTGGCAAAGCCGCCCGGCACGGTGACGCCGGCATCGGCCAGATTCGAAATCATCTCGCCGAGGGAGGCGTTCTTGCCGCCCACCCGCTCGACATCGCCCATACCCAGCTGATCGAAAGTGATGATGAAGGGTTCCAAGGTCCTCTCCTGCTCGTTTCGGCTGACGTTGCGGCACGTCCTCTGCGCCTCGCTGGAGCCAGAAGCTAACAGTCGCCCCCGGGCGGCGCCAGCAGTTTAAGGGCGTAGGGTTTGGAGTATTTCTACAAGAATCCGGCCTTTTCCACGGTTCTTGTAGTCAGCCGGGGGATTCGCGCCGACGTGGTCACAAGTGGTTGCCTGAACAGGAAATCCGGGTCGACAATGGCCTATCCACGCCGAGGAATGCCCACCATGACACGCACCGCCTTCTTCATCTCGGATGGCACCGGGATCACCGCCGAGACACTGGGACGCAGCCTGCTGTCGCAGTTCGAGAATACCGACTTCCACCTGGTCACCAAGCCGTATATCGACACCCTGGACAAGGCGCGCTCGCTGGTCGGCATGATCGAGGTCACCGCGGAGCGTGACGGCGTGCGCCCGATCGTCATCGATACCATCGTCGACCAGTCGGTGCGTGCGATCGTTGCCGAGGCGCCGGCGTTCATGGTCGATATCTTCTCGACCTTCCTCGCCCCGCTGGAGGAGGAACTGGCGACCCACTCCACCTACACCGTCGGCCGCGCCCATGCCATGGGGCGAGACGATGTCTACATGCACCGTATCGACGCCGTGAACTTCGCCCTCGATAACGACGACGGGGCACGCACCCATCAGTACGAGGAGGCGGACATCATCCTGGTCGGGGTGTCGCGCTGCGGCAAGACGCCCACGTCGCTCTATCTGGCGCTGCAGTTCGGTATCCGCGCCGCCAACTATCCGCTGACCGAGGACGACCTCGACGAGAACGGCATTCTGGCCCTGCCGGCATCGCTGGCCAAGCACCGCCACAAGCTGTTCGGGCTGACCATCGATGTCAGGCGCCTGGCTGCGATCCGTACCGAACGCCGCCCCAACAGCCGCTACTGTTCAATGGACCAGTGCATGCAGGAGATCGAGCAGGCCGAGGCGCTCTACCGGCGCCAGAACATCCCGTTCATCGATACCACGCGCTTCTCGATCGAAGAGATCTCCACGCGCATGATGAACGAGACGGGCTTACAGCGGCGCTTCAGCCCGCGCTAGCGGCAACGGCGGGACGCGGAGCAGAGCGCGGGAGGCAAGAGATAGAGGCAGCGGCGGCAGCGGGCCGCCATGGAAAGCATCAGCGACGGCAGCGGGCCGCGATGGAAAGCTGCAGCGGCGTGGCACGCTGCCTCCAGGCTTACTGGTTCTTGGGCGCGAAGATGCCGGGGGCGTTGCGCCAGTAGCCCTTGTAGTCCATGCCGAAGCCGAACACGTAGCGATCGACCACTTCCAGGCCGCAGTAGGTCGCCTTGAGATCCGGGGAGGCCTTGCGGTCGTGCTGCTTGTCGACCAGCACCGCGGTGGAGAGGCTCGCCGCGCCCGCCTCACGGCAGTAGTCGAGAATCGCCGCCAGGGTCGCCCCCTCGTCGAGAATGTCGTCGACGATCACCACATGGCGCCCGGCCATGGGGATTTCCGGCGAGACCCGCCAGAACAGCTCACCGCCACGGAGCCCGCCGCGATAGCGCGTGGCGTGGAGATAGTCGACCTCGAGCGGGAACCCCAGCCGGGTCAACAGGTGCCCGGTGGTGATCAGACCACCGTTCATCACGCAGTAGAACACCGGCAGCTTGTCGCCGAGATCGCGGGTGATCGCCGCGGCCATCCGGTCGAGGGCCTGCTCTACCTGGGCCTGGTCGATCAGACAGTCGGCGTTGTCCATGACCTCCTGCATCGAGTTCAGCGCGTCGGGGGGCGTAGATTGAGTCATCGTATTCCGTATCAATAGCAGTGAGCGGCAACCGGCAGAGCCGGCGCCGCCTGGTGACGAGAGGCGGATCACTCCGCCTCGTTGAGGGCTTCCAAACGGGCGTGGGTACGCCGCCAGCGCGAGATCACCGCCAGCGACTCGAGGCTCGGCCGGGCGCGGGCGTAACGCAGCTTGGCGATCCGCGGCGCCTGGCGTCCGCTACACGCATCCACCACCTCCCGCGCCGCCGCGGGGTCATTGCAGATCACCGCCATATCGCAGCCGGCGGCCCAGGCCGCCTCGGCGCGCGCCGCCGGGGATCCGGCAGCGTGGGCCGCCGCCATGGTCAGGTCGTCGGAGAAGATCGCGCCCTTGAAGCCGAGCTCTTCGCGCAGCAGCCCCAGCCAGCTGGGCGAGAAGCCCGCGGGGCGCTCGTCGAAGGCGGGAAAGATCACATGGGCCGGCATCACCGCGTCGAGCTTGCTCGCCAGCCGCGCGAAAGGCACCAGATCGTGCGCGCGCAGCGCCTCCAGCGAGCGCGGGTCCCGAGCCACCGCGTGGTGAGAATCCTGCCGCGCCCCGCCATGGCCGGGAAAGTGCTTGCCGATGGCGACCATGCCGGCATCGTGCAGGCCATCGATGAAAGCACCGGCCAACGCCACGACCACCTCCGGGTCGGGCGAGAAGCTGCGCGAGCCGATCGCCGGCGACTGGTCATCGTCGAGGTCGAGCACCGGAGCGAAGGTCAGGTCGAAACCGCACGCGGCCATCTCCATACCCAGCAGCCAACCGGCATCCAGGGCCAGAGCCAGCGCGGCTTCCGGCGACTCGGCGAACTGCCGACCCAGGGTCGCCATCGGCGGCAGCCGGGTCACGCCCTGCTTGAGCCGCTGCACGCGCCCACCCTCCTGATCGATGGCGACCAGCAGGTCCGGCCGGCAGGCGCGGATCTCGCCGATCAGCGCCTGGGTGGTTCCCGCATCCGGGGTATTGCGCGCAAACAGGATGACGCCCCCGACCTCGGGGCGAGACAGCAGTTGCCGCTCCTCTTCGCGCAGTCGAGTGCCCTCGACGTCCAGCATTACCGGACCCAGCGGTTGTGTCATAGCCGTTACCTGAAACCGTGAAGCGCCCGATTCTAGACGACCCGCCAGCGTCATGACAGAGGTCGGCGCCGCCGCGTCAGCTCGCTGCCGTCTCCGCCGGTTCCAGCGGTGCCAGCATGGCTGCAGCCACCACCGGCTTGAGCCGTCTGATCAGGTCGCGCACGGTGACATGCTCGTGATACTCGGTGTCGGCGATATCGCGCAGCGCATCCAGTCCGGATAGCGTGAATACCACGGTACCGAGCATGAAGTGGAGCCGCCAGAAACGCTCCGCCTCCGGCAATTCCGGCGTGGCCAGTCGCAGGCAGGCGACGAAACGGTGAAAGGTTTCGCCGTAGTGCGCCTGAATGTAGCGCCGCAGATGCCCCTGGGCCTGGGTATAGGCGAGCCCCAGAAGCTTCATGAAGATCTTGAGACTGTGACGCTCCGCCGGAACCTCGAGCACGCTCTCGGCAAGGCGCTCGAGCAGCACCTCGAGCGGAATGGTCTGCCCGCCATAGTGGCGCTCGAGCCCGTCTAGCGCGTGATTGAGGCGCTCGGCGAAGGGATCGAGATAACGCGCGAAGACCGCCTGGATCAGCGCCTTTTTGGAACCGAAGTGATAATTGACCGCCGCCAGGTTGACCTTGGCCCGGGTGGTGATGTTGCGCAGCGACGTCTCGGCGAACCCCTTCTCGGCAAACAGCACCTCGGCGGTGTCGAGAATGCGGGTCACGGTGTCGGACTGGGCCATGGACTACCTCTTTCCTGTCGCCATCGGCCGCGGTTGGCTGACATTCCATCCACCGGCCGACGCCTGTCGAATCAGCTGAAAAACGCCTGTTTTAAACGCTCTCGAATCTAACCACTCCCGGCGCAACGACACAATCGCGGCAAACGTCGAAGGCGCCCTGCCGCTCTGCTTTCCTTGCCCACCCTTTTCCCTTTCCCTCCCCCTTTCCCTGCCCCGCATGACTGGATACAATTCCAGACTGTATACATGACCAAGCCCTGACAGGCCCCGGGGAGACGCCCAATGTCGAGACCGCTCACCGCCCGGCAGCAGAACGTCTACGATTTCATCGTCAAGACGATGACCGAGTTCGGCTATCCGCCCACCCGCGCCGAGATCGCCAAGGCGCTGGGATTCCGTTCACCCAATGCCGCCGAAGAGCATCTGCGTGCGCTCGATCGCAAGGGTGTGATCCGCATGATTCCGGGGACCTCCCGCGGGATCCGCCTGCCCGCTGCGGCCGGGACCGCGGAACCGACCGACCCCGCCGAAACCGGCCTGCCGATCGTGGGTAACGTCGCCGCCGGCAGCCCGATCCTGGCCGCCGAGCACATCGACCGCTACTGCCCGCTGCCGCCGGACTACTTCGCCCCCAGGGCCGACTACCTGCTGCGCGTGCGTGGGCTGTCGATGAAGGACATCGGCATCCTCGATGGCGACCTGCTCGCGGTGCACCGCACTCAGGAAGTGCGCGACGGCCAGATCGTAGTCGCTCGGCTCGACGACGAGGTCACGGTCAAGCGCTTTCAACGCCGCGGGCGCCGCGTCACCCTGCTGGCAGAGAACGCCGACTTCGCCCCCATCGAAGTCGATCTGGAGCACCAGCAGCTGGATATCGAGGGTCTCGGCGTAGGCATCATCCGCGGCGGCAACGGCCTGGGTCTGCAGTAGCCGTCGGCAGCCATGCGCAAGATCCTCCACGCGGACTGCGACTGCTTCTACGCCGCGGTGGAAATGCGTGACAACCCCGGGCTGCGCGACCTGCCGCTGGCGATCGGCGGCAGTGCCGACAAGCGCGGGGTCATCGCCACCTGCAACTACCCGGCCCGGCGCTACGGCATTCACTCGGCGATGCCTACCGCACGCGCCCTGCGCCTATGCCCAGAGCTCAAGCTGCTGAAGCCTGACTTCGATCGCTACCGCCGCGTCTCGCATGACATTCAAGCGGTATTCCACGAGCTGACCCCGCTGGTGGAGCCGCTCTCTCTCGACGAAGCCTATCTCGACGTCAGCGAGGTCACCCGTTTCCAGGGCAGCGCGACCTGGATGGCGCACTGGCTCAAGCAGGAAGTGCTCGCGCGTACCGGCATCGTGGTCTCGGTGGGCGTGGCGCCCAACAAGTTCCTGGCCAAGATCGCCAGCGACTGGGACAAGCCGGATGGCCTGTTCGTGATTCCGCCCGCACAGATGGCGAGCTTCATCGAGGGGTTGGCGGTCGACAAGCTGCATGGGGTCGGCCCCGCCACCGCCGCCAAGCTGGAGGGACTCGGCATCGCTACCTGTGCCGAACTGCGCGCCCGGCCATTGGAGCAGTTGCTCGACACCTTCGGCAAGTTCGGCCAGCGCCTGCACGAGCTGGCCCACGGCATCGACGACCGCCCGGTCAACGTCACCCGCGAGCGCAAGTCGGTCAGCGTCGAGACCACCTACGACAGCGATCTGCCGGACCTTGCCCAGTGCCACCAGGCACTGGCACCGCTGATCGCGCGTCTCGACGAACGCCTGGCCCGCCATGGCAATCCCGACATCGGCAAGCAGTTCGTCAAGGTGCGCTTTAACGACTTCACCAGCACCACCCAGGAGACCGGCGCCCGCGGCGTGATCCATGCCCGCTTCCACGAACTGCTGGAGAGCGCCTGGCAGCGCGGCGGCCGCCCGGTGCGCCTGCTCGGGGTCGGCGTGCGCCTGGCGCCGGAGGCCGAACAGCGCCAGCTCAGCCTGTTCGACGGCGAGCAGCCGACCTGACGCCGCAGGCGCGACGCCGGCCATGGGCTCAGGAGAAGACGACGGTCTTGTTGCCGTGGATCAGCACGCGGTCCTGCAGGTGCCAGCGCAGGCCACGGGCGAGCACCGCCTTCTCCACGTCACGCCCCAGCCGAACCAGATCCTGGGGCGTATGGCAGTGCGACACCCGCTGAATGTCCTGCTCGATGATCGGCCCCGCGTCCAGCTCCTGGGTGACGTAGTGACAGGTCGCACCGATCAGCTTGACCCCGCGCTCGAACGCCTGGTGGTAAGGCTTGGCGCCGGCAAAGGACGGTAGAAAGCTGTGGTGGATATTGATGATGCGCCCGGCGTAGCGCGCGCACAGCGCCGGCGGCAGGATCTGCATGTAACGTGCCAGCACCACGCTGTCGGCTTCGGCCGCCTCGATCAGCCGCTCGACCTCGGCGAACGCGGGGGCCTTGTCGGCGGGGTCGACGCTCACCCGATGGAAGTCGATGCCGTGCCACTCGACGAGCGCGCGCAGGTCGTCGTGGTTGGAGATCACGCAGGGAATATCGCAATCGAGCTCCCCCGCCGACCAGCGATAGAGCAGGTCGACCAGACAGTGCGATTCACGCGAGACCATCAGCACCACGCGCTGACGCTGACTGGCGTCGCTCAACCGCCAATCCATCGCGAACTCGCGGGCGATGGTCTCGAACTCGACCCGAAAGGCCGCGGCGCCCAGCGCCTCCGACTGAATGTCGTAACGCATGAAAAAGCGCCCGTTATCCAGGTCGGAGTGCTGGTTGGCCTCGATGATGGAGCCACCCTGGGCGGCGATGAAGCCCGAGACCCGGGACACGATCCCGACCCGGTCGGGACAGGAGACGATCAAACGATAATTGTGCGGCATAACTCACGCTGACAGGATCGATGAAACGAAAAGTCGCCGCGCTCCGAGAGGACGCGACGACGCAACCTGCCTCGGTAGCGGCGGCGCGAGGTCCGCTGCGTTCGGGGCGGCCATATTGTACCCGATTCGCCGTGGTTACGGCGCGCGTCCCTCCGCGGTCCTATCCCGGTTTGAGCGGGCCGAGAGCGATGCCTTATAGTGAGAAGAGACTTTTCCCGTTAAGGAAGCCGATGTTTCGTCCGCGCGCGCAGATCCGCCCCCGTACCTATCCGCCCCTGTTGTTTCATCCGTTGGGCGGCTGCGGTGAAATCGGCATGAACCTTTCGCTCTACGGCTACGACGATCACTGGATCGCGGTCGACTGCGGCATGATGATACGCCAGGATCTGCCCGACGCCCCGCTACAGATTCCCGACGTGGCCCACCTGGCGGCAGAGGGCATGATTCCCGAGGCGGTGTTCATCACCCACGGTCATGAAGACCATATCGGCGCCCTGGCCTGGATCTGGCCCCACTGGGGTTGTCCCGTCTATGCCACACCCCTGGCGATCGAGATGCTGCGTGCCAAGTTCCTCGAACGCGGTCTGCGCACCGATGCACTGCGTCCGGTGATGCCCGGCAGCAGCGTCGAGCAGTCCCCTTTCAAGGTCGGCTTCGTGGCGGTCACTCACTCCATCCCCGAAAGCTGCGCGCTGGCGATCGAGACGCCCGGCGCACGCGTGCTGCACACCGGCGACTGGAAGCTCGATCCGGCGCCGCTGATTGGCCCGCCGATCGACTCGCGCCCGTTCGAGCGCCTGGCGCCGCTGGATCTGGTGGTAGCCGACTCGACCAATGCCGACGTCGAAGGCCACTCGCGCAGTGAGTCAGAAGCTGGCGCCGCACTCGAGGCGGTGATCCGTGAGTGCCGTGGACGAGTCGCGGTCAGCTGCTTCGCCAGCAATCTCGCGCGCATCCAGTCGCTGGGGCAGATCGCGGCACGCTGCGGACGCCGCGTGGCACTGCTGGGTCGCTCGATGGAACGCATGGTCGCCATCGCCCGTCAGCTCGGCTATCTCGAGGACTTCCCGCCCCAGGTGCCGACCTACGATCTCGGCTATCTGCCACCGGAGGAGATCTTGATCATCGCCACCGGCAGCCAGGGGGAGCCGCGCTCGGCACTCTCGCGACTGGCCCAGGGGCGCCATCCGCTGCTGGATCTGGAAGCGGGCGATCACGTCATCTTCTCGGCGCGCGCCATTCCCGGCAACGAGCGCCCTATCGAGCGCCTCAAGAACGGCTTCAAGCGCCTCGACGTGCATATCCACGACGAGCACTCGGACCCTGCGCTGCACGCCTCGGGGCACCCCGCACGGGACGAACTGCGTCAGCTCTACGGCTGGCTCAAGCCGCGCCTGCTGCTGCCGGTGCACGGCGAACTGACGCACCAGGAGGCCCACCGCGATCTTGCCGAAACCCTCGGCATCGCGGTGCCGGAGCGGGTCGTCAACGGCGACCTGCTGGCACTGGAAAACGGCACGCTCAGCCCGCGTCGCCACTTCCATCTGCAGCCGACGCTGCTATCGCCACGCACCCGGGCCGGCCGGCCCGGTGCGGCCAGCACCCCTCGCCGCGCTGCCAGCTCGCTGTCGATCGCGCTTACGCTGCTGCCCACCGAGACCGGCTGGACGCGCATTGGCAGACTGCTGTGGGACAGCGAGAGCGCGCTCGATCTGGACGAGGAGGCCCTGGCGGACTGGCTCGATCAGCGCATCGACGCCATCCCGGCGGAGTCACTGCTGCAGCTGCGTCAGCAGCTGTTCGCGCCGCTCAGCGAGTGGCTGAAGGCACATCTGGCCAAACTGCCGGAGCTGCATCTGCAGCTGATGCCGGCGGATCCGCAGCCCGAACACGAGGTGCGCACGGCCTCCGGCTGAATGCCCGCTCTCTCCAGGCGTTCAGGCTTTCACCTGGGCGCACGAAAAACGCGCCGAGCATAAGCTCGGCGCGTTTCGACTAGACAAGAAAGCTACTGCGATGGCGGAAAGGAGCTTGTCGCCCCGGTATGGCAATGAGCGGTGGCATGATACTGAATCGATGGCTTTTGCCTGCCGGAATCCAAACGCTAGCAGTATACCAAGGGCCGCAGCGCCGGGCGCCAAAGCCCTTTCGATATCGTCCCGAACTCGCCACAGCTCCTCTCTACTCGCACCTGCCAGCTTCTCACTTCATCCGCTCGCATCGGCTGATATCGTCCCGGCCAGCGATCAGACTTTGCTGGCGTTCTTGGGCGGACGTCCACGCCGCTTGCGCGGCTGTTCGCCGACCAGGTCGTCCATCGACAGGCCGGCATCGTTCATCGCTTCACGAATTTCAGCGAGCTTGCGCTGCTTGTCGGCTTCTTCTTGCTGGCGCTGGTGATCTTCCTGCTGTTTCTGCTCGATCACCTCATTGATGACTTCGGACAACTTGTGCAGTTGCTCCATGCTCAATTGACGAGCAGCGGCGCGCGCCACGTTTTTATTGCGCGCGATACGTTCCAAAGATTCCGTGGACATCGTCCCTCCTTACCATGCGCATTGACGGCTTTGCGCCGAATCATTTTCAGAAAGTATATTCCCGAGGCATAGTTTGGCAAGGATTTAAATCAAAAAAAGGCCCGCACAAAGTGCAGACCTTTTAATAATCGGCGACACTCGTGCCGGGTGGCGAAGTCGATTAGCCACCCGTCATATTCATGAACCTCACGACCTGGACATCGCCATCGGTAGTGAAGTGATGTCGCTCCGGCTTGAGCGCCATGGCCGCCACGATCTGCTCCTTCAACGGTTCGAGTTCACCGGGATAGCGCCGCAGCGTGTGGCGCAAATCGACCGAGTGCTCGTTGCCCAGACAGAGCAACAAGCGGCCCTCCACGGTGACCCGAACACGATTACAGGTGCTGCAGAAGTTGTGGCTATGGGGCGAGATGAAACCGATTCGGCTGTCGCTGTCGTGCATGCGAAAATAGCGCGAGGGACCGAGCGAAGATTCGGCAGAAGGCAGCAGCGCATGCCGGGTTTCGATCCGCGCCTGGACAGCGTCGCTGGAATAAAAGGTCTCACCGCGCGAGTGATCGGAGACATCCCCCAGCGGCATCTCTTCGATAAAGCTGATATCCAACCCTTCCGCCCTGGCGAAGTCGACCAGGTCGAGAATCTCGTCGTCGTTACGCCCCTTGAGAACCACCGCGTTGAGCTTGATACGCTCGAAGCCGGCATCCTGAGCGGCGTGAATACCGTCGATCACCTTGGCCAGATCGCCGGTACGGGTCAGACGGCGAAAACGTTCGGGATCGAGAGAGTCGAGGCTGATGTTGAGCCGCGACAGGCCGCCGCGCTTTAGTGCCACGGCGTGCTTGCGCAGGCTGGCCCCGTTGGTGGTCATGGCCAGTTCGCGCAGGCCCGGCAAGCCACCGATCCGCTCGACGAGGCCGTCGACACCCTGACGCACCAGCGGCTCGCCGCCGGTCAAGCGAACCTTCTCCACGCCCAGCTCGGTGAACGCACGCGCCACCTGTTCGAGCTCCTCCAGGGTGAGCACCTGGGCTCGCGGCAGAAAGGTCATCTCCTCGCTCATGCAGTAGACGCAGCGGAAATCGCAGCGATCGGTGACCGAGATGCGCACGTAGCGCACCCGGCGCGAGAAGTCGTCGATCAGTGCTGTCATGCTCGCTCCCAACGACCGGCATCGTCATGGTCGCTCTGTCGTTCAGAAACCCAGTAGTCGCCACTGGCCGTGTGCTCTTTCTTCCAGAACGGCGCCCGCGTCTTCAATCGATCCATGATGAAGTCGCAGGCCTCGAAGGCCGCCCGCCGATGCGCGCTGGTCACCATGACCAGCACGATCGGATCCCCTGGTGTCAGCCGACCGACCCGGTGGACCACGCCGACCCCCGTGAGCGGCCAGCGCGCCCCAGCATCGCGGGCGATGGTCTCGAGCGCGGGCTCGGTCATGCCCGGAAAGTGTTCGAGGGTCAGCGCTTCGACATCGGGGCGCTCGTTGATGTCGCGAACCAGACCGGTGAAGCTCACCAGCGCCCCGATATCACGGCGTCCAGCGGTCAGACGCTGCTGCATGGTGGCGGCGTCGAACGCTGCCTGCTGCACGCGAATGTCGATCTGCATACCTTGCTCCCCGGGCTGTTCGCCATTCTGGATCATCTCGCTAGCCGCCGGTCACCGGCGGAAAGAAGGCGATCTCGTCCCCCGGCGCCACCGGCGTGTCGTCGGTGGCCATGACCTGATTGCGCGCCGCCAGCACCCGGCCTTCTGCGAGCAGCGCATAGCGCGGGTCGGCCGCCATCAGCGCCCGCTTGACTCCGGCGATGTTACCGGCCGTCAGCTGCGCCGGATCGAGCTCGGTCTGCTCCTCCCCCAGGCGCTCACGCAACTCGGCGAGGAAGCGCACCGACACGAGCGGTGCCTCGTCGCGTACCAATACGACCGGTGTCTCGTCTTGCGCTGGACCGTCTCCGGGCATCAGCGGGCTCGCATCGGCCGGCGCCGCGTGCCGCACCTCCGTGGCCTGGCGCGAGAAGTCACCGGAGCGTCCGCCGCGCTTCTCCTCGAGCTGGACGCCGTCGATGATCATCGCCTTATCCACCGCCTTGCACATGTCGTAGAGCGTCAGGCACGCCACCGATACCGCAGTGAGCGCCTCCATCTCGACCCCGGTGCGGCCATTGAGGCGGCAAAACGCCTCGACCCAGACGCAATTCTGGGTGCTGTCGAGTTCGAAATCGAGCGTCACCTTCGACAGTGCCAGCGCGTGGCACAGTGGAATCAGCTCATGGGTGCGCTTGGCCGCCTGGATGCCGGCGATACGCGCCGTGGCCAGCACGTCGCCCTTGGGCAGGCCACCCTCGGCCAGCAGCGCCAGCGTGGCCGGCTGCATACGGATGCGGCCCCGCGCCCGCGCCTCTCGCCGGCTCTCCGGCTTGTCGGCCACGTCGACCATGTGCGCCTCGCCACGGGCGTTGAGATGCGTCAAGGTCATGACAGGATTCGCCTCGCTTTCAAAGTCTTACGCCGAAACTCTCAGCATAGTTAATTTCCAGGCATTACGCCCACGCCTCGAGTCCTTGCAGCACACCTCGCAATCGGACCGGAAACCCGCGCCTTGGATGCTGGCTAGTCCGAAGAGGCGTCTCGCGGCGCGCGGGCCTCGGCCCAGGCCAGAATCCAGGCCAGGATGGCCGCATGATCATCGAGATCGAGCAGCGCCACCCCCGGCGGCACGCGCTCACGAGCCGCATCGATGGTACTGGCCCGCTTGAGCGCCACCGCCTCGACCCAAGGGTCATCACTGGCCAGCAACGGCTCCTCGTGCTCGCCTCGATAGAGTTCGAGCTTGGGCAGCGGCCACTGCTTGAACCCCTCGACCAGAATCAGCGCCGGGCGCAAGGCAGCCACCTGGCGCACCAGGGCGGGCAAATCCGGCTCGTCGCGCCCCGGCGTCTCCATCATCAGCGCAAAGCGCTTGCCGGAGGCCACCAGCATGGGCATCGCACCGGCCTGGCGCAGGCGGTGACTATCCTTGCCGGGCTGATCGATATCGAAGGCGTGGTGGGCGTGCTTGATCACCGCCGCCGGCCAGCCATGCTCGGCCAGCCGCGGCAGCAACGCCTCGAGCAGCGTGGTCTTGCCGGTACCGCTCCAGGCCACCACGCCGAGCAGCGGAATTCCGCCGGCGCAGGCGGCAAGCGACTCACTCATCTCTCGCCCTCATCTCTCGCTCTCACCGTCACCACCGGGCGAGCGTTCGGCGCGCTCGCGCTCCTGCGGCGTATTGAGATTGGCAAAACTGGCGCGGCGGTCGGCGAAGTCGACCTGGCACCAGCGATGGCGCTGGTAGAAGTCGAGCACCCGCCCCGCGCCGCTTTCCAGCCAGCGTGCCAGATCCGCCTCGAGGGAGGTACGCACCAGCGCCGTCAACGGTTGCAGCCGTTCACCGTCATGCACCACGACGATATCGGCCTGCACCGCCACCTGAGCCAGCCGCTGGCAGAGATCGAGCGGCAACCAGGGCGTGTCCACCGGCGCCAGCAGCAGCCAGGGCGTGGTCGCCACGCGCATGGCGGCGTGCGCGCCGGCCAGCGGGCCGGGAAAATCGGGCGCGACATCCTCGACCACCGGCACGCCAAAGCCACGGTAGCGCGGCAGATGGCGGTTGGCACTGATCACCAGTGCGCCGACCTGGGGGCGCAGGCGCGCCAGCACATGCTCGATCAGCGGGCGCCGGGCGAGTTCCACCCAACCCTTGTCCTCACCGCCCATGCGCCGTCCGCGGCCGCCGGCCAGCACCACGCCGGTGATCTCGGCGGTCGCGATCACCGGGTACCGAAGATCTTGTCGCCGGCGTCACCCAGCCCGGGCACGATATAGCCGTGCTCGTCGAGCTTCTGGTCGACCGCCGCGGTGTAGATCTCGACCTCGGGGTGCGCCTGTTGAACGCGCTCGATGCCCTCCGGCGCCGCCACCAGCACGATCACCTTGATCTGCTGACAGCCACGCGCCTTGAGCATGTCCAGCGTCGCTACCATGGAACCGCCGGTGGCAAGCATGGGGTCGATGACGATCGCCAGGCGTTCGTCGAGGGCGCTCACGAACTTCTCGAAATAGGGCACCGGCTCGAGGGTTTCCTCGTTGCGATAGAGGCCGACCACGCTGATACGCGCACTGGGGATGAGATCAGTGACGCCGTCGAGCATGCCCAGGCCAGCGCGCAGAATGGGCACGATGGTGACTTTCTTGCCCTTGATCTGCTCGACCGCAATCGGCTCGCCGTTCCAACCCTCGATGGTCGCCGGCTCCAGCTCCAGATTCTGGGTCGCTTCGTAGGTCAACAGCTTGGCCACTTCGCAGGCCAGCTCGCGAAAACTCTTGGTGCTGATATCGGCAGCCCGCATCAGTCCGAGCTTATGTTGAACCAGCGGATGGGCGATGGGATGAACACTCATGAATAGGCGCCTTCGTCAGCATTGAAAAACCCGCCTATTGTACGCGACAAGCCCACCCCGCGGCGACGCGAACTCATCCGCCCACCGCGCGGGTCATTTGCCCTGCCCCCGGCGCCCATCGTCAGAGGGTTGGGAAAATGGGCTCTTACTCGGGTGTCGCCGGCAGCTGCCAGTCGATGGGATCACGCCCGCGGGCGGCGAGGAAGGCGTTGGCCTGGGAGAAGTGGCGCTGGCCGAAGAAACCGCGATGGGCGGAGAGCGGCGACGGATGCACCGAGTGCAGCACCAGATGGCGCTGGCGGTCGACGAAACTGGCTTTCTTCTGGGCGTAGCTGCCCCAGAGCAGGAAGACCACGCCTTCACACTGCTCGTTGACCACCTGGATGGCGCGATCGGTGAAACGCTCCCAGCCGCGGTTGCGGTGAGAGCCGGCGTTGCCCTGCTCCACCGTGAGCACGCTGTTGAGCAGCAGCACGCCCTGGCGCGCCCAGTGCTCGAGAAAGCCGTGGGAAACCGCCGTGGTGCCGACGTCCTGGGCCAGCTCCTTGTAGATGTTCTGCAGCGACGGCGGCGTGGGCACGCCCGGACGCACCGAGAAGCACAGGCCGTGAGCCTGGTTGGGGCCGTGGTAGGGGTCCTGACCCAGGATCACCACCTTGACCTGCGACAGCGGGGTCAGCTCGAAGGCGCGAAACCAGTGCGAGGAGTGCGGATAGATCACCTTGTGCGCCGCCTTTTCGGCCGCCAGAAAGGCGCGCAGCTGGTGCATGTAATCGGCGTCGAACTCCGCCCCCAACTGGGCGTTCCAGCTGTCGGGCAGCGGCGTTTTCGCAGGCATGCCGGTGTCTCCGTGGGCTAATGGAAGGTGTAAGGGAAAGCCTAAAGGAAAACGGTGGAAGCTAGTGCCACTGGCAAACGCCGTGCTCACGGCTTGGGCGCGCGCACCTGATCTACCAGCGGCTCGACGTAGGCGTGCCCCAGGTCCCAGGGGAACTGGATCCAGCAGTCCTGCGCTACCTCGGTGAGATACTGATCGACCAGCGGCCGCCCTTCCGGCTTGGCATAGATCGTGACGAAATGCGCCTTGGGCAGCATCTCGCGTACCGCCCGCGCGGTCTTGCCGGTGTCGACCAGGTCATCCACCAGCAGCCAGCCGTCGCCGTCGTGCTCGACCCCTTTCATCACGTCGAGTTCGCCCTGGGACTGCTCGTCATAGCTCTTGATGCACACCGTGTCGATCAGGCGCACGTTGAGCTCGCGCGCGATCAGGGCAGCGGGAATCAGCCCGCCACGAGTGATCGCGACGATGCCCTTGAAGTCACGCTCGACCAGATGGTGGCAGAGCGTGCGCACGTCCCGGTGGAGTTGATCCCAGGAGATCGTGAACAGCTGATGATAACGATTGGCGCTCATGCTCTTTTTCCACCCGATGATGGCGCCGCCGCCGGTGATCGGCGGCGGCGTGAATCACTCGTCTTCGTTGAAGCTGCACACGGAGAAGACGCTGTACCCTGCCTCGCGAATCTTGGCCGAACCGCCCAGCTCGGGCAGGTCGAGAATCGACGCCAGCTCGACGATATGCCCACCGCTGCGGGTGATCAGCGACGCCGCGGCCAGCATGGTGCCGCCGGTGGCGATCAGATCGTCGATGATCACGATACGATCATGCTCGCGGAAGGCATCCGAGTGCAGCTCGACGGTGGATTCACCATACTCCAGTGAGTAGGTCTCGCTGATTGTCTTGAACGGTAGCTTGCCCTTCTTGCGCACCGGCACGAAGCTGCAGCCCAGCTCGTAGGCCAGCGGCGCCCCGACGATGAAACCGCGCGCGTCGACTGCGGCAATGGCATCGACCTCGAGTTCCTGATAGCGGTGCACGAAGCTGTCGATCAGCTTGCGGAAAGCGGCGCTGTTCTGCAGAAGCGGCGTAATGTCACGGAAGTTCACGCCGGGCTGGGGCCAGTCCGGCACGGTACGGATGACCGACTTGATATAGTCGCCGTAGATACTGCTCATCTAAAGAAACTCCATTGGCCGGAATCGGCGCATCCTGGTGAGGGTACCCGCGCGGCTGACTCTCGGGCACCGCCCCTCTAAGTGCTGACGTTCTCGTACTGACATTCTGGCGCTGACCACAGCACACGCCAGAAGACGAGGCACAAAGGCGCTTATGTTACCCAAGCCGCCGCAGCGACGCGACCCATGTGCCGCCACATGAACGCTGGGTGGCCGAACTAGCCCCGGGCGGCCAGCACGCGCTCCACCGTCTCGACGATCGCCTGGGTCTGCGGGTCGATCTCGATATTGACCTGATCGCCGGGCAGGCGCTCACCAATGGTGGTTCGCGCCAGCGTCTCCGGGATCAGATTGACGCAGAAGCGCTCGCCGCGCACCTCGCCGATGGTCAGGCTGATACCGTCGATACCGATATAGCCCTTATCGAATACGAAGCGTTCGAGCCCCGCCGGCAGCGCGAACCACAGCCGCCGATTGTTGGGCGCCTCGTCGATCTCGGTCAGCCGCGCCATGCCCATGATATGCCCGGACATGGCATGGCCACCGATCTCGTCACCGAAGCGCGCGGCACGCTCCAGGTTGACCCGATCACCCACCTTGAGCGCGCCGAGATTGGTCAGGCGCAGGGTCTCGCGCATCAGATCGAAACTGACGTGCTCGCCGTCGATCGCGGTGACCGACAGGCAGCAGCCGTTGTGGGCCACCGACGCGCCCAGCGCCAGCCCTTCACGCAGCGCCGGTGACATCGCCACCACGTGCGTGTGCAACTGCTCGCGTGGTTCGATGGCGACTACGGTCCCCATATCCTGAACGATCCCGGTGAACATCGCAGCGATCTCCTTTTCACGTTTGAGCCAGCGGTCGAGAGTCAGTCGGGCGGAAAACTCCGGCCTGGCAGTTCGCTTACCAGACCCGCCCAGAGCGCTGCGTAGGGTAGCACGCGAGCGCAGGTGCGACATTGACGCCCATCGCGCGGCCTGCCTACTATTGTTGCCCGCATGCATGATCGCCCGCGTGTCCGGCACATCCAGGGGAAACTAGCAGCGCAGAGACGGCCAGTCGTGCCGCCGCCACATCCTGTCGTCCGAAGCCCCTCAGCTGTGACGCATGTAATGAACGATAGCCACGAGTCAGCGTTGCAGCCCATGACCAGCTCTCCCCGACCGGCCACAGCGCGAGCGCGTGCCAGCGAAGCACGGCGCCAGACGATCCTCGACGCGGCGCTGTCGCTGTTTTCCCAGTTCGGCCTGCATGGCGCCAGCCTCGATGCCATCGCCGAGCTTGCCGGCGTCTCCAAGACCAACCTGCTCTACCACTACGCCAGCAAGGAAACGCTCTACCTGGCAGTGTTCGCGCGTATCCTGAGCTGCTGGCAAGTGCCGATGGAACTGATCTGTGCCGAGACGCCGCCGGAAATCGCCATCCGCCGCTATATCCAGCAAAAGCTCGAACTCGCGCGCGATCAGCCACAGGCGTCGCGCCTCTACTGCCTGGAGGTGATCCAGGGTGCGCCGCTACTGGGCAAGGTGCTGGCCGAGCAGCGCAGCCTGATGGCCGAGAAGGCACGCGCGGTGCAGCAGTGGATCGACAGCGGCCAGCTTGCCCCGGTCGACCCCTATCACCTCATCTATTTGCTGTGGAGCACCACCCAGCACTACGCCGATTTCGCGGTGCAGATTCAGGCCATCTCCGACCAGGATCTCAGCGATCCAACGTTCTTCGCCGCCAGCGTCGACAACGTCCAGCGCATCGTGCTCGGCGGCCTGCTGCCGCGATCAGAGAAGGCATGACCCGCGCCCGCCGGCCAGCCCGTGGCTGTCGCCCTGCCCTGCCCCGATCAGTATACTAGCGCGCTTCGTCGACGCCGGGGCCGCGCTCGCGCCACGCCCTGCGGCGTCTTACGCCTTCATATGCACGCCCCCAGGGTAGCGATACGTTTCATGATCACACTTGAACGGGTTTCCAAGACCTACGGCAGCGGCGGCCGCGCGGTGCAGGCACTCGAGGATATCGATCTGACGGTGCCCAAGGGCACCATCCACGGTGTCATCGGGCTCTCGGGCGCCGGCAAATCGACCCTGATCCGCTGCGTCAACCTGCTCGAGCGCCCCAGCGCCGGGCGCGTCTTCGTCGACGGCCAGGAGCTGACCGCGCTGAATCCGGCCCAGCTGCGCCAGGCGCGCCACCAGTGCGGGATGATCTTCCAGCATTTCAACCTGCTGACCAACCGCAGCGTCTACGACAACGTGGCGCTGCCGCTGGAGTTGATGCGCGAGTCGCGCGGGGCGATCCGCGAGCGGGTCATGCCGCTGCTCGAACTCACCGGGCTGGCCGACAAGGCACGCCAGTACCCGGCCGAGCTATCCGGCGGCCAGAAGCAGCGCGTGGCGATCGCCCGCGCCCTCGCCAGCCGGCCCAAGGTGCTGCTGTGTGACGAGGCGACCTCGGCCCTCGATCCGCAGACCACCACCTCGATCCTGTCGCTGCTGCAGGAGATCAACCAGCAGCTGGGACTGACGATCCTGCTGATCACTCACGAGATGGAGGTGGTCAAGAGCATCTGTCATCGGGTCGGGCTGATCTCCGACGGGCGCCTGGTCGAGGAGGCCGACGTCGGTGACTTCTTCACCGCCCCGGCGACCCGGCTGGGGCGCGAGTTCCTCAACGACTTCCTCGAACTCGAACCGCCTCAGGCGCTGGTCGAGCGGCTGGAAGCCGAGGCCGGTGCGCACACCCACCCGGTGGTACGCCTGACCTTCTCCGGCGACAGCGTCTCGACCCCGCTGATCTCCCGGCTGGCGCGGGAGCACGGCATCGACGTCAGTATCCTGCAGGCCAAGGTGGAATCGATCCAGGGCCGTACCCTGGGGCTGATGATCGCCGAACTGATGGGCAGTGCCGAGCAGACACGCCAGGCGCTCGCCACGCTCGAATCCTTCGATTTGCATGTGGAGGTGCTCGGCCATGTCCAGCGCACTGATTGATCTCGTCTGGCAATCCACCCTGGAGACACTCTACATGGTGGCGGTCTCCAGCCTGATCGCCGCCCTGCTAGGGGTGCCGCTGGGGGTGCTGCTCTACGTCACCCGACCACGCCAGATCCTAGCTCAGCCGGTGATCAACGGCTTGCTCGGGGTGATCACCAACGTCGGCCGCTCGATCCCGTTCATCATTCTGCTGGTGGCGATCATCCCCTTCACGCGGATGATCGTGGGCAGCTCGATCGGCACCAACGCCGCCGCGGTGCCGCTGACCATCGCCGCCATCCCGTTCGTCGCCCGCCTGGTCGAAGGCGCGCTCAACGAGGTCTCGCCGGGGCTGGTCGAGGCGGCGCAGTCGATGGGCGCCACGCCGATGCAGATCATCCTCAAAGTGCTACTGCCGGAGGCCCGTGGCGGCATCATCAACGGTCTCACCATCACCGTGGTGGCCCTGGTCAGCTACTCCGCCATGGCCGGCGCAGTGGGCGGCGGCGGCCTCGGCGATCTCGGTATCCGCTACGGCTACAACCGCTTCAACCCCACCGTGATGCTGATCACCGTGGTGGTGCTGGTGGTGATGGTGCAGCTGTTCCAGAGCCTGGGCGACTACCTGGTGCGCAAGAGCGATCATAAGTAGGTACGCATGATCCACGCTCTTGATCGGCCTTCATAACCAGAATGCATTACCAAGATGGTGGTTATTCCGTTATATTGTTTTGGTAACGTGCGGCCGGGCTGCCGGCCGCCATTCGCTTCATCGATCAGGGAGAGTTTCGTCAATGCCGATTTCACTCACGCGCGCGCTCGGCGCCACCGTTCTCGGCCTGGGGCTGATCACCGGTACCGCTCACGCGGCTGACGACACCATCAAGGTCGGCACCATGGCCGGTCCGGAAAGCGATGTCATGCAGGCCGCCAAGCAGGTCGCCAAGGAGAAGTACGGACTCGACGTCGAGATCGTCGAGTTCACCGACTACGTCACCCCCAACGCGGCGCTGGCCGACGGCAGCCTGGATGCCAACGCCTATCAGCACGAGCCCTACCTGCGTGCGATGATGAAGGATCGCGGCTACGACTTCGCCATCGCCGGCAAGACCTTCGTCTATCCGATCGGCGCCTACTCGGCCAAGTACGACAGCATCGACGAGCTGCCCGACGGTGCCACCATCGCCCTGCCCAACGACCCCACCAACGAAGGCCGGGCGCTGATCCTCATGCACAACAAGGGGCTGATCAAACTCGACGATCCGAGCAACCTCGAGGCCACCCCGATCGACATCGTCGACAACCCGCACGACTACTCGTTCAAGGAGATCGAGGCCGCGCAGATGCCGCGCGTGCTGCCGGACGTCGACATGGCCTTCATCAACTCGACCTTCACCCAGCCGGCCGGCCTGACGCTGGACGACGCGCTGATCAAGGAAGGGGCCGAGTCGCCCTACGTCAACCTGATCGTGGTGCGCGACGGCCACCAGAATGACAAGGCGGTACAGGAGCTGGTCAAGGCCTACCAGTCCGACGCGGTCGAGCAGAAAGCCGAAGACATGTTCAAGGGCGGTGCCGTTCCCGGTTGGAAATGACCCCCGCGAACGCCATCTGAGAACCAGCGCCCCGGCGCTGGTTCTTTCGTTGGGGTGCCGCATCCGGCCCCCCGATGCCCTCATTCATTTCCAGGAGCGCCTTTGCTCATGTCCGCTCGAACCGATACCGACTACGCCAGCCTGGCGCGCCAGCTGCATGCCCTGCTCGACACGCGCGACTGGCTCACCAATGCCGCCCAGACCAGCGCCTTCCTGATGCATGCGCTCGACGCGCTCAACTGGGTCGGATTCTATCTACAGCGCCAGCCGGACACCCTGGTGCTGGGCCCGTTCCAGGGTCAGCCGGCGTGCAACCCGATCCCTTTCAGCCGCGGCGTATGCGGCGCCGCGGCGCGTTCGCGCACCACCCAGCGCGTCGACGATGTCCACGCGGTGCCGGACCATATCGCCTGCGACGCCGCCTCGCGTTCGGAGCTAGTGATACCCATCGTGGTCGCGGATCGGCTATGGGGCGTTCTCGATATCGACAGCCCCCAGGCGGCACGCTTCAGCGCCGCGGATCAGGCCGGTATCGAAAGTCTGTGCCGGGTCTTCGTCGAGGCGAGCGATCTGGACGACTGAGCGCCCGGACAGGCCGGCGATGATGCCGGGGACGGGCCTTCAGGCCTTGCCCAGAAACACGTCGAGTTCGTCATCGCCGCGCAGGCTCGACACGCTCTCTTCGTAGAGCGCCAGCAGATCGAGGGCGAGCGGCCGGCGCACGTCCCGCGGCATCTCGCCCAGGGCATGCTCTTCGCGCTGGCCGTTGGCGACGTCGCGATCGATACCGATAGCCAGGTGCACTGCGGCGGCGTAGGGCGAGAACGGCTCGGCCTCCAGCGGCGCGCTCTGATAGGTCAGCGCGCGGCAGATGGTCTCGGGAAAACGCCAGCGGCGCCCCAACTCCGCCCCCACCTCACTGAAGGTGTAGCCGAACTGGCTCGACTCCAGCTCGCTGCGCGGTGCGCCCTGGGCCACCAGCGAGTCGATGCGCGCCATCACCTCGGGGTGCGCGATATGCATCAGCGCCGAGCCGACGTGATGCAGGATGCCGCAGGTGAAAGCGGTCTCCGGCGACAGCCCGCCGACCCGGCTGTGGCGCACGATCGCGCGGGCCAGGTTGGCGACCGTGAACGATCTCTTCCAGAAGGCGCGCCGATCCAGCCCCGGCACGTGCTCGATCACCCCGACCATGCCCGAGGCGATCACCAATGTGCGCACGCGCTCGAACCCCAGCAGCAGGATCGCATCGTCGATCGAGGCGACGTTGCGCCCGACCCCGTAGCGTACCGAATTGGCCGCACGCAGCAGCTTGAGACTCAGCCCCGGATCCTTGCGGATATTGGCCGAAACCTGCTGAATGCTGGCGCGATCGTCGTCGAGACTGGCGATCAGCTCGGCGACTACACCAGGAATGCTGGGCAGGCGGTGAACATGTTCGAACAGCGGCTGGTAGCGCATCGACGACTCTCCTCTTGGGCCGGCATCGACGCAGGGCTTGCCGCGCGAACAGCCCACATTCACTGAAGCTCCATGCACAAGCCGAACCCGCGGCCGCAGCTGCAGATACCCGGCCAGGGAAGGCAGCGGCAAGGCACACGAAAAGGCCCGCCGGGATGGGCGGGCCATGATAGCGCTGCTGGTCGTGGTCAGCGACCGTTTTCCACTTTCGACTCTCCTGCCTCAACTCTCCTGTCTCAACTCTCCTGCCACGACTTGACCATCTCGGCGTAGGGAACGGTCTTGCCCTGCGGCTTCTCGTTCTCGAGCTTGGGCTTGGGCGCGCCCGGCTGGTCGAGCCAGTATTGCGCATCGCGCGGCTCGTTGAGCTTGGGCCCACACTGCGGCTGAACATTGGCGCGTTCGAGACGCTCCATGATCCGATCCTGGGCATCGGCCAGGCCATCGAGCGCGTTCTGTACGCTGGTCTCGCCGCTGACCGCACGCGAGATGTACTGCCACCACAGCTGCGCCAGTTTCGGATAGTCGGGCACGTTGGTCCCGGTCGGCGACCACTCCAGCCGTGCCGGGCTACGATAGAACTCCACCAGCCCGCCCAGCTTGGGCGCGGCGTCGGTCATCGCCTGGGACTGGATGTCGGACTCGCGGATCGGGGTCAGCCCCACCAGCGTCTTCTTCAGCGAGACCGTCTTGGCGGTCACGAACTGAGCGTAGAGCCAGGCGGCCAGACGATTCTTCTCCGGGGTCGACTTCATGAAGGTCCAAGAACCCACGTCCTGGTAGCCCTTCTTCATGCCCTTCTCCCAGTACGGCCCCACCGGCGACGGCGCCATACGCCACTTGGGCGTGCCATCGGCGTTGACCACCGGCAGCCCCGGCTTGGTCATGTCGGCGGTGAAGGCGGTGTACCAGAAGATCTGCTGCGCCACGCTGCCCTGGGCGGGCACCGGGCCGGCTTCGGAGAAGGTCATGCCCTGCGCTTCCGGCGGCGCATAGGCGTGCAGCCAGTCGATGTACTTCTGGGTGGCAAAGACCGCCGCCGGGCTGTTGGTACCGCCGCCCCGCGACATGCTCGACCCCACCGGGTGACAGTTCTCGACCCGGATGCCCCACTCGTCGACCGGCAGCCCGTTGGGCAGGCCCTTGTCGCCCTCGCCAGCCATCGAGAACCAGGCATCGGTGAAGCGCCAGCCCAGCGACGGATCCTTCTTGCCGTAATCCATGTGGCCGTAGACGCGCTTGCCGTCGATCTCCTTGACGTCGTTGGTGAAGAAGTTGGCGATGTCCTCATAGGCCGACCAGTTGACCGGCACGCCGAGTTCGTAGCCGTACTTCTGCTTGAACTTGGCCTTGAGATCGGGATTATCGAACCAGTCGGCGCGGAACCAGTAGAGGTTGGCGAACTGCTGGTCGGGCAGCTGATAGATCTTGCCGTCCGGGCCGGTGGTGAACGAAAGCCCGATGAAGTCGTCGAGATCCAGCGTCGGCGAGGTCACCGCGGCGGCATCGCCCTTGATCATGTCGGAGATCGGGACCACCTTGCCGTAGCGCGAGTGGGTCCCGATCAGATCGGAGTCGTTGACATAGCCGTCGTAGATGTTGCGCCCCGACTGCATCTGGGTCTGCAACTTCTCGATCACGTCGCCTTCCTGCAGCAGATCATGATGCAGCTGAATGCCGGTGATCTCGCTGAACGCCTTGGCCAGCACCTCGGACTCGTACTTGTGGGTGGTCAGCGTCTCCGATACCACGTTGATCTGCATGCCGCGGAACGGCTTGGCCGCGTCGATGAACCACTGCAGCTCCGCCATCTGCTGCTCGGGGCTCAGGGTCGAGGGGGTGAATTCATCCTGCAGCCAGCGCTTGGCCGCATCCTGGTACTGGTCGGCCTGGACCGCACCGCTGGCGAGTATCAGGCTCAGCAGGCCGAGCGTGAGCGGCCGATAGCTGGCGTGGGCTTGTCTGAACATAGCGTTACCTCGGTTTTTGTGTGGTTCTGCGCCCTGACGGAGGCGGCGACCCATGGCCGCGCGTGACTCCGTCAGCGAGTGCGCCGGTGACGTCCAGCTCGGTTTTGCGGTATCTCACCCCCATTTCAGCAGTGCGATCAGTCCCGCCACGCACACCAGCGTGACGATCCACAGCGGCCAGCCGGTCAGCGCCAGTGCCAGCAGATGGGCATAGGCGGCGGCCAGCAGGCCGATGAACAGGCGATCGCCACGGGTGGTGGAGATCGGCAGGAATCCCTTGCGCTGGTGCCCCGGCGATACCGTCTGCCAGATCGACATCCCCACCAGCATCAGCGCGATGATCACGAAGAACGACGCCGTCGGCAGCGTCCAGGCCATCCAGCTCATCAGCGTTTCCTCCTAGGTTTTGCACTCAAACTGCCTTCGCTCGTCGACTTTTCGTCTAGCACCTAGGCGCTGTCTGAAAGTCGACGAGCGAAGGCCAGGCAAGGCGAAAATCGGCGAAAACGCGGAGTTTACGGGGTGTAAATGAGCATTTTGAGCCGATTTTTAACGCCGCATGGGCGAGCGCAGTACTTTTCAGACAGTGCCTAAGACGAAGGCTCGAATCGATTGCCACGGCTCACACCCGCCCCAGGGCGAAGCCCTTGGCCACGTGGTTACGCACGAAGTAGATCACCGCGATTCCCGGCAGCAGCGCGACCACGCCAGCAGCCGCCAGCACGCCCCAATCGATCCCGGAGGCGGAGACCGTACGCGTCATTTGCGCCACGATCGGCTTGGCGTCGACCGAGGTCAGAGTGCGTGCCAGCAGCAGCTCGACCCACGAGAACATGAAGCAGAAGAACGCCGTCACACCGATCCCCGGACGGATCATCGGAATGAAGATGAAGACGAAGAAGCGCGGGAAGCTGTAACCGTCGATATAGGCGGTCTCGTCGATCTCCTTGGGCACCCCGGACATGAAGCCCTCGAGAATCCACACCGCCAGCGGCACGTTGAACAGACAGTGGGCCAGCGCCACCGCAATCGGGGTATCGAACAGCCCCACCGCGGAGTAGAGCTGGAAGAACGGCAGCAGGAACACTGCCGGCGGCGCCATGCGGTTGGTCAGCAGCCAGAAGAACATGTGCTTGTCGCCGAGAAAGCGGTAGCGCGAGAAGGCGTAGGCCGCCGGCAGCGCCACCAGCAGCGAGATCGCCATGTTCATCGACACATAGGTGAGCGAGTTGAGATAGCTGGTGTACCAGCTCGGCTCGGTGAAGATGACACGATAGTTGTCCAGCGTCGGCGCCACCGGCCACAGCGTCAGCCCGCCCAGGATCTCCTGGTTGGACTTCAGCGACATGTTGATCAGCCAGTAGATCGGCACCAGGATGAACACCAGATAGAGCAGCATCACCAGACTCTTGCGTACGTGCATGGCGTCTCACCCCTTGTCGTCATTGTGGGTCATGGCGGTATAGAACACCCAGGTCACCAGCAGGATGATCAGGAAGTAGATCAGCGAGAACGCCGCTGCCCGGCCCAGATCGAACTGCCCCAGCGCCATCTGGGTCAGGGTCTGGCTGAGGAAGGTGGTCGCCGTACCCGGCCCGCCGCCGGTGAGCACGAAGGGCTCGGTGTAGATCATGAAACTGTCCATGAAGCGCAGCATCACCGCGATCAGCAGCACGTTCTTGAGCTTGGGCAGTTGGATGTAGCGAAACACCGCCCAGGCGGAGGCGCGGTCGATGCGTGCGGCTTGATAGTAGACGTCGGGGATCGAGCGCAGCCCCGAGTAGCACAGCAGCGCCACCAGCGAGGTCCAGTGCCAGACATCCATGATCAGCACGGTGATCCACGCATCCCGCGGGCTGGAGGCGTAGTTGTAGTCGATCCCCAGGCCGTTGAGCAGCGACCCGTAGAGGCCGATGTCCTCGCGCCCGATGATCTGCCAGATGGTGCCCACCACGTTCCACGGCACCAGCAGCGGTAGCGCCAGCAGAATCAGGCTGACCGGGACGCCTAGGCCGCGCCGCGGCATCGACAGCGCCACGATGATGCCCAGCGGAATCTCGATCGCCAGCACGCAGAAGGAGTAGATGAACTGACGCACCAGCGAATCGTGCAGGCGCGGGTCGCTGAGAATCTCGCGATACCACTCGGTGCCGACGAAGTAGCGCGTGCTCGGGTCGAAGATGTCCTGCACCGAGTAGTTGACCACCGTCATCATCGGAATGATGGCGCTGAAAGCGACCAGCACGAAGACCGGCAATACCAGCCACCACGCCTTGTTGTTATACGGCTTCATCGGAGATCTCCAGCAGCAGGTCGTTGGCGTAGAAGCGCATCCACGCCTCGGGCAGATGCAGCCCCAGCGTCTCCTCGGCGAGGCTCGTGTACTCGTCGACCCGCACCTTGACGAGCTGGGTCGGGTCAGCGGTGAGCGCCACGTCGACGATCTTGAACGAGCCCTGATCCTGGATCAGATCGACGCGCCCGGTCAGGGTCGCCTCGTCAGCCGGCACCAGCTCGACGAACTCCGGGCGGATGCCCAGCTGCAGTCGCGCGCCCTCCTGCGCGGCCAGGCGCGCATGCCACGCCTCGGGCAGCGCCAGCTCGATGCCGTGACAGTGAGCGCGCCCCGCCACGATCTCCAGCTCGAGCAGGTTCATCCCGGGGCTGCCGATGAAGTAGCCGACGAAGGTGTGGCGCGGCGTCTCGAACAGTTCGCGCGGGGTGCCGAACTGTACGATCTGGCCGCCGTACATCACCGCGATCTTGTCGGCGAAAGTGGCCGCCTCGAGCTGATCGTGGGTGACGTAGACCATGGTCACGTTGAAGCGCTGATGGATCTCCTTGAGCTTGCGGCGCAGGCGCCACTTGAGCTGCGGATCGATCACCGTGAGCGGCTCGTCGAACAGGATCGCGGCGACGTCATCGCGCACCAGCCCGCGCCCCATCGATACTTTCTGCTTCTCGTCCGCGGTGAGATTGCGCGCCTTGCGCGCCAGCAGCGGCTCGATCTCCAGCGCCGCCGCCACCTCGCGCACGCGCGCCTCCACGGTCGCCTTCGGCTTGCCCTGGTTGCGCAGCGGGAACGCCAGGTTGTCGAACACCGTCATGGTGTCGTAGACCACCGGGAACTGAAAAACCTGGGCAATGTTGCGCTGCTGCGGGCTCAGCGCATTGACCGCCTTGCCGTCGAACAGCACCTCACCCTCGGAGGGCGCCAGCAGCCCGGACATGATGTTGAGCAGCGTGCTCTTGCCGCATCCGGAGGGCCCCAGCAGCGCATAGGCACCGCCCTGCTCCCACACGTGCTCCATCCGCCGCAGGGCGTAATCCTCAGGTGCGCTCGGATTGTCCTGATAGCTGTGTGCCAGCTGGGCCAAGCGAATCTCTGCCATGATCGTCTCCTCAGGCGCACGCCGCAGTGGCAGGGAACGCCGGCGAGAGCAACAGCTCCCCGTCCGGCTCGAACACGAACATCTCGGCGCACGGCAGATGTATCTCCAGCGCCTGATCCACCGCCAGCTCGTGGATACCGCCCAGATGTGCGACCAGATCGATCTCGTCGTGGGTCATATGCAGGAAGGTCTCGGAACCGCCGATCTCGGCCACCCGCACCTGTACCGGCAGGCACAGCGTCTCCCCCGTGGCCAGCGGCGCCAGGGAGACGTGGTGCGGCCGCACGCCAAGGCGATAGTGCCCTTCCTCCAGATGCTGCCAGGCCGCCGGCAGCGGCAGCCTCTGGCGACCGATGCGACACTCACCGCCCGCGATCTCGGCCGCCAGCAGATTGATCGGCGGCTCGCCGAACAGGCTCGCCGCCTCCATGTTGCAGGGCTGGCGATAGACCTCCCCACTGGGTCCGCTCTGGACGATGCGCCCCTCCTTGAGCAGCACCGTGGTACCACCCAGCGCGAGCGCTTCGGCGGGTTCGGTCGTGGCGTAGACCGCCACGGTGTCGCGCGACGCGAACAGCTTGCGCATCTCCACCCGCAGCGACTCGCGCAGTTTGTAGTCGAGGTTGACTAGCGGCTCGTCGAACAGCACCAGGTCGGCGTCCTTGACCAGCGCCCGCGCCATCGCCGTGCGCTGCTGCTGGCCGCCGGAGAGCGCCTGCGGATAGCGTCCAAGCAGATGATCGATCCCCAGCATATGGGCGGTCTCCTCGACCCGGCGCTGGATCTCGGCCCGCGCCACCTTGGCCTGCTTGAGCGGCGAGGCGATATTGTCGAAGACAGTCAGGGTGGGATAGTTGATGAATTGCTGATACACCATCGACACGTTGCGCTGGCGCACCGGCACATCGGTCATGTCGCGACCACCCAGCCATACCCGCCCGCGGCTGGGCGTATCCAGCCCCGCCATCAGGCGCATCAGGGTAGTCTTACCGGCCAGGGTATGGCCGAGCAGGACGTTGAACGAGCCGCTGTCGAGCTGCAGATTGGCCTCGTCGATATAAGTCTCGCCGCGCACCTTCAACGTCACGTTTTCGAGTTGTAATGACATCGGCCGGGAAACCCCTTTGTTTTCTTTTCCGAGCATCGTAAAACACCCATTCGGAAAAGCCATAGGGTGCGCCCGACGCGCCCGAGAGACAATCTCCTAAACCATGATTACAAAGGACTTTTAAGACATTGAACCTTAGTATCAGCGACCATTGGACGAGAGTAAAACCGCCCTTTTATTACGACTAAAGTCGCTATTTTTGTTGGCTTCCGAAAAGCTCGTCTTTTCGAAAAATGACATAGCCGATGCTGCAGGGAAGACTCGGATCGCGCAGGCGTGGGGAGAGCACAAGCAGCAGCAAAAAGCGCCACTACAAGCGCGAAGAGACGAAGAGAAAGCAAACGGAGAGTAAAGGCAGACAGACGATGCCAACGAAAAACCCCAGGCCAAGGGCCCGGGGTTTCAAGATGGTAGGACCGAGCGGATTTGAACCGCTGACCTCCACGATGTCAACGTGGCGCTCTAACCAACTGAGCTACGGTCCTGCAAACGGGGGCATAGTGACGCGACTGGTAGGACCGAGCGGATTTGAACCGCTGACCTCCACGATGTCAACGTGGCGCTCTAACCAACTGAGCTACGGTCCTGCTGATGTCGCTGCGGTGCTGCCGCCAAACCGAGTTAGCTGACTTTGCACCGAAGTCATCCGGCCTGCCTCGCCGTGACAACGGAAGCGAATTCTACCCATGCCGCAGAGGATTGCAACCCTTGGCGCGTAAAAAATTCGCCAAGCCGTTGTCTGCCCTGGCTTTAATCACCCCGGGCAAACAGATAGCAGACCATGGTCTACCCCTGAAGGGTCCCGTAGAAGCCGTCTCTGGCCCCTTTTATGCCTGCGCGGACGGCACCTTCTGATAATATTCGCATCACAACATCGGCCGTGCAGCTCGCCGGCCATGGCAGGACAACGCCGCGCTCGAACCCTTGCCAGCGGCGTTGTCACCGTGTCGCCAGCCGCCCCAGGACCCAACATGATCCAGCAGGACCGCCACGAAGCCATCATCGCCCTGGTCAAACGTCAGGGCTACGCCGCCATCGAGCAGCTGGCAACGGAGTTCAACGTCACCCCGCAGACCATTCGCCGGGACCTCAACCAGCTCGCCGAAGAGGGCGCGGTACGCCGGGTCCACGGCGGCGCCGGGCTGGAATCGAGCACCGTCAACACCGCCTACCACACGCGCAAGACGCTCAATCTCGAGGCCAAGCGACGCATTGCCGAGCTGCTGGTCACCCAGATCCCCGACTCGGCCTCCCTGTTCATCAACATCGGCACCAGCAATGAGTTCATCGCCGAGGCGCTGTGCCAGCACAGCGGTCTCGAGGTGATCACCAACAATCTCAACGTCGCCGCCATCCTGCAGCACAAGACCGACTTCAACGTCATCGTCGCCGGCGGCCAGGTGCGCTCCCGCGATGGCGGCATCATCGGCGAGGCGACGATCGACTTCATCAATCAGTTCAAGGTCGACTACGGCATCATCGGCATCAGCGGTATCGACCGCGACGGCTCGCTGCTGGAGTTCGACTATCAGGAAGTGCGCGTGGCCCAGGCGATCATCCGCAATTCGCGCCAGGTCTACCTCGCCGCCGATCACTCCAAGTTCCAGCGCAACGCCGTGGTACGCCAGGGCAACCTCAGTCAGGTCGACGCTTTCTTCACCGACCGCCAGCCGCCGGACACCCTGGTCCGTCTGATGCACGAGCACGGCGTCGAACTGCACGTGGCCGGCGAAGCGGTGGCGGCCCAAGCCAGCGAGAACTGAGTAACAGCGCACTGAGCCGGCGCCGGACACCCGGCCTGCTCTACTCCCACCGCCCCGCCGCCGGTTCGGGGCGGCGTCACGGCACCGGCCTATCCGCTGCCCCTCTTGTTTCAGCCCCCTGTTTTAGCTCCCTGTTTTAGCCCCCTGTTTTAGCCCCCGCTGTGCTAGCCCGCCTTGTTCCGCCCAACTGGACGCCATCTCGAGACGCCATCACGGCACGGCCAGGCTCACCGCCGACGCCACGGCTCGGCGTCCCGCGATTCTGCCATCCGAGGCGAACGGCGATTCAGCGACCCAGAACCTCGCCCTCGGCGCCAAGTTTCACCGCGAAAGCGGATACCGCCTATTGATGTTCGAAAATGATTAGTCTATTTTCGTTTCCGAAAACACATCTCACACGACACGGGGGAGACGGCATGAGCACGGTGGCGCAAGACAAGACCTACGACATGATCGTCGTGGGCGGCGGCATCAATGGCACCGGTATCGCCAACGATGCCTCTGGCCGCGGCCTGTCGGTGCTGCTGTGCGAGCAGGCCGACCTGGCCAGCGCGACGTCTTCCGCCAGCAGCAAGTTGATCCATGGCGGGCTGCGCTATCTCGAACACCGCGAGTTCCGACTGGTGCGCGAGGCGCTGCGCGAGCGCGAGGTAATGCTGCGCAAGGCACCGCATATCGTCTGGCCGATGCGCTTCATCCTGCCCCACCAGCCGCACCTGCGCCCCGCCTGGATGATCCGTGCCGGGCTCTTCCTCTATGATCACCTCAGCCACCGCGACAGCCTGCCCAACGCCAGGCGGCTGACATTCGACGCCCAGGGCCCCCTGGTACCGGAGATCAAGCGCGGCTTCGAGTACTCCGACTGCTGGGTGGACGACGCCCGTCTGGTGCTGCTCAACGCGCTCCAGGCCCAGGACAAGGGCGCCGATATCCGCCTGCGCACGCGCTGCAGCGCGGCCAGCGAGGAGAATGGCGGCTGGCGGGTGACGCTGGAAGATCGTCTCTCCGGCGAGACCAGCCAGGTACGTGGCAAGGTACTGGTCAATGCCAGCGGCCCGTGGGTCGAGTCCTTCGTCAAGGGCAGCGCCCAGCGCCAGTCGCGCTACGGTATCCGCATGATCCAGGGCAGCCACCTGATCGTGCCGCGGCTCAACCAGGACGAGCGCGCCTACATTCTGCAGAACCAGGATGGACGTATCGTCTTCGTGCTGCCCTACCAGCAGCACTACAGCCTGATCGGCACCACCGATCGCCGCTACCAGGGCGATCCGTCCCAGGTGGGTATCAGCGAGGAGGAGATCGGCTATCTGCTCGAGGTACTCAATGGCCACTTCCAGCGTCAGCTCAGCCGCGACGATGTCATCGCCACCTACTCCGGGGTGCGCCCGCTGTGCGACGACGAGTCGGAAAACCCCTCGGCGATGACCCGCGACTACACCCTGGACTTGGACACCCACGGCGCCCCGCTGCTGTCGATTTTCGGCGGCAAGATCACCACCTATCGCAAGCTCGCCGAAGCGGCCCTACGCAAGCTGCAGCCGCTGCTACCGCAGATGCGCGCGGCCTGGACCGCCGAGGCCACCCTGCCCGGGGGCGACATCGACGGACGCGAGGCGTTCGCCGCCCGCCTCCAGCGCGACTACGCATTCCTGCCGGCGGCGTGGGCAGAGCGCTTCGCCTCCAGCTACGGCAGCCTGTGTCTTCGCTTCCTCGACGGCGTCACCCGCCGTGAGGCGCTGGGAGAAGAGTTCGGTGGCGGCCTGACCCGTGCCGAGGTCGACTATCTGATCGACCATGAGTGGGCCCGCACCAGTGACGACATCCTGTGGCGACGCACCAAGCTGGGGCTGGCGCTGACGCCGGCCCAGGTCGCGGCGCTGGACGCCTATCTCGCTACCCATCCGCGCCTGACCGCAGCCGGCACCGCAGCCAGCAACGTAGCCAGCCCGGCAGCGGCGATGAGCGAGAGCTGAGCCGACCAGCGATCCCCGCGCCGGGCGTCGTTCCCTGCGCTCGGAAAACGGCGGTGTGTTCCCGGCCCTCTGCTACGCTGGAGGCACCCGCCGCTCTTTTCCGAGGATTTCCGCTTTGCAACTCCTGTTCACGCTGCTGGGCTGCCTGGTACTGATCGTGACCCTGGTGCCCTATCTGCGGATCCGGCACTGGAGCGTGAGAAGCTTCGACTTCCCCCTGCTGCAGATCGCCTGTATCGCCACCGCGCTGGCACTGCTCCAGCTCGCCTGTCAGCCCCACGCCTGGTGGCACTGGTGCGGCGTCGGCGCCAGCCTGGTTGCCGCCGGCGTGCAGTGGGCCCGCATCTACCCCTGGACCCCGCTGGCCCGCTGCGCGGTGGTCAAGGCACGCGAGCGCGATGCCAGCCGCGAGCTCACGCTGCTGGTCTCCAACGTGCTCACCCCCAACCGCCAGGCACACAAGCTGATCTCTCAGGTCGAGCAACACCAGCCCGACCTGCTGCTCACGCTGGAATCCGACCGCTGGTGGGGAGACCGCCTCGACGAAGCGCTGGGCGAGCAGTTCCCCGACGCGGTGCGCATTCCGCTCGACAACCTCTACGGCATGCACCTCTATTCGCGCCTCCCGCTCGAAGAGGTCGAAGTGAAGTGGCTGATCCAGGATGACATCCCCTCGATCCACGCCTGGGTGCGCCTGGAGAGCGGCAAGCGCGTGCGGCTGCATGCGCTGCACCCGCGCCCGCCCGCGCCTTCGGAGAGCGACGAGTCTCTGTGGCGCGATGCCGAGCTGCTGCTGGTGGGCGAAGCAATCGCCGGTGACAAGCGAGCGACGCTGGTGGCCGGAGACCTCAACGATGTCGCCTGGTCGCGCACCACCAAGCTGTTCTGCAAGGTCAGCGGCATGCTCGATCTACGCCGCGGCCGCGGTCAGTACAGTACCTTCCACGCCAAGTATCCGTTCCTGCGCTGGCCGCTGGATCACGTCTTCGTCTCCGAGCAGTTCACGCTGGTGGCGATGCGCCGGCTGAAGGAGATCGGTTCGGATCACTTCCCGATGCTGGTCACCCTGCGTCACGATCCCAGCCGCGCCGACGAAAACGAGCCGGAAGCCGCCGACGCCGAGGAGCGTCGGGACGCCGACGACACCATCGAAGAGGCCAAGGAGCGCCACGGCGAAGCCCCGGTATGAGCTGACGCTGCTTTCTTTGACCGACGCCTTTCTTCAATGACGCGCCAGGGCCACCCGATCCATACGAAAACGCCACCCCCAGGGGGGTGGCGTTGGTATACACGTGTCGGCTCACCGCCTATTCGGGAATACCGCCCTCGGTCAGCTTGGCCGGGTCGAGCAGGCGTTCCAGCTCTTCACGGGAAAGATCGGTCTCCTCCTCGGCCACGTCGATGATCGGACGGCCACCCTGGTAGGCTTTCTTGGCCACGGCGGCCGCGGCATCGTAGCCGATCACCGAATTGAGCGCGGTGACCAGGATCGGATTCTTGGACAGCGGCGTCTCGATGTTGTCCCGACGCACGTTGAAGGTGGCGATGGCCCGATCCGCCAGCAGCCGGCTGACGTTGGTCAGCAGCCGGATCGATCCGAGCAGATTGTGGGCGATCAGCGGCAGCATCACGTTGAGCTGGAAGTTGCCGCTCTGGCCAGCCACGGTGATCGCGGTGTCGTTGCCGATCACCTGGGCCGCCACCTGGATCGCCGACTCCGGAATCACCGGATTGACCTTGCCCGGCATGATCGAGCTGCCCGGCTGCAGCGCCTCCAGCTCGATCTCGCCCAGGCCCGCCAGCGGCCCAGAGTTCATCCAGCGCAGGTCGTTGGCGATTTTCATCACCGCGCAGGCGTAGGTGCGCAGATGCCCGGAGAGTTCCACCGCCGCGTCCTGGGAGGCGAGGCTGGCGAAGAAACTGTCGTTGGGCCGGAACTCGAGATGGGTATCGCGGGCCAGCCGCTCCGCCACCCGCTGGGCGAACTCGGGGTGGGCATTGACCCCGGTCCCCACCGCGGTGCCGCCCAGCGCCAGGCGCGTCACCCGCTTGAGCCCATCCTCCAGCCGCTCGATCGCCTGGCCGATCTGACTCGACCAGCCGCCCAGCTCCTGGCTCAGGCGCACCGGCATGGCGTCCATCAGATGGGTGCGCCCGGTCTTGACCACGTCGCCGAGACTCTGCGCCTTGTCGTCGATGCTCGAGCGCAGGTAGTGCAGCGCCGGCAGCAGCCGCTCTCGCACCTGAACCGCCGCGGCCAGATGGATCGCGGTGGGGATCACGTCGTTGCTCGACTGCCCCATGTTGACATGATCGTTGGGGCCGACCGTGAGCGAATCGCTGCTGGCCAGATGCGAGATCACCTCGTTGACGTTCATATTGGTCGAGGTGCCGGAGCCGGTCTGGAACACGTCCACCGGAAACTGATCGGCGTGCTGCCCCGCGATGATCTCGTCGGCGGCGGCGATGATCGCCCGTGAGCGCGCCTCGTCGAGCAGCCCCAGCTCCTGATTGACCTCGGCGGCGGCGCGCTTGATCTGCGCCACCGCGGCGATGAACTCGCCCGGCAGCGGCTGGCCGCTGACCGGGAAGTTGTTCACGGCGCGCTGGGTCTGGGCGCCGTAGCGTGCACTGGCGGGCACCTCGAGCTCGCCCATGCTGTCACGTTCGATACGCTGTTGAGTCATGGTTGCCTCCTGACGATGGCGGATGAATGCCGTTGAAATCGGGCCGCGGGGCGGCGCCAAGAACACTCACGGAACTCACTCAAGACTAGCAGGCCCAGCACCGCTTGCAGCGCCCATCGCTAGCGCTGGGCATGCCCCGAAAACGCCACCGCCCGCGCGGATGGAGCGCGGGCGGTGGCAGGTCTCGCCGAGGCGCAGCCTGAGTGCGTCAGTCGAAGTCGATGATCTGGCGGATCGCCTCGCCACTGGCAAGCCGGTCGAAACCGAGGTTGATCTCGTCCAGCTTCAGACGGTGGGTCAGCAGCTTCTCCACCGGCAGGCGGCCGGCGCGATAGAGCGCGATATACTCAGGCACATCCAGCGACGGCACGTGCCCGCCCAGATAGGAGCCCTTGAGCGTACGCTCCTCGGCGACCATCCGCGTGGGGCTGATGGCGAAACGCACGTCCGGATGCGGTAGCCCCGAGGTCACCGTGGTACCGCCGCGGGCGGTAGACTCGTAGGCGAACTCCAGCGCCTTGGAGACACCGGCGAACTCGGCGGCGATATCCACCCCGCCGCCACTGATCTCGCGCACCTGCTCGATGGCATCGGCGTCGCCGCTGTTGACCACATGGGTGGCACCCATTGCCTTGGCGGTCTCCAGCTTGTCTGGGGCGATATCGGCGGCGATCACATGGCGAGCGCCGCCCCCGGCCGCTCCCATCACCGCCGCCAAGCCGACTCCGCCGAGCCCGACCACCAGCACCGACTGCCCCAGACGCAGGCCGGCGGTATGGACCACCGCGCCGACCCCGGTGAGCACGGCGCAGCCGAACAGCGCCGCGATATGGAACGGCAGATCGGCGTCGATCCGCGTCAGTGAACGTCGCGAGGCCACCGCGTACTCGGCGAAGCCGGAGACGCCGATATGGTGATAGATCTTCTGCCCGCCCTTGTGCAGGCGCATGCCGCCGCCCAGCAGGTGCCCGGCGCCATTGGCCACCTGCCCCGGCGCGCACAGCGCCGCGCGACCGGAGAGACACGAGGCGCAGGCGCCGCAGCTGGGGGCGAACGAGAACACTACATGATCGCCGGGCGCGAGATCCTCGACGCCATCACCGACCTCGACCACCTCGCCGGCAGCCTCGTGCCCCAGCACCATCGGCAACGGCCGCGGCCGATCGCCGTTGATGGTGGAGAGATCCGAGTGGCACAGCCCGGCGGCGCGCATGCGCACCAGCACCTCGCCGCGCCCGGGCGGATCGAGCTCGACCTCCTCGATCGACAGCGGCTGCGACTCCCGGTACGGGCGTGGCTTCTGCATCTCGTGAATGACGGCGGCATGCATTTTCATCGCGACTTCCCTATTCGGTGGATCGTCCCGGCACGCCTCATCATGCCGGGTGCGCCTGGCGTTGATGTGCCAGGCCCGGCGGTCGATACGCCAGGCACGGCACTCGGTCTGTCAGAAAAACTCGGCCTGTCAGGAGAATCTCGGTCTGTCAGGAATAGTACTCGGGCGCGTGGCGGAAGGTCGGCCACGCCTCGGGATCGTGGCCGGTGACCACCAGCGCCCCGGTTTTTTCGGCCAGCGCGTGCAGCTTGCGCACGGAGCGCACCGTATCCACGGTCGAGGCAAGAAAGCCGGGCAGCGCCTTCTCCTCCCAGTGATCGGTGGTATAGGCCGCATCCACCGCCAGCAGCACCGGGCCGGTCTCGGGGAGTTCGAGCAGGAAGCTGGCATGGCCGGGGGCGTGCCCCGGGGTGAAGATGAAGCGGATGCTGCCGTCGCCGAAGACGTCATAGCCGTCGTCACCATCCTCGAGCAGATGCCACTTCAATCCAGGGCGATCGAAATCGGCGCGGATATAGCCACCGGCGGAGAACCAGTCCGGCGCCATGGCATACTCGTATTCGCGCCGCCGTACGATATGCGTGGCATTGGGGAAGCGTCCGGTCGCCCCGGTGTGGTCCAGGTGCAAGTGGCTGTGCAGCACATAGCGAACGTCCTCGGGCTCGATGCCGAAGTCCTTCAGCGCCTGGACACACCCCTCTTCCTCACGCATCACCGGCCAATAGACCGCGGTGATATCGCCCCAGTGCTTCTCCGGATCGCTGGCGCACTCGACGGCACAGCCACCATCGATGACCACATTGCCCTGCGGATGCGTGATCAGATACCAGGGCACCGGAATCTCGTACTCATCCAGCCCCGCATTCATCTTGATATTGCACACCCGGCACTTGAGCGTGCCGGTCTGGAACATGTAAAGACGTGGGGTAGTCATGACGCACTCCTGGTTTGACCTATGAAGACGACACTGCCCATGAGGTGAGCATTTCGGTTCTCGGCATCGACCCTCGCAGCCGGGCGACCGGACGTGTCAGAGTAGGTCAGCGCCAAACGGCATGAACAGCGGACTTTGGTCCCACGCATGCCCGCCCTCAACATACTCACGGAGACGTCTCAACCATGTGGCACCGTCAGCAATTCACGCTCTCCGCGCGCCCGCGCGGCTTTCATCTGGTCACCGACGAGATCCTGGCGGCACTGCCGCGACTGGCAGAGATCCAGACCGGCCTGCTCCACCTCCAACTGATGCACACCTCGGCCTCGCTGACCCTGAACGAGAACGCCGACCCCGACGTGCGCCATGACATGGCGCTGTTCGCCGCCCGGATCGCCCCCGAGCGGCTCGACGGCCTGCGTCACACCCTCGAAGGCCCGGATGACATGCCCGCCCACGTGCTGGCCAGCCTGTTCGGCACCCAGCTGACCCTGGCGGTGGACAACGGCCGCCTGCTCAGCGGTACCTGGCAAGGCATCTGGCTGGGCGAGCACCGCCAGCACGGCGGCGCACGCCGGATCACCGCCACCCTGACAGGCGAGTGATTCCGCCGAACCAGCCTCTCAGTGCGAGTGGCGTGGCACCTCGGCGCCGCGACAGCCGCGCAGGAAGTCGAAGTCACAGCCTTCGTCGGCCTGCAGTACGTGCTCGATATAGAGTTGACGATAACCACCGCTGCTGGCGATCTGGTTCGACGCCGCGGTAGGGTCGGCGGCAGCCAGGCGGCGTGCGATCTCGGCATCGTCGACCTCCAGCTCGAGCTTGCCGCTGTCGCAGTCCAGGCTGATCCAGTCACCATTCTCGACCGCCGCCAGTGGGCCGCCGGCGGCCGCCTCCGGGGCCACGTGGAGCACCACGGTGCCGTAGGCGGTGCCGCTCATGCGGGCATCCGAGATGCGCACCATGTCGGTGATACCCTGCTCGAGGATCTTCGGCGGCAGACCCATGTTGCCGACCTCGGCCATGCCGTGGTAACCCCGCGGGCCGCAGTGCTTCATCACCAGGATATCGTCCGGCGAGACTTCCAGATCGGGGTCGTTGATGCGCGCCTTGTAGTCGTCGAAGTTCTCGAACACCACCGCGCGGCCGCGATGGGTCATCAGTGCCGCGGTCGCCGCAGAGGGCTTGAGCACCGCACCGTTGGGCGCCAGGTTGCCGCGCAGGATGCACATGCCACCGTCATCACGCAGCGGATTGTCGAGCGGACGGATCACGTCCTCGTTGTAGAGCGGCGCCTCGCGCACGTTTTCCCACAGCGTACGACCATTGACCGTCAGCGCGTCCGGGTGCGGCAGGCGGTCGGCGTCGCCCAGACGCTTGAGTACCGCCGGCAGGCCGCCAGCGTAATAGAACTCCTCCATCAGGTAGCGCCCGGAGGGCTGCAGGTCGACGATCGTCGGCGTGCCGCGACCGATTCGGGTCCAATCGTCCAGTGGCAGGTCGACCCCGATACGCCCGGCGATCGCCTTGAGGTGGATCACCGCATTGGTCGAGCCGCCGATGGCGGCATTGGTGCGAATGGCGTTCTCGAACGCCTCGCGGGTGAGGATCTTCGACAGCTTGAGGTCCTCGTGGACCATCTCGACGATACGGTTGCCGGAGAGATGGGCGAGCACGTAGCGGCGTGAGTCCACCGCCGGGATGGCGGCATTGTGGGGCAGCGAGACCCCCAGCGACTCGGCCATGCAGGCCATCGTCGAGGCCGTGCCCATGGTGTTGCAGGTGCCCGCCGAGCGCGACATGCCCGCCTCTGCCGCCATGAAGTCGTGCATCGAGATCTGGCCCGCCTTGACCTGCTCGGAGAGCTGCCACACCACCGTGCCGGAGCCGATATCCTTGCCCTGGTGCTTGCCGTTGAGCATCGGCCCGCCGGTCACCACGATCGCCGGAATATCGCAGCTCGCCGCGCCCATCAGCAGTGCCGGGGTGGTCTTGTCGCAGCCCACCAGCAGCACCACGCCGTCGATGGGATTGCCGCGGATCGCCTCCTCGACATCCATGCTCGCCAGATTGCGGGTGAACATCGCCGTGGGGCGCAGATTGGACTCACCGTTGGAGAACACCGGGAACTCCACCGGATACCCCCCCGCCTCGAGCACCCCTTGCTTGACGTGCTCGGCGAGCTTGCGGAAATGGGCGTTGCAGGGCGTCAGTTCCGACCAGGTGTTGCAGATGCCGATGATCGGCTTGCCCTGGAATTCGTGGTCCGGAATGCCCTGATTCTTCATCCAGCTACGGTACATGAAGCCGTTTTTGTCGGCCCGGCCAAACCACTCCGCGGAGCGCAGTCGCGGGGTCTTGTCGCCAGCATCGCTCATCTCGTCTCTCCTTGGTCCGCCGGGGCCGGCAGCGCGGCCCCGCAGGGTCTAGTACGTGTCAGGGTCGTGCCTACAGCGCCGCGAACAGCAGCCAGGCCAGGGCGAAGGCCAGCAGCGAGATCGCGGTGGAAATCACGGTCCAGGTCTTGAGCATGGTCTTGGTATCGACGGCGAGAAAACGCCCCACCAGCCAGAAACCGGAATCGTTGACGTGCGAATAGCCGATCGCGCCGGCGACGATCGCCACGGTGATGCAGGCCGCCGGCAGCCCGGCCAGCGAGGGATCGGCGAGGACCACCGGGGCCATGATGCCGGCGGCGGTGGTACCGGCCACGGTGGCCGAACCCTGGGCCACACGGATCACCGCGGCGATCACGTAGCCGGCGAGGATCACCGGCATACCCAGCGTCTGCAGACTGTCCGCCAGCGCGTCGCCTATGCCGCTGGCCGTCAGCACCCCGCCGAACATGCCACCGGCCCCGGTGATCAGGATGATGCTGCAGACCGGCGCCAGCGCCTGCTCGACGATCTCGTTGATCGACTCCATCGCGCCGCGCTCGCGTGAACGCAACACCAGCAGCCACATCGCCACACAGGTGCTGATGAGCATCGCGATCGGCGTCTCGCCGATCAGCATCAGCGCGTGCACCAGGGCGCCATCGGCGGCGATCGCCCCACTCTGGGCCAGCGTCGACAGCCCGGTATTGAGAAAGATCAGCGCCAGCGGCAGCAACAGTACCAGCAGCACGGTGGCAAACGCCGGACGCCGGGCCGCAGGGACCTGCTCCTGCTCGCCCCCCATCAGATCGGGCACACGCTGGAAGGGGGCGCGACGGGCCAGGGACAGCGACAGCCGATAGCCCATGAGATACCAGGTCGGCAGCCCCACCAGCAGCGCCACGAACAGCACCTGACCGATATCCGCGTGCAAGAACACCGCCGCGGCCACCGGCCCCGGATGCGGCGGCATCAGCGCATGCATCACCAGAAAGGCGCCGGCGGCCGGCAAGCCATAGAGCAACAGCGAGGCCTTGAGCTCGCGGGCCACCGAGTAGATCACCGGCAGCATCACCACGAAGGCGGCGTCGAGAAAGATCGGAAAGCCGAACAGCAGACACGCAATCGACAGACCCAACGGGGCCTTGTCACGTCCGAACAGACGAATCAGCGTGTCGGCCAGCACCCGCGCCCCGCCGGAAACCGCCACCAGGCGACCGAGCACCGCTCCGAAGCCGATCAACAGCGCCACGTTACCCAGGGTCTTGCCGAACCCCCCGAGCAGCGTCGGCAGCAGGTCGGCGACCGAGATACCGGTGGCCAGCGCGGTGCCGATACTGACGATCACCAGGGCAAAGAACGGATGCAGCCGTACCCGGATGATCAGCACCAGCAGGATGGCGATGGCCAGCGCCGCAATCCCCATCAGGCCCAGGGTCGACAATCCCGAAGCCGCCTGTGCGCTCTCTTGCATGAACTCCTCCTCACGGGCCCGGGCGATGGCCCGGGCGTCTTGGCGTGGAAGCCTGCACGTTACGGGCGGAGGTCAATAACCAACTAATAGCAATTTAGGCTTTTTAAGATATATTTTTTAATATCAATCTTACGAAGCCGGCACCCCGTCTGCCGCGTCCCACCGTGGCGGCTGGCGCGACCCAGACCAAAGTCGAGCCACCGGAGACCAAAGTCGTAGGCCAGATCGTCGCCGCTCACCCCGCCCGTCGCGCCTGTTTCCAGCGATCGAACATCACCGCCAGCAGCAGGATCGCGCCGCGTACCAGGTATTGATAGAAGGTCGGCACGTTGAGCAGCCCCATGGCGTTCTGCACACAGCCCATGATCAATACCCCCACCAGCACCCCGGTGATCGAGGCGACCCCACCGGAGAGCGAGACCCCGCCCAGCACGCAGGCGGAGATCACCGCCAGCTCCAGCCCCTGTGAGGTATTGGGGTCGCCCAGGCCCATGCGCGAGGTGAGCAGGACGCCGGCGATGCCCGCCACCAGCCCCTGCAGCGCGAACACGATGATCTTGAGCCGGCGCACGTTGACCCCGGCCAGCGCCGCGGCTTCGGCGTTGCCACCGGTGGCCAGGGTATTGCGGCCGAATGCGGTCAGGTTGAGCACCACGCCGAACACCACGAAGCAGGCGATCATGGTCCACACCGGCAGGGTCAGGCCAAGAAAGGCGGCACTGCCGAGGTCGAAGAAGCCGGGCACGGTGATCATCACCGCGTCGCCGCCGGAGGTGATGTAGGCCAGACCGCGCACGAACTCCATCGCCGCCAGGGTGGCGATCAGCGAATTGATGCCGAAGCGCGCCACCACGAAACCGTTGAAGGCGCCCACCGCGGCGCCGGCGGCAACCCCCACCAGCACCCCGACGACGACGCTGCCGGTATTGGAAGTGACCATCGCCGCCACCACGCCGGCAAAGGCGACGATCGAGGCGACCGACAAATCCACCTCACCCAGCGCCAGCACCATCATCATGGTGGTGGCGATAGTGCCGATCAGGGTCACCGACAGCAGCAGGCCAACGATGTTGCGCCCGGTCAGGAAGTCCGGCACCAGCACCGAGAGGCCGATGAACAGCAGCACGAATACGGCAATCAGCCCCGAGGTATCGAGCAGGGTGCGCAGCGGCTTGGGCAGCCCGCGCCGACCTACCGCGGCCGGCGCTGCCTGGGAGACGAGTTTGTCACTGGACATGCGGGGTCATCCTCTGGAACGAAAAAGGTCGATAGAGATCGCCAGCGGCGCGCTCGGTTGGACCGTGGCTCACGCCGGCAGCGCCAGGCCGAGCAGGCGCTCGGGGGTGGCCTCCTCGCGCGGGATCACCTCGATCAGTTCGCCGTCGCGCATCACCCCGATGCGGTCGCAGATCGAGCTCACCTCGGCGAGATCGCTGGAGATCACCAGCACGCTCTTGCCCCGCTCGGCGAGATCGTAGAGCAGCGCATAGATATCGCGCCGAGCGCCGACGTCGATGCCGCGGGTCGGCTCGTCCATCACGAACAGCTCGATCTGCTCGGCCAGCCAGCGCGCCAGGATCACCTTCTGCTGGTTGCCACCGGAGAGATTGGCGATCGGCGTACGCGGCCCGGGCGTCTTGATCCGCAACTGGCGGATATAGTGATGCGCGTTCTCGGTCTCGCGGGCGACATGGCGAAACACGCCCCAGCGGCGGAAGAAACGCCGGCAGCTGATATTGAGGTTGTCGGCAACGCTGGCGACCGGAAAGATACCCTGGGACTTGCGATCCTCGGGGCACATCGCGATGCCGGCGCGAATCGCCGCCCGCGCGCTGGCGAAACGCCGCGCCTCGCCGGCGAACACCACCTGCCCCGCCGAGGCGCGCTCGGCGCCGCAGACCAGGCGCATCAGTTCGCTACGTCCAGCGCCCACCAGCCCGAACAGACCCAGCACCTCGCCACGACGAATCTCCAGCGACACCGGCGCGCGCACCCCGCGCCCCGCGATCCCCTCCAGGCGCATCAGCACCTCACCGTGCTGACGCGGGCGGTAGCCGTAGACATCCTCGATCTCGCGCCCGACCATCTCGCTGACCAGGGTGTCGTGATCGAGCCCGTCGAGGGTCGGGTGGGTCCGAATATGGCGCCCGTCACGAAACACCGTGACCGCATCGCACATCTCGAACACCTCCTCCATGCGATGGGTGACGTAGAGCACCACCCGGCCCTCGTCGCGCAGCCGCGCCACGATGCGCTTGAGATGGCGCGTCTCCTGAACCGACAGCGAGCTGGTGGGCTCGTCGAAGGCGATGATGCGCGCATCGCGCAGCAGCGCGCGGCCGATCTCGATCATCTGCTGCTGGCCGATGGAGAGCTCGCGCACCTTGGTCGCGGGGTGAATGGCGCCCTCGCCCAGCTCCTCGAGAATGGCCAGCGCTCGCCGGCGCAGGGCGCGCCGGTCGACCATGCCGTATCGCACCGGCAGTTGGCCCAGCAGCAGGTTCTCGGCCACCGAAAGGTTGGGCGACAGCGTCAGTTCCTGGTAGATGATCGCCACCCCGCGGGCGAGCGCCTCGCGGGCGTTGGCGAACACGTGGCGCTCGCCGTCGATCCACAGGGCGCCGTCGGTGACCTTGTTGACGCCGCTGAGCACCTTGAGCAGGGTCGACTTGCCCGCGCCGTTCTCGCCCATCAGCGCGTGCACTTCGCCACGGCGGGCCTCGAAGCTGACCGCATCGAGGGCCTTGACCCCGGGAAAGGTCACCGTGACGCCCTCGACGCGCAGATAGGCTGGGGAATTCGCCATCTCGACTCTCCTGGTCGCGGCCATCGGCCGCGGGGGTGAACACTGAAGACAGTGCAGGGATCGCTGGCAGCGGCCGTGGCGGCGCCCGCGGGCACCGTCGCGTCACGCGCTCAGAGCCCCAGGTCGGCGCGCACCTGCTGCCAGTTGTCGCGAGTCATCAGCGTGCCGGTGGTTTCGGTATTGGCCGGGGGTTTCTTGTCCTGGGTGATCCAGGTGTAGAGATTGTCGGCGCTCTGGCGCCCATGCATGGTCGAACTCACCGCCACGGTGCCGTAGAAGCCGGTCGGCTTCTGGCGCGAGAACTCGGCGAAGGCGGCGCCCGAGCCGTTGATGCCGACGCCGATAACCTGCTCCGGAGAGAGGCCGTACTGTTCACTGGCGCGCACGCCGCCGAGCACGCTCTCCTCGTTGAGGGCGTAGATCACCCAGTGTTCGAAGCGCCCGTTCTTGGAGAACACCGGCGAGGCCGCAGCGAAGGCGCTGCTGGTGTCGGTATTCTGCTGTGGCGCATCGAAGATGTTCTGCTTGACGAAGCCGGCATCGAGCAGCGCGTCGGTGGCGCCGTCGGTGCGCGCCTTGGCGGTGGGCAGCTCGTTATTGCTGATACGCAGCGCCGCCACCTCCTGCGGGTCCCAGCCGCGCCGTTTCATCTCGGCGGCGATCGCCTCACCCACCTGGCGCCCGATCTTGTAGCCCGACATGCCCAGGTGAGGCACATCCGCCATCGGCTTGCCGTCGGCGCCCAGGAACTGGTCGTCGACGGTCACCACTTTCATGCCGTACTGCTTGGCACGGTTGGCGATCGCCGGCCCCAGGCGTACGTCCGGCGGGCAGATCACGAAGCCCTGCGCGCCCTGGGAGTTGAGATTGTCGATCGCGCTCAGCACCTGCTGGCCATCCTCGCCGGCCAGCCGCACCACCTCGAAGCCCTTCTCCTGGCCGAGCTTGGTCGCTGCATCCTGCTCATTGATGAACCAGGCCTGCTCCGGCTTCTTGACGATGAAACCGATCTTGACCTCGTCCTGCGCCAGCGCAGGCGTGAAGCACAGACTCAGGCTGACGCCCAGCGCCAGCAGCGACGGTATGACCTTGCGATTCATGCGACTCTCTCCCTGCCCTCATGGGCGCGTGGTTATCATTCTTGGCGCGCCGGGAGCCGGCGCCATACGCGCTCGACGATAAGCGCTGCCGCAATAACCAACTAATAACGAGGAGCGCGATTTGCGATACGCAAATGGGTATCCAGCGGGAGAAACACGAGACGCGGCGCGGGGCCGCCGTCTGCGATGGGTCGATAGCGCCAGACTAAAGTCTTCCGCGACTTTCGTTAACGCTATCAACTAAAGCCGAACGGCCCCGCCTGGCGCGCATCGCAGTACCCTGTCGGGGCCGGGTTCAGATCACCACGGGCCGAGGCAGGGTCGTGCTGCCAACCCTCTCTCAGACGGAAGCGGCAAGGCAGGAAAAGCGATAGCGGGTGCGCGACCGGTAGACCTCACCCGGCTGCAGGATCGTATCGGGGAAATCGGGCCGATGCGGCGAATCGGGGAAGTGCTGGGTCTCCAGCGCCAGCCCGGCATGCTGTCGGTAGGGCTGGCCGGCCTTGCCTGTCAGCGTGCCATCGAGCGCGTTGCCGGCGTAGAACTGCAGGCCCGGCTCGCTGGTGGCGACCTCGAGCACCCGACCACTCTCGGGCTCGGTCACCCGCGCCGCGAACCTGAGACCGTGGTCGTCGGACTCGCCGCCATCGAGCACGAAATTGTGATCATAGCCGCCGGCCCGCAGCAGCTGCGGATGGCGCTGGCGCGAGCGCGCGCCGATCGCCATCGGCGAGGTGAAATCGAACGGCGTGCCCGCCACCGGCGCGATCTCGCCGCTGGGAATCAGCTGCTCGTCGACCGGGGTGAAGGCGCTGGCCGCCAGCATCAGGCGGTGGTCGAGCACATCGCCATTGCCCTCGCCGCGCAGGTTGAAGTAGCTGTGCTGGGTCAGATTGACCGGGGTCGCCCGAGTGGTCTCGGCGTGATAGGCGATCTCGAGGCTGTCGTCATCGCCCAGCAGATAGCTGACACGCACGCTCAGTCGCCCCGGATAGCCCGCCTCGCCATCGTCACTGACACGGCTCAGTACCAGGCCGCTGCCGCGGGCTTCGGTGAAGGTCTCGGCCTGCCACAGGCAACGATCGAAGCCGGGGTCGCCACCGTGCAGCGAGTTGCCGCCATCGTTGCTGGCCAGCCGGTAGCGCTGGCCCGCCAGGCTGAATTCGGCGCCACCGATACGATTGGCGTAACGTCCGATCAGGGCACCAAAGTAGGGGTTGGCCTGACGGTAGGCCGGCGAGAGATAATCGGCCAGCGAATCGAAGCCGAGAACGATATCGTCGAGCCGCCCATCACGATCCGGTGTCTTCAGCGAGAGGATGATGCCGCCGTAGTCGATCACCCGCAGCTCGATGCCGCTTTCGTTGGTGATCCGATAGCAGCTGACCGGGCGTCCATCGGGCAGGGTGCCGAAATCGCTGCGCTGGATATTGGCGGGCAAGGGCATGGGGGCTGAAACTCCTGTGGCATAGGCAGTCCGCGGCGACCGGAGCCGCTGACGGGTTGTCGCGCCGATTGAGCCTGTGCCAAGCGGCGATCGCTATCGGTAAAACGTCGAATGGAGGCACCACCCAGCGCATGAAATCCCGACCCGAGGCCCCGTTGCCCGCCGACTGGTTCCTGCAAGCCCGGCTCAAGTTCCGCCATCTGCAGCTGTTCGTGACGCTCGACGAGTGCCGCAACCTGCATCGCGCGGCGGCCCAGCTGGGTATGAGCCAGCCCGCCGCCTCCAAGCTTCTGAGCGATATCGAAGGCCAGCTCGGGGTCAGCCTGTTCGAGCGCCACGCCCGCGGCGTGACGCCCAACTGGTACGGTGAGATCCTGATCCGCCACGCCCGCAGCATGTTCACCTCGCTGGCCCAGGCCGGCGACGAGCTCAATGCCTTCAGCGCCGGCAACGCCGGTACGGTTTCGGTGGGCACGGTGCTGGCGCCGGCGGTCACCCTGCTCGCCAGCGCGGTCGAGCGCGTACACCGCGACAGCCCGCATTTGCAGGTCAACATCGATGTCGATGTCAGCCACAATCTGGTGCCCCGACTGCGCGACGGCGAGTTCGATTTCGCCATCGCGCGCATTCCCAGCGCCCTGCCCGCAGGCGACTTCGTCTTCGAGGAGATCGGCGAGGAGGCGCTGTGCTTCATCTGCCGCCACGACCATCCGCTGGCGCGCGTCGAGGCGCCGGCCCTGAGCGCCATGCGCGACTATCCCTGGGTGCTGCAGCCGACCGGTTCACTCATGCGTCAGCGGGTGGAGCACCTGTTTCTGCACTTCGGTGTCGCGCCCCCCGAACGCATCATCAACACCCCGGACATCTACATGGCGCTGGCGATGGTCGACAAGTCGGAGGCGATCACGGTGACGACCCAGGAGGTCGCCGAGCTGCTCTGCGCCCAGCCGCGCTTCGCTACCCTACCCTCGCCCGAGGCGCTGAGCGTGCAGCCCTACGGCCTGATCAGCCTGCGCGAGCGCCGTCTCTCACCGGGAGCGGCAAGGCTGATGCACGTCCTGCACCTGATGATCCGCGACTACCGCACCGACCCGGGCAAGCGCTGACAAGCCCCGCACGCACTATTCGAGGCCAGCGCAGTGCCGTTCGCGGCCACCCGGCGAGGGCCTCTCAGCGGCGCCCTCTCAGCACCCCCTCAGAGACGGTCGCGCAGCCGGTAGAAAGTCGTCGCCAAGGCCAGCAGTGGCACTCGCCAGCGCTCGCCGCCGGGGAAGTGGCGATGGCGGATGGCGGCGAAGTCGTCGAAACGCTCGAACTGCCCGCCGATCGCTTCGGCCAGGATCTGCCCGGCGAGGCCGGCCAGGGCCATGCCGTGGCCGGAGTATCCCTGGGCGTAGTAGAGGTTGCGGCCGATCCGGCCGAGATCCGGGGCACGGTTGAGGGTGATGCCGACGTCCCCACCCCAGCGATAGTCGATACCCACGCCGCGCAGCGCCGGAAACAGCGCCTGCATCTTGTCACGCATGCGCCGATCGAGCCCGCACGGCTCGCGCCCGGTATAGCTCACCTCGCCGCCGTAGAGCAGCCGGCGGTCGGCGGAGAGGCGGTAGTAGTCGAGCAGATAGTTGCAATCCGAGATCGCGGCATCGCTGGGCAGCAGACTCGCCGCCCGGGTCTCGCCCAGCGGCTCGGTGGCGATGATGTAGTTGGCCACCCGCATGACGCGTCCGGTCAGCGCCGGTACCAGGTTGCCCAGATAGGCGTTACCAGCGACCACCACGGCATCGCAACGCACCTCGCCGGCCGCGGTGGTGACCCGCGGCCGATCGCCCTGGATCACATCGAGAGCACGACTGTCGGGGTGCAGCTCGGCGCCGGCGCGCTGGGCGGCACGGGCCAGACCCAGGGTGTAGTTGAGCGGGTGGAGGTGGCCGCCACCGGCATCGTAGAGCCCGCCCAGATAGCGCGGGGTGCGCACGTGGGCGGCCAGGGCTTCGCGGTCGAGCCACTGCTCGCCGTGGTAGTCGAAGGTCCGCGCCATGTAGTCGGCGTGCTCGCGCATCGCCTTCAGGTGGCGCGGCTTGACCGCCGCATGCACGTAACCCCAGCGCAGATCGCAGGGGATGGCATGCGTCTCGATCAGCGTCTGGGTCAGGCGCACCGCCTCGCAGCTCATCGCCCACAGCCGCCGCGCCGCATCACGCCCCACCGCCTTGTCGATCACCGGCATCTCGGTGCCGAAGCCGGGCAGGATCTGGCCGCCACTGCGCCCCGAGGCGCCGTGGCCGATCTCCCCCGCCTCGAGCAGCACCACCCGGTAGCCACGCTCGGCCAGATGCAGCGCCGCCGAGCAGCCGGTGACGCCGCCGCCGATCACGCAGACATCCGCCTTGACCTCTCCCCGGAGCGGCGCGGTGGGGGCGAGATCGACCTGGCGACTCGCCCGGTAGTAGGAAAGCGGCGCCTGGGCCGTGGTCTGGGCTGTCATCGGGGCATCGAACTCCGCCAGTGGGAAGGAAAGCGCCGCGTCGCGGACCGCGCACGTTGCTATACGGTCTCGCATCGACGACTCGCGCATCGGCATCGAGAGCCGCGAAAGATTAAGCGCCGCTTAAACGAAATGTTAAGATCGGATGAAATCGCGAGGCGTACGGTACCGTCGTCGCGACATTGACGATACCACGCCCCGCCCTGGCCACAAGTTCGAGAATGCCCGTGAAACGCTTCCTCTCCGCCGACGCCCGACCCTACTTCGCCGCCAACGAACTCGAAGACTTCGATGCCCTGTGGTCGTTGTCGCTGACGCCGGTGGACGCGCCCAATCTGGAACGTGGCGGCCACTCGGAGGTGTGCCGCATGACCCTGGAGGCCCCCGGCCTGCCGCCGAGGGACTTCTTCCTCAAGCGCCAGACCAATCATCTCGGGCGCAGCCTGAGCCGCCCCTGGGGCGAGCCCACCTTCGCCCGCGAGGCGCGCAATATCGCGGCCTTCCACCGTCTCGGTATTCCCGCGCTGGAGAGCGCCTACTTCGAGGAGCGGCGTCGCGACGGACGCTGGCAGGCGATTCTGGTGACCCCGGCGCTGAGCGGCTACACCGACATGATCGAGCATCACGCCCACTGGGAGACGCTCGAGCCAGCGACCCGCGACGCCATCGTCGACACCTGCGCCGACCTGCTCGCTACCCTGCACGGCCGCCGCTGGCGCCACGGCAGCCTGTACGCCAAGCACGTCTTTCTGCGCCCGGCCGCAGACGCGCCCACCGGCTTCGAGGCTCGCTTCATCGACCTGGAGAAGTCACGCCCGCTGCTCAACGCCAACCGCGAGAAGCGCCGCGATCTCGAGGTCTTCGCCCGCCGTCTGCCACAGTGGCGCAGCGCCACCTGGCGCCGCTTCCTTGGCCGCTATCTTCGGCGCCCGGCGGAGAGTGCCGAGGTCGAGCGCTGGCTGGGCGCACTGACCCTGCCCAATCGCTGAGCCCGAGCCCTACCCCTACCCTCAGCGCGGCGCGCAGACCGGGCAGGCCGGGTCCCGCGGCAGCGCGAAGTGGCGCCACTCGCCGCTGAGCGCATCGAAGGTGGAGAGTCCGCGGTGCACTCGGCCGGCGCCGCTCAGCCACTTGAGCGCCTCAAGCGCCTGAAAGCTACCGATCACCCCGACCAGCGGCGCGATGACCCCGCTCTCGGCGCAGCTCAGCGCCTCGTCGTCTCCCTGCTCGCCGTAGAGACAGGCGTAGCAGGGGCTGTCATCGGCGTGGTCGAACACCGCCAGCTGGCCCGAGAAGCGGATCGCGGCACCACTGATCAGCGGGGTACGGCTCGCCACGCAGGCGCGGTTGATGGCGAAGCGGCTGCTGAAGCGGTCGGTGCAGTCGAGCACCAGGTCAGCCTCGGTGACCGCGGCGAGCAGCGCCTCGCCGCTCAAGCGCGTGGTCAGCGGCTGCGCCTGGCAGTCCGGATTGAGCGCGCGCGCCGCGGCGCACGCCGAGCGGGCCTTGGATTCGCCCAGACTGGCCTGGGTATGCGCAATCTGACGCTGCAGATTGGAGAGTTCGACGTGGTCGTCATCGGCGATGCTCAACCGCCCCACCCCGGCACTGGCCAGGTAAAGCGCCGCCGGTGACCCCAGCCCGCCGGCACCCACGATCAGCACATGGGCATCGAGCAGACGCTGCTGCCCCTCGATGTCGATCTCGTCGAGCATGATATGGCGACTGTAACGCAGCAGTGCTTCATCGTTCATCGTTCATCCCTTGGCGCCCGTACCGCGCCAGCGGACGGGCTACTTCTCTTCCAGCCGGTCGAGGTCGGGGATCGGCAGTGCCAGCTCCTCCTTGACCTCTTCCATGACCACGTAGCTCTTGGATTCTTTCACGCCGGGCAGGGTCAGCACCACATCGCCCAGCAACTGGCGGTAGGCCGACATCTCGGGAATACGGCACTTGAGAATGTAGTCGAACTGCCCGGAGACGAGATGACACTCCTGGATCTGCGGCAGCTTGGCCACCGCGCGACGAAATTCGTCGAACACCGCGGGTGACTGCGTGGTCAAGCTGATCTCGACGAACACCAGCAGGTTGGCGCGCAGGGCCGCGGGGTCGAGCACCGCCTTGTAGCCGCGGATGATGCCCGCCTTCTCCAGCCGTTTGACCCGCTCCAGGCAGGGCGTGGTGGAGAGCCCAACCTGGGCCGCCAGGTCGACGTAGGAGATGCGCGCGTTCTCCTGCAGGCAGCGCAGAATATTGAGATCGATCCGATCCAGCGATCGTGATTTGGCTTTCATTGCTGTCGTTGTTCCAAGCCGGTGAAATGTAAGCGTGACGAGCCCCCACCCACCGCGAGCGGCAACGGCCGGCAGGCGCTCGGGCAGCGCTGAATCAATCGCCGAACGAGATCAAGGGCAACGCGCACGAAACCTAGAAGGCCAGACATGACATGGGGGTTAGGCAAGCCTTCGAGTACTGCGCAACGTAGCCATTCACTGGGGACGCCGAGTCCGTGCAGGCATTGATGCAGTGCTTCCCCGCGGGTAAGGGGGAATCATTACTAACACGATGTCACGTCGGACCTCTAGGCACGCGCCACACTTGAGAAAACGCTGTATCAGCAGCGCTCGGAGATACGGGTCATCGTCAGAGGATGGGAAGTGAGGAGCGAAAGTGAGCGACCCAAGCGAGCGCTCGAGGTGAAAGAGCGGGCCTGTGAGACGCGAAAGCGTTCGGCGCATCGCCCGATTTCAGCCCCAGCGGCCGCCGCTGACGCGTTCGCGCCCGCCCAGATCGGTGAGCGACGCGATCTGACCGTAGCCCGCGTCGCCAAGTAGCGCGCGCATCGCACCCGCCTGGGTGTGACCATGCTCCAGCCAGAGCCAGCCGCCAGGCTCGAGAAAAGCCGGCGCACTGACCACCAGGGCGCGCAGATCGGCCAGCCCCGCGTCCGCGGCGACCAGCGCCCGGCGCGGTTCGAAGCGCACATCGTCGCGGCCCAGATGGGGGTCATCGGCATCGATATAGGGCGGGTTGGAAACGATGATCGTGAAGCGTTCCCCGGCCAGTGCGCTAAACCAGTCGCTCTCGACGAAACGCGCATTGTCTAGCCCCAGGCGCGTGCCATTGGCGCTGGCCAGCGCCACCGCCTGGGGCTCGACGTCGACTCCCAGCACCCGCCAGCCGGGGCGCTCGCTGGCAAAGGCGAGCGCCACCGCGCCGGTGCCGGTGCCGAGATCGAGCAGCGTGCCCCGGGCCGTCGTCGCGACCTCCAGCGCCGCCTCGACCAGCCGCTCGGTATCCGGGCGCGGAATCAGCGTGGCCGGCGAGGTATCCAGCTCGAGCCCCCAGAATTCGCGTCGCCCGGTCAGATAGGCGACCGGCCAGCCCGCCACGCGGCGTTCGATCAGCGCCTCGAAGCGCGCCGCACTCTCGGCCGGCAGCTCGCGGTCGCCCCAGGTGTAGAGCCAGGTACGATCCACCCCATGGGCGTGCATCAGCAGCACCTCGGCATCCAGCCGCGCGCTGGGCGAGGCGCTCAGGCGCCGGGTCGCCTGACGCAGCGCCTCGTCGGCGGTCACGCCTCGCCCTGCAGTGCCGCCAACTGGTCGGCCTGATACTCGTTGACCAGCGGCTGCACCACCTCGTCGAGATCGCCGGCCATCACCTCACCCAGCTTGTAGAGCGTCAGGTTGATGCGGTGGTCGGTGAGCCGGCCCTGGGGGAAATTGTAAGTACGGATACGCTCGCTGCGATCCCCCGAGCCCACCAGCGAGCGCCGGGTGTCGGCCTGCTGCTGGCGCTGGGAGTCGACCGCCGCCTGCTTGAGCCGCGCCGCCAGCAGCGACATCGCCTTGGCTCGGTTCTTGTGCTGGCTGCGCTCCTCCTGGCACTCAACCACCAGGCCCGTGGGCAGGTGGGTGATGCGGATCGCCGAGTCGGTGGTGTTGACGTGCTGGCCGCCGGCACCGCTGGAGCGGAAGGTATCAACGCGCAGGTCGTTGGCGTTGATATCGACGTCGCCGACCGCGTCGGCCTCCGGCATCACCGCCACGGTGCAGGCAGAGGTGTGGATGCGCCCCTGGGACTCGGTCGCCGGCACCCGCTGCACGCGGTGCGCACCGGACTCGAACTTGAGCACGGCGTAGACGCTGTCGCCCTTGACCCGGGCGATCAGCTCCTTGTAGCCACCCTGCTCGCCGTGGCTGGCGCTGACCACCTCGATGCGCCAGCCACGGCGCTCGGCGTAGCGCGAGTACATGCGGAACAGATCGCCGGCGAACAGCGCCGCCTCGTCGCCGCCGGTGCCGGCGCGGATCTCGAGGAAGACATCGCTGCCGTCGTCCGGGTCCTTGGGCACCAGCAGACGCTTGAGGGTCTCTTCCTGGGTGGCGAGGCTGGTGCGCGCGGCGTGCCACTCCTCCTCGGCCAGCTCGCGCATCTCGGGGTCACTGTCCTTGAGCATCTGCTCCGCCGCTTCGAGGTCGCCCTCGGTGCGACAGTAGTCACGCCAGGCCTCGACCAGCGGCTCGAGCTCGGCGTACTCGCGGGAGTAGTCGCGAAAGCGCGGCTGGTCGGCGATCACCTCGGGCTCGGAGAGCAGCGCGGAGAGTTCCTCGAAACGGTCACGGAAGGCGTCCAGTCGTTCGCGCAGAGACGCTTTCATGCCCATTCCTGTCTTTTCATACCGAGTCCTGTGTCGTGGCGGGGGCGCCGATCAGCAAGCTGTCGGCGGCCTGAATGATATCCTGGCGGGACTGCCCGGAGGCTTCACGCAGGCGCAGCGTGGGGCCGTGCATCAGCTTGTTGGCGAGCTGGTGCGAGAGACGTTTGATCACCGCTTCCGGGTCCTCGCCGCGGGCCAGCTGGGCCAGCGCCTCGCGCTCGGCGTCCTCGCGCAATGATTCACCGTGCTGGCGGTAGCGTCGGATCAGATCGCCGGCACCGCGCACCCGGCGCTCGTGCAGCCACTGCTCCACGCCGTGCTCGATCAGCGCCTCGGCCTGACGCGCCGCCACCTCGCGGTGACGGCGGTTCTCAGCGATCACCTGCTGCAGGTCGTCGACGCTGTAGAGGAAGACATCGGCGAGATCGCCCACTTCCGGCTCGATATCCCGTGGCACCGCGATGTCGACCATGAACATGGGGCGATGGCGGCGCACCTTGAGCGCGCGCTCGACCATGCCCTTGCCCAGGATCGGCAGCTCGCTGGCGGTGGAGGCGATGACGATGTCGGCCTGCTCCAGCGCCTGGGGAATGTCACTCAATTCGATCGCCCGCGCGCCGCAGGTCTCGGCCAGCGCCTGCGCCCGCGGTAGGGTGCGGTTGGCCACGGTCAGCCCCATGATCCCCGCCTCGCGCAGGTGTCGGGCGACCAGCTCGATGGTCTCACCGGCGCCGATCAGCAGCGCCCGGGCCCGGCCGAAGTCATCGAAGATGCGGCTCGCCAGGCTGACCGCGGCGTAGGCCACCGATACCGGGTTCTCACCGATCGAGGTCTCGGTGCGCACCTGCTTGGCGATCGAGAAGGTCTGCTGGAACAGCCGCTCCAGTTCGCTGCCGAGACCGGCGTGTTGGCGCGCGATCTGATAGGCATCCTTGAGCTGACCGAGAATCTGGGGCTCGCCCAGCACCATCGAATCGAGACCCGCGGCGACTCGCATCAGATGACGCGCAGCCTCGCGCTCGTGATAGTGGTAGGCGCAGCTCAACAGATCCTTGGCCGGCATGCCGTGGAAGTCACCGAGCCACTCCACCAGCTGACGCTCGCCGTCGTCCACGGTGATGCAGTAGAGCTCGGTACGGTTGCAGGTCGACAGCACCGCCGCTTCGCGCACGTCAGGCAGCGCCCGCAGCTGCCTCAACGCGGATTCGAGCTGCGCCGGCGAAAAGGCCACGCGCTCGCGCACGTCGACCGCGGCGGTCTTGTGATTGATACCCAGAGCTAGCAGCGTCATGAAATCACGGTCAAAATCTTGCAAGGGTCGAGGCGCCATCGCCAACTGTCGTCGCCGGCCAGCGGGCGGGTGAGCGGATCCGGCGATGTCAGGTCGCGGCCCGCGCGCTTGCCACATGTCGGCAGGTCCTGCCCACGGCCGTCGACGGCTGCGCCATTTTAGCACAGCCTAACGACACTTAGCAGGCAACTCGTCTGCGCTCCCCTGCGTCATTGCCGCACGCCCCCGGGCCCGGGCGATGCGTCGAGATTGACCCGCGACCGCCAGCCGTTATGCTGAGTCGATCGACTGATCCCGAGGACGGCATGCCCACACGTCTGTTATACGCCGCCGGCTGCGCGGCTCTGCTGGCCGGCTGTCAGAGCATGTCGGCCGACACCGCTGCCCCTACTGCCGACCCCATGGCCTCGGCGCCACCGATCACCCGCGGTTTCGACGCCGCCGGTCTGTCGCAGGTGCTGCTGTCGGAGATGGCCGGGCAGCGCGGCGACTTTCACCGCGCGGCCACCGGCTACCTGGCCGCGGCCGAACGCTATCGCAGTGCGGCGCTGGCCGAACGCGCCACGCTCGCCGCGCGCTACACCGACGACACCGGGCTGCTCGCCACCACAGCCTCGCGCTGGCAGCAGTACGCCCCCGACGACAGCGCCCCGGAAGAGCTGCTGTCGGGCATCGCCATCGATCGCGGCGACTGGCCCGGCGCGCTGAGCCATCGTCTCGAGCTGGCCCGCGACGGCCAGCCGGCGCGCCTGCTCGAACTGGTCGAGCTGGCGATCGAGGCGCGCACCCCGCTGTCACCGCTGCGCGACCAATTGCAGGCATTTCTCGCCACGCATCCGACCCAGCTCGATGCCCAGCTGGCCATGGCACGGCTGGAAGCGGCCGACGGCGATCCCGATGTGGCCCAGCAACGTCTGGCTCGGCTGACCCGCACCCACGCCGCCGAGCCGCTGCTGTGGCTGACCCGTGCCCAGATCGCCATCGAGGCCGGCGACAATGCCCAGGCCGCAGCGCTGGCCCGACGCGGCCAGGCCCTGGCCCCGGACGACCCCCGCTTCGTACTGGCCCTGGCCCAGGCCGAGATCGCCGCCGGTGATCTCGACGCCGCGGAGACCCAGGTGAACCGGCTGCTGGCCGAGCACGACAACACCCCCAGCCTGCGTTTGGGACTGGCCCAGCTCTATCTCGAAGCCGGCGCCCTCGACCCGGCGAAACGCCTGCTGCTGCCGCTGCTCGACCGCGACGCCACGCCGCCGACCGCCTATCTGCTGCTGGGTACCATCGCCGAATCCCAGGACGAGCCCGACAATGCCCTGCTCTACTACCGCCAGGTAGCGCCGGGGCCGGGCTTCGCCGAATCCCGGGCGTTGGCGATACAGATGCTGGTCGCGGCCGGGCGCCTCGACGACGCCGAGAACTTCGTGCGCATCGAGAGCCTGCGTCACCCGCGTCAGCGCGCGCTGTTGACCCAGATCGGCATGCAGGCGCTGGACGCCGCCGATGACAGCGAGCGCGCCGACGCCCTGCTCGCCGACAGCCTCGCACGCGACCCCGACAACAGTGACCTACTCTACAGCCGGGCGATGCGCGACTACGCCCAGGGTGATGTCGACGCCATGATCGCCACCCTGCGCGATATCATCGCCCGCGAACCGGACAACGCCGCCGCGCTTAATGCCCTCGGCTACACGCTCACCACCGACAGCGACCGCTACGACGAGGCCTTCGGTCTGATCCAGCGCGCGCACCAGTTGGAACCGCAGAATCCGGCGATCCTCGACAGCCTCGGCTGGGTCCACTTCAAGCGCGGCGACAACGACAAGGCGCTGGGCTATCTGCGCCGTGCCTATGCCGGCCAGCCCGACCAGGAGGTCGCCGCGCACCTGGCCGAGGTACTCGCCGCCAAGGGCCTCGACGACGAGGCCAGAGCGCTCGTCGCCCGCGCCCTGGCCGCCAGCGACGAGCATCCGGATATCGACGCGTTGCTGAGCCGCTATCCCCGCTTGACCCCTTCACCCGCTTCGGATTCGACAGGACGTCCCGATGACACCAGCGTACCCAACCCCTGACCGGGCCAGCACGTCGCGTGCGGCCCCGTCATCTCTCTCGGCATTGGCATCGCGCCACTGGCGCCTGCTGGGCGCCGCCGCCCTGAGCCTGTGGCTGGCGGGCTGCGCCGGGCAAACCACCGCCCCCAGCGCGCCGCGCCAGGCCGACGACTGGCAGCTCCAGCAGAGCCGGCTCGAGGCGCTCGACACCTGGACCGTGGCGGGCAAGGTAGGCTTGCGCACCCCGCGTGACAGCACCAGCGCCAACCTCGACTGGACCCAGACGCCGCAGCACTACCGCATGCTCATCAGCGGCCCCTTCGGCACCGGACGCAGCGTCCTCGAGGGGCGCGCCGGCGCGGTCGAGCTGACCACCGGTGACGGCACCTTCCAGGCCAGCTCGCCGGAGGCGCTGATGCAGCAGCAGCTCGGCTGGTCGCTGCCGATCTCGGCGCTCGACTACTGGGTGCGCGGCCTGCCGGCCCCGGGTGCGGCACACGACGAGACGCGTGACGACCTGGGCTTCCCGGCGCAGCTGCGCCAGGCCGGCTGGACCATCGCCTACCGCGACTGGACCTACGCCGGCGGGCTGTGGCTACCGCGCCGCCTGGTCATGACCTATGACGACATTCGCGCCCTGCTGGTGGTCAACGAGTGGCAGCCGGGGCAGGCGGACACCACGCCATGACGTCCTGGGTTCTGCCGGCCCCGGCCAAGCTCAACCTGCTGCTGCGCATCACCGGGCGCCGCACCGACGGCTATCACGAGCTGCAGACGCTGTTCCAACTGCTCGACCATGGCGACACCCTCAGTTTCACCCCGCGTGACGACGGCGCCGTCACCTTGAGCCCGGCGCTCGATGGGGTCAGCGCGGAGGAGAATCTGATCGTACGCGCGGCGCGCCTGTTGCAGCAGGAGACCGGCTGCCGTGCCGGGGTCGATATCGTGCTCGACAAGCGCCTGCCGATGGGCGGCGGTCTGGGTGGTGGCAGCTCCGACGCCGCCACCACCCTGGTCGCGCTGGACCGGCTGTGGCAGCTCGACCTGGGGCGCGAACGGCTCGCCGCGCTGGGCCTCGGCCTGGGTGCCGACGTGCCGGTATTCGTGCGCGGCGACAGCGCCTGGGCCGAGGGCATGGGCGAACGCCTGATCCCGGTGGCGCTGGCCGAGCGCTGGTTCGTGGTGGTTCACCCGGGGGTCGCGGTCTCCACCGCGGCGGTGTTTGGGCATCCCGGTTTGACACGTGACAGCACCGCCATTAGTATGCGCCTCGCACTCGACGGGGCCACCCCCGAGACGGTGTGGCGCAACGACTGCGAAAGCGTCGTCCGCGCGCTCTATCCCGAGGTCGACCGCGCCCTCGCCTGGCTCTCGAGCTACGGTGACGCGCTCCTCACCGGGACCGGCGCCTGCGTCTTCTGCCCTGTCGCGGACGAAGCCTCGGCCGATGCGGTCATCGCCGATGCGCCCGACGGGTGGCAGATCTTCAAGGCACACGGCGTGGCTCGCTCCCCGCTGCATCGCGCTCTGGAGATCATGTCGGCCTGACGACGAAAGTCACGCGCCGCAGTGCAGGGTTGTCATGCCCAACGCACCCAAGAGCGTGGTTTTTGATCAACGGCTAGCCAACGGTCGGCGCTTTTACGCATAATATGCGCTGCCGACGATTGCTGGGGTATCGCCAAGTGGTAAGGCACCGGTTTCTGGTACCGGCATTCCCAGGTTCGAATCCTGGTACCCCAGCCACTTCCTTGACTCTTTGCAAGCCTGCCTACGGAAACCGGGACGCGATGGCCACTCTGCCCACACGACTTCCCTACCGGCGCTGCTGCTTCTCCTGTCGTCCCATGACTGCCGCCCTGCGCCCCGAGCGTCTGACGCCTTCGTGCGTGACGTCATATCGCCGGTTTCTCGGCACTCTCCGCCAGCGCTCGTACTCCCGCCGCAGTCTTGCTCGTCTCTGCTTCGATCGAATGTCCCAACTGACCTTCAAACAGCTCTCAAAGGTGGCCGCGCGTGTCTAAATTGATGGTTTTCACCGGTAACGCCAACGCTGCCCTGGCGGCGAAAGTGGCCGAGTGCCTCGATAACCGGCTCGGCCACGCCACGGTCGGCCAGTTCAGCGACGGTGAGATCGCCGTCGAGATCAATGAAAACGTGCGCGGCAAGGATGTCTTCATTCTGCAGTCGACCTGCGCGCCGACCAACGACAACCTGATGGAGCTGATTCTGATGGTCGACGCGCTGCGCCGCGCCTCGGCAACCCGAATCACCGCCGTCGTACCCTACTTCGGCTATGCCCGCCAGGATCGCCGCGTGCGCTCGGCGCGCGTACCGATCTCGGCCAAGGTGGTCGCCGACATGATGGTCAAGGCCGGCGTCGACCGCGTCATGACCATGGATCTGCACGCCGACCAGATCCAGGGCTTCTTCGACGTGCCGGTGGACAACGTCTACGGCTCGCCGATCCTGCTCGACGACATCGAGCGCCAGAACTACGACGACCTGGTGGTGGTCTCCCCCGACGTCGGCGGCGTGGTCCGCGCCCGCGCCATCGCCAAGCAGCTCAACGTCGACCTGGCGATCATCGACAAGCGCCGCCCGCAGGCCAACCAGGCCCAGGTGATGCACATCATCGGCGATATCCAGGACCGCACCTGCGTAGTGGTCGACGACATGGTCGACACCGCCGGCACCCTGTGCAAGGCCGCCGAGGCGCTCAAGGATCACGGAGCGCGTCGGGTGGTCGCCTACGCCACCCACCCGATCCTCTCCGGTCCCGCGGTCGACAATATTAGTGGCTCGGTGCTTGACGAACTCGTGGTTGCCGATACCATACCGCTCTCCGAACCTGCGCGTCGTAGTGGCAAGATCCGTCAGCTGACGGTCGCCGGCCTGATCGCCGAAGCCATTCGCCGTGTCAGCAACGAGGAATCCGTCAGCGCGATGTTCCACTGACCGGCAACTACGGTCAGTAACGCGCGCCGACACACAGGCGACTGCCGTGAGGGCAGTCGCGCCAATGGAGACGGCACAGCCTGGTCGCGGGCGGTGCCGTACTCCTTTTCTATCGATAGAGGTGACAACTCATGTCCCATTACACCCTGACAGCCAATGTTCGTACGGAGCTGGGGAAAGGTGCGAGCCGCCGCCTGCGCCGCAAGAACGAACAGGTCGCCGCGATCATCTACGGTGGCGAAGCCGCCCCGCAGCCGATCACCATCGACAAGCCGGCCTTCTACAAGGCGATCGAAGACGAAGCCTTCTTCTCCTCGGTCATCGACATCCAGATCGACGGCAAGAGCGAGCAGGTCGTCATCCGTGACCTCCAGCGCCATCCGTACAAGGCCCTGGTGACCCACGCTGACTTCATGCGCGTCGATGCGACCCACGAGCTGACCCTGAACGTCCCGCTGCACTTCCTCAACGAAGAGAGCTGCAAGGGCGTCAAGGACGAAGGCGGCGTGCTCCACGTCCTCAACAACGACGTCCAGATCAGCTGCCTGCCGTCCAAGCTGCCGGAATACCTCGAAGTCGACGTCGCCAATCTGGGCCTCGGCGAGACCATCCACCTCTCCGACCTCAAGCTGCCGGAAGGTGTGACCCTGGTCGAACTGACCCACGGCGAAGAGCACGATGCCGGCGTGGTCAGCGTGACTCACCCGACCGTGGCACGTGACGACGAAGTGGCCGGTGAAGGCGTCGACGAAGACGGCGAACCGAAAGACGAAGCGTAAGCTTCACGGCACGCGACGAGAGCAGGCGACGGCATGGGCGACGTGAAAGCGATCATCGGTCTCGGTAACCCGGGGCCGGAATACGAAGACACCCGCCACAATGCCGGCGCCTGGCTGGTCGAGCGCCTCGCGAGGGACGCAGCGCAGACGCTGCGTCCCGAGCGCAAGTTTCTGGGTCTGTACGCCAAGATCCGCCTGGGCGGGCAGGATCTGCACCTGCTCAACCCCACCACTTTCATGAACCGCAGCGGTGCCTCCGTGGCCGCGCTGTGTCAGTTCTTCAAGATTGCCCCGGACGAGGTGATCGTGGCTCACGACGAGCTCGACATCGCCCCGGGTACGGCGCGCTACAAGACCGGCGGCGGTCATGGCGGCCATAACGGCCTGCGCGACATCATCAGCGCGTTCGGCAACCACAACGGCTTTCATCGGCTGCGGGTCGGTATCGGCCACCCGGGCAGTGCCAAGCTGGTGACCAACTATGTGCTCGGCCGCCCTGGCAAGACGGAGCGCGAAGCCATCGATGCAGCGCTCGACGAGATCGTCGTCACCCTGCCCGACGCCCTCGACGGCCACTGGGCCAAGGCGATGAATCGCCTGCACGCCTTTTCCGCCTGAGCCACGCCCCCGTCAACCGACCCCGCGCCATACACGTTATCGCCGACGCCACGGGTCGAGTAGAATAGCGATCTTTCACGCGTCACGAACTCTCTTTCCAGGAAGCGCTCATGGGATTCAACTGCGGCATCGTCGGTCTGCCCAACGTCGGCAAGTCGACGCTCTTCAACGCCTTGACACGCTCCGGCATCGACGCCGAGAACTTCCCCTTCTGCACCATCGAGCCGAACACCGGCATCGTGCCGATGCCCGACCCGCGGCTCGACAAGCTGGCCGAGATCGTCAAGCCGGAGAAGGTCGTGCCCACGACCATGGAGTTCGTCGATATCGCCGGTCTGGTCGAGGGCGCCTCCAAGGGCGAAGGCCTCGGCAACCAGTTCCTGGCCAACATCCGTGAGACCGACGCGATCGCCCATGTGGTGCGCTGCTTCGATGACGACAACGTCATCCATGTCGCCAATCAGGTCGATCCCACCGACGATATCGAGACCATCAACCTCGAGCTCGCGCTGGCCGATCTCGACGCGGTGGAGCGCTCGATCCAGCGCCTGACCCGCGTGGTCAAGGGCGGCGACAAGGAGGCGATCGCCACCAAGGCGATCCTCGATCGTATCCAGCCGCATCTGGCCGAGGGTCAGCCGCTGCGCAGCTTCGGCCTGGACGAAGACGAGCAGCGCCAGCTGCGCAGCTTCGGTTTCCTGACGCTCAAGCCGACGATGTACATCGCCAACGTCAACGAAGACGGCTTCGACAACAATCCCCATCTCGATACGGTGCGCCGCATCGCCGCCAGCGAGAACGCCGTCGTGGTGCCGGTGTGCAACAAGCTGGAAGCGGAGATCGCCGAGCTCGAGGACGAGGAGCGCGCCATGTTCCTCGATGAGATGGGTATGGAAGAGCCCGGGCTCGATCGCGTCATCCGGGCAGGCTATGGCCTGCTGGGCCTGCAGACCTACTTCACCGCAGGCGTGAAGGAAGTCCGGGCTTGGACGGTCAAGGTCGGCGCCACCGCTCCGCAGGCGGCGGGCGTGATCCACACCGACTTCGAGAAGGGCTTCATCCGCGCCGAAGTGGTCAGCTATGACGACTTCGTCGCCCTGGGCGGCGAGAACGGCGCCAAGGAAGCCGGCAAGTGGCGCCTGGAAGGCAAGGCCTACGTGGTCCAGGACGGCGACGTCATGCACTTCCGCTTCAACGTCTGAGCGCCGCCATCTGCCGGGGCCCGACAGTAGCGCGCCCCGGCACCGCAAGATGGCGGATTCATGCAAAAAAGCGTTGACGTTTCATCGGGTTATGCTAGTATTCGCCTCCGTTGTCACACATCAAGCGTGACCACGACGGCTACGTAGCTCAGCTGGTTAGAGCACATCACTCATAATGATGGGGTCCCCTGTTCGAATCAGGGCGTAGCCACCAGATACGACGCCAAAGCCCACCTCGCGTGGGCTTTGGCGTTTTGGGAATCACAGCATAAATGCCTGCACGAGCGAATGGCTGCGTTACGCGGTACTCGAAAGCTCGCCTAACCCCATGTTATGTCTCGCTTTCTACGTTCCGGGCGCCTTGCCCTTCATCTCGTTCGGCGATTTATTCAGCGTTTCCTTTCTGTGCGCTGTTTCCGTATGCGCCGCTGAATTGTCTGCAGCGACGCGGATAGACCGATTCAACCCCAGAGCGCCGACGGCGCGGGATGCACCCCCATCGCATCGTAGTGCAGTCCCGGGTCGCGGTCCCGGGCCAGCAGCAGCGGCCCGTCGAGATCGACCACCGCCGCACCCTGGGCCACCAGCAGTGCCGGCGCCATCGACAGCGACGACCCCACCATGCAGCCCACCATCACCCCGAACCCCAAGGCCTGCGCCTCGCGCTTGAGCGCCAGGGCTTCGGTCAGGCCGCCGCTCTTGTCGAGCTTGATATTGATCAGGTCATAACGCCCCACCAGCGCTGCCAGTGAGCTGCGATCATGACAGGCCTCATCGGCACACACCGGCAGCCGCCGCTCGGTCTGCGCCAGCGAGGCGTCGTCAGCGGCGGGCAGCGGCTGCTCGACCATCTCGATGCCCAGCTCGACCAGCCGCGGCGCCAGACGCTGGTAGGTGGGCAGATCCCAGGCCTCGTTGGCATCGACGATGAGCCGCGCCCGCGGCGCCCCCTCGCGCACCGCGCGCAGGCGTTCGAGATCCCCCTCCCCGCCCAGCTTGATCTTGAGCAGCGGGCGCTCGGCGTGGCGCCGGGCCTTGTCGCGCATGGCCGCCGGCGTATCCAGCGACAGCGTATAGGCGCATACCTGCACCTGGGGCGGCGCCAGCCCCGCCAGCGCCCACACCGGCGTGGCACGCCGCTTGGCCTCCAGATCCCATAGCGCACAGTCCACCGCGTTGCGCGCCGCGCCGGCCGGCAGCCGAGTCTGCAGCGCCTCGCGATCCAGCCCACTGGCGAGAGCTTCCCGCAGCGATTCGATCTGCGCGATGACGCTCGCCACCGACTCGCCATAGTGGGCATAGGGCACGCACTCGCCATGGCCCACGTGGCCGGCGTCGCTCAGGCTCACCGTCACCACCCGCGCTTCGCTGCGCGCCCCGCGCGAGATGGTGAAGCGCTCGGCCAGCGCGAAGCGCGTCTCCTCCATCCTCAGTGTCGCCATGCTGTTCCTCCTAGGCTCCGTACGAAAACTACCTGCGCTCAGCAATACGGCGTTAAAAATCGGCTCAAAATGCTCATTTACACAGCGTAAACTCCGCGTTTTCGCCGATTTTTGCCTTGTCTTGCCTTCGCTCGCTGACTTTTCGTACAAACCCTAGGGCCTAGAGAATCGCCCAAGTCAGCCTTTCACAACCGCCGGAGAGCGCGACGGCAGGGCGTCGCGCCCCTCTTCAGAGCATCGGGAATGGGCCCCAAGAGGCTTCTCCTTTCGTACAACCCCTAGTGTCGTACAACCCTTAGGCGTCGTGCGCCGGGTCAAGCGTCGCCCGATTGTAGAACGCGATCAGCGCCCGAATCAGATAGCCCGGGTCGCGGGTACCGGCGGTCTCGCGGATCGAGTGCATGCCCCACTGCGGCACGCCTACATCGATCGTGGGCACGCCCAGCTCGGTAGCGGTGATCGGCCCGATGGTGCTGCCACAGCCCATGTCGGCGCGGGTCACGAACTGCTGCACCGGCACCTCGGCCTCGCGGCAGAGATCGTGGAACAGCGCGGCGGTGGCGCTGTTGGTGGCGTAGCGCTGGCTGGCATTGACCTTGATCACCGGGCCCGCGTTGATCGCCGGACCATGGTTGGGGTCGTGCTTGTCAGCGAAGTTGGGGTGCAGCGCATGGGCGTTGTCGCAGGAGATCATCAACGAGCGCTGGATCAGGCGTACGAAGCCCTCGTCACCGGCCTCGCCCAGCGCCGCATTGACCCGGCGCAGCACATCGGCCAGAAACGGCCCCTGGGCACCGCAGGCGCTGGCGCTACCGACCTCCTCATGGTCGTTGGCGACCAATACCGCCCCCTGGCTGCCATCGCAGCCGAGCAGCGCCTCGAGGCCGATGAAACAGGAGAGCAGATTGTCGAGCCGGGCGCTGGCCAAAAGCTCCCCCGCGACCCCGACCCGTGCCGGAGGCTGCACGTCGTGGAAGCCCAGTTCGAAGTCGACGATCTCCGCGTCCTGGATGTCGTGCTCGGCGGCGATCCACTGCTGCAGCAGGCGCGTCACGTCCTCTGCCTGGCCGCCCTGCAGAAACACCGGCGCCATCTGGGTCTGGGCGTTCATGGCGCGGCCACTGTTGGCCTCGCGGTCGAGATGGATCGCCAGGCTGGGGATGATCGCCACGGGTTCGGAAACATTGATCAATAACCCTTGCAGTCGGCCGTCGGCTCGACGAACATGCACCCGGCCGGAGAGTCCCAGATCACGGTCGAACCAGGGCGCCAGCAGCGCCCCGCCGTAGACCTGCACGCCCAGCTGCAGCCAGCCCTTGTTGACCACCGCCGGCTGCGGCTTGAGCTTGAGCGCCGGGCTGTCGGTATGCGCCCCGACCATGCGCAGAGCCTGCAGCGGCGTGGACGGTAGCTGCAGCGCAATCAGCGAGCTGTCGTTGCGCGTGACATAGACCTTGTCGCCCGGCGCCAGCTGCCAGCTGTCGGTCTCGCGCAGTCGGCGATAGCCGGCGGCTTCGAGACGCTCGACGAGATTGGCCGTGGCGTGCCAGGGCGAAGGCGAGCGGGCGAGGAAATCGATCAGGCGATCGATGACGGCAGTGTCAGCGAGCGCAGTGTCGGAAATGGCATCGGCGGCGACGGGGTCGGACATGAGGTTCCTCGAACGGCGGTCGGTCGGCAGTCGATACGACTGCTACAATGGATTTTGAACCTGAAAAAGATTCATGGATCCGGTGGTCTGAAAGGGAACAGCCGGTAGTCTTAAAGGGAACAGAGTGTACAGGAAACCGGGAGTGCTTCATTGATAACCCTGACTGTCGCCGCTCGGCACGCGGCCATGTGTTTGCTACTGCTGGCATGGAGCGTCGTGGCGCTGGCCGGTCCCACCCCAACCGATGCACAGCGCCAGGCGGCGACGGAAGTGGCGGAGGCGATCCAGTACGGCTCCTACGCTGAAGTCACCCTCGACGATGCCTGGTCCAAGCGCGCCTTCAAGCGCCTGCTCGACGTGCTCGACGATCAGCGCGCCTATCTGCTGCAGCGCGACGTCGACGACTTCAGCGACCTCGACACCACGCTCGATGACGCCGTCGAGGATGGCGATCTGGACCGCGTCTATGCCTTCTATTCACGTTACCAGGATCGTGTCGAAGCGCGCCTGCAGTGGCTGGTGGCGCGGGTCGATCAAGGCATCGACTACACCTATACCGGTAACGAGCGCCTGGCGCTCGACCGCAAGGACTCGCCCTGGGCCGGCAGCGAGGCGTCCCTCGACGCGCTGTGGAGCAAGCGCCTCGAGAACGCCGCGCTGACGCTGTCGCTCAACGACCAGACGCCGGAGCAGATCCAGAAGACGCTGCACGATCGCTACACCAACCAGCTCAACCGGGTGCGTCAGACCAATGCCGAGGACGTGCTGGTGCTGCTGATGGCCGCAGTCACCGGCACCGTCGACCCGCATACCGAATACCTCTCGCCGCAGCAGGGAGAGTCGTTCGACATCCAGATGCGACTGTCGCTCGAGGGGATCGGCGCGCTGCTCCAGAACGATGGCGAATACGTCAAGGTCTCCAGCCTGGTGCCCGGCGGGCCGGCGGACAAGAGCGGCGTGCTGCAACCGGCAGATCGCATCGTCGCGGTCGGCCAGGGCAACGACGGCGACATGGTCAATGTGGTCGGCATGCGTCTGGATCAGGTGGTCGAGCTGATTCGCGGGGCCAAGGGCTCCACCGTGCGCCTCGACATCATCCCGGCCAAGGCGGTCGACGTCACCCGCACCCAGCAGGTCAAGATCACCCGCGACACGGTCAAGCTCGAGGATCAGGCTGCCCACAGCAAGGTCGAGGAGATCCAGCGCGACGGTCAAACCCACAAGATCGGGATCATCACCGTCCCCGCCTTCTACGTCGACTTCGACGCCTGGCAGGCGGGCGAGACCGATTACCGCAGCACCACCCGCGACGTGGCCAAGGAGATCGCCAAGCTCAAGGCGCAGAACGTCGAAGGTATCGTGCTCGACCTGCGCAACGACGGCGGCGGCGCCCTGCAGGAAGCCAACTCGATGATCGGCCTGTTCATCGACCGCGGTCCCACGGTGCAGGTTCGGGATGCCCGCGGTCGCATCAACCTGTATGGCGACACCGACGCCGGCGTGGCCTACGACGGCCCGCTGGCGGTGCTGGTCAATCGCCTTTCCGCCTCGGCTTCGGAGATCTTCGCCGGCGCGATCCAGGATTACGGTCGCGGCCTGGTGATCGGTAGCCGCACCTTCGGCAAGGGCACGGTGCAGACCCTGAGCGATCTGAGCCACGGCCAGATCAAACTCACCCGCGCCAAGTTCTATCGCATCTCAGGCGAGAGCACTCAAAACCGCGGTGTCGAGCCCGACATTCTCTTCCCCAGCCTGATCGATCCCGACGAGATCGGTGAAAGCGCCCTCGACAACGCCCTACCCTGGGATCGCGTGCGCCCTGTGCAGTACCGCCTGTATGGTCAGCCCTGGCGCTACCTTGAGAGCCTGCAGGACCGCCATGACAAGCGTGTCGCCAACGATCCGGACTTCGTCTATCTGGAGAAGCAAGCGCAGTTGATCAAGCGTCTGCGCGAACAGCAGACCAGCATCAGCCTCAACGCCGAGCAGCGCAAACGCGAGATGGAAGCTCAGGAGACCGAGCAGCTGGCGCTGGAGAATCAGCGGCGCCGCGCGCTAGGCCTGGAACCGCTGACGAGCTGGGTCGATGCCCGCGATCGCTCCGCGGCCGACGACGGCCAGTCGAACGCGAGTGACAGTGGCAGCGCGAACGACAAGGGTGCCAAGGACGACAAGGGCAAGCAGGACGATAAAGGCGACAAGGCCGACGACGTCGAGCCAATCGACCGCGCCGAGCTGCAGGAGACCTCGCAGATCCTGCTCGACTACGCCCAGCTGATGCAGAAGCCCCCCGCCAACTGAGCCACCGCGCGCCGGCTATCACCACGGGCCGCGCGCACCCGCGAATACCAGACGCCCCATCCCTGCATGGGGCGTTTGGCATGTCGACCCCGAAAGCCTCGGGCCCTCTCCCGCCTCCCCACGCTTCGGCGCCGGCGCTATGTCGGACTGAGATATTTCGGCCCTGAGGAAGCGAAAACGCTGATATAAGCCAGCGCCAGATTCATGCGATCGGGTCATGCCACGGTGAAACGCCGTCGCTAGAGTCAGAAAGACCCGCCGGCATCGCCTTCCCGCGCGCTCATTACGGGCATCATCACGGGCATGCGCACACCGGCACTGACACGCCGGATCCGCCGCCATGTTCTTTCCCCAACGCACCTATCTGTTCCTTGAAGGCCCCGCCTCCCCATTCTTCGGCCAACTGGCCCAGCGCCTGCTGGACGATGGGCATCGCGTGGTCAAGCTGCACTTGCATCTCGGTGAGCGTCTCTACTGGCATCACCCCGGCGCGCTGAGCTTTCGTCATCCACTGGCGATGCTGCCCCACGTGCTCGGCGAGCTTTGGCGTCAGCACCACGTGACCGACCAGGTGCTGTTCCAGATGAATATCCCCACGCACGCTCTGGCGGTTGCGCTCGCCCGACGCTACGGCATCCGCAATCACCTCTTCGAACACGGCTATCTGGGCCCGGGCCGCATCACGCTGGAGCGTGAAGGCAGCGGCGCGCGCTCGCTGCTACCACGCGACCCCTGGTGGTTCCACGCCGCCGCCGAAGGGCTCAGCGAGCCGGCCGCACCGGCCGTATGGCCGGCGCCCGGGTTCCTGGCACCAACGCTGCCCGTGCTCTATCGGCTGGGCGCACGGCTGACCCCGCGGCGTGGAGCCGCGAGCGTGTCTCCCATGACCGACCAGCGGCCCTCCATCTGGCCCATGACACCATCGCCGGCCGGCCAGCGGACACGAGCCATCGAGCTCGACCAGGGGCCCTTTTTCATTCTCTCCAGCGGTGGCCAGTTGGGACACGACGACCAGGCGGCCCAGCGCCGCCACCTCGAGCGCGTGATCGCCGGCTTCGCCCGCGTCGCCCCGGCCCGCTGCCGACTGCTGCTGCTGCCGACCGCGGCCGACCGCCATCGGCGCCCGCCCCGCCGCTGGTTGGCACGCCTGGCAAGGCGGCTGGCACTGGGGGAGCGGCTCGGCTTTCTCGACCCCATGCAGCTACCGCGACTGCTGCCCCACGCCAGTGGCTGGGTTGGCCAGGGCGAACCCGAAGCTCACCTGGCCCTGGCCGAGGGCTGTCCGCTATTCGCCCTCAGCGACGCCCACTACTGCCTGCCGGGGCTGGCGACGAGCGACGACCTGGAGCTGTTCTGGCGCTATCCGCGCGCGCCCGAGACCGATCTCTACCACGCCTTCCGGCGGGTGCTGATCCACGCCACCCAGATCGAGGGCGACTTCCACGCCAGCGCCGGCCGCGATCGCGCCGTGATCGAGGCCGCCGAGCGGCTCACCGCCAACATCTCGCCGATCGAGCAGCTGCTCCACGCCTCCCACGCCCGAGTCGCCTCCTGAATCGGCCCGGCGAGCCTGCGTGCCGCTGCCACCCGCCCTGAAACGTCAACCGCCCGCCCGGGTCTCCCCGGGCGGGCGGTCTGTTGCCGATGGCGCCCTCGGCGTCCAGTACAGCCTTAGCGTCCATTTCCAACCCCATCTGACGATGGGCGCCGGGAGCAGAGCAAAGCTAGGGTCCTTTGCCAGGGATGGCAAAGGGAGCGCCCAGGGAGGGGTCTACAGCGCCCTCGCGACGCCCTGCCGCCGGATAAGCCCTCGTCGTCTAGCGGTCGTGAAAAGGCGCTCTTAACGTCGCGCCCACCAGAACGCCCGCGCCCGCGCCGGGTCGCCGAGCTCACGCGCCTTGTATGCCGCACGGCGGGCCATCGCTCGGGCCTCGCCGGGCTGCTGTACCAGTCGCTCCACGGCCCCGCGCCAGTCCGCCTCGGCGTTATCCACCAGCAGCCCGTCGACACCATCCTCGACCACATCGCGGTAGGGCGAGCAGCGGCTGTAGATGCCCACGCTCCCCATCAGGGCGTTGTCGAGAAACTTGATGTGCGACTTGCCGGCATTGAACGGCGTATCGACCATCGGCGTCAGGCCGATGTCCGCACTGTGCTGGCCGCGATAGCGCTGGAAGGCGCGCCAGTTCAGCGCCCGCGGAGTCTGCACCCGGGCGAGCCCCTGCAGCGCCCGCGGCGTGTGCTCGCCAAGCATGATCTCGAAGGAGAGCTCGGTGTGGCATTGGTGCAGCGCCACCAGCGCCGGCGTGATCGCCTCGAGATCGCCCAGATGCGCGCGCGAGCCGTAGAAGCCGATCCGCGTCAGCGCCGGTGGCGGCGTGGTCGCCAGCGGTTCGCCGATCAGCGGCGGGGTCAGCACCGCCACCGCCGGATGGTGGCGACGCAGCTGCTGGCCCAGTGCGGCGCTGCTGGCGATCACCTCGTCGGCCAGGGCGAACAGCCGCGGCTGCAGCTGCGTAGCGACATGGCGCATGCGCCGACGATAGCTCGCCGGCAGACGCGGGTCCTCGGCCGCCGCAGGGATGTCGTCGTCGACCAGATAGCGGATCGTCGCCAGGCGCTCGCGATTGGCCTCCAGCCAGGAGAGCCAGTAGGCATTGAGTGAACGACAGACCAGGACATGGGCATGGCGCATCTCCCCCACCAGCCACGGCATGCACATGATCGGCAGCCGCCAGTAGCTGGTGTCGATACGTCTGACCTCGACACCCCGAGCCTGCAGCCAGGGTGCCGCCGACCCCAGGAAATAGATATCCTCGGTCGGACAGCTGCCGTCGCTCAGTACCACCCAGCGTGGATAGCGCATGATCGAATCCCCCTCGGGTTGGCGGTGGTGTCACGTGCCCGGCGGCCGCGCCGGTCGCGGTTCAGGCCGGCGGCGCGAGCAGCGCGCGGCCAATGTCCAGGCGCGGCTTGACCATCAGCTTGGTGAAGGCCATCAGCACCATCTCGTCGATCCCTGCGCCCAGGTGGCGCTTGAGTTCGTCGTAATCCTTGAAGCTCGGCTCCGGCGCCACGCACATCTCGAAAAAGTGCTGGCGATTGACGTGCGGGTTGTCGAGGAAGAAGCGGCTCAGTCGGTTGTGCTTCTCCTGCTTGGCGGCGCTGGCGACGTAGTTACCGATCCGCGCGAAGAACTGCTCGACGTTGCGCAGCGGCAGGTGGTAGACGCACGCCTCCCACTCACGGGCGAAGGCGGTCGCCTCGGCATCCGGTTCGAGCACGCTCTGGTCGCTCTTGGCCATCAGCCAGTGGTAACCCATGTGCAGGCGGTGGGACTGGCGATAGAGGCACAGCGCCTTGGTATCCGACGCCTGCTCGCCCAGCGACCAATACTCGGCGTCCAGCAGCCGGCCCTGTAGATCGGGCTGGGGCGGTATCGGCGTCTTGCAGATCACGTTGATCCAGGGCATGCGGAAGTAAAAGCGCTTGAGATTCTCCTCACCGGGGAAGCGCTGACAGAAGGCGTCGAAGAACGCCTTCACCCCGCGCCCGTGGTTGAAGGTCAGGAACTCGTCGGCATCGAAGCCGTAGACCACGTTGTGGCAGTCGCGTTTGAGATAGATCTCCAGTGCGCCCTGGATATAGTCGGCCTTGCGCTTGGAGAAACCCTGCTCATCCTCGATCTCGACGAAGCCGATCTCACGTTCGGGGAACTGCGCCCGCAGACGCGCCACGCATTCGCGCAGAAAGGCGTGCTCGACATGGCTGAGCACGACCAGGCGGTCGAACCCCAGACGCAGGTGGTGCAGGCAGGCGGCGTAGACCACGTCCTCCTCGCCTCTGACCATGGTGATGGCGGTGAACTCGGTATGCATGTTCGGCTTCCTGTCGTCAGGGTGGAAAGATCAGCGGCGACGAGACCGGGGTCGACGAGGTCTCGGCGTGAAGAAGAAACGGTATTCGTGCGCCTTCTCGGCCACGCGGGTGGCCTGGTTCAGCGCAGCGAAAAATCCTCATGGGTCAGGGTCAGGTGCGGGTGATAGGCCGGATCGGTGAACAGCCTCGCCCCCCAGCGGCGGCGCATGTACTGGGCCTCGCTGGCCGCCCGCGCGCGTTTGGCCTGGGTGTCATCGCTGCCGCGCGAGACCGACTCGTGGTGGTAGAGTTCGGCAAACGGCGTCCACAGATTGCGGTAGCCGGCGTCACGCACCCGCAGGCAGAAATCGACATCGTTGAACGCCACTGCCAGATGGTCTGCATCGAGGCCGCCGACGGCGGTGAAGACCTCGCGGCGCACCACCAGGCAGGCGGCGGTCACCGCGGAGTAGTTCTGGGCCAGATGCAGACGTGAGAAGTAGCCCGGCTGATGCCCGCTGAAGTACTTGTGCGCATGCCCCGCCACGCCGCCCACACCGAGCACCACGCCGGCGTGCTGGATGGTGCCGTTGGGGTAGTAGAGCTTGGCGCCGACGCAGCCGATCTCGGGGCGGCAGGCATGGGCGACCATCTCCGTCAGCCACTCCGGATGCATCGGCTCGATGTCGTTGTTGACCAGCCCAAGAACCGTGCCGCGGGCCTGGGCCGCACCGAAGTTGTTGAGCGCCGAGTAGTTGAAAGGCCCCGGCCAGCGCAGCACACGCACCCGTGGGTCGGCGGCGATCGCGGTGAAGAAGTCGAGGGTGGCGGGATCGCGTGAATCGTTGTCGAGGATCAGCAGCTCGAGGTTGGGATAGGCCGTGCGCTCCAGCAGCGCACGCACGCAGGGCTCGAGGATCTCGACCCGGTCGCGGGTGGGCACCAGGAGGCTGACCAGCGGTGCCGGCTGCGGCAACGGCCAGTGGACCCGATAGGTATTGGGGAAGCGACCCGCCTCGACCCGCGCCGCGGGAGTCTCGCTGGCCAGATGCTCGCGCACCGCGCGCAGCCCGGCGGCGCCGGTATAGGCCTTGGACGCGGCCGCGCCGGCGGTCGAAGTACCGGCGGCGCGCCAGTGATAGAGCACCTGGGGAATATGCACGATGCGTTCGGCGCTCAGTCCGCGGGTGCAGCGCAACGCCAGATCATGATCCTGGCTCCCTTCCAGGCCGAGACGGAACCCACCCAGCGCCCGCACCCGAGCGGTGCGGTAGACGCTCAGATGCGACAGATAGTTCTGGCCCAGCAGCAGATCCGGGTTCCATGCCGGCTTGAAGTGGGGATCGAAACGCTCACCGCGCTCATCGATCTTGTCCTCGTCGCTGTAGAGCACCTCGGCATCGGGCTGTCGCTGCAGCGCCTCGGCCACATGAAAGAGCGCATCCCGGGCCAGCTCGTCATCGTGGTCGAGCAGCGCCACGAACTCGCCCCGGGCCAGCTCGAGGGCGCTGTTGCTGGCGGCGCAGATATGCCCGTTACGCTCCCGCCGTATCAGCGCGATGCGCGCATCTGCCGCGGCGTAGCGCGACAGCGTCCGCATCACCTGCGGGTCGCGCGAGGCGTCGTCGGCGATGCACAGCTGCCAGTGGGGGTAGCTCTGCGCGAGCACCGAGTCGAGACAGCGCGTCAGATACGCGGGCTCGGTGTCATGGGTCGGCAGCAGGACCGAGATCGTCGGAGTCCAGTCGAAGGCGGCCAGACGCGTGGCGATCGCCTCAGCCGGCGGCGTGGGGTGGCGGTCGAGCCACGCCCGATAGCTGGCGCTGGGGCAGGTCCGGGCGAAGGTCGCCTCGTACTGCGCCAGTGCCAGCTCGCGCCAGGCCACCCCGCGCTCGCTCGCACGCCGCTTGAGTGAGGTGATCAGCTGCTGCCGGGGCGTCTGCAGCCAGTCCGGGTGCAGATTGGTCAGCCGCTGGGCGAGCCGCTCATGGGCAAATCCCGGCGTCAGCCAGACCAGACGCAGATGCTCGACGCTGAACTCCCCGGTGCTCTCCAGCGGATCGAAGCGGATCGCGCGCAGGGTCGGCGGGATATAGCACAGCCGCTTGGAGACGCGCCCGGCGCGCAGCGCCAGATAGAGACTGTGCGCCTCGTCGAAGCCATCGCCGGTATCGAAATAGAGCTTTACCGCGGCGCTGGCGCCAGCGTGATCCAGGCGCACTTCGAGCATGTGCCAGCCGGGCAGCGGCAGCTGGCGCCGCCACAGGAACTGGGGGTCGTCATCGAGCGCCCGCCAGGCGTAGCGTGACCCCGGCACCGTCAGCGCCTCGAGCCCGGCCAGCGGCAGCAAGCGCGGCTGACAGACCAGGCGCGTGGTGCGCTTGAGCCAGCCCCAGGAGCCCGGAAGCGGAGTCAGGGGCGGCGGCGAGGTCAGCGGGCGCAGCATCACGGCGCCAGCGCCTGCGACAGGCGTTCATCGACCGCGATCTGACAGCGCCCCAGCGACTGGCCGGTCAGCAGTACACGGCACTCCACGCGGTCACCGGGGGCCGCCTTGAGCGGCAGATGAAAACCGACCTGGGCGGCACGCGGCGCGCCCCAGCGCAGGAAGCCCGGGCGCAGCCCGCTGGCTACACAGCCGCCGACACGCGTGTCGTTGACGCGCACCTCCACCTCGACCGGGTAGTCATCGACCGCCCACCAGGCCCAGCCCACCACGCGGTCGGGCTGACACTGCTGTATGCCGCCATGGGCATAGGGTCGGCCCTCGCGCCACAGCGCCAGACGCGTCTCGAACAGCGCCAGAGCCTTGGCATAGAGGCTGAAGTCGCTCGCGTTGAGTTCACGCAGCGCGGCTTCGTCGGCGGGGTCGATGGAATAGACGTGGCTCACCGAATCGTGGCCCAGATTCTCTGCTAAATCCGGTATCTGCCAGCCGTAGCGGTCGTTGATCAGCGCCAGCGAATCGGCATATCGCTCGGTGATGCCGACCATGCCCAGCGCTTCGAGTCGCGTCGACTCGAGAAAGCGCGCCTGGCGATTGATCATGTCCTGGCGACGGTAGAAGGTCTGGAAGCTGTCACGGTACTGGTGGTGGCGCACGAAGTGGTGATACTCCGACGCGATCCGCTGCAGCGGTTCGCGCACGAAGGTGAAGCCATCGCGCAGGCCGGCCAGATGGCCGTACTTGTCCATGCCAACATGGCCTGCCAGCAGGCGCACCTGGCGCTCGCGCAGACACTGCCAGAGCTGCCAGCTGTCGCGCCGCTGGTGCGCCCACAGCGCCACCTCGGGGGCGGTCTCGCGCTGTTTCTCACCGTAGTCGTGCCACACGCCCTCGCTGCCCAGATGGTGACGAGCACCCAGGCGGAAGCTGGTGCCGGCGGTCTTGGGAATATGCACGAAGAAGCGCGGGGGCGGCGGCGGGCTCACCACCGGCAGCAGCAGCCGGATCTCCTCGCGCAGGCGTGCCAGCAGCTCCGACGAGAAGCCCAGGCGCTCCTGGTTGAGGTCGTGATTGCGGAAATACTGCATGTCGCGAGTATTGCCGGCGGGCATGTTGGCACGCCCGCGGTTGAGCTTGGTGTCGATGAACTCCTGACGCGACTTGATGTTGTAGTGATAGACCTTCAGCGGAGACGCGATCACCTCCCGGGTCCGCCCGGAGCGTGGCTGATCGTCGAGAAACGTCACCGGATCGCCGTTGGCGCTGACGTAGCGATAGCCCGGCTCGAGGGTCGCCGCATGCGCGGTCATCGCCTTGACCCGCTGCGGCCTGACGATCGACTTGAAGTGGCAGTTGACGGCATGCGCCTCGACGCTGGCCCGGGTGAAGCGCTCCAGCACGCCGCCAGGCTGGCGCCGCTGCATGTGCGAGGAGCCGAAGATGCGCCAGTTGATCGCCACCGCGCCGACGTCCGCCGGCGCCAGCACCGGAGCCAGCCACTCCAGCGGCCGGTCGCAGTGGGGATGGACCAGGAACTCGTCGGCGTCGAAAAACGCCATGAACTCCGTCTCGCGCCCCCAGGTCTCCAGGACGTGCGCGTACCAGCTGGTCTGGGCCTTGTCCTCCGGCGTCCAGCTACAGGTGGTCACCAGACCCAGCCGCTGCCAGCTCGACAGCAGCAGATCGGTGCCGTCATCGCTGCCGTTGTCGGCGATATAAAAGTGCTCGACGCCGATCATGCGGTGGTAGGCGACCCACTCGGGCAGGTAGTCGCGCTCGTTCTTGACGATCGCCACCATCGCAAGGCGGTAGCTCAGCGCCGGGTCTCTGCGTGCCATCATCTCAACCATGAACCTCCGTCCAGCGTCGGGCCGGATCGCCCCGGCCCGGGGTGCTCACTCACCGATGAAAGGGTTGCGACCGACTTCACTGATCAGTCGGCCCCACTTGAGGATCTCGCCCTCGTCCAGCGCCTCGTCACCGATGAGCACCTCGGGGAAGCCGAGCGCGCGCCACTTGTCGCGGGGATGCAGGATATGGAAGGTCGTCAGGCCCAGATCGCCCGGCATCTGGGCGTCCGCGACCACGTTGTCGCCGATGTGCAGATGGCGCTGGACACCCTCGGCGGCCAGGTCCTGCTTGACCCGGTGCCAGAGGCTGCCGTTGTCCTTGCGCGCCTGCTCCGCACTCGACACCATCAGCCGGTAGGCCGCGGAGACACCGGCCTTGCGCAGCATCAGGCCGACCTGGTCGCGGGTGTAATAGGTATCCGAGATCACCCACAGCACGTGGCCGGAGGCCGCCAGATGGTTGAACAGCTCGACCATCTCGTCCTTGGGTCGGATCATCTCCAGATCGAGTTCGAATTCCTGGCGCATCCACGCCTGGGCCTGGGCCGGCGAGACCTCCAGGCGCTCGGCGAGCTCGTCGTAGATCGCGACGATGTCGACGTCACCCTGAAAATTGGCGCGCTGACGCAGGCTCGCCTCGGCCTCGTTGCGCAGCTTGACGAAGGCCCGCGCCGAGGCGACCCGGCCCTGCTCGGCGAGCCGCTTGCCGAGCTTGAGCTTGGCGTAGTCGGCGACCATGTATTCGCGCCGCACCAGGGTGTCGAAGACATCGAAGCTGATGTAGGAGTGGGCCTGGATGCTCGCCAGGTGGTTGCCCAGCCGCCCGTGGTAGCTGGCGGTGATGTAGCCCGAATCGGTGGTGAACTGACCGGTCGGAGGGTAGAAGAAGAGCTGACGGTAGCCCCGGTGCTCGACCAGCGGCCCCAGCACCCGCTCCAGCGCATGCAGCATCGAGTTGTCGTTGGGCAGCGGTTCCGGCGGGAAGTCGTCGTAGGTCCAACCGCGGTCGATCACCCCGTGCAGAGCCTGCGGGCGTGCCCAGAACATGCCGCCGGCGGGATAGCTGAGAAAATCGGGGATCGGCCCCAGCCCCAGCTCGCGCTGCCACGTCTGCATGAAGCCCTTGTTCATGGTCTGGTGATTGACCCAGGCCGGCATCATCCAGAAGGTGGTCGGATAGTAGAGTCCCAGGCTCTCGTCTTCGGCGAAGGCGTTGAGCAGGCGCGTGATCACCGAGACATCGCGCAGCAGATACTCGATCAGATACTCCGCCCACTGGGTCTGCTCCTTGCCGGAGTAGAGCGACTTCTTCGAGTGCAGGTGGCACAGCAGGTCGTACTCCCCCAGCTGCGGGCCGAACTCCACCAGCATCGGGCCGAAGTTGCGTCCACGATTGGGCACGACCCGAGTGTGCAGTGCGCGCACTCGAGGATGCTCGGCGAACGCCGCCTGCGCCTTGTCCTCGTGCTCCGCCGCCGCCAGCGTCAGGAACACGTCCACCTCGATCGGGAAGCGCGCGATCGCCTCGGCGAAGCGGTCGAGAAAATCGGCATAGAAGACGTGCAGGCACAGCGCCACCTTGAGCGTCGACGCCGCCTCCCCCAGCGCTACGCTGGGCGTCACCACCTCGCGCGGGTACCAGCGCACCGTCGCCGGCACGTGCTGGCGCCCCTCGCCGCGGCCGTGCAGCAGATAGTGCTGCAGCGGGCTCTGCTGGGCGTGGAACACGTCCATGTACATGCGGTGATAGGTCTCGCTGTCGAAGCGCGGCGACGGGTTCACCGGCGCGAAGCGCGACTTGCGCAGATAGTCATCGAAGGCTTCGCGCTGGGTGGCAAAACGCAGGCCATAGGTGGCCTGATACCACTTGGGATCGAACAGCCCGGTACTCAGCGCATCGATGAAGGCCTGGCTGATCAGGGCGGCGTGGCCGTCGCCACCCGCCTGGCCCAGCGGCAGCTCCTCGTTGGCCGGCTGGCGCTCGGTCAGCGCTTCGGCATCCTCGGCGCTGGTGGCAGCCACCGCATCCACCGGGACCACATCACCGCTGGCCAGCGCCGCCGCCATGTCGACCAGCACCGGGTCCGGCGCCGGCGATTCGACTGCCTGCTCCGTCTCTTCGAGAACGGGCTGCCGCCGGCGCGCGCGTCCCAGCAGATGCGCCTGGAACAGCCATGGCAACAGCGCCGTCACTTTTCCCTCTGGTTTCATGAGATGCCCCTTGCCCTGGTTCAAATCGCGAACATTTGCATCGGATTGATGATGCCGTTGCCGGTAATGTCGTCATCGACGCTGAACAGGTGCCAGACGTCGTGCGGAATGCAGTTGGGCCGCGTGGCGAAGACCTCGTAGAGGTCCTGGACGTCGCGCCGGGTGTAGCTCACGCCGTGGCGGCGACAGTCGATGACATGATCGATCGCGCCATCGAAGACCATCTTGAGATCCTGGAAGTGGCGCTGGGTGGCGGCCTCACGGCCGTAGAAGTACTCGAAGCCGCCGTCGTGCTTCTGGCGGATATCGACCATCTGGCCGTGCGGCGCGGTCAGCAGTGACTCGAACAGCAGCGAGCGGTCGAGCATCACGCAACCGTTGCGCCAGCCCACGCCCTCGTGGAAGACGCCCTTCAGATGGGCATGGTGGGTCCCCACCGCCGCGTCGCCCGGCTTGGTGGCGATGAAGTAGAGCCCCGAGGTATCGCGCCCCAGCACATGCGTGAGCACCTTCTGGATCGTCCCCGAGTAGCCCAGGTCGAGCATCAGCGGACGCTTGTCGGGCGCATCGAGCCCGCACTGCGTCAGGTAGGCGCGCAGCGCCTCGCGGGTCGGTTCCACCAATCGGGCCAGCCCCGCCAGATGCGGCGCCAGCCACTGTTGCACCAGCGCCTGATCGCGCGGCAGCTCGCAGGTGAAACGCAGCAGTTCGATCGGTAGCGTGGAGAAGATCTCGTGCAGCTGCAGGCCGAAGCGCTTGCGCATCAGATCGAGCACGCTGCCGCTGAAGTCGTTGCCCAGCGCCATCGGCATGATTGCGGGGTCGCCGAGCATGGCGCGGAACAGCAGCGTGCGGGAGACGCGCAGGTAGATCGGCGCATGCGGCAGCGAGATCAGCGAGGCCCGTTCGAGGCGCTGCAGCAAGCGGTAGAAACACCACCCCTCCCGCGCCAGACAGACTGGCAGGTGCCCTTCCGCTTCGGCCTCGATGGACTCCGCGTAGCAATGGAGTGCCGGACCGAGAAAAGTCGATCCGAAGTCGTGGAGTGCCCGACTCTTGGCTTGCATGAACTGTCCCCTTGGCGTCGCCCGCATGGTGCGTCGTCGTTCGATCCCGCCGGACCGCTGATCACAGCGTCACGGCGATGAGTTTCATCAAACTCTTGCTACTGGTTTTACTGATACAGCTCTGCGTTAATAAAGGCAGCTTCACTGCGCTAGAAAAGACACGCTCACGGCAGAAATAAAAGTTTCGTTACCGAGAGAGACACTCCATGAACGCCAAACAGCTTCATTTTACGGACATCGAATACCATCATCTCATCGTTCAGTTATGACATCAGCGATATCATCGACCGACCTACATTGATAAATCTTTTATCCCGCCCATCGTCAGCTCAACGGCTCGCAACCGATCGCCGTTCTCACCTCGACTCACCCGGATAACGTCGCCCAATAAGCCGCCACCGACTGGCAATTGGTGAACAACGCATCCGCCGCGACATCAGGGAAATAAAAGACCCGATGCGCGTATCCTGGCACTGGCTTCCGCCGCGCTCGATCACTTCCCAATCGCCGCCCACCCACACGCCCAGTCGAATGACAGAAAAAAGTCTTTATATTCAATGCATTGAAAACACAATCCAAACGACAGACAAGCGTTTGGCGACAACACACTGATGGCGCCGTCATCGCTTCGTATTCAAACCGTCATGCAAGGCTCACCTGCTCGCCGCCAGTTATCCCTGGTAGTTTTCCAGCAATTTTTCTAGACACGGCTGCGGCAACTGTTACTGCAAAACATTTTCCTGGCGACTTCTACAACGTGACTAATATGTTCACTACGGAATAACGTCTAGCCGATATCATGCATTCCCACAGCAACAGGCCATGGCATTCTGGATATTCGATCGGCAACCGATAGTCGCTTATGCTCGTCATTCATCCAAGGTGGCATTTTCGCCATCAAGGAGACGTGCTATTTCATGGCTTTCAGAATAATCTCGCGCCCGATCGAGTAGAAGATGGTTTTACTCATCGATATCCGCGATGTGCGGATCAGGCGAACTCACACTCGCCAGATGAGAAGACGCCGTAGCGCCGAGCGCAGGTAGTTTTCGTACAGAACCAAGGGGCCCGCCGGCGCGGGCCCCGCTCATGCCGTCACCTCGGTGAGGGTCTTGCCCCGGCCGACCGCGTAGTAGTCGATACCCGCGTCGAGCATGACCTCGGGTTCGTAGAGGTTGCGGCCATCGACCACCACCGGGTGGCGCAGCTGGTCACGAATCCAGGCCGCGTCCAGGGTGCGGAACTCCTTCCACTCGGTGCAGATCACCAGCGCATCGGCCTTTCTGACCGCCTGCACCCGGTCGGCGACCAAAATGAGGTCGTCGCGCTCGCCGTAGATCCGCCGGCACTCGCGCATCGCTTCCGGATCGTAGGCCTGCACCACCGCGCCGGCCGCCCACAGCGACTCCATCAGCGTACGGCTCGGCGCATCGCGCATGTCATCGGTTTCCGGCTTGAAGGCGAGCCCCCAGAGGGCGATGGTCTTACCCTGCAAGTCGCCGCCGAACGCCGCGGAGAGCTTATCGAACAGGGTCGTTTTCTGGCGACGATTGACCGCCTCCACCGCCTCCAGCAGCTCGGCGCTGTAGCCGACCTTGGCCGCGGTGCGCGACAGCGCCTGCACGTCCTTGGGGAAGCAGGAGCCCCCGTAGCCGCAGCCGGGATAGATGAAGTGGTAGCCGATGCGCGGGTCCGAGCCGATGCCGCGGCGCACGTCCTCGATATCCGCTCCCAGACGTTCGGCCAGATTGGCGATCTCGTTCATGAAGCTGATCTTGGTCGCCAGCATGGCGTTGGCGGCGTATTTGGTCAGCTCCGCCGCGCGTACGCTCATGAACATCATCTTCTCGCGGTTGCGGTTGTAGGGGGCGTAGCACTCGCGCATCAGCTCATCGACCTTGGGCGAGGCCGAGCCGACCACGATCCGCGCGCCGCGGGTGAAGTCCTCCAGCGCCGAGCCCTCTTTCAAAAACTCCGGGTTGGAGCAGACGTCGAACGCCAGCTCGACGCCACGCTCGGCGAGCACGCTGGCGATGCGCGCCTGCACGCGGTCGGCGGTGCCCACCGGTACGGTCGACTTGTCGACCACCACCTTATACCCCTCCATATGGCGGCCGATGGTCGCCGCCACCGCCAGCACGTATTGCAGGTCGGCGCTGCCATCCTCGTCCGGCGGCGTGCCTACGGCGATGAACTGCAGCACCCCGTGGCGCACCGCCTCGGCGGCATCGGTGGTGAAGGCGAGCCGCTCGGCTTCGACGTTGCGCAGCACCATCGACTCCAGCCCGGGCTCGTAAATCGGGATCTCACCGCGGCGCAGGCGTGCGATCTTGTCCTCGTCGATATCCACACAGACCACGCTGTGGCCCACGTCGGCGAGACAGGCGCCGGTCACCAGGCCAACGTAGCCGGTGCCGAATACGGTAATTTTCATCGACATCTATCCTCTTGGAAAAATGCGCAAAGCGCGGGTAAGACGGTCAGGCAAGAGACTCGACAGGGAGCCACCCCGCAGACAGGCCTGCCAGCCTTAGCACAGCGGCCTGCACGGCGGGCGGCATGGTGTGGACGGTGATGTCGACGTTGATATCGACATGGCAGGCCCAGCATCCTGGGGCAAAGCGTGAGCAACGAGGGGGCGACGAGCACACCGCCCGATCAAGCGAAGGTAGGCGCCTCGGCAAGCGAGCGGGCCTCGGCATCCTTGGCCGAGAGCACCGGCGCGGCATCCACCAGTGGCCAGTCGATGGCCAGCGCCGGATCGTTCCAGGCCAGGCCATGCTCATCACCGGGGGCGTAGTAGTCGGTGCACTTGTACTGGAATTCCGCCACCTCGGTGGTGACATAAAAGCCATGGGCGAAACCCGGCGGCACCCACAGCTGCTGCTTGTTGTCGGCGCTCAGCAGCGCCCCGACCCAGCGCCCGAAGGTGGGCGAGCTGCGGCGCAGATCCACCGCGACATCGAACACCTCGCCGCGGGTGACGTGGACCAGCTTGCCCTGAGGATGCTCGAGCTGATAATGCAGGCCGCGCAGGATGCCGCGGCCGGAGCAGCTGTGGTTGTCCTGCACGAAGCGGTAGTCGCCGCAGTGGGCCACGAACTCGCTGTGGCGGAAGGACTCGAGAAAGAAGCCGCGTGCGTCGCCGAATACCTGCGGCGTCATCAGCACGACATCGGGAATCGCCAGGCGCTCATAGATCATGGTGCGCACTCCCCTCTTCTATAGATATGGCAGTCGATGGACGTCAGTCGGTGTAAGGCACCCGGGGCTGGACCTCGGGCCCTAGGCCACCGACCCCGGCTGTGCGTCCGCCAGGCGCTGCATCAGATACTGGCCATAGCCGGTTTTCTTCAGCGCCTCGGCGCGCGCCGCCAGCTGGCGCTCGTCGATCCAACCCTGGTTCCAGGCGATCTCTTCGAGGCAGGCCACCTTCAGCCCCTGACGATGCTCGATGGTCTGCACGTACTGACCCGCTTCGAGCAGGCTGTCGTGGGTGCCGGTATCCAGCCAGGCGAAGCCGCGGCCAAGGCGCTCGACCTGTAGGTCGCCGCGCTCGAGATAGGCGTTGTTGACGCAGGTGATCTCGAGTTCACCGCGGGCCGAGGGTTTGACGCGCTTGGCGATCTCGACGATGTCGTTGTCGTAGAAGTAGAGCCCGGTCACCGCGTAGGGCGAGCGCGGTCGGATCGGCTTCTCCTCGATCGACAGCGCCCGGCCGTCGGCATCGAACTCGACCACGCCGAAGCGCTCCGGGTCCTTGACCAGGTAACCGAACACGGTGGCACCGCGCTCCCGCGCCGAGGCGCGCTTCAACTGATCCGAAAAGTGCTGGCCGTGGAACAGGTTGTCGCCGAGCACCAGACACACCGGGTCGTCGCCGATGAAGGTCTCGCCGATCAGGAATGCCTGCGCCAGACCGTCCGGCGAGGGCTGCACGGCGTAGTCGAAGCGCACCCCGAACTGCTCGCCATCACCCAGCAAGTTGCGGTACTGGGGCAGATCGTCCGGGGTCGAGATGATCAGGATGTCGCGGATGCCGGCCAGCATCAGCACCGAGATCGGGTAGTAGATCATCGGCTTGTCATAGACCGGCAGCAGCTGCTTGGAGATACCCTGTGTGATCGGGTGCAGCCGCGTGCCGGAACCGCCGGCGAGAATGATGCCCTTGCGTGCCATGGTAGAACTCCCTGTCGGTATGGCCGACGAATCGTTGGATCGCACCGTGACGCCGGTGCCAGCGTGATACCGGGGTCAGCGGCATCGAAAAGACCGTTGAAGCGCGCGCCGCGTCAGCCCAGGCGCTCGTCGAGCGTCAGCGCCAGCTGCGTGCGCCAGTCCGGCAGGCGCACACCGAGCGCGCGCTCCAGCTTGTCGAGCGCCAGGCGCGAATTGAGCGGACGCCGGGCCGGCGTCGGGTAGTCGGCGGTGGCGATGGCAGCCACTGCCTGGTCGTCGGCCAGCGCCAGGGGCACGCCGCGGGCACGGGCCTGGGCAAAGATTTCGCGGGCGAAACCGTGCCAGCTGGTCTCGCCGCGGGTGGCCAGGTGGTAGACCCCGCCCGCGAGCTGCCCGGCCAGGCGCGCCCGCAGCGCCAGCAACGACAGCGTGGCGATCAGCCGCGCCGGCGTCGGCGCACCGATCTGGTCGGCGACCACGCCGAGCCGCTCGCGCTCGGCGCCCAGACGCAGCATGGTGTCGAGGAAGTTGCGCCCACGAGCGGCATAGACCCAACTGGTGCGCAGGATCAGCGCCTCCGGCGCGGCCTTCAGCAGCGCCTCGTCGCCGGCCAGCTTGGTCGCGCCGTAGTGGCCGAGTGGGCCGGTGGCGCTGGTCTCCTGCCAGGGAGCCTCGCCGCTGCCGGGATAGACGTAGTCGGAGCTGTAGTGCAGCAGTTCGCAGCCACCGCCGGCGGCAAAGTCCGCCAGTTGGGCCGGCAGCTCGGCGTTGAGCCGCTGCGCCGCGGCTCGCTCTTTTTCGGCGGCGTCGACCGCTGTCCAGGCAGCGGCATTGACGATCACCGTCGGACGCAGGGTATCGAGGGCCGCGGCGACCTTGGCTGCGCTCATCAGGTCGAGCTCGGCCCGGCTCGGGGCGACGATCTCGCCCAGCGGCGCCAGCTGCCGGCGCAGCTCGAACCCGACCTGGCCGCTGCCCCCCAGGATCAGCAGTGTCATGCGGTCTCCCCCAGACGTTCGCCCTGATAGCTGCCGTTCTGGACCCGCCGCCACCAGACCTCGTTGTCGAGGAACCAGCGCACCGTCTTGCGCAGCCCACTGTCGAAGGTCTCGCGGGGCTGCCAACCCAGTTCACGCTGGATCTTGCTGGCATCGATGGCGTAGCGCTGGTCATGCCCGGGGCGATCGCTGACGAAGGTGATCAGATCCGCGTAGTGCGCCACCCCCGCCGGCTTGGCCGGCGCCAGCTCCTCGAGCAGCGCGCAGATCGTGCGCACCACCTCGATGTTGGTCTTCTCGTTGTGCCCACCGATGTTGTAGGTCTCGCCCACCGCCCCTTCGGTCGCGACCTGGATCAGCGCCCGGGCGTGATCCTCGACATAGAGCCAGTCGCGCACCTGCAGACCATTGCCGTAGACCGGCAGCGGGCGTCCGGCGAGGGCGTTGAGGATGGTCAGCGGGATCAGCTTTTCGGGGAAGTGATAGGGCCCGTAGTTGTTGGAGCAGTTGGTGACCAGCGTGGGCAGGTCGAAGGTGCGCTGCCACGCCCGCACCAGGTGATCGGAGCTCGCCTTGCTGGCCGAATAGGGCGAGCTCGGCGCGTAAGGGGTGCGCTCGGTGAACAGATCGTCGACGCCGTGCAGGTCGCCGTAGACCTCGTCGGTGGAGATGTGGTGGAAGCGGAACGCCGCCGCCTTGGCCGGATCGCGCGTCTTGAGCTCCTTCCAGTACTGGCGCGCCGCCTCCAGCAGCGTGTAGGTGCCCACCACGTTGGTCTCGATGAATGCCGCGGGGCCATCGATGGAGCGGTCGACATGGCTCTCCGCGGCCAGGTGCATGACCACGTCCGGGGCCAGTTCGCGGAACAGCCGCGCCATCACCTTGGCATCGCAGATATCGCCGAGCCGGAACTCGTAGCGCTCGCTGTCATCGACCGGCGCCAGCGACTCCGGGTTGCCGGCATAGGTCAGCTTGTCGACGTTGACGACGCGGTGCGGGGTCTCGCGGATCAGCTCGCGGATCACCGCGGAGCCGATGAAGCCGGCGCCGCCAGTGACCAGAAATGTCTTGGCAGAGGTCGTATCGGTGTATTCGTTCATGGTCGTGTTCTCGTTCTCATGGGCGCCGTCTATGGCGATAGGCGCTGTCTGTGGGTGCCGTTCAAGTGCCAGGGAGCGCGTACGGCATCAGTCGCGATGGTCTTTCACGATCAGAATCAGCATGTTGAGAATCAAAGTGAGGAACAGGGCGATCACCGCGAACACCACCGAGTTGTAGAGCCGCTCGGGCTGTTCGGGGTACTCCGGCAGGGTCGGCTCCTGCAGCACCGAAACCTGCTTGAGCTTGCGTGCCGCTTCGATGCGCGTGTTCTCCAGCGCCGCCAGCGCGCCGGAGTAGCTGTCCTGGGCGAACTGCGCCTTGAGCAGCAGGGTCTGGTACTCGGAGGAGATACGGTTCAGGGCCGTGCCGGATTGGCGCGCCAGGCGCTCGCGCTCCTGCACGATCTGGTTGTCGAGCGCGGAGATCTCGCTCTCGATGCGCACCATCTCCGGCGAGCGCGTGCTCTGATAGCTGGCCAGCGCCCGCTTGCGCGCCTTGGCGATGGCCAGCTGCCCCTCCAGCCCCGAGACCACCGACTCCAGGCTCTCCACGGTGCCGGTGGGCGAGACCAGGCCGTTGGCGTTCTGGTAGTCGAGCAGGTCGTTGCGGGTCTGCTGAAACTGCTTCTCCAGCACCGCCACCTGCTTCTCCAGGAACTTGACCTGCTCCTGAGCCAGGCGCTGCCCCATCTCGTTCATGTGGCGCTCGCCGTCTTCCAGCAGCAGCTCGGCGATACGATGGGCCTCCTGCGGGGTAAAGGCCTCGACGTCGATGCGCAGCACCCCGGCATAGTCGTCGAGCTCCACCGAGACCCGCTTGAGGTAGTAGTCGTGGAGCTCCTCCAGCGGCGCGTTCTCATCGTCCAGGGCGCTGAAGAAGTCGGCGCCGGCGTTGGCGTAGTGCTGGCGGAAGTCGGCCTGGGTGATCAGCAGCTTGAGCATGTCCACCGAGCGCAGGTAGTCACGCAGCAGCAGCATGTCGGCGGTGTTGGCGGCGCCGCTGCCGCTGAGCAGCGAGCTGAAACTGAGCGTGGGCGCGGCGATCTGCGGGCTCTCGAGCACCACGTTGGCGTGGGAGACATAGCGGTCGCTGGCCCATAGCGCCCAGTAGGCGGAGACCACGGCGATCGCCACGAAGCACAGGATCCAGTGCAGGTAGTTGCGTACAGAGAGCGGCTTCTTCATGACCGTTTCGCCTTTGCTGAGGTCTTGTCGGGGGACGTGTTGTTGACCGGGGGCCTTTCCTGGCCCCGGGGGCCACCTTTGCGCCCCTTGCGGGCGGTGAACTGCTGCACCTGGCGACGCGCTTCGTGGACCCGTTCCCGAGCGTCGTCGAGGCGCCAGCGCAGGGTCTCCTCGGGGGGTTCCGCCGTTTCCGCGGCGCTGTCGCCGACGGCATCGAGGGCTTCTCGGGCGGCGTCGAAGCGCACATTGGCCTCGGCCAGCGCCCGCTTGGCCTCCTCCAGATTGCGCGGGGTGGCCGGCCGCGGCGGTGCGTAGCCGTCGCCGGCACTGTGGTAGGCCTCGATGGCGGCCTCTATCTCGTCGAACCAGAACGCGCGGCCGCGATCGAGCAGAATCCCGGCCTGACAGAACTCGCGCAGCACGCCCTCGCCGTGAGAAACCATGATCAGGCTGGCGCGGCCGATGCGCGCCTTGAACGCCTCGCTCGCCTTCTGCTTGAAGTGGCGGTCGCCCACCGCGGTGGCCTCGTCGGAGAGATAGACGTCGAAGTCGAAGGCCAGCGACAGCCCGAAGGCGAGCCGCGAGCGCATCCCCGAGGAGTAAGTCTTGATCGGCTCGTCGAAGGCGCGGCCGATGTCGGCGAAGCTCTCCACCGCCGCGATGATCTGCTCGATCTCGTCGTTGGCACCGTGGATCCGGGCGACGAACTTGACGTTCTGGCGCCCGGTCATCGAGCCCTGGAAGCCGCCGGCCAGGCCGATCGGCCAGGAGACTCGACTGGCGCGCACGATCTCGCCGCGGTCCGGGGTATCCATGCCGCCGATCAGGCGCAGCAGGGTCGACTTGCCGGCGCCGTTGCGCCCCAGCAGGCCGACGCTGACCCCGGCGGGGATGCTCAGATTGATGTCCTCGAGCACCCACTGGCTGCCGTGGTGGTTGTGATAGCGCTTGTAGAGATGACGGATATCGATCATGGCTCGCTCCTCCGCGCTAGTGCGCTTTCAACCTGGCGGCGAAACGGATGTGCAGCAGCAGGCCCAGCGCCAGCAGCGACAGCGCCCAGAACCACAGGTAGGTCATGTCGATATCGTTGAGGGTGTGATAGCCGGGAAAGAACGCGACCCGCATGCTCTCCAGACCGTGGACCAACGGGTTCCACAGCAGGTAGTCGCGGTAGGGGTACGGCACGTACATCACCGGCAGAATCACGCCCGAGAGCAGCAGCAGCGGCAGGTTGAGAATGCGCACCACACGGCCGAACTCCGGCACCAGGTCACCGAGCACCGAGACCGTCAGCCCCGCGCCCCAGCCCAGCGCCCACAGCGACAGCCAGTCGAGCAGCACGCCGAGGGGGTGATCCGGCATCAGCTCGAACTTGAGCAGGTCGCCGATCAGCATGAACATCAGAAACAGGAAGGACTTGAGCATGCCCTCCAGGAAGCAGCGCACCAGCACGGTATCGACCGGCTTGACCTGGCGGTAGGCGAACAGCCCCTTGTTGGCGTCGATCGCCCCCAGCGCGCGCATCATGTTCTCGCGAAACAGCCCGAAGCCCATCAGCCCGACGATCATCCACGGCACGTGGTCGGCGCCGGATATCTCGCTGCCGGACATGAACAGCCCGCGGATAGAGACCATCACGCCGATGATCGCCAGCGGCTCGAAGATCATCCAGAACCAGCCCATGCGGTCGGCCATGGTGCGCGAGATCGCTTCACGCATGAACATCGCGAACCACACGCTGCGGGCCACCCGCCAGGCACCGCGCGGGCGCGCCCCGGTGATCGGAAGCATGGAGTCAGCCATGCGCGCGCCCTCCTCTGGCTGCGGCGCTCATAGGTCGAGCGCCACTTTGGTCGCTACCGCAACCTGATAGAGGATCTGGGTGATGCTCGCCGCCAGTTCGATATTGCTGGTCGGCGCTGCGGGCAGCACGATGATCTCGTCGCCGGCGCGCATGCGGGTCTGGCCGGCATGCATCACCGCGCCGTTGCGATGCACCACCAGCACCTGGTCCTCGTCGGCACGCGGGGTGAAACCACCGGCCAGACGGATATAGTCGTCGGCGCTCATCCCCGGGGTGAACACCAGCGCCTGCGGAATCACCACCTCGCCGCTGAGCAGCACCGAATCGGTGCTCTCGGGGATGGTGACGATATCGCCATCCTGCAGGCGGATATCGGCGACCCCGCTGTCACGCGCCACCACCAGCCGGCCGTTGGGCCTGACCTGGGCCGCCTTCTGCACGAAGCGCTCGATCAGCTCCGCCTGGCGCACCTGGATCTCGCCCTCCTTGGCGGTCCGCGAGGGGTAGCCGAGGTAAGTAGTCTCGAGCCGGCGCAGGCTCTCCTTGAGCGATGCCGCCTGCTGGCGGGCAACGCTGATCCGCCGGATCGAGACATCGCGATAGCTGGTCATGTCGCGGGGCACGCTGATCGCGTTGAGCAGCTCGCCCAGCTTGGCGTTGCGCGGCAGCGCATAGCGCGAGGGGCCGTAGTAGCTGCCTTCGACCTGCACCACGATGGTCTCGTCGCGCTGATCGGCGCTGAACAGCACCTCGTCACCGCGGCGAACCTCGGCGGCCCGGAACGCCGCCAGCGGCAGGTAGCGCGACAGCGGACCCTCGGGCCGGCTGCCACGCAGCAGCACGTGCGATACGCCGGCCTTGAGCCGCGCCAGGTCGAGCACGTCCTGTCCGGTCAGACTGTCGCCCACCAGCTCGTAGCGATAGTCCTTCTGCACATCCCCGACCACGCTGATCGCCGGGCCGCGCGCCTCCACCACCAGGGTGTCGCCGTCGCGGAACTGCGGCCGCGCGATCTCACCGTCGAGCAGGAAGTCATACAGGTCGACCACGCCGATCACTCGGCTGCCGCGCTTGATCAGCACCCGGCGATAGCTGCCCAGCGCCTGGTCGATGCCGCCGGCCTGGTCGAGGAAATAGAGCACCGAGTCGTTAGGGGTGCCCGAATAGCGGCCGGGGCTGTTGACGTAGCCGGTCACGAACACGCCGACCGGCTGCACGCCCTGCAGATTGGTATAGACGCTGACGTTCTCGGGGTAGACCGACTGGATCGCGCCGCGCACCTTGGCGTTGAGCTGAGCATTGGAGATGCCCTGGACCTGCAGCGGCCCGATCCGCGGCAGGAAGATGTTGCCCTGGGCGTCCACCACCAGCACCCGGTCGAGCTCCACCCCGCCCCACACCCGGATGGTGATCTGGTCGCCCGGCTTGATCAGGTAGGCCGGGTTGAGGCCATCGGCCATGGTGCCGCGGAAGCCCCCGGTGAACAGGTTGGCGCCGAACGGCGGCAACGACTCCGGATCGACCGGCGCCTGGGTGCGCGGATCGACCGGCCCGTAGGTGCCGCTGTCCCAGTCGGCCCGCGGAATCTCCTCGACCCCGGCCGCGCTCGAATCCGCGGTCAGCGGCTGCGCCTCGGCATCGCTGCCGAGCAGCGAGCTGCTATCGACGCCGATCGACTGCGCGTGGACCGCGCCGGCGTTCAGCCACGCTACCGCCACCAGGCACATTGCCCGGGAAATCCATGCTGCGCGCTTCATGTTGTGTTCCTGCCCTAGACTCGTTGTCGGCCGGCGCGGGGGCTCAAAGCGCCCGGCTGCGGCTCGGTTATTGGCCGCGCAGCGTGACCGCGGCCAGTGGCGGCGGCTCGCTGCGGCGGCGGCGGCGCTGGCTAGCGCACCACCTCGGTCACCAGCCGCTGGGTGTACCAGCCACGGGCGGCGACCCGGCACGCCACCTCGCCGCTACCCAGGGCCGCAGGTACCGCCCCTCGGCTCACGTCGAGCTGCGCGCAGAGCCTGCCGCTGGCGGCGAAGTAGCGCTCCTGAACGATCACCGAGACGTTGCCGCCCCAGGGCGACGCCGCCAGCGTGGTCACGGCGCCATCCGGCGCGCGCTCGAGAAAGGCGCTCAGGGCCGGGCCGGCCGGCGTGGCATCCGCCATGGACAGGGTGTCGGCGGCGCCGGGCTGGCCGCCCGGCGCGGCACAGCCGGTCAGGCCGGCGGCCAGCACCAGGGTGGCTGCCAGCCACACCGACTTGTCTCTGCGAGTTCGCGTCTGGCTGCGGGCTCGCGCCTGGGGTCTGCGTACGCGTTCTATGTGCTGCATGCGGGTTATCCTCCTGCTTGTCCTGCCTGGCCCGCCGGCCGTCCGACCAGCGGGATCACTCCGAATAGCGGTTCAAATGACGCCCTCGCGCCGCAGCGCGGCGATCAGCCCGGCGACCGTCAGCGCCAGGTCGTCGTGCGAGGTATCGATCTCGATCTCGGTGTGCTGGGGCGCTTCGTAGGGCGAGCTGATACCGGTGAACTGGGCGATCTCCCCTGCCCGGGCACGGCGGTAGAGTCCCTTGGGATCACGTCGCTCGCACACCGCCAGCGGGGTATTGACGAACACTTCGATGAACTCGCCCGGCGCCATACGCTCGCGCACCCGCTGGCGCTCCTGGCGAAAGGGAGAGATGAGTGCGACCAGCACGATCATGCCGGCGTCGACCATCAGCCGAGCCACCTCGCCGACCCGACGCATGTTTTCCTGGCGCTCGCGGTCGCCGAAGCCCAGATCGCTGCACAGGCCGTGGCGCAGGTTGTCGCCATCGAGCAGGTAGGTGCTGTGGCCCATGCCGAAGAGCTGGCGCTCGAGTGCATCGGCGACGCTCGACTTGCCGGCGCCGGAGAGCCCGGTGAACCACACCACGCAGGGTTTCTGGCGGTGGCGCTCGGCGCGCCGGCGCTGGGTCACCGCCATGTCGTGCCACACCAGATTGGCCGCGCTCAGGGTGTCGACGACCATGCCGGCGGCGACGGTCAGATGGTTGAAGCGATCGATCAGCACGAAAGCGCCGGTGCCCGGGGAGCGCCGATAGCTGTCCAGCACCAGCGGCTGGTCCACCTCGATCTGGCAGCGCGCGATTCCGTTGAGCGCGAGCCGCTGCGTGGGCGTATGCGCCAGGGTGTCGACATCGACCTGATGCACCAGCCGCACCACCCGCGCGCAGACGCTACGGGTCGCCGCCTTGAGTTCGTACTCGTGGCCCAGTGCCAACGGCGTTTCGTGCAGCCACACCAGATCCGCGCTGAAGCCGCTGCAGGGCGTCAGCTCCGATGCCTCCGCGACCAGCATGTCGCCGCGCGAGACATCGATTTCGGCGTCGAGGGTCACGGTGATCGACTGCCCCGGATAGGCGATCTCGAGATCGCCATCGTTGGTGACCAGGCGCGCCACCCGGGCGCAGCGCCGCGACGGCAGCACCCGCACCGCATCACCCTGGCGCAGGCTGCCGGCGGCCAGGGTGCCGCAGTAGCCGCGGAAGTGAGGGTTGGGACGGTTGACGTACTGCACCGGGAAACGCAGCGCCTCGAACGGCGCCGGGGAGGCGATATCGATCTGCTCGAGCAGCGCCAGCAACGCCGGGCCGCGCTGGCCACCGAGCTGATACCACGGCATGCGCTCGCTGGGGTCGACGACGTTGTCACCCTCCAGCGCGGACAGTGGCACGAAGCGGATATCGGTGGCCGTCAGCCGCGTGGCGAAATGGCGGTACGCCGCGACGATTTCGTCGAAGCGCTCGCGCGAGTAGCCGACCAGGTCCATCTTGTTGACCGCCACTACCAGATGGCGAATACCCAGCAGGTCGCACAGATAGCTGTGCCGCCGGGTCTGCGCCTGAACCCCGAGGCGCGCATCGATCAGGATCACCGCCAGATCGGCGGTAGAAGCACCGGTGACCATGTTGCGGGTGTACTGCTCGTGTCCCGGGGTGTCGGCGATGATGAACTTGCGCTTGTCGGTGGAGAAGAAACGGTAGGCGACATCGATGGTGATGCCCTGCTCGCGCTCGGCCTGCAGGCCATCGACCAGCAGCGCCAGATCCATGCGTTCACCGGTGGTACCGCAGCGTTTGGAGTCCCGCGCCACCGCCGCCAGCTGATCCTCGAAAATCATCCTGGCGTCGTGCAGCAGCCGCCCGATCAGGGTCGACTTGCCATCATCGACGCTGCCGCAGGTAATGAAGCGCAGGATTCCCTTGTGCTCGTGCACTCTCAGGTAGGCTTCGATGTTGTCGGTGATCATGGCTGACGCGTGTGACACGGTGTTCCCTCTCGGTGGCATGCGGCGCCCGGGCGCCTGCCGCTGGTTCTGGTTCGATTCCGGCGCGGCCGTCTCAGAAGTACCCTTCGCGTTTTTTCTTCTCCATCGAGCCCGCCTGGTCATGGTCGATGGCACGCCCGAAGCGCTCGCTGGTGCGGGTCAGCAGCATCTCCTGGATGATCGCGGGCAGCGTCGCGGCGCGGGACGAGACGGCGCCGGTGAGCGGGTAACAGCCGAGGGTGCGGAAGCGCACCCAGCGCTCCTCGGGCACCTCGCCCGGGGCCAGCGGCAGACGCTCGTCATCGACCATGATCAGCCCGCCGTCGCGCACCACCACCGGGCGTGGCGCGGCGTAATAGAGCGGCACGATGGGAATCGACTCGAGGTGGATGTATTGCCAGATGTCCAGCTCGGTCCAGTTGGAGAGCGGGAAGACGCGGATCGACTCGCCCGGGCCGATCCTGCCGTTGTAGAGATTCCACAGTTCCGGGCGCTGGTTCCTGGGATCCCAGCGGTGGTGCCTGTCACGGAAGGAGTAGACCCGCTCCTTGGCGCGGGAGGCTTCCTCGTCGCGCCGCGCGCCGCCGAAGGCGGCATCGAAGCCGTGGGTATCCAGCGCCTGCTTGAGCGCCTGGGTCTTCATGATGTCGGTGTACTTGGCGCTGCCATGATCGAAGGGATTGATGCCGGCGGCGCGCCCCTCTTCATTGATGTGCTCGATCAGCGGCATACCGACCTGTGCCAGGACGCGGTCGCGAAAGGCGATCATCTCCTTGAACTTCCAGGTGGTATTGACGTGCAGCAGCGGAAACGGCGGCGTGCCCGGATAGAACGCCTTGCGCGCCAGATGCAGCATCACCGAGGAGTCCTTGCCGATGGAGTAGAGCATCACCGGGCGGCGAAACTCGGCCACCACTTCGCGGATGATGTGCATCGACTCCGCCTCGAGCTGTCTCAGGTGGGTCTGGCCCCGCATTCCCGGCGCGCTCACGCGAGTGACTCCGATCGACGCCGCCGCGGCACAGCGGCAAAGCGGACCGAACCGGCACCGTCAGAGGTGCCTCTGGCCTCGAAGTCATGTACACCGCTGACGCTGGCAGATGCAGACATGTCAATTCCTGTAATCACGGGCCAATCCGGCACCGGCCGAACCCTGTTGACGTTTCGCTACACGACAGCGAGCAAGACGGTAATCAGTGATATCGCCGGCGCTCTCGAACGGGCGAACTCGCGCTCTTTTTCGGTGAAAGCTCACGGCGAGTCAAACGTCAAAAAACACCAATGTTTCTTTTTGTAAATCGACATTATCGATCGACGACATGAGTTGTTGAATCTGTCGATCAACAAATTCATCGAAGACACTGAGATTTTCTAAACCACTACAAGATACTGTTTCAAAAGAGTTTTACGAGAATAAAAACGGCAGCCACGAGGACGATTGGCGTATCCACAACGTGCCTATTACGTCAGTGAATGGACGCCATCCTCTGCGTTGCATGAGAAAGCCAGACATCGACACCAGACCGACTATGAAAGAAAACGGAGACCATGACACGTCGACACATGAGAGTTCTCATACAGGCATGAATCGCCTTTTCCATGAGAAAACCTTGATTACACTTGCATCTTCAATTAGCGCGTTAATCGATACACATTGAAACGCCTGGCCCAGTCTCTTTCGCGATCGCCAGACAGCGGTTGAAAACGTCCCCAAATCCGCCCCCCGATACGCTACACTGCGCGCACTTTCCGCTCCGTACGTCTCTGGCGATTGCCTAATGCAGGGAGGTTGCGTAGCGTGGCGATCCTTTTCGATGACGGTCTGGCCTCTTTCTCGCAATATGAATAACGATCCGACAGTCTCGTCGTCTTCTTCACTGCCTTCTTCAGGGCGAGGGGCTGCAGGCGGCCGCGTGGCCGGCTATCTCTCCCGCGGGCTGGCGCGCTGGCGCATCGTGGGCTGTCTGCTGCCGGAGTATCCGCAGCTCGAGCATGTCGGCCCGCACAGCCGGCGCCCGATGGATGCGGTGGTCGGCTGGGGGCTCAAGCCCACCGCGGCCCGGGCACGCCGCCTGGCCGCCCGACGTGACCTACCCTACGTGGCGATCGAGGATGGTTTCCTGCGCTCACTGGGGCTGGGGGTGGACCACGCTCAGCCGCACAGCCTGGTGGTCGATTTCAGCGGCATCTATTACGACGCCACGCGGCCCTCCGATCTCGAGCGCTGGCTCAACCACGCCGAGTTCGATGCCGCGGAGCTCGACCGCGCGGCGCGCGCCATGCAGCGTCTGCGCGAGCTGCGTCTGTCCAAGTACAACCACGCCCCGGATCGCCCGCTGCCTCCGGCCGAGCGCCCGCGCGTGCTGGTGGTGGATCAGACCCGCGACGACGCCTCGATCACCCACGGCATGGCCGATGCCGACGCCTTCACGCGGATGCTCGAACAGGCGCTGGCCGATCATCCCGAGGCGGAGATCCTGATCAAGACCCATCCCGACGTGATCGCCGGGCGCAAGCGCGGCTATCTCACCGCGGCAGCGACCCAGCCGCGCTGTCGCCTGATGGGCGAAGACATCAACCCCTGGGCGCTGATGGATGCGGTGGAGGCGGTCTACGTGGTCACCAGCCAACTCGGGTTCGAAGCGCTGATGGCGGGCAAGCCGGTGCACTGCTTCGGCGTCCCCTTCTACGCCGGCTGGGGGCTCACCCGGGACGCCCAGACGTGCCCGCGGCGGCAGCGTCGACGTTCGCTGCAAGAGCTGTTCGCGGCGGCCTATCTACGCTACTGCCGCTACGCCAACCCCTACACCGCCACCCCTTCGACGCTGGAGGAGACTCTCGACCTGCTCGCCGACCAGAAGCGCCAGCGCGACCGCCTGGCGGGTCGCTGGCTGGCACTGGGCTTCTCCAACTGGAAGCGCGGCTTCGTCAGGGACTTCCTGGGCCCGGCGGCGACGGTGCAGTTCAGCCACGAGAAGACACCGCTGGCGGCACAGCTCGCGACCTGCGACAGCCTGGTGGTGTGGGGGCAGAAACTCACCCCGGAGATCAAGACGCTGTGCCAGACGCACGGGGTACGCCTGTGGCGCATGGAGGATGGCTTCGTGCGCTCGGTGGGTCTCGGGGTCGACCTGACCCGGCCGCTCTCGCTCGCCTTCGATGCCCGTGGCCTCTACTACGACGCCAACCACACCAGCGATCTCGAGCAACTGCTCGAGCACACCCCCTTCGATGCCGCCCTGCTGGCGCGAGCGGCGCGTCTGCGCCAGCGGCTGATCGATCTCAAGCTGTCGAAGTACAACGTCGCCGGGCGCAACCTGCCGGCGCTGCCGCGTGAGGCGATCGGTACACGGCCGATCGTACTGGTGCCGGGCCAGGTCGAGACCGATGCGTCGATCGCCCAGGGCTCGCCGGAGATCAAGACCAACCAGCAGCTGCTGGCGGCCGTGCGCGAGCGCCGACCGGATGCCTTCATCATCTACAAGCCGCATCCGGACGTGACCTCGGGGGCACGGGTCGGGCTGATCGACCGCCAGGCCGAGGGCCTGTTCGACCTCGAGCTGGTCGACTGTGACATCATCGATCTGATCGACCTGGCCGACGAGATTCACACCATGTGCTCGCTGACCGGCTTCGAGGGGCTGATGCGCGGCGTCGCGGTACACACCTACGGGCTGCCGTTCTACGCCGGCTGGGGGCTGACCCACGACCGACTGCACAGCCCCCGGCGCACGCGCCGCCTGAGCCTCGACGCGCTGATCGCCGGAGCGCTGTTGCTCTATCCGACCTATGTCGACCCGCAGAGCGGCGACTACTGCAATGCCGACACCGCCATCGAGCTGATGCGCCAGCAGCGCAGCGCGCGCCGGGGGCTCTCCCTGCGCACCCGCGCCTATCGCCTCTACCGCAACCTGTTTTCCAAAAGGCAATGAGTTGACAACGTCCCGCAAGTGTTTCCTGCTGCTGCAAGGTGTCTGCTCGCCGTTCTTCGACCGGCTTGGCGAGCAGCTGCTTGCGGCAGGGCATCGCGTGATCAAGGTCAACTTCACCGTCGGCGACAGCCTCTACTGGCACCATGGCAATACCTATGTCTACCGCGGCCATGCCGAACGGATTCCCGCCTACCTGGCGCGGATCTGGGAGCGCCACGCGGTGACCGATCAGGTGGTGTTCGGCGACCGCCGCCCGGTGCATCGCCGCGCGATTCTCGCCGCGCGTGAACGCGGTATTCGCAATCACGTGTTCGAAGAGGGCTACTTTCGCCCCTACTGGGTCACCCTGGAGCGCGAAGGCGTCAACGCCCACTCGCTGCTGCCGCGGGACCCGGCGTGGTACCGCGAGGCGGGAAAGCGCTTGCCCAGCGCCGGCAAGCCCGTGCCGTTCCCCAACCAGTTCAGCACCCGCGCGCGCCACGACGTGCTCTATCATCTGGCCGGGGCGGCCAACCCGTTTCTGCATCCGCACTACCGCAATCACGCGCTGGTCACCGCACCGGTGGAGTACGCCGGGTTTCTGCTGCGCAAGGCGCGCATGCCCTATCTGACACGGCGCGACGACGAGCGTATGCACACGCTGCTGAGCGAAGACCATCCGTTCTTTCTGCTGCCGCTGCAGCTCAAGAGCGATGCCCAGATCCGCTATCACTCCGAGTTCAAGAACATGCAGGAGGTGATCGGCAAGGTGGCGGCCTCGTTCGCCTATCACGCCCCCGCCGACGCCCGCCTGGTGATCAAGAACCACCCGCTGGACATGGGCCTGGCCCACTACGCTCGGCTGATCAAGGTGCTGATGAAGGAGTACGATCTGGCGGGGCGCCTGGTCTATCTCGAGGGCGGCAATCTGGAGGCGCTGCTCAAGCGCGCCAGTGGATTGGTCACCGTCAACAGTACCGCCGGCAACGTCTCGCTCGGCTTCGGCTGCCCCACCCACACCCTGGCCTCGCCGATCTACGACATGCCCGGGCTCACCCATCAGGGCAAGCTGGACGATTTCTGGCAGAATAGGCCGCAGCCGGATGCGGCACTGTTTCGGGCCTATCGCCGAACCGTGGCGCAGACGGTCCAGATCAACGGCGGGTTCTACTGCCGCCCGGGTATCGAGCTGGCGGCCGGGCATGCGCTGCAGGTCATGGAACGTGACCGCTCGCCGCTGCAACAACTCAAGGACGAGATTGCTTCATGAGACGTATCGTCATCACCGGTGCCACCGGTGCCATCGGCGCCGCCCTGGCCAGGCACTACGCCCAAGCGCATGCCGCAGGCTGCCACCTGGTGCTGCACGGGCGGCGCAGCGATGTGCTCGATGAGGTCGCCGGCGCCTGCCGGCGGCTGGGTGCCGAGGTCGAGACCAGCCGCGTCGACCTCGACGACGACATTGCCCTGTTCGCCTGGCTCGAGTCGCTGTGCGCGCCGACGCCGCCCGACCTGGTCATCGTCAACGCCGGCATGAACATCGATATCGGCGCCGACAACCAGGGCGAAGCCTGGGAAGACGCCAGCCGCCTGCTGGCGATCAACCTGCGCGTGCCCATGGCGATGGGCAACTTTCTGGGCAAGCGCATGCGCGCCGCGGGTCGTGGCCAGCTGGTCTTCATGAGCTCGCTGGCCGCCTACCACGGGCTGCCGGTGACGCCCAGCTACAGCGCCAGCAAGGCCGGCGTGAAGGCCTACGGAGAGGCCCTGCGCGGCTGGCTGGCGCCCTACGGCGTCGGCGTCAGCGTGATCATGCCAGGCTACGTCAGCTCGCAGATGTGCCATGACATGCCCGGGCCAAAGCCGTTTCTGTGGCAACCCGAGCGGGCCGCCCGGCGTATCGCCGCCGGCGTGGCGCGCAATCGCGCCCGGGTCAGCTTCCCCTTCCCGCTCGACTTCGGCTGCTGGTGGCTGGCGGTGCTGCCGGCGGCGGTCTCCCAGCGCCTGCTCAAGTGGCTCGACTACGCCGAGGGCTCGAAGTCATGAGTGCCGGTATCGCTCACACCCTGGGCGCCGCGCTGATCACGCTGCTGCTCACGTCGCTGTTCGAGCTGCTGCTCGCTCCGCGCCCCCGCCCGCTATGGCGTCGTCCAGTGGCGGTGATCGGCGTGCACGCGGCCACCACCCTGCTGCACTTCGCGCTGTGGCTGCTGATCGTGCAGCGGCCGTGGTTCGCGGTGGTGATCGCCGGCTCGCTGCAGATGGTGATCGTCCAGGTCAACAACACCAAGTCGGCATCGCTGCGCGAGCCGTTTCTGTGCCAGGACTTCGAGTACTTCGTCGATGCGGTCAAGCACCCGCGACTTTATATCCCGTTCTTCGGTATCGGTTTGACCATCGCCGCCAGCAGTGCCGGCGCCCTGGCCATCGCTGCCGGGTTCTGGCTCGAACCCTCGCTGTTCGCCCGCCCCGATGCGCCCTGGAGCCTGTTCGTCACCCTGGCGCTGAGCGCCGCCAGCGCGCTCGCCCTGTGGCTGGCGCTGCCGCGCCTGCCGACCTGCACCCTCGAGCCCAACCGCGATCTGGTCGAGCTGGGCCTCTACCCTTATCTATGGGCCTACGGCAGGTTACTGCGCCAGCCGCTGGCAGCGGGCGGCAACGCCGCGGCGTTCCCCGAGCCCAGCACGCCGCCGGCCAAGGCCACCCTGCCGCACCTGGTACTGGTACAGAGCGAATCGTTCTTCGATCCGCGCCGCTGGTACCCCGGCATTCGCCCGGAAATTCTGCGCGAGTTCGACACCCTGAGTGAGCAGGCGCTGGCGGCAGGCCGCTTCGAGGTGCCCGCCTGGGGCGCCAACACCGTGCGCACCGAGTGCGCGGTGCTCACCGGCCTGACCCCGGAAGCTCTCGGCGGTCACCGCTTCAATCCCTACCATCAGCTGGCGCGGATGCCGGTGCGCAACCTTGCCGGTGCGCTCAAGGCGCTGGGCTATCGTACGGTCTGCGTGCACCCCTACCCGGCCAGCTTCTATCTGCGCGACCGAGTCTATCCGCAGCTCGGCTTCGATGACTTCATCGATATCCGCGCCTTCGACGAGAGCGATCGCGACGGCCAGTACACCGGCGATCTGGCCCTCGCGGCGAAGGTGCGCGAGATGCTCGCCACGGGCCCGACGCAGCCGCTGTTCGTATTCTTGATCAGCATGGAGAACCATGGCCCGCTGCATCTGGAGACACCCGATGCCCGCGTCGCCGCCGACTGGCTCGAGGGCGAGCTGCCCGAAGGCCATGGCGATCTCGCGGTCTATCTGCGCCACCTGCACAACGGCGACCAGATGCTCGCGCGCCTCAAGGAACTGCTGACGGCGGCCGACAGGCCCGGCATGCTGGCGTTCTACGGCGACCACGTACCGATCATGCCGGGCGTGTATGCCGACCATGGCGAACCGGATGGTTTGACGAACTATTTCATCTGGCAGACCGACACCGCACCAAGCGATAAGGTGCGCAAGACTCTGTCAGCGGATAAGCTGGGCGCCACCCTTTATCAGACCATCATCGAGCGCAGATAAGCAGGCAATCGACGGGCAATCATGGCGGCGAGACGCCAATCGGGCGCAGCGCTGCGCCAAGGACGTGGATGCCCCAGGGGCGCCCTCCAAGGCTATCGCGGACATCACGATAGCGCAGGCGCCCCGGCGATGACGCAACAATAGCAAGGCGTAGCCCCAGGCTACGGAGAAAGGAGTCCCAATGACCCAACGCGTTGCCATCATCGGCGCGGCTCATCGTTTCCCGAGCGCCCCGACTTCAGAACGTTTCTGGCAAGCGCTCAAGAGCGGCGAAGACCTGGTCACCACGGTTGCCGCGGACCGCTGGGACCATGAGGTCTATCGCCACCCCGACAAGCACCACCCCGGCACCAGCTACACCTTCGCCGCCGGCAGCCTGGGCGACGTCTCCGGCTTCGATGCGGCGTTCTTCGGCATCTCTCCGCGCGAGGCGGCGCAGATGGACCCGCAGCAGCGCCTGCTGCTGGAGATGACCTGGGAAGCGATGGAGGACGCCGGCATTCCCCCGCAGCACCTGCGTGGCAGCCAGTGCGGGGTGTTCATCGGCGTCGCCAGTCTCGATTACTCCTATCGTATGGCCGACGACATGTCGGCGATCGATACCTCGACCGCCACCGGCAACACCTCGAGCATCGCCTCCAACCGTATCTCCTATCTGTTCGACCTCCACGGGCCGAGCATGTCGATGGATACCGCCTGCTCGTCGTCACTGGTCGCTTTTCACCAGGCGTGCCAGTCGATCCGCAGCGGCGAGACCGAAATCGCTCTGGCCGGCGGGATCAGCCTGCACCTGCATCCGTTCGGCTTCATCATCTTCTCCAAGGCGAGCATGCTCTCGCCCACCGGGCGCTGTCAGGTCTTCGATGCCAACGGCGATGGCTACGTGCGCTCCGAAGGCGGCGGCGTCTTCCTGCTCAAGGATTATGACAAGGCGGTGGCCGATGGCGATCGCATCCTCGCCGTGGTCGCCGGCAGCGGGGTCAATACCGACGGCTACAAGAAGGGTCTGACCGTACCCAATGCCGACGCCCAGGTGGCGCTGATGCGCCAGACCCTGGCGCGTGCCGGCCTCACCCCGGACGATATCGACTACCTCGAGGCCCACGGCACCGGCACCGCGGTCGGCGACCCGCTGGAGACCCGTGCCATCGGCGCGGCGATCGGCCAGCAGCGGCGCGAGCCGCTGCCCATCGGCTCGGTCAAGTCGAACCTCGGCCACCTGGAGACGGCGTCTGGGGTCGCCGGCCTGGCCAAGGCGATCTACGCCCTGCGTGAGCGCGAAGTCCCGGCGACCATCGGTATCCGCCAGGTCAACCCGCGCATCGATCTCGATGGCTGGAACCTGGAGATCGTCGACAAGCCCCGCCGCCTCAGGGCCGAGGGCACGTTGACGATCGGCGTCAACTCGTTCGGCTTCGGTGGCGCCAACGCCCATGTGCTGCTGCAATCGGCACCCACGCCGGCTCAGCCGGCGGCCGCCGATAGCGCCGCTCGCCGGCTACCGCTGTGTCTGAGCGCGCGCAGCCCCGAGGCGCTGCGCGAATTCGCCAGCCGGCTGAGCGCCACCCTGACTAGCCACCCCGAGGCCTTCTACGACACCGCCTACAGCCTGGCTTTCCGTCGCGAGGCCCACCCCCATGCCGCGGTGCTGTTCAGCGCCAGCGCGGAAGACGCGATCACCCGCCTGGATGCCCTGGCCGCCGGCGAGAGTGTTCCCGGCAGCGCCAGCGTCGAACGTGTCGACGACGGCCACGGCCCGGTATTCGTGTATACCGGCAACGGCTGTCAGTGGGAGCGCATGGGACAGACGCTGCTGACGGAGTCAGCGGTATTCTCCGCCGCCATCGATGAGGTGGATGCGCTGTTTAAGCGCCACGCCGACTTCTCCCTGCGCGCTGAGCTCGAGGGCACCAATCAAGCCAACGAGAGTTCAGGCGAGGATCGCCTGGCGCGCACCGAGATCGCCCAGCCGGCGCTGTTTGCGCTGCAGGTGGGGCTGACCCGGCTGTTGGCCGCCGAAGGCGTGCATCCGGCGGCGGTCACCGGGCACAGCGTGGGCGAAGTCGCCGCCGCCTGGGCCTGCGGTGCGCTGACGCTGGAAACGGCGGTCAGCGTGATCTTCCACCGCAGCGCCGGCCAGGGCCGCACCCGCGGCAGCGGCGAGATGAGCGCCGTGGGCCTCGGCGCGGAGGCGATGCAGAGCTGGCTCGCCGCCCCCGAGTACGCCGAGATCGTGATCGCCGGGGTCAACAGCGCCAAGGGCGTGACCCTGGCCGGCCCGGCCGAGGCATTGACGCACCTGGAGAGCGCGCTCACCGCCGAGCGCATCTTCGCCAAGCGCCTGCCGCTGGACTACGCCTTCCACAGCCCGGCGATGGACCCGATTCGCGCCCCGCTGATCGATGCCCTGGGGCACCTGACACCCAATGACGGCGAGCTGGCGTTCTACTCCACCGTCTCCGGCACGCGGCTGCCCGGCCGCGAGCTGGGCGCCGACTACTGGTGGCGCAATATCCGCGAACCGGTGCAGTTCGCTCCCGCCATCGACGCTCTGATCGCCGACGGCGCGCGTACTTTCGTCGAGATCGGCGCCCAGCCGATCCTGCGCCGCTACCTCAGCGACGCCCTTGCCGCCGACGCCCAGCCGGGCTGCGTGCTCGGCACGCTGGCCCGCGGCGACGATGGCTCAAGCGCCGTCGAAGCCAGCCTCGCCGGGCTGCTCGCCAGCGGCAGCGTGTCACCGCGCCACTGGTTCCCGGTGGTCGGCAGCTTCGTCGACCTGCCCCACTACCCCTGGCAGCGCGAGCACTACTGGGTCAGCCCCACCGGCGATGCCCAGGGGCTGATGGCGCGCCATTACGAACACCCGCTGCTCGGCTACCGTCTCGCCCGCCAGGGCTGGGCCTGGGAGAGCCAGCTCGATACCCGGCGCCTGCCGTGGCTGGCCGATCACCGGGTCGGCGAGGCCACAGTGTTCCCGGGTGCCGGCTTCGCCGAGCTGGCGCTGGCCGCCGCCAGCGCCTGGAAGGCCAGCCCGCTGCTGGATATCGAGGCGCTCGAGATCCTGAGCCCGCTGCTGCTCGACGCTAGCCACGGCAAGAAGCTGCTGCTCGAGCTCGACGAAGGCGATGGCAGCCTCACCCTGCAGACCCGCGAGCCGGCCAGTGACGATGCCTGGACCCTCAATGCCCGCGCGCGTATCGCCGCCCAGACCCGCGGCCTGCTGCTGAGCCGTCGCGGCGCTGGCCTGCCCCAGCGAGCTCCGGACATCAGCCGCGACCGCCATCTGGCAATGGCGGCCCATGTCGGGCTCGACTACGGCCCCGGCTTTCAGGCCATCGATGCCATCTGGCTCGAGGATGGCCGCGCCCTGGGTCGCATCGACCTGCCGCCGGCGATCGCCGAGGGGCAGCGCGACTGTCTGCTCGCGCCGGGGATCCTCGATAGCGCCTTCCAGCTGTTCATCCCACTGCTGGCCGACGAACTCGCCGCCGCTGGCGGCATGGCCTTCGTGCCGGTACGCCTGGAGCGGCTGCAGCTGCGCCTCGACGCCGCACCGCCGGCGTGGATGGAGGTGCGCCTCACCAGCCGGGCGCCGCACTCGCTGTGCGCCGAAGTCGCGCTCTACGCCGCCGACGGCCAGGCCATCGCCGTGGTAGAGGGCGCACGCTTCAAGGCCGCACGCCTGCGCCATGCACCCCAGCACCGACTGAGCTATCTCGACCACCGCCTGGTGCCGGCGCCGCGGGAAGCCGCCAGCCTGCCGCTGGATGATGCCAGCGCCGAGCTCGCCCTGAACGAGTTGCAGACGCGCTACCGCGAAGTGACCGGCGGCCGCTACGCCGACGAGGTCGCGCCGCTGCTCGATACGCTGGTCGCGAGCTTCCTCGATCAGGCGCTGCGTCCGCATGCCGATGCCGACGGCCAGCTACCCCAGGCCCGCTTCGACAGCGGCGCGCCCGATCTGCGCCAGCGCCGCCAGCACCTGATCAAGCTTGCCGTGGCCAGCGGCGTGGTCAACCAGACCGATGCCGGCTGGCAGCTGCGCGAGGCGGAGGAGATCGACGCCGCCACGATCTGGAATCTGCTGATCCGCGACTACCCCGACTACGCTGCCCTGACTCACAGCGTCGGCCGGCTGGGCCTGCATTTGGCCGAGTGGCTCGACGGCCAGCTCGACGCCGAAAGCCTGGGTCTGGACAGCGCACGCATGACCCGGCTGATCCAGGCCAGTGTGGGGGAACGCGGCTGGTTCGCGCTGGCCGACACCTGGCAGGCGCAGTACCAGCTCTCGCTGCAGCTGCTGCCACCGCAGCAGCGGCTGATCGTGCTCGAGGCAGCGGCATCGCGGCCGCAGCTGGGCGAGCGCCTGCTCCAGGGTATCCCCGGTGATCGCGCGGCGTTCCGCTTCCTGCCCCTGCGCGACAGTGCCCGCCAGGAGGCCGAGGCGCTGGCCGAGCAGGACGCGCGGGTCGAGCTGATCGCCAGCGACGCGGCCGCCGCCGATATCGGGGCGACGGTGGCGCTGATCACCCTCGACGGCACGCGCGAGGAGACCGCCGCCCTGCTGCGTACGCTGCCGCAGCAGCTCGCGGAGGACGCGCAGATCGCACTGCTGGCCCAGGACGACAGCGACTGGCGCAGCTTCCTGTCGCTGGCCCTGGAAGACGACGCCCTGCCGGCGACGCTCACCGAGGTGCGCGAGCAGCTCGACATGCTCGGCTACCGCGGGATCGCCACGCATACGCTGGAGAGCGACCACGGCGGGCTGGTGCTACTGGCTGCCCAGCCGCCGCTGACCAGCGCCGCGCTGAGTGATGACAACGGCGAGCGCACCGAGCACGCACCGGCGCACTGGCTGATCCTGAACGACGCCACCTCGCGGCCTCTCGCCAGCGCGCTGGAAGCGCGCCTGAACGCCCTCGAAGAGACGGTTTCACGGCGCGATGATGGTGAACCGGCGGCACTGCTCGCCGAGGTCGCCGCGACCCAAGTGGTCGATCTGCGTGGCCTCGGCAGCGACGCCGAGACACGCTGCGTGCTCGCCATGCAGTGGTTGCAGAGTCTCGAGGCCAGTGGCAGCGAGGCATCACTGTGGCTGATCACCCAGGGCGTCGGCGTCACATTGGGCGCGATGGATACCCAGAGCGCCCGGTTCATGCCGCCCGAAGACGCGGCTGGCCGGTTCATGCCGCCCAAAGACGCGGCTGGTCGGTTCATGCCGCCCGAAGACGCGGCAGGTCGGTCCAGGCCGCCCGAAGATGCGGCGTTGTGGGGCTTCGGCCGCTCATTGCAGAACGAGGCCGGCAGCCGCCAGGTGCGGCTACTCGATCTGCCGGCCAACGCAGCGACCAACGACGCGCTGCTCGATGCCCTGCTGTTCGAGCTGGAAATGCCGGATGACGAGAGCGAGATCGTGCTCGACGCCGAGGGTGCGCGCTGGGTGCCGCGTCTCGGCCTCGAGCCCGCGCCCGGCAGCGTCAACGAAGCCGAGCAGCGCGAGATCGGCGCCGGCCATGCGGTCAGCCTGGGCTTCGAACTGCCTGGCCAGCTGCGCCATCTGCGCTGGCAGCCGCATACGCTGGCCGCGCCCCAGGCAGGTCAGGTCGAGGTAGCGGTCAAGGCCACTGGGCTCAATTTCCGCGACGTGATGTATGCGCTTGGCCTGCTCTCGGACGAGGCGATCGAGAACGGTTTCGCCGGCCCCACCCTGGGGCTGGAGTTCGCCGGCGAGGTGGTGCGGGTCGGCGATGCCGACAGCCCGCTCAAACCCGGTGACGCCGTGGTCGGCTTCGGTCCGGCGAGCTTCAGCGACCGCCTGATCGCCGACGCCAACGCCGTCGCCGCGATTCCGGCAGAGATCGGCTACGCCGCCGCGGCGACCATCCCCACTACCTTCTTCACCGTCTACTACTCGCTCAAGCATCTGGCTCGCGTACAGCCGGGCGAGCGCCTGCTGATCCACGGTGCCGCCGGCGGCGTGGGCCTGGCCGCGATCCAGATCGGCCGCTGGCTGGGCGCCGAGATCTACGCCACGGTCGGCTCGGCGGAAAAGCGCGACTTCCTGCGCCTGATGGGCGTGGAGCGGCTCTACGATTCGCGCAGCCTGACCTTCGCCGAAGAGATCCTGCACGACCTCTCGACAGACAACGGCGGTGATGGCCGCGGGGTCGACGTGGTGCTCAATTCGCTGGCCGGCGAAGCGATCAACCAGAACCTGCGCGTGCTCAATCCGTTCGGCCGTTTCATCGAACTGGGTAAGCGCGACTTCTACGAGAACACCAAGGTCGGGCTGCGTCCGTTCCGCAACAACCTGAGCTACTTCGGGGTCGACTCCGACCAGCTGATGCGTGAGCTGCCGCGTCTGACCGGCGAACTGTTCGGCGAGATGATGGCGCTGTTCGCCGACGGCACTCTGGCCCCGCTGCCCTACACCGCCTTCGGCAGCGACCGGGTGGTCGAGGCCTTCCGCTACATGCAGCAGGCGCGCCAGATCGGCAAGGTGGTGGTCACCTACGAGCGCCCGCCGCAGATCGCCCCGACGCCCGGTGACGACCTCACGCTCAGCCTGGATGCCGCCGCGACCTACGTGGTCACCGGCGGGCTGGGTGGCTTCGGCCTCGCCACCGCCGAGTGGCTGGCCGCCAAGGGGGCGCGCAAGCTGCTGCTGCTGGGCCGCCGCGGCGCCACCACCGAAGAGGCCCAGGCCGGCGTGACACGCCTGCAGGCCGCGGGCATAAGCGTACGCGCCGAAGCCTGCGACGTGACCGATGCCGAAGCCCTGCGCGCAGTGCTCGATACCGCCCGCGATGCCCTGGGCCCGATCAAGGGTATCGTGCACGCCGCCACGGTGATCGACGACGGCCTGATCCGCAATCTCGACGCCGAGCGGGTGCACCGTGCGATGGCACCCAAGCTCGACGGCGCGCGTCATCTGGATGCACTGACCGTCGATGATCCGCTCGACTTCTTCGTGGTCTACTCCTCCGCGACAACGCTGTTCGGTAACCCCGGCCAGGCCAGCTACGTGGCCGCCAACCACTGGCTGGAAGCGTTCGGCGCACAGCGACGCGCCCAGGGCCGTCCCGCCACCGTGGTGCGCTGGGGTGCGATCGAGGATGTCGGCTTCCTGGCGCGGCATACCCAGACCCGCGACAGCCTGCAGGAGCGCCTGGGCGGCGAAGCGCTCACTTCGCGTGATGCCCTCGACGTGCTCGAACGCATGCTGGTGGCCGATGTCGCCGCGCTCGGCGTGCTCGAGCTGGAGTGGCGCGCGCTGGCACGCTTCCTGCCCACGGCGGAGACGCCGCGCTACCGCGAGATCGCGCGCAGCGCCAGCGACGACAGCGGCAGCGAAGGCGACGACGACCTGCAGCAGCTGCTCGCCAGTCTGGAGCCGGAAGCGCTCTACGACACCCTGATCGGTGTCCTCAGCAAGGAACTCGCCAAGATTCTGTTGATCGATGAAGAGAAGATCGACATCCACAAGTCGGTCTACGACATGGGCTTCGATTCGCTGATGGGGGTCGAGCTGGTCACCGCGCTGGAGTCACGCCTGGGCATTCAGGTCCCGGTGATGGTACTCAGCGAGGCCGGCACCCTGGCCAAGCTGTGCGACTATCTGATGCACAAGCTGCGCGGCGAAGGCAACGACAGCGAGAGTGAAGACGAATCGATCAGCAGTCTCGCGGCCCGCCACGGGGTCAGCGAGCTGCAGGATGGGCAAGCAGCCGGAGAGAGCACACCGTGAGTCAGTCCGATACGCTCAAGCAGCGCCTGCTCGACCAGGCCCGCCAGCGGCGCCAGCAGCGCCCGGCGGGTGACGCACCCAGCTCGCGCGCCGCGGGCGCCGGCGTGGATGAACGCTTTACCCGTTTCGACCGCCACCCCGGCTATCAGCAGTTGAAGCTGATGCGTGAAGGCGGCCAGCGGCTGGGTATCCCCGACCCCTTCTTCAAGGTTCACGAAGGCACCGCCGGGGCCACCACTACCATCGGCGGGCGCGAGTGCATCAACTTCGCCAGCTACAACTATCTTGGGCTGGCCCACCACCCCAAGGTGATCCAGGCCGGCATCGAAGCGCTGGAGCGCTACGGCAGCTCGGTCTCGGCGAGCCGCCCGGTCTCCGGCGAGCGCCCCATCCACCACGAGCTGGAACGCGCCATCGCCGAGACCTACGAGGTCGAGAACGCAGTGGTGTTCGTCAGCGGCCACGCCACCAACGTCTCGACCCTGGGCTATCTGCTCGGACCCAAGGACCTAGTGCTGCATGACGAGTACATCCACAACAGCACCCTGGTGGGCGCGCAGCTCTCCGGCGCGCGGCGGATGAGTTTCGCCCATAACGACCCGGCGGCACTGGAAGCCCTGCTGGCACGCCATCGCGGGCAGTTCGAGCGTGTGCTGGTGGTGATCGAAGGGCTCTACAGCATGGATGGCGACGCCCCCGATCTGAAGCGCTTCGTCGAGATCAAACAGCGCCACCAGGCGTGGCTGATGGTCGACGAGGCGCACTCCTTCGCCGTGATGGGCGACACCGGCCTGGGGCTGCGCGAGCACTGCCAGGTCGCGTCAACCGACGTCGATATCTGGATGGGCACACTCTCCAAGACGATGTCCGGCTGCGGGGGTTATATCGCCGGCTGTCGCGAACTGGTCGAGATGCTGCGCTACTTTGCACCCGGCTTTCTCTACAGCGTGGGCATGCCGGCTCAGGTCGCCGCGCCCTCGCTCGCCGCGCTCGCGGTGATGAAAGAGGAGCCGCAGCGTCTGCGTGACCTGCACACCATCTCGGGCTACTTCCTCGAGCAAGCCAAGGCGCGCGGTTTCGACATCGGCGACAGCATCGGCGTCGCCGTGGTGCCGATCATCGTCGGCAGCTCGGTGCTCGCCGCCGGTCTCTCCGACGCCCTGCTCAAGCACGACATCAACGTGCAGCCGATCCTTCATCCGGCGGTACCGGAAAAGAGTGCCCGTCTACGCTTCTTCCTCAACTGCGAGCACACCCGCGAACAGATCGACCGCACCCTGGACGCCCTGCAGACCGAGTGGCAAGCCCGCACCGAGCAAGCCGGTTCCAAGTAAGCCGGTTCCAAGTAAGCCAACTCGGCCCTGTGACCGCGGCGCCACGCCGCGGTCGCTCATCTATTGTCGCCTCACCCCGCAGACGCCACCCCACTCAGCAGACGCTACTCTCCAGCCCCCACTCTCCAGACGCTACCCATGGGCGCGAGCGTCTCTAGCGAATGCGCCATCCCGGCGTTTTGCCATCGCCACCTCGCCGCATGAACACCGCCTCCCCTTATCGATTCGAACATAAATATTAGATTTTTATTTTATTTATCACACGGTAGGCTGAACTTTTATCGCTTTTTGCCGATGACAAAACTCATAGACAACGACAGGGAACACAATCCATGCGGATCGATCTCAAGGCGGCCGTGCTCGGCCTTGGCGCACTTGCCGTCTGCCCCGGCGTGACCGCCGCCGGCTTCGGTCTCGCCGAGCTGATCCAGCTCGGCCAGGCGCTACCCGATGCCCAGACTCAGGGTGACATCTCGAAGAAAGACACCCGGGCCAGCCTGAAGTTGAACAACGGCCGCGAGTTCACCATCAGCTCGCCCGACGGGCAGACCTCGCTGGCCAACCTGATCAAGAGCGACCGCGTGACGCTGGATATCGACGGCAACACGGTCGACTTTTCGACTACCGCCGCAAGCCTCGAGACCGGGTACGACAAGGGCGATCAAGCGGCGGTCTACTCGATCTCCAGCGTGGTCGACTCACGGCCACTGACCCTGAGTTGGGTGGGGGCGCCCGATTCGCTCGCCAGCGCCAACCGTCTATCCGCCACCCTCAACGGCCAGCCGGTCACGCTGGTGCTACCCGAAGGCCAGACGCTGGACGATTTCAAGGGATCGACGCCGATCACCCTGCTGGACGCCAACGGCAATCCGCTGGTCGATGGCCAGTCGCTCAAAGCCCTCTCGTCGAAACGCCTGCTGCGACTCGCCGCGCGCCTGGGGATGCTGGACACCGACATGGCGCTACGCGGCGCCCAGAAGCAGGCGATGGCGCAGAACTTCGGCATTCTCTCCAGTCAGATCGACAGCGCCATGCAGCCCGGCCGCGCATCCACACCAAGCCAGGGGCAACGATTCGCCGCCGGGCGTGGCTTCAACGTCTGGGTGGCAAGCGAAGCGAGCGACCTGGAGGGGCGTGCCAACACCACCGCCTATGACGGCGACGGCAAGGCGGCGTTCGTTGGCCTCGACTGGAAGCACAACGGCTGGCTGCTGGGGCTCGCTGCCGGGCACAGCTCGGTCGATATCACCACCCGCAACCAGGTCGCGCGTGTCGATCTGGGCGGCGACGTGATCGCCCCCTACGCCGCGGTGGCCGTCGACGATGGCCGCTGGGTATTCGATGCGGTCGGACTCTATCAGTCGCTGGATGGCCGCAGTCGCAACCGTTATCTGGACGGCGACGTCAATCTCGATGGCGAGCGCTGGGGCGCGCGCGGCTCGACGACCTATTATCTGCCGCGTCTGGCCCGGTGGCAGATCGGGGTGACTGCCGGCGGCGCCTACCTCAACGACAAGCTGCAGGGGCGCTATCTGGGTACCCAGAGCGATTACGGGGTCGAACTCGGCGAGCTCTTCGGCGGGTTCAAGCTCGGCTACGACCTGCCCCACGGACAGCTCTACGCCAGCGCCCTGCACTATCACAACATCACTGCCCACGTGGACAGCCGGGTCAACCTCATCGAAGAGGACGACCCCAGCCGCGAACAGTTGAAGTTGGGTCTCTCGCATGAGCTGGGGCCGCGCTGGAACGTCGACTTTGCCGGCGTCGCCGTCGTCGGCAGCAGCGACACCCGCTATCGCAAGCTGCAGGCGACCCTGGCCTATCGCCTCTAGGTACTTGAAGCGACTACCGGGGAAAGTACTGGGCTTGTCCGAGACATTACTGAGCGCGTCTGAAACGCACAGCGCAAGGTTCTGTACGAAAAGTCAGCGAGCGAAGGCCAGACCGGGGCGCGTAGCTAAGGCAAAAATCGGCGATAAGGCGGAGTTTACGGGGTGTAAATGAGCATGTGACTCGCTCCGCTCGCCCTTCGGGCCGTCCTACGGACGTTCTGAACGTTGTTCAGTGAGCCGATTTTTAACGCTGTATTGCCGAGCGCAGGTAGTTTTCGTGCAGAGCCTAGCGAGATCGGGGTGTCAAATCACCCCAATATGCTGATCCGGGCGACTCTGCAGCGTCTGGGCGATGTCGCCCAGTGCCACCGCCAGCGACTGGCGGCTGATGGTGCCGCCCAGGCAGACACGTACCGCTTCCGGCGCCTGCCCGGAGACGGTGAAGGCATCGCTGGGCACGACGCTGATATCGAAGCTGCCCAGACGATGGGCAAAGGCCGCCCGGCTCCAGTGCGATGCCAGGGGTATCCATATATGGAAGGCGTCCGGCTGCCCGCGGAAGCTGCCCTGTGGTAACCACTCGCCGACCAGCGCATAGCGGGCGCGGGTCTCGTTACGTATCGCCTCCAGCCAGCGCACGGCGACGCCACTCTCGATCCACCCGGTGGCCAGCGCCGCATTCAACGGAGACGCCATCACCGTGGTCGCGCGCAGGGCGCCAGCCAGGCGTCGCGCTTCGGCCTGCCCCGGCGCCACCACATAAGCCAGCCGCAGGCCCGCGCCCAGACACTTAGCCAACCCGGCGATGTAGTAGGTCAGCTCCGGCGCATAGCTCGCCAGCGGTGCCACCGGTTGGCGCGGCAGCGCGGCGTAGGCGTCGTCCTCGATGATCGACACCTGATAGTGCCGCGCCACCTCGGCGATCGCTTCGCGCCGCGTGGGTGGCATCGTGTAGGTGGTGGGATTGTGCAGCGTCGGGTTGCAGTAGAGTGCGCGTGGCGAGTAGCGCGCGCAGGCCGCGGCGAAAGCCTCGGGGTCGATTCCCGCCTCATCGATCGGCAAGCCGATCAGCCGGATGCCCAGTTGACCGGCCACGGCGCGCAGACCGGGATAGGTGAGCGCGGCGCAGCACACCACGGCACCCGGCTCGGCCGCCTTCAACAGCGTCAGAATGGAGAGCAGCGCGCTCTGGGCACCGGGGCAGACCTGCAGCCTGGCCGCGGGCACCTCCGGCCAGTGCCGCGACAGCCAGCTCGCGCCGGCCTCGCGGTCACGTAGCGAGCCACCGAACTCCTGGTAGCGCAGCAGCTCGGGCAGGCGCGGCTGCAGCGCCGCCAGCCCGGCCTGCATCTGCGCCGCCAGCGCGGTGTCCGCCGGTTCCGGCGGCAGGTTCATGCTCATGTCCGCACCGCGCCGAACTTCCGGCGGAGGCAGCGGCTCACTCGGCCTGACGGGGCGTGACTCGCCCCGCACGTAGCTGCCACTGCCCACCCGGGCTTCGATCAGGCCACGCTCCCGCGCTTCGTTGTAGGCACGGGTCACGGTGGTGAAGTTGATCCCGAGATGCTCGGCGAGCTGGCGCTGGGTCGGTAACTGCTGATTCGGCACCAGACGACCATTGGCAATATCCTCGGCGATCGCATCGGCAATCGCACGATAGAGCGGACGCGTCGCCAGCGAGAGTCGCGGCAGCCACGGCATGGCGTCCTCGGCCCAGACCGGCATCAGGCGAGATACCGGTTGAGACGACCAATGCGATAGAGATCGTGCAGGTAGAGATCCAGCTTGGCCACCGCGTGGGTCAAAAGGATCACCAGCGCCAGCAGCACCAGGATCACCACGGGGTCGTTCATCCAGGCAAAGGTGGCGCCGGGCACTTCGTAAGCAACGGTATAAAGGCTCAGGCCGCCGAGGAACATGGCGATCAGGCAATCGACCAGCACCACGATCAGCAGGGCCTTGCGCCAGTCGTGCGCCACCGGACGGCCGGTCCACAGCGACAGATAGCGAATCTTTACCCCCTGCTCCAGCACGATGCTCTTGCGCCGGCGCAGCAGCGGCTCGGGGTTGCGCGACAGCGTCTCGTCGCGCTGTGCTGCGCTCACCAACCGCTCGGGAAAGACCCCGCGCAGCGCTGCAAACGCACTCTCTGCCGCGGAAGCACGGCTCGCCCCTTCACGCATCGCCAGCGCTTCGTCGTCGCCGACGTTCTGCGAGTAGTAGATGTCGTATACCTGGTAGACGGCGAACGCCACCCCGATAAAGATCACCGCCAGCACCAGCATTGTCTGGATCATAACGCGCTCCTCGCTCTCATCTCGCCATCACTCTTACCGGGGAGAATCGCAGCGGACACCACCCGGGTCTCATAGACATCGGAATGGTAGCAGCCATACAAAAACCACTCAATACAGGGATAAATGCATACAAGCATTAATTGTATGCATCGAGATGAAATGTATGCCCGTCTGAGTGGGCCGTGCAGGAGAGCGCTTTGTTCGCGCATGGCCAGATGCTCTGGAAGACGCCGGCCATCGATCAGCCGACAGATCACTCAATCAGCGATCAGTTCGGCCTTGACCGGTGTATGCATATCGACGTCGACCTTGACCGTCTTGCCCAGGATCGCGTGCAGATGCTTGGGCGTCAGCCCGTAACCCGGCCGCACGCTGCGCACCGCGTCCTCGGTGATGACATCCCCCGCCCGCAACGCCTTGACGAAATAGAGCGAACGGCGAAATTTTACATTGCCCTGCTCACTCGACTTGCGTCCGTAATCGACACCTCCCAACGCACGCCAAGCCGTTTTAGTATCGCGACAGAGCGCTGCCAGCTCATCGGGCTCCAAGGAGAAGCTGTCATCGGGCCCGCCACCACTGCGATCCAGCGTGACATGCTTCTCGATGAGGCTGGCGCCCAGCGCGATACTGGTGATCGCCGTCGTATTGTCGAGCGTATGATCGGAAAGCCCGGTCACCAGACCAAATCGCTCGATCATGTCGGGGATGGTGCGCAGGTTGTAATCCTCAGCCGGCGCGGGATAGCCGCTGACGCAGTGCAGAATGGCCAACTGATCACAGCCCGCCCCTCTGGCGGCATCGACGGCTTCCTGAATTTCCGCCGCATCCGCCATGCCGGTGGAGATAATCATCGGCTTACCCTTGCTCGCCACGTACTCGATCAGCGGGATATCGACCGCCTCGAACGAGGCGATCTTGTATGCCGGCGCGCCCAGCTCCTCGAGCAGGTCGACCGCCGTGCTGTCGAAGGGAGAGCTGAACAGCGTAATGCCTTCCTTGCGCGCATGGGCGAAGAGTTCCGGGTGCCACTCCCAGGGCGTATGGGCCCATTCGTACAGCTCATAGAGCGTGCGCCCTGCCCACAGTCCATCGACGATCCGAAAGTCCATCAGATCGCTCTCCAGGGTAATGGTATCGGGGCGGTAAGTCTGGATCTTGACTGCATCGGCCCCGGCCTGCCGTGCCTGGGTGATGATGCGCTTGGCCTTCTCGATATCTCCGTTATGGTTGGCGGAAACCTCGGCGATCACGTAGGGCTCGTAAGCACGCCCAATGTTTTGGCCGCCGATTCTGAAGCTATCTTTCATTTTCCCTCCCATACGCCCTCTTGAGTCTTTTTGCCATAATCTGACGATGACTTAACCACTCTTTGGAGAGCTGACCCAAACAGAATACATCATAATAAAAATCGTCTCTCAAGTATCGTTCGCGAAAGACGCCTTCGACTTGAAAACCAAATTTTTCATGCAACTTAATAACCGGCTGATTGAACGAAAGCACCTCGCAGGATAAGCGATGGAGACATAACGCATCGAAAGCATAATCCAAGGCAAGAAATTCCATGCGCGAACCCACTCCCACAGGCGCCTCTGGCGCAGCGTAAAAGGCCCAGGATGCATTTTTATTACGACAATCAATGTTATTAAAGCTCACTACGCCGAAAGGACTCCCTCTTAGCTCATAGACAAAATACAAATTGCTTTCGGAGCTTTTGATGCGCTGCCACCATTCAACATGCTCTTTCCAAGGAATTTCAGATGATGTATACATATTTTGTCTTACAGCAAAATCATTGCGCCACCGCAAAATCATCTCAAGATCAAGCTCCTGTAGAGTCCGTAAGGAGCCCATCATCTCAGCAAACTCACTCATTCAGACACCTATAACATATTGATAGCAACGAGTTGCGCGCCCCGACCATCAGTAAGACGTCCCGCACATTGGCTCATGTTCGCTATCTTACGATAGGCAGCAGCATCATTTCTGAATAGATCAGCAAGCATATCAACGAGCGCGAGAACTGTTCCAAAGGCTATTGCCACACCTTCATTTTCCATGGCTTTTGCGGCCGCTCGCTGATTCTCAGCCAACACCAGCATCAGGGTCGGCAGGCCCAGGCAGCAGCGCTCCCACGAAGTACTGCCCGCCGCACCGATCGCCAGATCGGCCTCGACCATGCGTCGCGCCATGTCGCTGACGTTGGTGACGACCTCGGTAGGCTGTTCGAGGGTGTCCGCCACGCGCTTCACCGCCTCGATCCAAGGCGCGGTGGCGCCCATCACGACTGTGATACGGCACGTTCGTGGCAGCTCGATATCGCGCAGTGCCTGCAACACCTCAGCGGTGACATTGTCCTTGTCTACGCCGCCCAGGCTGATCAGCAGCTGTGACAGCCCCTGCCGGGTTGCGCGCCTTTCCAGACTCGGCCGACGCCATTCGGCGAACTCCGGGCGCAGCAGTGCGTAATCAGGTCCGATCATCAGCCGGCAGTTCGCCGGCACCAGCTCCGCGTAATCCTCTGCCAGCCTGCCCAGGTTCTGATCCAGCAGCAGATCGGCAATATGCTCACGATCAGCGAGATCATCGATGACCAGCAGCCGCGTGCCCGACGGGCGCACTGCCAACTCCCAGGGCGCATCCAGCGCATAGTGATCTACCACCAGCCAGTCCGGGGCGAGCGATGCGAGCAGGTCCGCGCTCTCGCGGGCATCCTGCGACCAGTCAACGCCCAGCCAGGCCGCATGGGCAGGCCCCTTGGCTTGCCCACCCGACAACGGCGTCCCTTCGTCCGCGGGCGCCGCCAGGCGCAGTACCTCGAACCCCTCGGCTTCTATACGCGCGATCAGATGGCCAGGAAGCTCGCGACACAGAAAACAGCACCGCGCCGCGTGGTGCTCGCGCAGCGCCGTCGCCAGCGTCAGGCAACGCATGACGTGGCCGGTACCTATCTCCAGCGAGGCATCGACGCGTAAAGCCACGAATACCATCAGACACTCTCTCTCGATGCCGCCTGCCAGGCCTTGAACAGCCATTCGGCGCGCTGCCAATCTTCTGGCGTGTCGATATCCTGCACCCGATGGCGCGGCAGCTTGACCGGCACCGCACGCGCCGAGAACAGCGGACGGCCCGCCAGCCAGGCCTCCGGGCGGCCCCAGTAGAACTGGCCGGCGTCGTGCCACGCCTCTTCCAGGTCCTGGGAACGGGTGTTGAGATGTTGCGGCTCGAACATCGCCACCCGCCCTTCGGGTGTCATGCGTAGCGCCCGCTGAATTGGGAAGGCGTAGCTGGTCACCGAGAAGGCATAGTCGACATCCTCGCCCTCGAGGCAATCGAGCCCCGCGATCAGATCATCGGCAGCAACGAAGGGCGCCGTGGCATAGAGGCAGCAGACCGCCTCGAGAGAGACGCCCGCCTGCTGAATCTCCGTAATGGCGTGGGCAATGACCGGCACCGTACCGGTATGATCATCCGATAGCGCCGCTGGGCGCATGAAGGGCGTCTCCGCACCCCACGCCCTGGCCACCGCGGCGATCTCCTCATCGTCGGTCGAGACGATAACGCGATCGAAACAGCGGCTCGCTAGCGCCGCCTGGATGGACCAGGCGATCATCGGTTTGCCACAGAAGGCCTTGATATTCTTGCGCGGAATCCGCTTGCTACCACCCCGCGCGGGAATCACTGCCAAGCGCATCACACCAGCACCTCAGAGAGCGCATGAATCACCGCGTCCTGCTGAGACTCGCTCAGATCAGGGAACAGCGGCAGACTAATTGCCTCGGCGTAGTAGCGCTCCGCCTGGGGAAAATCCCCGTCGCCAAACCCGAGCGCGCGGTAATAGGGCTGGGTATGCACCGGGATGTAGTGCAGATTGACACCGACACCTCGCGCGCGTAATGCCTCGAACACCTCCCGGTGGGAGGCCGAGATCCTCGCCAGCTCGAGCCGGATGACATAGAGATGGCGCCCGGAGTAGCTATCCGGATGCTGCCAGGGTGTCACCACCGGCAACTCGGCCAGCGCAGCGTCATAGCGCGCCGCCAGACGATGCCGCTCGGCCACGTAGTGATCCAGCCGCTCGAGCTGAGAGACACCCAGCGCGGCCTGTAGCTCGGTCATGCGGTAGTTGAAGCCCAGCGCGATCTGCTGGTAGTACCAGGGCCCATCGGCTTCATGCGTCATAGCAGCCGGATCACGGGTGATGCCGTGGCTGCGCAGCAGCGCCATTTTCTCGGCAAGGCTGTCATCGTTGGTCAGCGCCATGCCGCCTTCGGCGGTGGTAATGATCTTGACCGGATGAAAGCTGAAGATGGTGATATCGCTATAGCGACCGCCGCCGATGAACTCCCCCTGATACTTGCCGCCAACCGCGTGTGAGGCGTCTTCGATGATCCGGAAGCCGAAGCGCTTGCCCAGCGCATGGATCGCCTGCATCTCGCAGGGCTGGCCGCACAGATGCACGGCAATCACGACCTTGGGCAAGCGCCCATGGCGTTCTGCGTCGAGCAGCTTGGCCTCCAGCGCTTTGGGGCAGAGGTTGTAGGTTCTGGGGTCGATATCGACGAAATCGACACTGGCACCGCAGTAACGGCCGCAATTGGCCGACGCGACGAAGGTCACCGGGCTGGTCCAGAGCCAGTCGCCCTGCCCCAGACCCAGCGCCAGACAGGCAATATGCAGCGCCGAGGTGGCGCTGTTGACCGCCAGCGCGTGCCGGGCGCCCACATGGTCGGCTAGCGTGCGCTCGAACAGCGGCACCTGCGGCCCCTGGGTGAGAAAGTCCGACTGCAGCACCGAGAGAACGGCATCGATATCCGCCTGCTCGATCGCCTGCCGGCCGTAAGGAATCATCAGATGGCTCCAATCTTGTCCCAGTTGCGCGCGATCCACGCCTGCAGCTGCGCGTCGCTCATCCACTCGGCGTTGTTATGGCTCGAGTAGTTGAAGTCCTCCGCCACTCGGGTTCCCCCCTTGATCCGGTTCACATCCTGATCCCACTTGTTGATTGCGGGCAGGATCTTGTAGTGATCGGGGTACTCGTAGGTGTGCAGCGCATCCTCCTCACCGATCATCTGCTCGTGCAGCTTCTCGCCGGGGCGGATGCCGACGATCTCCTGGCGGGCGTCGGGCGCCACGACACGCGCCAGATCGGTCACCTTCATCGACGGGATCTTCTTGACGTAGATCTCGCCGCCCTCCATATCCGCGAAGGCGTGCCAGACCAGCTCGACGCCCTCTTCCAGCGAGATCATGAAACGGGTCATGCGCGGGTCGGTGATCGGCAGCACGCCCTTGTCGCGCATCGAGAGAAAGAACGGAATCACCGAGCCGCGGGAGCCCATGACGTTACCGTAACGCACCACCGAGAAGCGCGTCTCGTGCCCACCGGCATAGGAGTTCCCCGCGACGAACAGCTTGTCGGAGGTCAGCTTGGTCGCACCGTAGAGGTTGACCGGGCTGCTCGCCTTGTCCGTGGAGAGCGCCACCACCCGCTTCACTCCCTTGTCGATACAGGCATCGATCAGGTTCATGGCGCCCAGGACGTTCGTCTTGACGCACTCGAAGGGGTTGTACTCGGCGGTGGGCACGATCTTGGTGGCGGCCGCATGGACGACGTAGTCCACGCCGTCCAGAGCGCGATAAATGCGGTCTCTGTCTCTGACATCACCGATGAAGAAGCGCACCCGCTCGTCACCCGCGAACAGCTTGGCCATCTCCCACTGCTTCATCTCGTCACGCGAATAGACGATGACCTTGCGGGGGGTGTACTGGCTCAGCACCATGTGCAGGAACTTGTGACCGAAGGAGCCGGTGCCGCCGGTGACCAGGATCACAGAATCATTGAACATCCATTTTTACCTCGGGCCGCTTCGCCACGCGCCGCCCCGCTCACGCAGGTACCGGCATCTTGCGCTCATGCTACTGCCTGACCCAGCATTCAAAGCGGCAAACAAACCACCCGCAAGTGAACAAACCCACCTTTTCGCGACCACGTGACCACGCGCCGCTCCAATACCGCCGCCCGAATTTCCCCCCCGCAGAAGCCAGCTTCGCCGGCGAAAAATCGGAACGCCAAACGAAAAAGAGCCTTTCCGGTACCGGGTTTCCCCGGTCGTGAAAGGCTCTCTCGACGATCTGCCGACGATCTTCTACTGCCGCCCCATCCCCACGGCGGGCGAGCGAAGGCTCAAATACGCTTGCGCGGGATCACATGCCACGAAGAGCGACCACCCTTGGCCGCGGCTCTGGCATCCTCCTTCAGGCGCATGCGCTGGAGCACGCGATACTGCAGCCGATTGAAGTAGCCAAACCCCAGCCCCGGCAGCGGCACGAAGGGGTTGGTGCGGCTCATCCCCCACAGGGCCAGGCGCGAACTGCCTGGTTCGGCCTCGCCCCGCGCATGAACGCCAAAGGTATTGGCGATCAGCAGCGTATTGCCCTTGACCCGGAACGCCTGCGGACCGCCATGGCCCAGGCGCTGCGCCTCTTCGGGGCTGACTCGGAACGAACCCCGCGCGGTGTAGCTGTCCGCGTGTTGGCGCGCACGCACGCTCATCTCATACTCCCACTTCAGCCGCTCCCGGTGCGGCCGGTTCGAACCCGGCACGAACACGAAAGGCCCATTGTCGTCGGTGACATCTTCCAGGTAGAGCCAGAACTTCATGGTCGGCTGGAAGGTATCCACGTGCAGGTTCTTCTGCGGGTCGCGCTTGTGCTCCTCGGGGCGATCTCCGTTGTGCACGTTCTCGATATGGCAGATCGGCAGGCGCGCGTGCCCCGCGCAGTAGCGGAACAGCCGCTTCAAGGCCGGGTCTTCCAGCACCGCTTTCACCTCGGGCAACTGCGCGACCACCTCCGGCGCCAGCAGGATGCGGTGGGTGTCGGTGTCGCCCTGGCAGCACTCGCGGATCTCGCCTTCGTAGGCGCGTACCGCCGCCACCAGCGCTTCGAACTGCGCTGGCGGCAGGTAGTTCTCCTTGAGCACATAGCCCTGGTGCTGGAACGCGACCCGATCCGCTATGGGCACACCGGGTGCGAACATCACCATGCGCAGACGCGAAATCCAGTAGGCCAGCCATACCCTGGCCGCGTGCAGGCCCCAGCGGTTGAGCCGCTCGCTGCCGAGCACCGGGTTACCCTTGAACGACTTGGCGCCGGTGAATAGCTCACCGAGCCAGATCGGATACCGAGTCCAGGATTTCATACGTGGCAACCTCCCGACATCGCAGTCATCATCTTTGATCAGCCTTCCATTGCTCGAGACGCCCTCGATCGGCGCGTTTGATGAATGCCACACCGCCAGTACCTAGAATCGGTTTTGCTGGCTTACCGCAAAATCCAGATCTCTCTAACACTATCACTCCCCCCGCCGGCGCCAGAACACCTCGGCAATGGCCGGGTCACCAACCTCTCGCGCCCTCTGCCCAGCGGCACGGGCCATGCTTTCCCGCTCATCGGGATATCCAATGAGCCGGTGAAGCGCCTCTTCCCACGCTTTGGCGTCGTCCTCGACCAGAAGCCCGTCGACACCGTCGGTAATGACCTGCGAATAAGGCGCGCGGGCACTATAGAGCCCGACACCACCCATGACGGCGATATCCAGCAGTTTGATCCAGGATTTGCCACGGTTGAACGGGGTAGGCAAGAGCGGCGCCAGGCCGATGTGCAGCCGGCGCTGACGCTGGTAGGTCAGAAAATCCGCCCACATCCTGGCATCGGGGCAAGAGACCCGATCGAGCCGGCTCAAAGTCTCGGGCGCGTTGGCCCCCAGCATGATTTCGAAGTCACTTTCAGACCGGGCATCGTGTACCGCGCGGATGGCCGGCACGAGCGCCTCTAGATCGGCAAGATGCGCGCGCGTGCCATGAAAGCCGATCTCGACCCGCTTTCCGCGGTGGTGCGAATAATCAGGCAGCGGCGAGATCAACGAAGGCGGGAGTACCGAAACCCGCCGATGATGCTGCCTTGTCGTCGTAGCCAGATTCTCGCTGCAAACCACCACTTCATCGGCGAGTGCGAAGAGCCGAGGCTGTATCTCGCAGACCAGTGCCTGCATGCGCAGCCGATACTCCTCAGGCAAGCTAGGGTCGCGTGCGGCGGCCAGCAGATCGTCGTCGAGCAGATAGTAGATCTCACCGAACCAGCCGCGAAAGCGCGTCAGCCAGTCGAGCCAGGATGCACTCAGGGAGCGCGTGATGACCACATTCGCGCCCCGCCAGGCATAGGCCTGTAAAGGCCAGTAGCGCCAGGGGGACCGGGCCCGCGTATCCAGGTAGACCGTGCGTTGCCCGACCTGTGCCAGCCGAGGAATCAGCTCACGGAAATAGATATCCTCGGTCGGGTGAGCGCCATCGCTCAGCACCAGCCAGCGGCAGGCCAGATAAGGGCGGCGCGGTGTCTCACGCAGTGCCGCCAGCCGCTTGCGCCTGGCCTTCTTGGCGCGCGGCGTCAAGGGCGTTTGCTCTCGCACCGCCTTGGTAGTCCCCACTCCCGCGCCCAGCGCCGCATTGGGCTCAGCGCAGGGAGAAGTCTTCATAACTCAGCGTAAGATTGGGGTTGTAGGCGGGGTCCTGCTGCAGCGCCTCACGCCAGCGCTGGCGCATATAGTCCACCTCACGTTTGGCCCGGGCCTGCTTGACAGGGTTATCGTCGGCGCCACGAGAGATCGACTCATGATGATAGAGTTCGGCAAAGGGGGTCCACAGGTTGCGATACCCCTGTTCGCGCACTTTCAGGCATAGATCGACATCGTTGTAAGCGACGGTCAGCTCGGTCTCGTTGAGCCCCTGCACGGCATCGAAGACCTCACGCCGCAACAGCAGGCAAGCCGCTGTGACCGCAGACAGGTTCTGCACCAGATTGAGCCGATTCTGATAGCCCGGGTGCGCCCGCGGGAAGAAGCGATGCGCGTGCCCCGCTACGCCGCCGAGCCCCAGGATCACACCGCCGTGCTGAACGGTATCGTCGGGATAATAGAGCTTGGCCCCGACACAGCCGATCTCCGGCCGGCAGGCATGGGCCACCATCTCTGTCAGCCACTCGGGGTTGATGGGCTCGATGTCGTTATTGACCAGACCAATGATCGAACCGCGCGCGTGCCGCGCCCCGAAATTGTTGATCGCAGAGTAGTTGAACGGCTCGTTCCAGCGCAGCACGCGCACCCGAGTATCCGCCTGAATGGCCTCCATGTAGGCCAGCGTCTCCGGGCAGCTCGATTCATTATCGAGGATGATCACCTCGTAGTTCGGGTAACGGGTGATCGCAAGCAGCGTATCCACACACGGCTTGAGTATCTCCACGCGGTCCCGAGTGGGGATCAACAGCGACACCAGCGGCTCGGGCTCAGGAACGGCCCATCCGATTCTGACAATGTCGTCGCCGGCGATTTCGACCGTCGCGTGAGAACCCAAACGCTGGAGATGATCCGCCACCGCCTGACAGCTACGCTCGGCCCGGCGAGCGCTTAGCGCAGGCGTTTCAGGGGTCTTGTGATGGATTACGAAAGGCACATGATGAATGCTTGCGGCAGGCACCGAGCGTGAGACTGCGAGCAGCAAGCGGTGCATATCGAGTTGTGGCCCGTCGACAGTCGGGGCGTCCAGCGCGCGCAGCACGTTCGCCCCGAACGCCACCGCATGGCCAATGTAGTTGGTCGAAAGCAGCAGATCCGGGTTCCACTGCGGCTTGAAGTTCGGTGCGGTGCGCTCGCCGTTGGCATCCAGACTGTCATCGTCACCATAGATGACCGCTGCATCGGCATGGACCTGCCGATGGTTAGCGAAATGGAACAGGGCACTGGGCGCGAGCCGGTCGCCACAGCGCAGAAACAGCACGTAATCGTTGGCGGGATCTTCCAGCGCCTGCGCCAGCGCCGCTGCCAGATCACCCTCCACCCGCAAAATGCGCGTATCGTCCCGCGCTTTCTCCCCGAACCAATCGGCCAGCGCCGTGTCCAGACGAGGAGCTGACTCCGTAACCGGCTCAGCGTCGATTGTGCCATCCATGCCCGTATCCATGGGCACCGGCAAATACAGCCGCCAGTCCGCGAAGCGCTGCCCGAGTACCGAGTTCAGCGTTTCACGCGCTGCTTCAGGCGCGGAAAGCATCTCGCCCTGGGTCAATACGATGGCGAATTGGGGGCGCTCCGCAAACTGCGATTGAACCCGCGCGACCTTGTTGACGGAAGGCTCGCGCAGGATCTCGATATGTTCCTGCCAATATTCGTAACTCGTCTCCGGGGCACAGTGCGTAAAAGTCGCCTCATAATAGGCGCTCAGTATCCGCTTCCAGTTGATGCCCTCTTCCCTACCCTCGCGTTTGAGCGAACGAACGATGGTCTTTTCGCTCACGCCCTGGAAGCGCTTATCGGCGTAACCGATGCGATTGATCATCCGCGTGTAGGCAAAACGCGCCGTCAGCCAGACGATATTGAAATGATCGACACGGAACTGCCCTTCCTGGCCCACCAGCGGCTCCAGCCGAATGCGACGAGCGCCATAAGGCACGAAGCAGACCCGCTTGGAAACCTTGCCGCTTCTGACGACCAGGAAAATGCTGTGCCTGCGTTCGAAGCCCCGCCCCATATCGAAAGTGAGACAGGCCGCCGCCGCACGCCTATCGTGGCTGACGCCCAGCTCGATCATGTTCCACCCCGCCGTGGGCTTGTCGCCCAGGAGGATGAAGTGCGCCTCCTTGTCCGCAGCGTGCCAGGTGAAGCCGCTTGGCTCCGATTCAGCGACGGGGTGCATCTCACCCATGGGCATCAACGAGGGCGAGACACGGAAACGCGGATACGCCAGCCGCCAGCGACGAGCCCGCAGAGCAAGACCACGGTTCGGCTTCATGGTGCCTCCCGCTCTGGGCTGTTCACTGCGGCTAGCGCTTCGGCACGCAGAGTCTGATAGAGCGCCTCCCAAGGCTGCCAGTCTTCCTCTTTCATGGCCTGGTGCTGGTTCGTGTCCTGGGGCTGAGGTTCAGTATCGGACTCATCCTGTTTGCCCGTGGGGCGCACCACCCGCTTACGCTCTATCTCAGCCAGCGCAGCGGCATCCAGGGAGAGCATTTTTTCTCGAATGGAAGAAGCGACTGAAAAGTCGCTCGTGGGGGGGCGAATGGCGAACCGAGCCGTCGTCTCCATCAGCACGTAGCCCGGCGAAAACGCCTCGAGAAGAGATTTATCCAAGTTCCCCGTGGTATGAGCGAATACCATCCGAGAGAAAATCCGCGGCAGGAAATTGAAGAACGCCGCACTGCAGGAGCTTCCACAGACTAACAGCGTACTGTCGACCAACGCCTCTGCGTTTTCGAATACCACGAGACGGCCGAAATTCGGTACGGCATTGTCGTAGACCTTCAACCGTGCATTGGAAAAGGAAGAAAGCACCTTGACGGGTTTCGACACGGCAGGGGCCAGTTTCCCACCCAGGTCGCCCTTTAGTGCGACTTCTTTATAAGCGTCGCTCTTGAATAGCGCCGCGACCTCCTCCCGACTCAACCCCCAGGATACAGCCAACTCGATGGATGCCTGCATGGCCGCGGTATGCGTCCAGTGAGTATCGGTCTGGCAAAAGGCGTCTCCGCCCAACCCCTTCAAGGCCGAGAGCGGATGAATGACTTCTGTCGGTGCAATGCTCAGTATCTGTTCGACGGCGGTTTGCTTTGCCCGAGGCGTGCCATACTGAGCTTCGAGAACGGCTTCCTTGGAGGGCGTGATAAAAAACCGCCCGTGGGCCCCATGAGCTGTCAGCGTCTCCTCCAGCGCACCAAAATAAGCACCCCAGCGCTCGAGGCCGATCTCCGTCAACATCAAAGCCCCTTGATGCTGCTCCAGGCTCATGTTGCTGTCTGACTTGAGAAAGAGCCAACCCGACTTACCCGGGCGCACTTTATCGACATCGTTTACGCTCAGGCCCTGGCTGTCGACAGCGATGGTGTCCAGCGGCCACCGCTGCTGCCCGAGTTCCAGCGCTATATCGAACCGAGAGATACCCACGGGCAGGAAGAAGCGAAACCCACAGCGTAATTGAGGATGGTCGTCAAAGCGCTTGTACCCGAAATGCGCCAGCACATCCGGCCGTTGCTCGGTCAGTGCCCTCTTGAGTTCGAACTCCGGCTGCCAACGTATGACGAGACGAGCCAAGGAGTTGAACTCGGCATACGCCTCCTTGAGGAATAGCCACCCCTGCACCAGAACTTGCCCATCCTCGACTTTGGCCTTCGCGCCTTTGCTTGGGTAATCCACGACCAGGCGCTGCACCGGAGTCTCGGCTTTGTCACGCTTGCGAGAAAACATAAAACGCGGCTTGGCAGGTGCTACTTCCTGGGACCCCAGCACTTGGGCCATCTCGACCCTACGCGCCAGCTCGTGCATCTCTTCGCTAACCGCCGACGCCAAGGCTAAGGACGAATCGCAACGCTCATCGTTACGGTCATGGCTCTCGAAATACTTCCTGTTTTTCTCATACCCTACTCGGGCAGCACTACCGCGACGAGACTTCTTTAGCACGAACTCTTCGACAGATTTTGTCAGGTAGTGATTGATTCTGACAGGTTCCCAAAGCACCTTCTGGGACAGCCCCGGTTTGCGGGAACCATTCCGAAATTGGTAAAAATCGAACGCTTCGCCGTTGGCGTCGACGATATCGCCACTGATCACCTCGGGGTGATGCGGATTGACCATTCTCGAGAAAGCCGAGCGTCTGAGAATGGTCTTGTAGTGATGATTAGGGGGGAATTCTTTCTTGGCCCGCATCTGGAAGCGCTCGATGACGAGGCCTTCCTGCCTGAACTTATGCCCGGAAGAGCCAAAACAGGCCCAGTTGATGACGACAGCACTCACACTATTATTCTGGAATCTGGACTCCAGCCAGCGGTGGAGGCAGGCCTTGGGATCCGGGTCCGGGCTCTGCTCGTTCATGGGCATGACATACTCGTCAGCATCTATGAAGCAGACCAGATCCACATCGGGAGGACATATCGACATCAGCTTGTCGTAGGCGACCAACTGAGGCGGTGTCTCCGGTGGTGTCGCGACATCAACGTGCTGCAACCAGGCTTCCTGATCGAGCGACATCAACCACTCGCGCGTCCCATCCGTACTGCCGTTGTCTGCAATCAGGAAGTGGTCGGCACCGATGACCCGGTGATAAGCCACCCACTCCGCCAGTGAATCCATCTCATCTTTTACAATCGCCGCAATCGCCAGCTTCACCAAAGACTCCAATACAGTCGCTCTTGCCTACTCCGGGAGCCCTAGGCCATGTTCGTACCTTCGAACGGCCACGGCCCTGCGCTCAACCTGTCGAATTGGCAAAAAGCCTTGAATAGGCCTCACCCAATGAGGCCACAAAAGATGCCCGGCCGAAACGGTCCATGGCGCGCTGTCGCCCCATCTCCCCCAACCGCATCAGCCGCTCTGGCGAAGCGGCAAGCGTGAGAAGCGCATCCGCCAGGGCCTCGATATCACCCAGCTCGACCAAGGTACCACAGCCTTCCACCACTTCAGGCAGCGCGCCATGACGATAGCCGACAAAGGCTCTGGAGGCGGCCATCGCCTCCAGCGCCGTTCTCCCAAACGACTCCTGGAAATGGGACAGGCTCAATACGACCGAGACACGCGCCAAGGCCTCATGCGGCGACGACACATAGCCCGCAAGCTCGACCTGGCATCGCCCGGCCTGCTCTGCGATACGCCGTGCCATCGCCTTGAGCTCGGCACTCGCAGTGCCGAAGACAACGAAGTGCATAGCGACCCCACGCGCCTCCAGAGCAGACGCCAACGCCTCGAGATCTGAAAGCCCCTTCTTGACGTGGCCGCTGGAGAGGATGCCCACTCGCAGCGGGCAAGAAGCCTCAGCCACCGCCTCTAACACAGGCGGCGCCAGTGCCAGCAAAGGCGCCATATCAATGGTATTGGGAACCACCGCCAAGGCAACCGAAGTTTGGCTACCCTCTGTCACGGAATCTCCGCCTTCGCTACCCAGCGGTAACGTAAGGAATTCATCTCGGGTGAAACGAGAATTGGCGATCAGCAGATCCGCGGCCTCCTGGGTCTTGTCGATGATCCAGGCGGCATCGGCGTTCAGTGTCTCGCACAGGGCGGCATCACCCCGCGGCAACTCGCGTAGGTGAATCGCGGCTGGCAAGCCACAGCGCTTGGCTGCGATCAAGGGCTCCTGCAGAACCAGGCTATTGGTCGCCACCGCATCGATGCTCAGTCGCTGGATCAACCCAACGAAGTGCCCAATGGTCTCTTCTTCAGGCTCACGCCCTCTCTGACGCCAACCATACGGAATGAGCACCAGCCGATGACAAAGCTCGAGAAGCTGCGCCACGTAATCTGTATTGATGGCTTCCGGCAAGGCGACGATCAGCCGATAGCCCAGCTCATCCAACCCGCTAGCGACGTCAATAAGGCTGCGCTCGGCCCCATAGAGCCGTTCCCCCGCCTGATGCCCGCATAGCAGAAGCGTTTTTGCGTCCGGGCGCGCCGCCTGCCGGCCAGAAATCTCGGGCAATGGCGATAGACCCTGCGCGCGCCCGGTTTCTAGATAGTGCGAAAGCGCCTGCGCGGTGAGGAGTTCACTATCCAATTGATGCCCGTAGCCGCTCTGGCTGAAGTTGGGCCCCGGGTCCATCCCCAGAAAGCGCCCTTCACGCCAGTAATGGTCAAAAGCCTCGACTCGGGTATCGTGGAGTTGCGGGTAGCGGCGGAGATACCAGCCGCCGTCGAACAAACCCGACATCTCGATTAGGTCGCGCTCATCCTGATCCACTACCGGTACCGCCTGCCTCAACAAGGCTTCCGGCACCGGGAATGGCCTCGGCGAGGCAGCGCGTGGCAGAAAAGGCATTCCTCCCCGCGCGGCTCTTCGCTGATGCCAGCGTTGTGCGGCGCTCATATACTGCGCTCTAGCACCACTGAACTGGGTTACTACGTGAGTATCACTCTGCTGGCTGAGAGAACTATTTAGGGCCCGGGCGAAAGCCAAAGGCACACCTGGCTCGACATCGATGAGAGCACCATTTCCAAACGCTGCCTGTATTCGTCGGACATATTCCGAATCAGCCCCGGCCCGTATTTCATCCCAGTAGCCTAGCTGTTCGAGCACTTCTCGGCTAAACATCAAAGATGAGATATTACGCTGAATCCAACCTTCTGTATCTATCAACCAGCGCTGAAACTCCAAGGATGGTGTGGTGCGGGACAAATGGCTGATACAGGCAACTGTCGCATTTCCTGCCTCCCTCGACCGGCTAATCGATTCAATTTGGCACCTCAATTTATCTGGGTGCGCCCAATCATCGCTATCGTGAGTAGTGATCAGTTCTCCCGCCGCCGCTGCCAGACCCGCGTTACGTGCAGTATAAGCGCCCTGATTATAGGGCAGAGGGATAATCCGATAGGTCATGTGCGGCGGGCACTCAGCCGCTAAACGCTCGAGAATCGCCAGGGTGTCATCACTGCTGGCATCATCGACCGCGATGATTTCAAGCCGGCACCCGCGCTGGGCGAACAGGCTGCGGATGGCAGTCGCCACGCTAGCCGACGCGTTGAAGATCGGCAGGATAACACTGGCAAGTGCCGCGTTTTTAGCGACGGGTTGGTTCTGCGCAGACGGCCGCAGACGATCCATCAATGGCAAGGCGCCGGGCTCGGCAATCAATGTGGCCAAACCTCTCGCCTGCCAAGCCGCGTTGAGAGACGCCAATACCAGCTCATCGGGCGCCCCACGCCAGATAGAGAAATTGGCCTGGGCAAGCGCGACATTGAAGTCACTGGGCCAACGGGAGACCAGCGTATACAGCACATGATCGAGCATTTCCGCGGCTGCGCCAGCCTTATGAAGGCACTCCAGCGCCAGCAAGCCCGGCGCCGGGCCATCAGGCCAAGTGATCAAGCGACGCTCTGGCAGTAGATAACCGGCGGCCCGAGCCGGTTCGGCATGGACCGCGTGCCAGCGCGCCAAAGCCCAGCGTGCATGGCCACGTTCTTCTTCGCTGGCATCCGGCGCGTCGATCAGCGCCTCTAGCCGAGCGACCATGGCGCCACCAGCCCCGCGCCAGAGATGGAAATCTCTGGCCAGTGCACGGTTGCGCCTGGGCAGGCGCCCTTCGTGACGGCCAAACTTGAGGAAATGCACCAACGGGTTGAGCCCGGCAGCCGCAACATCCGGATAGGCGGACAGATACCAGGCACTATCGAACAGCGGGCCCGGAGAAAGACCCTGATGCCAACCACTTGAGAGATAGTGCGCGGCAGCTTTCTCTTCGCTGTCAAACACGCCAAGGGCGTCAGCCTGCGTCCGATACCACCCCGCATCGAACCACGACGACCCGACAATCAGCGCCAGCTCAGGCCCTGGCCTGCGCCGCATAAGCCCCAATCGCAGCGCTGCCCGCTTGATCGCATTAAGCATCAGGGCATTGGCTCGCGGTTTTCCTTGATGCCATCACGAATGAAGTGCAACAGCGGGTTGACTCCTGTCATCTCGACGTCTGGGTAAGCTTCCAGATAGGCGGCGCTATCAAAATATGGCGAGGGGTTACGGCCTTCGAAACCGCCGAACTTCAGATAATGCAAAGCAGGGTTTTTGCCATAGTCTGAATCTTGAGCGATATCCGGATACTGCTTGAGATACCATTGGGCATCGAACCATTCACTCGCCTCGATTTCGGCCACTGCCTCAAGACGCTTACGGCGTAGTCTCCTGCGCTCTTTGCGCTTATCCCGCTCTGCACCAAAGGGAAAGTGGCCAATGGCCCAGCGCGAGGCGGCGCTTGCCGCCCTGGCACCCGGCTGCGGAGACGGTTTGGCTGACGCCATGGGCTCAGGTTCCGGCTTGACAGCCACAGACTTGACGGCACTAGGTATGGCTGTCTCTCTTGGCGAGACCGCTGGCGGAGCCTCCGTTGGGCGCGCATTCTGATTAGCAGCGCGTTTGGCTTCCGCTAGTGCTGCATTGAGGCTGGCGATTTCACTATCGCGGGATTCCAGCATCCGAGTCAGTATCGCCAGCTCGTTGAAGCGCGTCCCGATATTCTCATTTTTCTGGCGCAGCTCAGCTTCGAGCGCGCTCACACGCGCTGCTTGATCGGCAGCGGCGTCATTACTTGACTCAGCCTTGGCACGTGCCAGGGCCGTTCTTAGCTCCTGACACTCGGCATCGCGCTTCTCTGCCAAGGCCGTTAGCGTCGCTAGCTCTTCAAAGCGCTTCTGGAGGTCATGCTCCTTCTGGGCCAGAGTCCGTTCGAGTGATTGACGCTGACCCTCGGACGCCTCCAATTTTTGCTCGACATCGTATAAATCTGTCTGCGCCTGTTGAAGTTCGAGCTGGAGCGCCTGAAGCTGACCATGGGCATCGGACAAATTCTCGGCCAAATGCAGCTTGTCGGCTTCCAGCTCAGCCAGCGCCTCTTCGCGTTCGCGCAGGGTTTGTTGCAGGTTGCTCAGATTGGCACTCTGCTCTTCACGCTCCCTAGCCACATGATCCAAGCGTGAGGCCGTCTCGCGCAGCCGCTGAGCCTGTGTTTCCGCCAAAGCCTGATCGACGCACCCCCGACCCAGCCTGGCGAAGACCTCACGCACGGTACGCGCGGCCGTAGGAGCAGCCCAGCGATTGAGCAGCGTCTCTACCAGCTCGGCCGGCGCCTCGCCCACCACCAACACACCCAAGCCATCACCATGATGAAAAGTCACGGAGCGATAGCGATTCTGAAGCTCCGCATAGTAGTGATGAGCGAGACACCCCGATTCGTGACGATTGATGCCCGGAATCAACACGACGCCTTGATGAGACAGCCGGGGTATCCACCGCTCCAGCAGCTCATCCATATCCGGGTCCGCCGGCTCCAGATCCAGCGCCAGGATATCCACACTACCAGCTTCTATCTGCTTCGCCGCGCGGTGGGGGGGCATCTGCAGATGCCGCGCCAAACCACCATAACGACGGTCCGTCATGGCGTGGAGCTCTTCCGCCCGCGGGCCTTCAGCCACAAGAAAGCTCTCGCCGGACAAACCCAAACGACCAAGGCCTTGGCAAAACACGCCATGCGGGCTACCAGGCCGCGCACCCAAAGTGACGCAGCGCTGCGGCTGGGACGCTTCCAGTAGCCAAAAAATCCAGGGCAAATGATCAAGCCACGCCGAGGCTTCGATTTGATCTGGCCGCCAAAACATAGCCCCCTGAGCCAGGCTCTGCAGCGGTGCAGTGGCAACTGCGCGGGGCCGCTTTCCAGTAATTAACATGATTCCTTTACCGTGCTTATTGCTCGCATCAGATTCAAAAACTCACTTTGTGGCGCGACAAAAAAGTTCATCTAATTCGATAGAAATGGGGACAGGGGAACGCAACTGATCAACTGACAACCTGGCGGATGCTGTCTGCGATACGCTCTGCCGCCTTCTGAGCCGTGGCTGCATCCATGGCTTCGACCATCACCCGGATGAGCGGCTCGGTGCCGGATTTACGCAGTAATACACGCCCTTCTTGACCCAAATCCCTAGTGACGCTCTCGACGAGATCCCGCACCTCTGGCTCTTTGACAGGGTCTATCCCCGACTGGGCCTGATAACGAACGTTGATCAAAGTCTGTGGTAGCTTATGTAGCCCCTGCTTGGCCTCATGCAAGCTAGCGCCCTGGTCGAGCAAGCAGGCAAGCACCTGCAAAGAGGCCACGATGGCATCGCCCGTGGAAGCGTGATCCAGGTTGATCAAATGGCCGGAAGTTTCGCCACCAATGCGCCAGCCTTTCTCCTCGAGCTGCTGCATGACGTACCTGTCACCGACCTTGGCACGAATGAAAGGCACATCTATCGATTCGAGTGCGTGCGCCAACCCGAGGTTACTCATCTGGGTGCCCACGACTCCACCCTGATACCCGGCGGCTCTGGCTTGGCGTGTGAGCAAATACAGCAGTTCATCACCATCCACCACAGCGCCGGTGTGATCTACCATCATCAATCGGTCTGCATCACCGTCGAGGGCGATACCGAGGTCTGCGCCCTCAGCCTGCACGGCATCACACAAGCTTTGCATGGCTGTGGCGCCACACTGCTCGTTAATATTGAAACCATCTGGTGTTGCATGGATTGCCACCACGCTGGCACCCAACTCGCGGTAAACAGCAGGCGCGACCTTATAGCCCGCACCATTGGCACAATCTACGACGATTTTGAGCCCATCCAGACTCAAATGGCTTGGCAGGGTCGCTTTGCAATACTCAGTATAGCGACCGGATGCATCTTCGATACGCCGTGCCTTACCAAGTTTCTCGGAGGATACACAGGTCATTCCGCCATCGAGAGCCACTTGAAGGTAATGCTCTATCTCGCGCTCTTGGGCATCATTGAGCTTGAGCCCCCCACGACCGAATATCTTGATGCCATTATCGTAGTAAGGATTATGAGATGCACTGATAACCAGGCCGGCATCCGCACGGAACGTCGACGTCAAATAGGCAATGGCAGGTGTTGGTAGTGGCCCTACCAAGGCAATATTGACTCCCGCCGCGGAGAATCCGGCCTCAAGAGAGGACTCGAGCAGGTACCCACTGGCGCGAGTATCTTTACCAATCAGAACCTCGCGAACTCCTTCCGCACCGAGAACCTGTCCGGCAGCCCAACCCAACTTCATGGCAAAACTGGGCGTCATGGGAAATTCACCGACTCGACCGCGAACACCATCGGTGCCAAAAAATTTACGCAAAAGCCCACCTTGAAATCAATCAAAAATCAACCGAAAAACAGGAAGCAGGTTCCACGTCCGGACTATTGCCAGCACCAGCACCAGCACCAGCACCAGCACCAGCACCAGCACCAGCACCAGCACCACAGGTAAAAACTAAAAAACCCTCAAAAAACAACATGTAAACATCAATAACATTCCATCACACAAGCAGACTCCGAGAGGACAAGAGCAAACGTCACATTACCAAGAAAGACTCCCAAGCCCTCGACTCTTTTTTAAAAGAAACCTCCTTTGGACCAGCACTCACAAAACACCCACCTCCAAAAGGGACATAAAGGGAAACTTTATCACCAACCTCAAATTTCACTGAAATAGTTCGCTCAGAAGGCGAACCGTCAATAAAGAAGCCGTCTTTATCGCGACATACATAGCCGCCGGAAGAGTGTACTAGAAAACCGCCATCCGGGCTAAGCCTCACAATATCCTCGCTTGACTCCAGACCAACTTCGCTTTGATAAAAAAGCGAGCGCTCAGAATTATAACATAAAACTTTCCAAGCAGAGGTGATCAAACGCCCACTTTTAGAAAGTCGACCATCACCAGTTGCAAAATGCAATAATGGTGAAAACCTTTCAACGGACAACTTTCTAAGATAACTGCCTTTATCGCTAATTTGCTTAAGGAAAGAAACAGGGTTAGAAAAATCAAAGCCTAGGCGCTGCATGTCACCAAGCTCATAGTCCCACCAAGTAGAACTTTCCAATTCGTCAATAATTTCTTTAGGGAACCTATATTTAATAACCTTAGCAGGATAACCTCCGACGATGGCATAAGGAGGGACGTTTTTGTTAACATAACTCCCACTAGCTACAATCGCACCATTACCAATATCCACACCTCCTTTCAGCACAACATCTCCTGCGATCCACACATCGCTCCCGACTTTTATTGGCTTCTTCTGAGGCTGGGGAGTAGATATGGAATTCAAATCCAAAGAGACAGAATTATTTTCCTGGTAGCTCTTATAATAAGCATTAGTATACTCACGAAAAAAGTTAAAAGCTGCAGAGTTTATCGTTACAGCTTCATAAGGGTGCCTAAATTTCGGCTGATTCACATGAGATGCAACTTCAACGTATCGGCCTACTGTCGAACCATAAGTAAGCGAAGATGCAAGAGCTGAAAATGCCCCCATCGAAAACAATCGATTACCTGCGGCTATCGTTGAATAACTTTCTATTACAGTTGAAGGATGGAATTCAATTTCACCCCCGACCTTAAAACGATTCTTGTACTCTGTTGCCTTTTGATTCATACCAGTTCTAGCCTGGAATATATTGAATCGCTCCAATGCCTCAAGAAAACCTTCATCTATTATACGTTTCATCAAACAACCTGCGCACCATTTATTGCTTTTTATATCGCGTAGAAAGCAGCAGTAAGAGCCTCTGCTTTGTCTGAGTACCGGTCGTCATTCTCGTCCAGACCACTTAAAATATTCAGGTACTCATTTTTTAACGCCAACCTAGCTTTTTTCGTCCCAACAATTTCTGGTCGAAAATCCGAATCAGCATCATGTATACCGCTTATTTTCTCAAACCAATCGTGGCTTAAACCACATTTATACAGGAAGTCATCCCGAAGTTCAGAAAGCGGCCTACCATTTGAAGGCTTTGAAGAGCCTCTGTAGGCCGCGCTATCAGACCCTCCCCATCTTATATATGCCCATACAGGTTCATTCGTGCGAACTATCTTCACATCGCCGCCACGAAGATTCGTCCTCTCATGCATTTTATTGTGATTACCTGCATATACATTAATGTCTTTGCCTGACAAGGAGTACACACTTACCCCAACGGGGGTAGTAGGATGATAGTATGGAGTGTAGCATCCGTGCTCTAAATGACAATTAACCCCATCGGCGAGCGCGATCGAAGAGTGATGTTTTGTAAACTTTTCAGCTTCACTTCTGAGAGTCGCAACAAAATCGTTAGTAACAATATCGTCATCATCTATTCGAGTCATTAGATAGGGGGAATCAATGTCGCCAACAATCTCCTTAGCTGTTCTTGGAAGCATTCGCATATTTTTTATAGGGTCGTATTTCATCACACGCCCATTTGCCGATCTAATCAAATTCCTAAGCTCATCAAAAGATGAGTCTGGAATCTTAGCATCAACAATCAAAATCCACACAAATCGACTATCAGTTTGTTTTGAAAAGCAAACAGCTAGCCCCTCTTTAAGCAATTTTATATGATGATCGTAAAAGCTCTTCCTACTGATACCAACTCCCAAACGAGTGACAATATAGTGATTCAAAGCTTCCCCTCCTCATTATTATATGAACTCAGTGCAGACACTTGATCAGCGTAGCACACAACCATTTTCTCATGCCCGTCATATATTCGATCAGACTGTGGGAAATCAAGTTTAGAATTACCCCACCTTAGATTTTGAAGATGCCAGTTTTTCCAGCTATCACGATATAATTTACGAGAAAGCGACAAAGAACCATTATTAGAACGAATTCCATGCTCTGGGTCGTTTGTAAGACTAGAATCCAAATCGAGACAAATCATTCCGATTGTTGAATAAAACTTAAATTCATCCCCAAGCAGACTTTCTGCACGAGAAATAATTTCACTGTCTGCGCCAAAACGAACACTATCCCATGCACCTAAATGACGCTGAAAGAAAGTTTTCTCAAACATGCAAGAGATTGATGCTCTGCGAGCGACTCCATCCAAAGTAAAACTACTCAACTTGCTGATGCTTGAGAAACTTCCATCAGGCTTGATCCGAAGCATATATGTCAAACTAGCACGGGGATAGTGTGACTCTTGAATGAAACCTATATGCTTCTCTAGACGCTCAGGGTGGGCCCAATCGTCAGCATCGTGTCCTGTAATGTAATCTCCCTCAGCGTGTTTTACTGCGATATTCTTGGAAACATAAGGACCAACGTTGGTACTGTTCCTCAAAACCTTCATTCTGGAATCTGTCGATGCAATCGCTTGGAGTATTCCATAAGTCTCATCAACGCTGCAATCATCTACAACAATCAACTGGAGATTCCGCCAAGTTTGATTCAAGATTGAAAGCACTGCGTCTTTGATGGTTGCTTCTGCATTCCAAGCAGGCATAATTACTGTTATTAATGGCCCGACAGAAATTGTTTTTCCTGGAACACAGCTCAGCCGCTCTATAATCTTAGCTTCTTTTTTGTTTTTTAACAGAACAGGGGAAATGGAGAACTCCGACAAATATGCATTTAGCTTTTCGAGCCACCCCTTTTCGTCTCCATGCTCTAGCGACATGTTTGCTTCGATTAAACTAACGCTATATTTTAACCGTTCTGGCAAGTTTTCTTTTGCCAACTTAACAGCCAATTTACTATTCCCTGCTAGCGCCAGCTTATGAGCACATTCCAAAACAACGCCACTATCGATGCAATCTTTTTTATCTGATTGCATAGCGTGTATAACAGGATTGATATTTTTCTTTTTCAGTTTAGGCCTTATGCCTAGATAAAAAAATGTAGAAAAGCTAGGCCCAGGATCCCGCAATAGAAGCTTCCCGTATTTTGCAAAATGATATGCCGGGTCAAGACCGGAAATTGCAACATCAGGATACTTTTCGACGTACCATTTGGGATCGAAATGGTTTGATTTCTTAACCAAACCCACCTCTTTAGAGCTCACTTCGTTGTTCATCTACCCTCACATCCTAACAATATTTGAGCTGTTAGATTGGAGTATACCCTTCATGTCTAAACAAACAGCCTCTGGTTTACCTAGCTTTAACACATCATCCCCCATAGAAACAAATTGCTCGTGCTTAACCGCAGCAACAACTGCATCATAAACCCCTTGCGAAAGCTCACGAGTAAGCTTTAATCCATATTCACAAAACAGCTCATCTTCATCTACCCAAGGATCATATAGCTCAACATCAATGCCGTAAGATTCAAGTTCTTTCACAAGATCCACGACTTTAGTGTTACGAATATCTGGGCAATTTTCTTTAAATGTAACCCCGAGAATCAACACCTTTGCTCCACTTACAACATGCTTTTCTTTTATCATTGCTTTTACAAGCTTGGAAGCAACAAATCGAGCCATTCCATCATTAATTTCCCTGGAACGCCTGATTATATCCGGGATGTGCCCTACCGACATAGACTTATGAACGAGATAGTAGGGATCAACACCGATACAATGTCCTCCCACCAGGCCAGGTTGCAGCTTTATAAAGTTCCACTTGGTTGAAGCTGCCTCGATAACATCCGCCGTACAAATACCCATCTGAGAAAATATCATCGAAAGCTCGTTGACGAGAGCTATATTTACATCCCGCTGAGTATTTTCAATAATTTTGGAAGCTTCGGCCACTCTTATGCTACTAGCTTTAAAAGTACCAGCAACAATAATACTTTTATATAACTGATCAACAAACTCTGCTATTTCTGGTGTAGACCCAGAAGTGACCTTCATGATTTTTGAAACAGGGCGGGCTTTATCACCAGGATTGATGCGCTCGGGGCTGTAACCTGCGTAAAAATCTTTGTTGAACACCAAGCCAGAAACCCGCTCCACAACGGGAATGCAGTCTTCTTCTGTTGCGCCTGGGTAGACCGTCGATTCATAAATAACCACGTCGCCCTTACTAATCACACGACCTAGTAACTCAGAAGCTTTGATCAGCGGCGTCAGATCGGGTTGACGATGGTCATCTATCGGCGTCGGTACAGTTACTATATAGACGTTAGCATCGCGTATACCTTCTTCGTTACAAGTAAAACTGAGAGCGGCTGCAGAATTTAAATCTTCGCGAGTCACCTCTCTCGTAATGTCAACACCATCGTCAAGTTGCTGGATACGGTTTTCTTTGATATCAAACCCAACTGTGGAAAATTTTTTGCCAAATTCGATAGCCAACGGCAAACCCACATAACCTAACCCAATAACTGCTATTTTTACATTTTCCACTTCAAGAACCTCCATGTGGCAGCTAAAACAACGTTAACCCTGCTGACTCATTAATCCTTGTGATCTCTAACTATCAAGATCAACATATTAACAATGAGAGTGAGGAATAAAGCAATCACGGCATACACCGCAATCATATAGATGCGTTCAGGCTTTTCTGGATACTCTGGCATCGTGGGCGACTGCAGCACAGAAAGCTGTTTGAGTTGGCGAGCAGCCTCGACCCGAGTATTTTCCAAGGCAGCAAGCGTACCTGAGTATGCCTGCTGGGCAAACTGCGCCCGAAGCTGCAATGTCTGGTATTCACTAGACACAGCGTTTAGCGCATTGCCAGATTGTGCTGCCAAACGCCTCTTCTGCTCATCGATTTGATTCTGTAGTGCGGTGATTTGACTCCTTAAGCTCACCATTTGTGGCGAATTCTTGCTTTGATAGCTTGCGATAGCAGCTCGCTGAGCTTTTAGACTCGCTAATTCACCTTCAAGCTTAGCTACAATAGTACCTAGACTCTGCACAGTGGTTGTTGGTGAAGCCAAGCCATTCTTATTTTCAAATTCAAGCAAATCTTGACGCGTATCTTCGAAACGCTGTTCTAGTATTCCCGTTTGCTTCTCAAGGAATTTCACCTGCTGTTCTGCCAGCCGCTGCCCCATCTCATTCATATGCTGCTCGCCCTTCTGCAGCATCAGATTGGCAATTTTATTGGCCTCTTCGGGTGTGAAAGCTTGAATATCAAGCCTCAACACGCCGGCATATTCGTCAAGCTCTACGTGCGCCATTCCATGATAATAATCGAGTAGCTTTTCTGTCGGCGCCTGCTCATTATTCAAGCGACTAAAAATATCGCCATAACTGGAATAGTGCTGCCGAAAATCGGCTTTCTTTTCTAGATAATGCAGCATATCCGTCGAGAGCATATAATCACGCAACAGCATCATATCAGCCGTATTTTTGCCCCCCCCGCCGGAAAGCAAAGAGCTAAAGCTCAGTTCCGGCGTGGAAATCTGCGGGCTTTCCAGAATCACATGGGCATGAGAAACATAGCGGTCAGACGCCCATACCGCCCAATAAAAACTAATTAAGGAGATGAAGACTATACATATGACCCAGTGAGGCTGCCGTCTGGCCATGCTTTTAACTCGATTAAACCGTTTATTCACGTCAAACACCCTACTCGATAAATTATTTCTTGCCAGAGCCAGCATGGTATTGGGCGATAGCATCGTTGATATCGTCATACCAAGTCGCTTCACCCTTTTCCAGCAATACACCTGCCTGACAGAGATCTTTTAAGATACCTTCACCATGAGAAACCATGATCAAGCTGGCGGTATTAACCCGAGCCTTGAAAGCGTCACTGGCCTTTTGCTTGAAGGCTCTATCCCCCACTGCCGTCGCCTCATCAGAGAGGTAAACATCGAAATCAAACGCCAGTGAAAGACCGAAGGCCAGACGTGAGCGCATGCCAGAGGAGTAAGTGCTCACAGGTTCATCGAAGGATTTACCGATCTCGGCAAAGTCTTGCACTCTTTGGATGAGCTCGTGCAAATTCTTGCGCTCACCATGAATGCGCGCGACGAACTTGACATTCTGCCTACCTGTCATGCTGCCCTTGAAACCACCGGCCAGCCCAATAGGCCAAGAGACCCTTGCCTTACGCTTGATCGTACCTTTGTCCGGAAAGTCCATCCCACCGATCAAGCGCAACAGCGTGGATTTACCCGCGCCATTTCGGCCAATCAAGCCAACGCTCACGTTATCAGGGAAAGTCAGATTGATGTCTTTCAACACCCAGTCGCCGCCGAACGGGCCATGATAGCGCTTGTAGAGATTTCGGATCTCAATCATATTTTCTCGCACTCAAAGCATTTTCAGGCGCGGCGCAAAACGAATATGCATCATTAAGCCTATTACCATGCTGGACAACGCCCAAAGCCAAAGATACGTCAGGTTAACTTTATCAATAGAATGATAAAATTCGAAATAATTCAGCCTCATACTTTCCAGCCCGTGCAAAATAGGATTCCAAGCCAGATATTCTTGTATCTTATGGGGCAACATGGATACGGGTATTATGACACTAGATAGTATTAAAAGCGGCAGAGTCATAAGTCTGATTATTTTCCCTAGCTCAGGAACCAAACCGTTGACAACCGACAAGAGAATCCCCATACCGGTACCTAAAGCCCATAGCGAAAACCAGTCCATCATCACACCAAAAGCATGATCAGCCATCATGTTTATTTTAAAAAGGCCACCCACTAGAATAAAAATTAAAAACACAAAACTCTGCAACATTCCTTCTACGTAGCATCGAACGATAACCGCATCGAAAGGCGTTATTTGGCGATAGGTAAATAAGCCTTTATTGGCACTGATCGCCCCCATCGGCTGAATCATACAGGCCCTAAATAGATAAAAGCCCATCAAGCCAGTAATCATCCACGGTATAAAATCCGCGCCAGATATATGCCTCCCACCCATAAAATGAGAGCGAATCAAAATCATGATGCCAATGGTCGCTAGCGGCTCGAAGATCATCCAGAACCAGGCCATGCGGTCAGCGGTCGTGCGCGCGATGAACTCCCGCAGGGTCATCGCCGACCAGACATCCCAGGTCACGCGCAGCGCGCTTCTGGGTTTGTATTGAGAGGCGTTGGTCACGTCACTCATGACACTTCCCCTGTGGCTTCAATCTAAAGCGTCTTGAACAGTGTCTCTTCACGTCTTCTCCTGATGACCCCATCAAGAAAAAGCCCCGTCACCGGGACGGGGCTGGGTCCTGTGCTCGCTATCAGAGATCCAGCGCGACCTTGGTCGCCACGGCCACTTGATAAAGGATCTGGGTGATGCTGCTGGCCAGCTCGATATTGCTGGTCGGTGCGGCAGGCAGCACCATGATCTCGTCTCCGGCACGGATCTTGGTATCGCCGGCGTGAACCACGGCACCGTTCTTGTGAACCACCAGTACCTGGTCGTCATCCGCACGCGGGGTAAAGCCACCCGCCTGCTGGATGTAATCACTGGCGCTCATGCCGGGCGTGAAGACCATCGCCTGCGGAATGGTGACTTCACCGCTCAGCAGTACGGAATCGGAGATCTCGGGGATGGTGATCACATCGCCATCCTGCAGGCGCACATCGGCGATGTTATCGCCGCGGGCCACGACCAGGCGCCCGGTAGGCTGGGTCTGGCGCGCCTTCTGCACGAACTTCTGGATCAGCTCGGCCTGGCGAACCTGGATCTCGCCCTCTTTGGCGGTGCGCGAGGGGTAACCCAGATAGGTCTGCTCGAGCCGGTCGAGGCTTTCATTGAGCGACTCTTTCTGCTGCTCCTTGACGCTCTCGCGGCGGATCGAGATGTCCTTGTAGCTGGTCATGCTCTTGGGCACGCTGATCGCGTTGAGGAACTCCCCCAGGTGGGCGTCACGCGGTAGTACGTAGCGCGAGGGGCCGTAGTAGCTGCCCTCTACTTGCACGACGATGCTTTCGGCGCGCTGGTCGGCGCTAAACAGCACTTCATCGCCCTTCTCGACGTTGGCTTCGCGGAACTCGCTCAACGTCAGGTAACGCGCGATCGGGCCGCTGGGGCGACTGCCGCGCAGCAGCACATGAGAGACGCCGGCGCGCAGGCGCGCGAGGTTGGTCACATCGCCACCGGTGAGCTGTTCGCCCGCCAGCTCGTAGCGGAACGGCTTTTCGACATCACCCACCACGGCGACCGCCGGGCCGCGCTGCTCTACCACAACGGTATCGCCATCGCGGAACTGAGTACGCGGCATGTTGCCGTTGATCAGGAAATCGTAGAGATCGACCGTTTCGATCGCGCGGCCGTTACGCTTGACCACGATCTGGCGATAGCTGCCCAGCGCCTGTTCGATGCCGCCGGCCTGATCGAGGAAGTAGAGAATGGAGTCGCTGGGGGTGCCGGAGTAACGGCCGGGATTCTTGACGTAGCCGGTCACGAACACGCCCACCGGCTGCACGCCCTGCAGGTTGGTATAGACCTGCACGTTTTCAGGGTAGACGGACTTGATCGCCGAGGTGACCCGTTTGTTGAGCTCGCTGTTGGAGGTGCCCTGAACGTTGAGCGGGCCGATACCCGGCAGGAAGACGTTGCCTTGGGAATCCACCGTCAGCACCTGCTGCAGTTCTACCCCGCCCCAGACGCGCAGGTTGATCTGGTCGCCGGGCTTGATGGTGTAGGCGGGGTTGAGCCCGTCGGCCATGACACCACGGAAACCGCCAGTGAAGAGATTGGCGCCGAAGGGCGGCAGCGTATTGGGGTCGATCTGCGCCTGATTGGGGTCAACCGGCCCGTACTGATCGCTGTTCCAGTTGGCACGCGGGGTGTCATCCACCGCCTGCGCCGCCTGCTGGGCGTTCTGACCGTTGGCGCCCTGGGGCTGCATGGTCATGGACTGGGCCTGCTGGCCCTGCGGGAGGATATCGCTACCCGAATCGAAGGATTGCGCGCTCGCCAGGTTGGCGTTCAGGCACGCTACCGCCACCAGGCACCCGGCCCGGAAAAACGATGCTGCACGTTTCATGCAAGACTTCCTGTGGTGTTCGTGCGGCTTCCGCGCCGCCTGGGTCGTCACTGACGATACTCGGCTCGCTGGGCGCGGTTGCAGCGGATTTTTGTTACTGATTGCTGGTCGCGGGCAGCACTTGGGTCACCAGGCGCTGCGAGAACCAGCCATTATCCTTGACCAGACAGGCGACTTCGGCCTGATGCAGTGCCGCCCCGCTCTCGCGCGCGATATCCAGATGCGCGCAGAGCCTGCCGCTGGCGGCGAAGTAGCGCTCCTGAACGATCACCGAGACGTTCGAGCCCCAAGGGCTCTTGGGAAAGGCGGCGATGCTGCCGGGTGTGGCGTTGTCGAGAAAGGTGGATATCTCGGGGCCGAGCGCGGCACCACCACGCATGTTCTGCACGTTGTGAATACCCTGCTGGCCCTGCGTGGCACACCCAGCGATGGCGACGGAGAGCACCCCCAGCTGGAAGAATTTCCCTAACCGACCGACGCGGCGGGACACCCCATGGAAAGCATTAGACATGTTTTGTGATCAACCCGATTGACTAGGACACCGAGCCCCGCCGCACGGGCACATGCCCGATACGTGCGGTGGCATCGGTCTACAGGAATGGATTAGGCCCGAAGCATTAGGGCAGTCCAAAAAAATAACCGGTGGCAAGATCCCTGCCCTCGAACACATTGATACATTCAGTAGGCCGAATCCATGGCCCTCAAGGCACACGATTGTATTGGGCCGGGCCCGATTTGCCTACCGTGGAGACGAATTCCTCTTATTGGCCAAAGAAAGCTTGCCTTTTCGCGAGCGAGCTCGCTCCTACCGGCGGACCTTCCATCTATAGTTGCTGATATTCGCGCCGCGGCTAGAAGTGCCAGATCAGCGGTATCAGGGTGACGCTGACCAGGCCGACGATCAGGCTGAGCGGCACGCCGAGCTTGAGATAGTCGTGCATGCGGTAGCCGCCGGGGCCCATCACCATCAGATTGGTCTGGTAGCCCAGCGCGGTCATGAAGCTGGCCGAGGCGGCAATGGTGACAGCGATGACGAACGGCATGAAGTCGACCCCGAGCTGATCGGAGACCGCCATGGCGATGGGGAACATCAGTACCGCGGCGGCATTGTTGGTGATCATCTCAGTGAACAGCACCGTCATCACGTAGACGAAGAGCAGCGCCAGCCAGGGCGTATGGATCTGCCCCACCACCTGCTCGGCGATGGCCTGCGCGGCGCCGGATTCACTCATCGCGGTGCCCAGCGAGAACGAGGCGGCGATCACGATCAGCACTGAAAGATCGATATAGCGGCGCGCCTTGCCCATGGTCAGGCAGCCGCTCACCAGCATGGCGCCGGCGGCGAGAAAGGCCGCTTCGAGAATCGAGGTCAGGTTGGTGGCGCTGAGCAGCACCATGACCCCGAGAATACCCAGCGAAAGCGGCGCCTTCTGGAAGTTGGGCGGCGTGGAGTCGTTGAGCTGGCTGACCAGCAGGAAATCCTTACGGTAGCGGTACTGCTCGACGAACTGCTGCCCGGTCTCCAGCAGCAGGGTGTCACCGACCTGGAACTCGACGTCACCCAGCTTGCCTTCCAGCCGCCGCCCGTGGCGGGAGATGGAGAGAATCACAGCCTGGAAGCGCGAGCGGAAACGCGATTCGCGCACGCTCTGGCCGATCGCGGTGAAATCGGGGCTGATCACCGCCTCGACCAGACAGCGCCGGTGGTGGGCGATCTCCAGCTTCTGCACGTTGCCGTTGGTGGGTACCAGGCCGCGCACTTCGCGCAGTTCACGGGCACATTCAGGCGCGCCGACGAAGATCAGGGTGTCGTCTGCCTGCAGCCGGGTTTCTGGCGGGACCGCGGCCATCAGTTCGTCGCCGCGCTGGATATCGGTGAGATAGCCGAACTGCAGGTTGCGCAGCCCCGCTTCCGCGATACTCTTGCCCACCAGCGGCCCGCCCGGCTTCACGTCGACCTCGACGCTGTACTCGCGGATCTGGTCGAGCTGCGAGCTGGTGCCATCGCGCTGGGGCAGCAGCCAGCCGGCGAACAGCAGGATGAAGCCGCCACCCACGATCAGTATCGGCAGGCCCACCCAGGTGAGTTCGAACATGCCCAGCGAGATGCCGTGGCGGCTCTGCAGCAGGCCATCGACGACCAGGTTTGTGCTGGTGCCGATCAGAGTGCAGGTCCCGCCGAGGATGGAGATATAGCTGAGTGGCAGCAGCAGCTTGGAAGGCGGCAGACGCAAGCGGCCGGACCAATCCTGTATCGCGGGAATGAACATCGCCACCACGGTGGTGTTGTTCATGAAGGCGCTCAGCACCGATGCCGGCAGCATCACCCGCCACTGGGCCCGGCGCAGCGTGCTCGGCTGGCCGAGCAGCAGGCTGGCGATCCACTTGATCGCCCCGGTCTCCTTGAGCGCTGCCGCTACCACGTAGAGCGCGGCGATGGTCATCACCCCGGTATTGGCGAAGCCCGCCAGCGCCTGCTGCGGCGTGAGCACATCGGTGAAGATCAGAAACGCCATGGCGCCGACCAGAATGGCGTCCGGCGCGATGCGCGTGAAGACCAGTGTGCCCAGGACCGCCACCACAGCCGCCATGCTCAACCAGGCATCGATACCCATGCCAACTCTTCCTCCCTACCGTTATCGATGCCGAAACTCGCGGCGTGACTTTTACGCCTAAATCGCTCGATTAACGCCTTTGAGTTATGACGTTATGCCGATTTCAATGAATCGATTTCACATATCGACCGAACCGCGATTCTAGGCACACAAGTGTGATAACGCCACGTAAAGTGCTCTACGAAAGGTGAATAAAACGTCAGGATTTGTCTTGCGACTGTCCGCGAATCGCGACAGTCGCTGGTAATCTTCATGTTACTGTTTTGCCCCCAATATCTCGGTTACAGGGTCCATCTGCCGATGTAGAGGTAGGCAGCCGCCATCGATCAGCCAGGAGAGGCTCATGGAGCGCTATCACACCTCGCATCTGCGCCGAGGCCGGCATTCCGAGATCGGCAGGATTTACTCGGTGACCGTGGTCACATGCCAGCGCCAAGCTTGGTTCCATGATTTCGCTGCCGGGCAGACGTTGGCACGCGAAATCTATCTAGCCCAATGTCAGGGTCGGGCCACCTCGCTGTGCTGGGTGATCATGCCCGATCACTGGCACTGGCTGCTGCAGCTGGAAAAAGAGGACCTTTCCCGGCTTCTGCAGCGGGTCAAATCGCGTAGTGCCAGAGAGATCAACCGCCATCTGGGTCGGCGTGGGCAGGTATGGCAAGCCGGTTATCACGAACGCGCCCTGCGCCGCGAGGAGGACCTGCGTGATGTGGCGCGCTATATCGTCGCCAATCCCCTGAGGGCGGGTCTCACGCGACGCCTAGCGGACTATCCGCTCTGGGACGCCGCATGGCTTTAGGCGCTTCCGCCGCTGGATGGCGATTTCCGCCGTTGGAGGCTTTATCCTTCGCGAGCAAGCTCGCTCCTACAGGTGATGATCTCTGTGGCTGGTGGCACGCCCTTCGCGAGCAAGCTCGCTCCTACAGGTGACAATGTCTCCGGTTGGTGGCGCACTTCTCGGGCCAACTCGCTCCTACAGGTGATGATCTCTGTGGCTGGTGGCGCGCCCTTCGCGAGCAGGCTCGCTCCTACAGGTGACAATGTCTCCGGTTGGTGGCGCACTTCTCGGGCCAACTCGCTCCTACAGGTGGTCGGTGCTTATGGTGGATGATGGTGACTGGGGATGGTGTCATTACCCTCTTCACTATCCACGATGGCGAGGTCGTGTCTGCTGTAGGAGCGAGCTCTGCTCGCGAATGGGGGATCATGACGCTTTCAAAGATACCCCCACGGCATGAGACCAAGGACGTGGCCGATTCGTGTGCATGTGACGATCTCTGCGGTTGGTGGCACGCCCTTCGCGAGCAAGCTCGCTCCTACAGGTGATGATCTCTGTGGCTGGTGGCGCGCCCTTCGCGAGCAAGCTCGCGAATGGAGGACCATGCCGCCTTCAAAGATACCCCCACGGCATGAGACCAAGGCCGTGGCCGATTCGTGTGCATGTGACGATCTCTGCGGTTGGTGGCACGCCCTTCGCGAGCAAGCTCGCTCCTACAAGTGATGATCTCTGTGGCTGGTGGCGCGCCCTTCGCGAGCAAGCTCGCGAATGGAGGACCATGACGCTTTCAAAGATGCCCCCACGGCATGAGACCAAGGCCGTGGCCGATTCGTGTGCAGATGACGATATCTGCAGTTGGTGGCGCGCCCTTCGCGAGCAAGCTCGCTCCTACAGGTGGCCAGTGCCTATGGTGGATGATGGTGACTAGGGATGGTGGCATTGCCCTCTTCACTATCCACGATGGCGAGATCGTGTCTGCTGTGGGAGCGAGCTCCGCTCGCGAATGGAGGACCATGCCGCCTTCGAAGATACCCCCACGGCATGAGACCAAGGCCGTGGCCGCTTCGTGTGCATGTGACGATCTCTGCGGTTGGTGGCACGCCCTTCGCGAGCAAGCTCGCTCCTACAGGTGATGATCTCTGTGGCTGGTGGCGCGCCCTTCGCGAGCAAGCTCGCTCCTACAGGTGGCCAGTGCCTATGGTGGATGATGGTGACTAGGGATGGTGGCATTGCCCTCTTCACTATCCACGATGGCGAGGTCGTGTCTGCTGTAGGAGCGAGCTCCGCTCGCGAATGGAGGACCATGCCGCCTTCGAAGATACCCCCACGGCATGAGACCAAGGCCGTGGCCGCTTCGTGTGCAAGTAACGATCTCTGCGGTTGGTGGCACGCCCTTCGCGAGCAAGCTCGCTCCTACAGGCGGTCGGTGCCTATGGTGGATGATGGTGACTGGGGATGGTGGCATTGCCCTCTTCACTATCCACGATGGCGAGATCGTGTCTGCTGTAGGAGCGAGCTCCGCTCGCGAATGGAGGACCATGCCGCCTTCGAAGATCCCCCCCACGGCATGAGACCAAGGCCGTGGCCGCTTCGTGTGCAAGTAACGATGTCTGCGGTTGGTGGCGCGCCCTTCGCGAGCAAGCTCGCTCCTACAGGCGGTCGGTGCCTATGGTGGATGATGGTGACTGGGGGTGGTGGCATTGCCCTCTTCACTATCCACGATGGCGAGGTCGTGTCTGCTGTAGGAGCGAGCTCCGCTCGCGAATGGAGGACCATGCCGCCTTCGAAGATACCCCCACGGCATGAGACCAAGGCCGTGGCCGCTTCGTGTGCAAGTAACGATGTCTGCGGTTGGTGGCGCGCCCTTCGCGAGCAAGCTCGCTCCTACAAGTGATGATCTCTGTGGCTGGTGGCGCGCCCTTCGCGAGCAAGCTCGCTCCTACAAGTGATGATCTCTGTGGCTGGTGGCGCGCCCTTCGCGAGCAAGCTCGCGAATGAGGGGTCATGACGCTTTCAAAGATACCCCCACTGCATGAGACCAAGGTCATGGCCGATTCGTGTGCAGGTGACGACGTGTGTGGCTGGTGGCGCGCCCTTCGCGAGCAAGCCCGCTCCTACAGCAGGCCGCTTCTGACTCCTGGCGGCGAAGACTGGGACGCGGCCGTTGGGCGTGAAAGCTGCTGGAAGCGTTGGGCCAGGTACCTGGCGTCCGCACTGCCGATGAAGTCGGCCTGGCGCAGGGCCAGAGAGAGATACGTGAAGATGACCCAGCCGAGGCGTAGCTGCCGCGAGCCGCCGACCCAGGCTTCGGCCTGGCGTGGGGGCACACCGAGCAGCAGTCGCGCCAGATCGGCGCCGAGCGGCAGCAGCCCAGCGTTGTCCCAGTCGATCAGCAGTGGCCGCCCGCTGCTCGCGTCCACGATGACATTCTCCCGGTGCAGATCACCATGGGAGAATACCCGCGGCAGCCCACCGGCGCTCCACAGCATGGCCAGGATCAGCCGCCGATCGCCGCCCCGCCGCCCCACCAGCAGCTGGCGCCAGCTACGCGCGATCAGGCGGTCGGCGTGATGGCGTTCGCGCAGTTGCGCGACCAGCGCCGGGCTCGGCTTCAGGTCGTTGAGGCGCTTGGCCCACTCGATGGTCGTGCGCATGGCCCGCGGATCGGTCAGCCCGTGCTTGTCCAGGGTGATGCCGGCGACATAGTCGGCACACAGCATGACACCGCCCGCGGCATCGACCCGCAGCGAGAGCGCCGGGCAGGCGACCCGATGAGGCGCCAATAGCTCACGGTAGAGACGCGCCTGGCGCCGGGCCCGTGCCGCTGGCATGCCCATGGGCACCACCGTGCGCCCTTCAGGCGTCTGCAGCGCCATGGCGGCCAGCTTACCGGTCTGACCGAACAGCGGGCGGAAGGCCTCGATCTTGAAGCGGGCACGCAGCGGCTCGAGTAGCTGGCGATAGGCATCCAGCCCGCCATAGGGCGTCAGCGGCATGAAGCCCGAGTCGTTGGCGCGACCGCGCAGCGGCTCATCGCCGATCACCGCCACGCCGTTCTGCAGCATGTGGCCGCCGAGACCGAAGCGCACGCGCACCAGATCGCCCGGCTTCAGCGCCAGCGGCGCGCGAAAGCCCACGTGGGGGTCACGCGCGGCCCCGGCACGCACCACATCCGGCCTGGGGTCCTGGCAGAAAGCGCTGAAGCGATCGATATCATTGACCGAAATCACCACCACGCGGGACGCCCAGCGCCCTTTTCCCGGTAGCGGCTGGGTTCTCCTGCCGACACACCAGCCGGCCACGCCACCGGCATTGATATGGTCCACGAAACCGAACATGTTGCCCCCGCCGATCCGCTGTCATTTCGGGGCAATCTAGCGCGCAGTACGGCCGCGATCAGGAACCATTTTCGATATCCATCATCGCGAGGGAGACGCGCCGTCATGTCGGGTATTAAAAAGTTGAGGCCTTAGTCTTCGCAAAAGCGTGCGTCTTCGCCAAAGCATTCGTCTTCAAGAAATGGCGGTCATCGAGGCGGGAGGTATACAGGAAAAAACCAGCCCCGGGATCGCCGGGGCCAGGGTAAAACGCGGATCACGCGGTATCGCGGCGGGCAGCCAGTCTCAGCCGAACTGGTTCATGGTATTGTGCGTACCGCCAGCCTTGAGTGCAGCGGCGCCGGAGAAGTACTCCTTGTGATCGTCGCCGATATTGGAGCCGGCCATGTCCTGATGCTTGACCGACGCCATGCCGCGACGGATCTCCTGGCGCTGCACCCCGGCCACGTAAGCAAGCATGCCCGCTTCACCGAAATAGCCCTGGGCCAGTTCATCGGTGGAGAGCGCTGCCGTGTGGTAGGTCGGCAGTGTGATCAGATGATGGAACACACCGGCCTCCCGGGAAGCATCGCGCTGGAAGTTCTGCACCCAGCGGTCGGCTTCCGCCGCCAGCTCGGAGTCGTCGTACTCGGCGCTCATCAACTGGGCACGCTCGTAGGCGGAGAGATCCCGGCCTTCGCTCTCCCAGCGGTCGAAGACCTGCTGACGGAAGTTGAGCGTCCAGTTGAACGACGGCGAATTGTTGTAGACCAGCTTGGCATCCGGCACCACCGCGCGGATCCGGTCGACCATGCCGGCGATCTGGCCGATATGCGGTTTCTCGGTCTCGATCCACAGAAGGTCCGCCCCGTTCTGCAGCGCGTTGATGCAGTCCAGCACGACCCGCTCTTCGCCGGTGTCCGAGCGGAAGCGGTAGAGACCGTTGGCCAGCCGCAGCGGCTTGCGCAGGTCGCCGTCGAGCTTGATCACGCTATCGCCCTCGTCGAGATCGTCGGCGCTGCAGATCGGCACGGTGTAGAGGAAGCTGTTGTACTGATGGGCTAGATCGCCCGGCTCCTTGCTCACCGGCAGCTTCTGGGTCAGACCGGCGCCCAGCGAGTCGGTCCGCGCGACGATCACCCCCTCATCGACCCCCAGCTCCAGGAAGGCGTGGCGCACGGCATTGATCTTGGCGACGAAGTCCTCGTGCGGCACGGTGACCTTGCCATCCTGATGCCCGCACTGCTTGGCGTCGGAGACCTGGTTCTCGAGCTGGATGCAGCAGGCACCGGCTTCGATCATCTTCTTGGCCAGCAGGTAGGTGGCCTCCTCGTTGCCGAAGCCGGCATCGATATCGGCAATGATCGGCACCACGTGGGTTTCGAAGTTATCGATCTTCTCGAGCACGCCCCGCGCTGCAACCTCGTTGCCCTGCTTGCGTGCCTGATCCAGCTCACGGAAAAGGTGCGTGAGTTCCCGTGCATCGGCCTGACGCAGGAAGGTGTAAAGCTCTTCGATCAGCGCCGGCACGGCGGTCTTTTCATGCATCGACTGATCCGGCAAGGGGCCGAATTCCGAGCGCAGAGCGGCGATCATCCACCCGGAGAGGTAGAGGTAGCGCCCTTGGGTGGTGCCATGGTGCTTCTTGATCGAGATCATCTTCTGCTGACCGATGAACCCGTGCCAGCAGCCCAGGGACTGCGTGTAGCGGGAGGGATCACGGTCGTACTCACGCATGTCGCGGCGCATGATCGAGGCGGTGTAGCGGGCGATATCCAGCCCGGTGCGGAAGCGGTTCTGTGCCCGCATGCGCGCTACCGATTCGGGATTGATATTGTCCCAGCGTCCTTCCTGCTCGCGACACAATCGCTTCAATGCGTCGAGGTCACTCTGGTAGATAGACATGCTGTACTCCTTTGGGCGTCGGCTTCGTGACTATCTCTGCCGAAATCGTGACGACGAAAAACGCACGTTTTAATTCGATCAATGCTGCGTCTAGCGTCGTTCGGCAAGGTCACTATGGAATCCCCGGGTACAGCACCACAATCAGTACTTCGGTGGCGTGGGGGTAAGGCTTTTACCGAAAAATGCCGGTTTTTGCGGTTTTTGTAGTCATGTATGACATATGACCCTGCCCCACCCAGCGATGTGAAAATGCTTTTCAAAAACCCCGGCTGACGCTGCATAAGCAGAGACGCACATTAAAACAGGCGTTTTATCATGACCTTGTGAACACAGCGCCAGGATAGCCACGCCGCATCGAGCGACACCGACCGGGCATGAACGCGACGACACCTCTACGACCTTGGTCGAGCAGGAGCTAGCCGATTTTCAAGCGTCGTGACGTTAATTTCCTACGTGGCGGCGCGATATCGCCCGGCAGTGTCTCTTTGACGCCACGGAATGGACCACCCGCATTGGGTGGCGGTGGCGAGGTTGGTGGCTTCGCTCTTCGCGAGCAAGCTCGCTCCTACAGGTGGCGGAATCCTGCATTGGGTGGCATTGGCAGGGTTGGTGGCTTCGCCTTCTCCAGATCCACCAGCGTCGGATAGTGTCTGCTGTAGGAGCGAGCTTTGCTCGCGAATGCTGGATCACGTCACCTGCAGCGATAACCTCGCAGCACAAGATCAGGGTGACGGCCTCCCCTATGGGTGGCGGTGGCGAGGTTGGTGGCTTCGCTCTTCGCGAGCAAGCTCGCTCCTACAGGTGGCGGAATCCTGCATTGGGTGGCATTGGCAGGGTTGGTGGCTTCGCCTTCTCCAGATCCACCAGCGTCGGATAGTGTCTGCTGTAGGAGCGAGCTTTGCTCGCGAATGCTGGATCAC